>JBGAUT010000069.1:0-21600 GCA_044228505.1 Polyangia bacterium | reverse complement strand
CCGCCGTGTCGCCCGAGCTCGTCGCGCGCATGGGCGAGGTGGCCGTGCGCGGCGCGAAGGCCGTCGGGTACTTCTCCGCGGGGACGTTCGAGTTTCTGCTCGGGGCCGACGGCAACTTCTACTTCCTGGAGATGAACACGCGGCTGCAGGTCGAGCATCCAGTGACGGAGATGGTGACGGGGCTCGATCTGGTTCACTTGCAGATTCGCGTCGCGGAAGGTCATCCACTGCCGTTCCGTCAGCAAGACTTGCAGCTTCGCGGCGCCGCCATTGAGGTTCGTGTCTGCGCCGAAGACTCGCTGCGCTTTTTGCCGTCGCCAGGCAAGATCACGCGGCTGCGCAATCCGTCGGGACCGTGGGTACGCAATGACAGCGGCGTCTATGAAAACGCCGAGATCAGCATGTTCTACGACAACCTGATCTCGAAGCTGGTCGTCTGGGCTCCGACGCGAGCCGAAGCCATCGATCGAATGAGCCGCGCGCTCAGCGAATACCAGATCGGCGGAATCAAGACCAACCTGTCGTTTCACCGTCGCGTGATGCAGGAACCGGACTTCCGTGCGGGCAACTACAACACCGGCTACATCGAAGCGCACAAGCAGACGCTGCTCACGGCGGCCCCGCTCGATGATGACACGGTGAAGACGGCAGCCATTGCGGCTGTAATTCACGCATCGTCGGCGCAAGCTGTGACGGCTGTCTCGACGGCAGGCGGAAACGGCACCGAGATCTCAGCGTGGCGAGCAGGCTGGCCAGCCCACGGCCTACGCGACGGAAAGTAGCGAGCGACGAGCGCGAGCGATAAACAGCTCGCGATCTAGCGCGTCTTTGCGACGGGCTTTTTCTTGCTGACCGCAGCTGGCGTCGCCGGGGCTGCCGCTGGGGCTGCCGGTGCCGTCGCTGCGGGAGCCGCCGCTGGGGCTGGTGCCGCCGCTGGCGCCGTCGCTGCGGGAGCCGCCGGTGCCGCTGCCGCTTTGGCTGGTTTCGTCGAACGAATCGCCGCGCCGCCTTGGTTTACGCGCTCCTTGAGCTCCTTGCCGACCTTGAAGAACGGCAAGCGCTTGGGGTTTACTCCGACGGGATCGCCGGTCCGTGGATTTCGCCCCTCATAGGCCTTGTAGCGCCGGATCTCGAAGCTGCCGAAGCCTCGAATCTCGATCCGGTTCCCGTTCTTGAGGGAGTCCTCCATGGAGTCAAATATGCAATTGATGATCAGCTCCGCCTTCCCTTTGGGCAGATTGAGCTGAGCAGCTACCTTCTCGATAAGATCCGACTTGGTCATACCTACTGGCCTCGCTACGCCTGGCATAGACAGAGTCAATTCATCGTAAGCGAATTTTTGAATAGAGATCAACAGCTTTTCTACAAATCATAGGTTCTCTCGAAGAGGTACTTGGAACCACACTTTTCTCCGCCAATATCGTCGACAACCGCTGCAAATCGGCGAATTGTGAAGACAGCTACCCAAGGACATCTTGAGAGGTTAAGTAACTATTCTCCGATAATAATTTAATTTGCAATCAATCAGATGAGTAAAATTCGATAAAGTCACCAATATCGACACCAATGTAATCAAAGCAAGACAAAGCACACCCATCCGACATTTGAGCAGAAAAACTCCCTATCATCATTTGTAGGCAATTTCGTTCCCCCTTAGCGTGGAGCAAGACCGCGATTGCGCCCGGGCGACCCGGGATTGACTTGGCAAACTGAATGTCGACAGCGAGGATGAAGACCACCCATGACCGACACATCTCAAGTTCGTCCGCTGACCGCCGTTGCCGCCGACCTCGGGTTGTCCCCGAGCGATCTGATTCCCTATGGCCATGACAAGGCGAAGCTGTCCCCCCGCTTGCTGACGCACCCACCGACGCGGCAGGGACGGCTCATCTTGGTTTCTGCGATCAACCCCACCCCGGCGGGCGAAGGCAAGACCACCACCGCCGTGGGTCTTCAAATGGGTCTACAGCGGATTGGCAAGCAGGCGCTGCTGGCGTTGCGAGAGCCGTCTCTTGGTCCGGTGTTCGGCGTCAAAGGTGGTGGAACGGGCGGAGGGCGAGCCTCGCTCTATCCAGCCGATGACATCAACCTGCACTTCACCGGCGATCTGCACGCCATCACCACTGCCCATAACCTGCTCGCAGCGCTGGCCGATAACGCCGTCTATTATCGTCAACGCTTCGGCGACAAGGGTGAACTCGACGGCAGACAAATCACGCTGGGCCGCGCACTGGACATGAATGACCGATTTTTACGTCGCTGCGTGATTGGCCTTGGGGGCAAGGCACACGGTACGCCACGGGAGGCACGCTTCGACATCACAGCGGCCAGCGAAGTCATGGCCGTGCTGGCCCTATCGACAAGCTACGATGATCTGAAGTCGCGACTGTCGCGCATTGTCGTTGGAGCAACCGAGTCAGGCCAACCAGTAACCGTCGATGATTTGCAGGCAACCGGCGCGATGGTGGCCGTCCTGCGTGATGCGCTGTTGCCAAACTTGGTGCAGACGCTGGAGGGTGGACCGGCGCTGGTTCACTGCGGGCCATTTGCCAACATCGCTCACGGCTGCAGCTCCGCGCTGGCCACCCGAATCGGGCTGGGAATGGCCGACTACCTGATCACCGAGGCGGGCTTTGGCTTCGACCTCGGCGGCGAAAAATTCCTCGATCTAAAGTGTCGGCAGCTCGGAGTATGGCCGCGACTGGTCGTGCTCGTAGCAACATTGCGGGCGCTCAAGCTACACGGAGGTGCCAAACTGAACAGCGCGAGTCAGCCCGATGCGTCGGCGCTCGATCGTGGCATGGCACACCTGGGACAGCACCTACGTAGCCTGCAGCACTTTGGGCTACCAGCGGTGGTCGCCATCAACGCATTTCCCGACGATAGCGAAGCGGAATTGCAGCAGCTCGAGGCAAGGGTGACTGCGCAGGGTGCAAGCGTCGCCCGCACCACGGCCTTTGCCCAAGGTGGAGCTGGGGCAGAAACCCTGGCGCAGATTGTGGCCAGTGTCGCCGAACGCACCGACGCAGCTCCCCCACAGCCGCGATTTTTGTACGACGTAAGCGAACCATTTGTCGACAAGCTCGGGAAGGTCGCACGCACCGTCTATGGGGCAGCGGACGTAGCGCTGACCTCGACGGCGCACAAAGACCTCGAGCGACTGACCGGCTGGGGCTACGGCAACCTGCCGATCTGCGTCGCCAAAACCCAGCTCTCACTATCCGACGATCCCAGCCGAGTTGGCCTGCCAACGGGTCACACCCTGACCGTACGCGAGATTCGGCTATCGGCCGGAGCTGGCTTTCTGGTCGCGCTCACCGGCGAGATCGTCACCATGCCCGGCTTGCCACAGAAGCCCGCCGCTTGGAATATCTGCCTCACCGACAGCGGCAATGTACGCGGACTGATGCAAAACGATGGGTGAGCGAGTAGACTGCGGCCCAATTTTTTCGACCGAACGAAGGAGAGCGACGTGACGGCACCGAGCCACTACCGCAGCAACCTGCGTGACCTGTTTTTCAACCTGTTTGAGTTCCACGACATCGGCTCCCGAATCCTCGGACGGGGTCCTTATCAAAGCCTCGATACGGCGACTGCGAAAGAGACGCTGGTCCAGGTCGAAAAGCTAGCCACACACGAACTCGCAGCCAGCTTCGCGGCCGCCGATCGCCAAGGGGTCGAGCTGGGCCCCGACGGCGAGGTGAGACTGCCCAAAGAACTGCGGGCCTCTCTCGACGCCTACCACGATCGCGAGTATCACCTGATCGAGATGCCTGAGTCGCTTGGTGGATTGAACGCCCCACCTTCGCTCAACTGGGCTGGCTACGAGCTTCTCGCCGGTAGCAATGCGGCGGCCGGTTTTTATCTGACCACGCAGTTCATGCTCCGGATTATCGACCGCCTGGCGACGCCGGAACAGCGAGCACGGTTCCTACCCGCAGCGCTCGACCGTCGCTGGAACTGCACCATGGTGCTCACCGAGCCCGACGCGGGCAGTGACGTCGGTGCCGGAAAGACCAAAGCCACACACATCACCGGCGACGAATGGAACATCGAAGGAGTCAAACGCTTCATCACCGGGGGCGACAACGACTACTTCGAAAACATCATCCACCTCGTCTTGGCGCGCCCTGAAGGGGCAGCCCCAGGTACCAAGGGTCTCTCGCTGTTCCTGGTTCCCAAGTTCTGGGTCGAAAAAGACGGCTCGATTGGTGCGCGCAACGGCGTCCGCACCACCAAGGTTGAGCACAAGATGGGACTGCGTGCCTCGTCGACCTGTGAGCTGGTGTTCGGCGATGAGACCCCAGCGCGCGGCCTGCTGCTTGGCAACGTCCACGATGGCATCCGCCAAATGTTCAACGTCATTGAGCAGGCACGCATGGCGATCGGCGTAAAGTCGATGGCGACCCTGTCGACGGCGTACTTGAACGCGCTTGCTTACGCACAGGAACGCATCCAAGGCCCCGATCTGCTGCGGGTGATGGACAAAGCCTCGCCACGCGTCGCAATCCTGTCTCATCCCGATGTACGGCGAATGCTGCTGGTGCAAAAGTGTCACGCCGAGGGCATGCGCGCCCTGTGCTTCTACGCGGCCTCGCTCCAAGACCAGCGCGAGGTTCTCGCCGTTTCCGATCACAAAGCTGCGCAGGCTGTCGAGCGACGTAACGATCTGCTCCTGCCGCTCATCAAAGGCTACTGTTCCGAAAAGGCCTACGAGCTGCTCGCGGTCTCGCTCCAGTGCTTCGGTGGCTCGGGATACCTGGAGGACTATCCGATCGAGCAGTACATCCGCGATCAGAAAATCGACTCGCTGTACGAAGGGACCACTCACATTCAGGCGCTCGATCTGCTGCTGCGCAAGGTGGGCCGAGACGGTGGTCAGACGCTGCGAGAGCTCCTCGCCGAAGCCTACGCAACGCTCGCAGAAGAAGCGGGAGGCAGCGAGCTGGCCGAGGCGCGAACCGCACTGTCGGAAGCGCTCGAACACGTCCAGGCGATGCTGATGTCCCTGCTTGGCAAAATGGGCGAATCGCTCTATCACGTCGGTCTACAGGGCAACCGGGTGCTGATCGCGCTCGCCGAGGTATTGATCGCGTGGCTCTTGATTCGCCATGCAGCGCTCGCGCACAGCAAGCTTATGGCACTCCCCGAAGGAGCCGACCGCGAACGAGCCTATTACCAAGGCAAGGTCTTTTCAGCTCGCTACTTCGCGACCCAGGTTCTGCCCCGAATCGCCGTCGATCGCCGCCAGGTGGAAGCGAGCGACCTCGCTCCGATGACATTCCCCGACGCAGCGTTCTAATCAAACTGCGGGGGGGATCAAGCCCCCCGTCGCTACACGTCGATGGCGTGGGCTTCGCTCGCGTGCTCCATGATGAAGCGAAAGCGAGCGCTCGGGTCTTTGCCCATGAGTTCACCAAGTACCCGGTCGGTCTGCTCGCGATTTTCAATCTGCACGCGCAGAGCCACCCGTTTCTTCGGATCAAGTGTCGTCGCCCACAACTGCTGCGGCATCATCTCGCCAAGACCCTTAAAGCGCTGAATGTCGATCTTGGCGTTCGGCTTCTGCTTCGCGATCAGCTCATCTTTCTGCTGATCGTCGAGCACCCAGTACGTCTCTTTGCCAACATCGACGCGATACAGCGGCGGCTGAGCAATGAAGACATGACCGTTTTCGATAAGCTTTGGCAGATAGCGATAGATAAACGTAAGCAGCAACGTCGAGATGTGATGTCCGTCGCTGTCCGCATCCATCAGCAGGAAAATCCGCCCATAACGCAGCTTGCCCTCATCGTACTTATCGCCCATCCCACAGCCGAGCGCCGCGATGATGTCTTGAAGCTCACGATTCGACAGCAGCTTGCTCATGGACGCTTGCTCGGCGTTGAGCACTTTTCCGCGCAACGGCAGGATCGCTTGGTTCTTGCGATTCCGACCCTGCTTCGCCGAGCCACCTGCGGAGTCACCTTCGACGATAAACAGCTCGGCCTGGCGCGGATCAGTCGCAGTACAGTCGGCGAGCTTTCCAGGCAGATTCAGCCGCTGACCGACGACTGACTTACGCGGCACCGCCTGGCTGGCCGCCTTCATCGCCTCGCGAGCCCGAGCCGCAGCGACGATCCGCTGCACAATCGCCTCTGCGGTGGTCTGGTTATTGTTCAGCCAGCCCTCGACGAAAGTCCGGATCGCGCCGTCAAGCTCTGCCGTCACTTCGGTGTTGTTCAGCCGTTCTTTGGTCTGCCCTTGAAACTGCGGCTCGTGGAGATAACACGACAGGATCGCGACCAGTCCTTCGCGGATGTCCTCGGCGGTAAGCTGGATACCCTTAGGCAGAAGCCCGTGTGTATCGATGAAGTTGCGAACGCCTTTGTTGATGCCCGACTTCAGCCCGTTTTCATGCGTTCCACCCGAGGGCGTTGGGATGCCGTTGACGAAGCTCTTGATCGCCTCGTCGGTACCCTCGGTCCACACAAATGACAACTCGAACCGGATACCGCCATCGCCACCGTCACGGGACAGATACACCACCGGACACAGCGACGTCTTGCCGCGATCTGCGACCCATTTTTGCAAGAAATCGGCAATGCCGCCCTGGTGCGAAAGCTCCTGCGTTTCTCCACTTTCTTCGTCGGTGAAGTGGATGCGAAGGCCTTTGTGAAGGTAACTTTTGGCCTCTAGTCGCTCGCGCACCAGGCCAAGGTCAAAGGTCGCCTTCTCGCCGAAGATTTCGGGATCTGGACGAAAAAACACCTTACTTCCCGACCCACGGGTCGAACCAACGCTGCGCAGCGGAGTCACGGCCACTCCACGCTGGTAACCCTGCTCGACCTCCTTGCCCTCGCGACGGATGCGGACCCACAGTTCAGCGGACAAGGCGTTCACTACCGATGCACCGACGCCATGAAGACCGCCCGAGTGCGTATAGCTGCCTTGCTGGAACTTCCCGCCCGAATGCAGGGTCGTCAGAATGACCTCGAGCGCACTCTTGCCATACTTTGGCAAGATACCGGTGGGGATGCCTCGACCATCGTCCTCGACGGTAACCGAGCGACGATCGCGATGCAGGATGACCTTGATGCTCTTGGCGTGACCATTGATGACTTCGTCGATCGCGTTATCGAGGATTTCCCACAACAAATGGTGGTAGCCACGACTGTCGACGCCACCGATATACATACCGGGGCGCTTGCGGACGGGCTCAAGTCCTTCGAGGACGACGATGTCTTCTTCGGTATAGCGAGGGTTCTGTGGATTCATGGTGCCAGCGACAGAAAAGCGCGCTCACGGTAGCACGCCTTGTTGCGCCGTCAAAAATGCCGAGGCACCAGGCAAAATGCGAGCTTACTTGCCCATACGGAACAGGGCAGGATCAAGCTTTTCATCGAGCGAAGCTTGCTCGACGTCGATCGATACCTTGTAGTTGAGCGCGGTGTTATCGATATCAATGTGGGTCGGCAGCGACTGGCCCTGCACTTCTTTGAACTGCTGAGCGCGGATCGTGCGCTCGTTTTCGACGATGCGAAGCTCGCCGACCTTGAGATCCACGTACTTCTTGTGCGACGGATGGATGGGCTCAAGGTCAAACATCGCCGACAGATCAGCACCGATCGAAAGAAGCACTTTCTGCTGCAAGCTGCTATCGGCACCAGCCATGCTCTGCACGACTTTGACATCGCCGCCGACCTTGATCAGGTCGAAGAGCGTGATGTCGCCGGGTCCTTTGGCTTGCAGACGGAACCGGTCCGGGCGCTCGACGGCAACGACCCCCCGGACACTGACCTGTTCGCGGCCATCGCCCTTCGCAGCATCAATTGAAACGCGGTGGACGGCTCGCATGGTGCCCCAGCGAATGTCCTGCACCGGCTGCACAGATGGGCCTTTGATGATGATCGGCTTGTTGGCGTTGTCACAGCCGCTCTGGCCGAGCAAAAGAACGCAGGTGCTCGCCACAAGCGCGCTGGCTAGCGCACTTCGCCACGCACCGCCACGATTGCCAAAAGCACTCTGCGCACGGTCTGCGTGCGAAACCGATTCGTACATGCTCACAGGGCCTCCGTCATTCCATGGGGCATCGCGCCCGCCTCTGGGATCACCCGCCACAGCGGCGAGCTAAGCACCAAGCGAATCACGCGCAGGGTGTCTTCCCAGTTGCGGAAGTGGCTGCGGTGACCGCCATGATAAATGGTTGCGATCGGGACCTCGACGAGCGGTACCTCAAGCTTGGCCGCCCACAACAGGATCTCCGTCTCGGTATCAAACCTTCGCGTCCGCAGCGGCAGAGAAAACAGCCGTCGCGGATAAATGCGAAAGCCCGACTGCGTGTCGTGATGCAAACGCTTCGCAAACAGCGAGATCCAGTACGTCGAGATCCGGTTGCCGATACGACTACGACGCGGCATCACCTGCGGGTCGAAGCTTCGCACGCCGATGATCAGGCTGTCGGGATGGGTGTGGTGCGCTTGCAGCATGTTGGAAAGCTCGGCAGCCGCATGCTGTCCGTCGGCATCCATCGTAATCAAGGCCGCCGCGCCACAGCGCTTGGCATAGGCAAAGCCGGTCTGGAGTGCTGCGCCTTTGCCCAAGTTCTTCGGATGACGCAGCACAATCGCACCGGCCTCAGCCGCTCGCTCGCCTGTATCATCACTGCTGCCGTCGTCGACCACCACCACTGTGAGCCCAAGCGCCCGGACCTGCGCAACCACCTCGCCGACCGTGGGGCCAGCGTTATACGCAGGGACAAGGACTAGAGGGCTCTCTACTCGGGACACATCGCTCATTTCGAGAGGTTCCAGCATATCACGCCGCCATCAGCGAAAACAGCAGGCGTCCAGAGACGACCTGCCGAGGAGCTACGCTGCGTTCGCATGAGATTGCGTACGCATCGCCAAGAAACGACACCAAAGAGCCCATGGACTGCTGTTTTTTCACGCAGAGACGCAGGGTTTCACCGATCTCAACAAAATTTGGGAACCTGAGGTCGGATGCGCCCACTAAATAGCCACGATGCACCGCTGATGACGAATTCCCGGCTTCGGACGGCCCCGCCGCCGAAAGCACGTTGAACGCCGCAGCCGCCTGACATAACGCCTCGATCAGCAACGTCTGGGGGAAGCCTCGGAACGGCGAAAGCGGAAGGCCAGCCGGCCACAGCGAATCGTCCATCGAAACGAGCTTTTCCGCGACGAGGCAACCGTTCACAAGGTCGTGTTCAACGATGCGATCGATGAGCCGGAACGGAGGCGTCTGTGGAAGGATCGGCACGGTAGGCATAGGTGCGAAAGTGGTCCGATTTGTGAGACTCTTTGAAGGAGTTCATATCATGAAGCGCTCCCTGTCTCGTCGTGGTATCGCAAGCAAAGTCGTCGCTTGGGCCTGCCTTGGTATCGGCCTGATCAGCACCGGCTGTAGCGGTCGCAATGTCCGGCCGAGCGGACTACCCAATCAGGCCGTGCAGTCGATCGAAATGGAAGATCTTCACATTACGGTCGGCAAAGGTGCCAAGGGTGGCGAAGAAGACTTCGTCGCTTATGACGCCCCAACTCTGTTTCGCGAGGCTGATGCGCTGTTCGATGGCGACAAGTTCGCCGACGCCGCTCAGAGCTATGAAAAGTTGGTCGTCGAGTTTTCGGACAGCCCGTGGGCACCACCAGCGTTGTTCAACGCAGCGCTCAGTTATGAAGCGCTCGGGCGATTCACCGATGCCACCGATCGCTATAAACGACTGCTGGCGATGTTTCCAACGAGCAAACACGCCAAAGATGCCGCGCTCCGCCATGCCGCGTGCTTGGCCGAGGAATCGCGCTGGGTACAGTCCGCCGAGGCGCTGGCGCTCGTCGAAAAACGCGAGGACCTGAACCTGAACGATCGGCTCGAGACGATGACGAGGCACGGACTGGCCCTGTTTGAGATGCAAGATCTCAGCGGAGCCGACGCGAAGTTCCAGCAAACGCTGGCCGTCTACGAAGCGCGCAAAGAAGGCGAACAACTCCAGAACAACTTCTTCCTGGCGATGTCGCACTTTTACCTGGCCCATATCGCGCACAAGCGCTTTCGCGACCTGCCGCTTCGATTGCCTCAGAAGCAGCTCGCGCTCGACCTCGACGGCAAGGCAAAGACCTTCTTGCTGGCAAACACCAAGTACGTCGAAACGATCAAGCTCAAGAATCCGACCTGGGCGACGGCAGCGGGCTATCATGTCGGGACGCTCTATCGGGAGCTTTACGACGCCATGATCACCGCACCGGTACCGACGGATGTGAACCGAGGGGATAGCCGGGTGATTTACGACCTGTTGTTACGAGAACAGCTTCGGCACCTGCTCACCAAAGCCAAAGATGTCCTCGAATCGAACGTCAAGATGGCCGAGCGGATCGGGGTCAAGAACGGCTGGGTCGAGCGCTCGACGGAGCAGCTTGGAGAGCTAGATAAGCTGATCAGCGGACTCGATCAACCGACGCAGATGGCACCTTCTGCACCGACCCAGACTCCAAGCCGGCCGGCACCACGCGACGGCAAAAGTCGCGCTACGCTGTAACGGCCGGTCGATCGACGATCCCGGTGAAGACAAGGCCCGCCACGACGCCGCCCAGGTGAGCAGCCCAGTCGACAGACGACAGAATCCCACCACCGAGGATCAGTGCCGCCAGCCCAAGTGGCACAAATCGCCTCGGCCACGACCTACTCCAGACCCAAAGCGGCATAAGCAGCGCTAGCAAGACCCCTGAACCACCGCAGCTTACGATCGCCTGGTTCGGTGCCAGCAGCAGGGTGACGCCCCCCGCCCCTAGTATCCCAAGTCCCAACGCCAGCAGTAGTCGCGCACGCGGCGGCCACAACCGTGAGACAACCAGCAGGACAACCAAGTTGCTGAGCAGATGCAGCAAGTCAACGTGAACCAGCCAGCAGGTTGCGATCCGCCACAGTTCTCTGAATGACGACAGAGGCCCCCGCAGAGCCCCGAGCTGCAGCAGCGTCGACGGAGTCAACCCAAAAAGCGGAGGATGAGCCCGCTCCGTCACGGCCCCCACGGCAAACAGCAGCCCCCAGAACGCAGCAATGAGGCCCCAAGTCATCCGGTCGAGCCCCAAGAGGCGAGCGCGAAGCATCGAAAGCAGCCCTACTTGCGGTCCGGTCGGAGGATCACTTCCTCGACGCGGCGCTCGCTGGCGATGGCGATCTCGAATGCTACCGTGCCGATCTGTACCACCTCGCCGGGACGGGGAATGCGCTTGAGCCGCTCGAGCAATAGTCCACCGAGCGACTCGTAATCATCCGATTCCGGCAACTCCAACTTGAGCTCACGATTGAGTTGATCCACCGCAATGCGCGCCTGCACTCGATACGAGCCATCTCGTTGTCGACTCAGAGCCGGTGGCTCCTCGTCATACTCATCTTCGATCTCACCTACCACCTGCTCAAGCAAATCCTCGACCGTCACCAGCCCGACCGCACCGCCGTACTCATCAACGATGATCGCCATACCTTGATGCGCACGCTCGAGTCGCACCAACAGATCCAGCGCCGGGCAAGATTCGGGAGCATACAGCGGCTCCCGCATCAGATCCTTGGCCGTTCCGTCGCTTCGTCCACTCTTTAAGACATCGAAGGCGTGCACCACTCCGACGATCTGATCAATGCGCTCACGATAAATCGGAATTCGGCTGTACTTCTTGTCGGCGATCTCGCGAGCCAAATCCGCGATCGACGCCGTCTCCGCTTGCGCGACTACGTCGGAAAGCGGCTTCATCACGTCGTCAACCCGCATCGTTGGAAAATCAAAAATTCGAGCGATCATCGATCGCTCGCCATCGGTGACATCCGACTGAGAGACGCTGCTGCTATCGACGGGTGGATTCGGCGCACTCACCAAGCTCTCGATTTCCTCGCGGGTCACCAGCTTGTGATGGACATCGATGCCAAGCCTCGCCGTCGCCATCTTTGACACCCGCTCGAGCAGATACACCCCAGGTGCCATGACCTTCATCAAAACGGACAGCAGCAGTGCTTGCATCGGTGCCAAGCGGTTTGCGTGCTGCCGAACGATCGCCTTGGGAACAATTTCACCGAGCACAACAACCGTCGGCGTCAGACCCAGCAGCAGCAGCAGTTCGACATGACGGGGATGGTGATCGTGCAGCCACAAGGTCCACACCACCGTCTGGATGACAACGGCAAGCTGCGTTCCAAGAAGTGTGGCCGACAGCAGCCGGTGCGGCGCAATCAGGAAGTCTTCCACGAGCTTGGCACCACGATGGCCGGTGGCAGCCAAATCGCGGATGTGAGCACGGTCCGCGCTGACGATCGCAATCTCAGCGCTGGAAAAGAACGCCTCCACGAGCAGACAGACGCAGCTCAAGAGTAGCGGCATCAGCATCAGGGCTCGCCCTTTCCCTTGGCAGCAGCACCGTGCTCAGCCGGCGGCTGCAGCGTCGGGGTGCGTGTCAAATCGGCGAACAACGGGCGCAGCAAATCTTCCATCGTCACCAGACCCGCAAGTCGCCCGTACTCGTCGACCACCATCGCCATATGGGTCTTTCGACGCTGAAATTCGCGCAGCAGTCGCTCACACTTGGCCCGTTTGGGAACAAAGAGCGGCGGATGGAGCAAATCCGCGAGCGGTCGGCCCTCCAGATCGCCGTAGTTATATCCGACCAGATCTTTTGCCAACAAAATTCCGACGACGTTGTCACGACGTCCGCGAAACACCGGAACTCGCGAATAGCGCTGTTTGGAAACCGTTTCGACGATCCGGGCCAGGGGCATGGCGATCGGCACGGCGAACACCGAGCGCTCTGGAGTCATCAGGTTTCCGACGGTCAGATCACCAAAATCGAGCACATTGTGGATCAGCTTGCGCTCGGCTCCGCGAATTTCCCCTTCGGCCTGCCCAAGATCAACCAATGTGCGAATCTCGCGCTCGGACAGGACCGGTGCCGCCTCGGTATGACGGCCCTTGGGACCAACAATCACGAGCAGTAGCAAGTCGGACACCGTGCTCAGCAGCACCCGCGGCACCCACAGGATCCAAGTCAGGATCTTCAGCAGCCACGACACCAGCAGGGCCCAGCGCTCGGCGAGCTTGATGCCAACGGTCTTGGGAATCAGCTCTCCGAACATGACCAACAGCGGTACCGTCACGACGGTTGCACAGATCGCGACCAAGACATCAAAGGACGCTGGTTTTAGACCAAACTGCAGCCGAGGAAAGAGCCGAAACAGCCGAGTCACGGACTCGGTCATGACCTCGGAAAGCAGGATGTTGGTCAGTTCGTTGCCAATGATGATGGTGGTGATGAGCCGTCGCGGATCCGAAAGCAGCCACAACACCCGCGCACTTGCCGCATTGGTGGCGGCATTTTGACGCAGCACTTCCCGACGGGTCCGAGATAGCGAGAGCAGCGCCGTCTCGGTGCCGGAAAAAAAACCCGCCGACAGAAACAGCGGCACGAGCAGCAGCATGTGTGACAGCAGAGACAAAACTCCCTGCCACAGCCCGCTGGACGCTAGCGTTTCACCGCTCATGAAGAGACGCAGTCTATATCAGACCGCATCGGACTGTGCCACGTCGTCGCCGCCAATTCGTGCGCAACAGCCGAACCGACGGCTGCCAAACTCTGCTACTTGGGCGCGTCTTGCAGTCGTCGATCGAGCGCTTTGAGCTCTTGTTCGGCCTTTAGCTTGCGGTCCTTGTCAAACTGCTCGGCGCACTCTCGATTGCCCGCAGGCCGCGTCACCAGACCGTCTTCGAGGAGCTTTTGCCGTCTGATACGTTCTGCTTGCCGCCACTTCTGCGCGGCCTTCTCATCGCCCGGTGGTGTCGGACCCGGCGCAAAGCCCACATGCGATAGGCCTTTCACTTTCGACTCCACGGCATCGAGCATGACTTGATCGATCGACGAATAGCCGCGCTCTGTGAGCTTACTGACGAAATGCGGTCCTCGCTGCATCGTGTAATGCCAGACGTCCCCGCGCACATACGGCAGGAGGTTCGACTTAATCGTTCGGATTACGCTGGTCCGCTCGTCGAACGGGAGAGCACTGAAGTTGCGACGAAAGCCCTCACCGTAACTGAACCACGACTCGGCATTCGAGAAGTAGACCACCCGAACCGGCAGCTTGGCTGATTTCGCAGCCTCAGCGATTTGCATGACCGTGCGTGGTCCGTTTAAGTCACCTAGCCTCGGCACGATCAGGCCCTTTTGCGCCATCTTGCGCATGTAGGCATATTTCTCGCCGTCACCGAGCCAGGTGTGCGACTGCGAGATTTCGTCTCGGAGATGCGCGAGCAGATCCTCCCGATACTGCGTATAGAGCACCAGAAGTTGCTTGCGCAGACGGGGATCCATCGAGGCCAGCGCCGCATCCACCAGTGGAGCGCCCTTCTTTTCAAACAGCAGTACGAACGACTGAGGCGTCTCTGTCGCGACCAGCAGGGCCGCATACAGCTTATGGAGCTTCACCACCTCGAGGTCGATGTCGATAAGCCACAGAACCTGCGACCCAGCCGCAGCAGCGACGGTATAGTTCTGATCACCACCGACACCAAGATAACCACCACCGACCCCCTTGAGATCGTCAAAGAAGATGTCGTGGCGACGCTCGTTCGACCACATGTAGTGTCGCCTTACACCACCGGCTGGTTCGTCACTTGGTGCGGTAACCACCCTCAGCAAGTCGCCTTCGAGCGGGAGCACCATGGCAGGACGAACACTCGCCGTAGCAGCTCCAACTGGAGCCAGTCCCGCATGATTCGGAGGCTCACTTCCAAACGCAAACGATGAGCAAGCAACCGCTACGGCTAGCACCAAACCACCAAGTGTCAGGTGGTGGCGACGAAGCACTGAAAAAAGGAGTGGCACAATTGTAAATCTTACCACTCATGGCCGATTGGGCATCGGTTGAACTTCGTAGCAATCTCAAGAGGCTCGGCCACGCGACGACGTGGCTTACATGGTAGGCTGCTGGATATGTTGCGATTGTCGATCTGGGCGAGATCGATCGGGGTAAGCCATCCATCCAGGCGAACCGTTGCGGGAGCGCTGGTACTGCTGACCGTTACCAGCGCGGCGGCCGATCGGGGCAGAGGTGCGGGCGAGTCGACATCAGCCGTTGACCCGGGAACTCCGCCAGCCGCAGTGGATAAGCCAAGCGGGGCCGTTGATAAAGCCAATGTCGACAGGTCCGGAGCGGACAAGCTCCCGACAACTGCCGAAAAGTCGACCCGACTGCCGCCGATCCACGATGAACAGCTCCCTGCACGCGCCCGCACATTGGTAACTAAAATTACCAAAAACATGCTGGTCGATTTTGTGCTCGAGTCACAGAATCGCAGCCAAGCGATTGCCCGACGGTACGTGCAGCTCCTTCTGTCCGAGCGCTACGATGAGGCCAATCACCTGCACGATGAAGTGGGCGGGCGTCGGATCGAATGGCCGCAGCTTACCCAGCAGGTCGAGGCATTCACCACCGAGCACGGTCAACCCAAAGAGATCGTCCAGTATCTCGCAACCTCCGTCGGTGCCGAAGTACAGACCTTCTACTTTACCGCCAGCTACAAAGACAACATCGAGCTCGGCGTCCGCGTCACCATCGATCACTACGGTCACGTCGTGGGAGCCGCTGTTGGCGGTGAGATCATTCCCTCGAACAAGAAGCGCTACGATCGCCACGATAACTACGCAACCAAGACCGAGTTGTCGCTGCCGTTTAAGGGCACTTGGACCGCCACCAATGCAACCCCCGGCGCGGGCAACGGGCACTACTTAAATCCCAACCAGCGCTTCGCGATCGACTTTCAAATCTCGGTGGATGTTGCGCAAGGGCAGCGCTCAAATCACAAGGGCGACGGCAGCAAGAACAGTGACTACTACGCGTATGGGCAAGACATCTTGGCCCCTGCAGACGGCACCGTGGTTCAGGTTGTTGATGGCGTGCCAGAAAACCCACCGGGCGTGACCGATATTTACTACCGATTCGGTAACGCCATCACGATCTCGATTGGTAGCGGTGAATACGCGGTGCTCGCTCATCTTCAACCTGGCAGCGCGAAGGTCCGAGTGGGTGATCGCGTCAGCCGAGGACAAGTGATCGCCCGCTGCGGCAACAGCGGGAACTCGACGGCACCGCACCTGCACTTTCAGCTTTCTGATAGTCCAACGCTCAGCCTCGCATCTAGCCTACCCGCCCAGTTTGTGCGCGTCGTTCGTCAAGGCGTTGCCGAACTAAGAGTGCAACCGCTCACCGGCGACCGCGTCTCGAACCAGGAAGTCCCTACGGACAAGGGCCAGCGCTCGACCGTACGCCCCTGACCTCACGACGGCGGGCTCACTTGGCGGGTGGAGGCGCGACTGCAGGTATCGAAGCCGAAGCGGTACCCACAGCCGGAGTCCCAGATGGCTGAACAGTCAGCACGGCCCCAGCCCCCGGTGCCGTCATTGCCGATCGCGAGCCTACCTGTCCCAGCTGATTCGGCGGTGCCGACAGCAGATAGCTGGCATCGACGTACTTGAACTGTGGTTCCCCACGGGCCCTGCGCGCCTCGTTTTCATCCGCAATCCACTTGAGTAGCTTGGGCAGCATCTCTACCGTCGCAGGCTGGACATCATGAAACAGCACGATCGAGCGAGCCCGTCGCACCCGCAATAGCTCGTCCTTCATCACCGCCAGAATCTTGTCGGGATCTTGCAGCTTCCAGTCCTGCGGATCGATATCCCAACCGATCGGACGAATTCCAAGCTTGTTCAACGTCGCCGTCAGCGATGCGCAGTGCGAACCAAATGGAGTCCGAAACAGCGGAGGTGGAACCCCGGTCGCATCCTGGATGAGCTGGGCATTGTCGAGGATCTCGCGTTCTCCGACGATCGGCCCGCGCTTGCCACACAGAAAGTAATGATGAACCGTGTGGTTTCCAACGATGTGACCGCGCTTCAGCGACTCCCGCATCAGCTCTTTGGCTTTTTCGTTTTGCGCCCCTTTGCCCATGAAGCGCACACCGTTGACGAAAAAGACGGTCTTGATTCCAAATTGATCGAGAGTCGCGAGCACCTTCGGCGTGGTATCGGGTCGGGGCCCATCGTCGAAGGTCAGCAGCAGCTCATACGCGCTCGGCTTGGGCTGGGCAGGCTTTTTGGGGACTGGAACGGGTGCCGGATTGGAACGAACCGGTGCCGGATTGGAACGAACCGGTGCCGTTTTCGCTTTGGCAGGCTTGGCGGCGGCTTCGGCCCAAAAACCAGGAAGTGAGGAACAGAGGGCCAGCAGCGTGGCCACACGGAAAGCGACAGACTTCACTTCGCGATGGTACGCCGAGCATGTGCAGCGTCAACGAAGTTGATGGGCGGTCTTACCAGCGCTTCCAGTGACCCTTGCCCTTGCCAGGATGGAAGAAGTGACCTTTTCCGTGACCGTGGCCGTGACCGTGCATGATCACGGCACCCGGCACACCAATGAAGACCGGTGCCGGAGGCGCTACCACCACCGCTGGCGCAGGTGGTGCCACCACCACCGTTGGGTTGCTCGGTGCTACGACGACTGTCGGATTGCTCGGCGCTACGACGACCGTCGGATTGCTCGGTGCTACCACCACCTGCGGCGGTGGCTCGACCCAGACCGTCCCTTGCCACTCCGGCGGTGGCGTCACGATCACCTTTGGGCGCTGCGCTACGTACGGACGATACTCGACCTCGATCGCCTTTTCGACCTGCGGACGGGCTCGAGCCACTTCGGGAGGAATCGGCCCCACGTAGAACACCACGTCGTTTTGCACTTTGTAGCCGGGTGCCTCGTGCGCAACCGGATAGTCGTGGAAGTGCGGGCCCTTGAGGAAACAGAACGTTGGTGGGGGTGGAACTGAACCGGGCAGTGCTTCGACCTGTACCGGAACCGGGTGATGACCGTAAAAGACCGTCTTCTGACCGTCGTATCCAAACGGAACGGGATCACCGGTGAACACGTAGTCCTCGCCAACGCGCTGGTAGAGGGCTGGTTTGTCAGGCGAGTAGCCGTGGGTGTGCGGCACGTCAATTTGACAGTAGCCGTTGACGACATTGGTAATCGGATGAGCCCCCAAGTAGCGACTCTTCCTCTGGAGAGCTGGAGGAACGTTCGGCGGGGATGCAACCGATGGTGCCGCCAGCAGCAGCGAAATGAGCGACCAAGGCCACAGCTTGCGTGTCATCGACTTCTACCTCGGATCTAAAGGGTCACGAAAAGGCTTTGGTCTAGTATATCGCGACGACGGTACCTTTTTCTAGATCGTGAAACGACAAGCTCGCGACAGACATCCGACATTTGCAGGCTCAATCAGCCACAGGACGGCAGCCCTGCGCCTCTGCGGGGGAGAACTAGATAGTGCTAGTATCTAGTTCTATCTAGTGCTATCTAGTGAACCTATTTCCAACACGCTTCCAACCCAAAAGGAGTGGCCGTGAAGATCCTTGTCACCGCCAAGCGGATTCCAGATCCAACCCAAAAACTGAAGCTCAAGGACAATGCCCTCGACCTGAGCGGCGCAAACTGGCAGCTAAACCAGTTTGACGAATACGCGGTCGAGGCAGCTCTTCGTCTCACCGAAGACGGAGCGAATCAGGCGGTGCGCCAAGGTCAGGTTACCGTGGCATCGCTTGGACCTGCCGATGTGGCGACTCAGCTACGCTCAGCGCTGGCGATGGGTGCCGACAAAGCCATCCGCGTCGACGCCAAAGACGATGATTTGGATGCCAGCATCGTCGCCAAGACGATTGTGAAGCTGGTCCAGCGCGATCAGCCGGACTTGGTGCTGATGGGCAAGCTCGCAGCGGACAACGAAGGCAACGACGTGGGGCAGCGTGTCGCCGGGATTCTCGGTTGGCCACAAGCCACGTTCGCTTGTAGCATCCAAGTTGTCGACGGAGGCAAAGCGGTCATCGTGGGCCGAGAAGTCGACGCGGGCGTCGAATTGAAGAAGGTTCAGCTTCCCGCAGTGGTGACGGTCGATCTGCGCATCGTCTCACCGCACGCGGTTAAAAATGCTCGCACCAAGCCCGAGTTTGCGTATGCCGATGGCCCGCGTTACTCGTCGCTGAAGGGTATTCGCGCCGCCAACTCCAAGCCGTTCGAGCAGCTCACGCTGGCTCAGCTTGGCGTGTCTGCGACGCCGAAGACCAAGGTGCTCAAGGTCGAGACGCCTCCGGCTCGTCAAGCGGGCAAGAAGGTCGGCTCGGTCGCAGAGCTGGTGGAGAAGCTGCAAAAAGAAGCCAAAGTCATTTGAGGGGTGATGCCATGGGCAACGTACTTGTATTTCTCGAGCAAGCCGACCGGCGTCTCCGTCCCGCAGCGCTTTCGGCGATCAGCCTAGCGCGGGCGATTCACAAGACGAGCGGTGGCAAGCTGCTGTTCGTCCTCATCGGCGACTCCGTTGCAGATGCGGCGAAGGAAGCGTCACAATTTGGTGCAGACGCGGTATTCACCGTCGAAGCGCCACTGCTGAAGAACTACCTCGCGGAAACCTACGCGCCGATCGTCGCACGCCTCGCGACTGAGCAAGGAGCCAGCGTTGTCGCTGCTTGCTCTACCTCGGTTGGCAAAGACCTGCTTCCACGGGTCGCTGGAATTCTCGATGCGGGCGTGGCCCCCGATGTCAGCAGCGTCGTTTCTGCAAAGCAGTACCGTCGCGCAACCAACGCTGGCAATGCCATCCAGACGATTGAGGTTCTATCCGACGTGGTGGTGGTCACTGGTCGCCAGACGGACTTCCCACGCGCCCAGCCATCGGGTAGCAGCTCGCCAGTGTCCGCCGCTGCGCCTGGAAACATCAACCCGGCTGGTGCCACCTTCGTTGAGCTTCAAACGCAGAAACGCGATCGGCCTGATCTCACCGAAGCACGCGTGGTCATCTCCGGTGGTCGAGGCATGAAGGAGGGCAAAAACTTCGCCGTCCTTGAGCAGCTCTGCGATCTGGTCGGCGGCGCGATGGGTGCAAGCCGCGCCGCTTGCGACGCTGGAATGGTGCCCAATGATCTGCAAGTTGGTCAGACCGGCAAGGTGGTTGCTCCAGACCTCTACATTGCCGTTGCCATCTCCGGCGCAATTCAGCACTTGGCCGGCATGAAGGGCAGCAAAGTCATCGTCGCCATCAACAAAGACGCCGAGGCCCCGATTTTCCAAGTCGCCGACTACGGTCTGGTGACCACCTGGGAAAAAGCCATCCCCGAGCTGATCGCCGAGATCAAGAAGATCAAGTCGGCATCGTAAGCAGCGCTTGCGTAGACGACGGGGGGCGTCTACGTTCCGCATCTGCCATGAGGCGATTACGGATAGGTCCCAAGATCCTCCGCGTTCGCGACGAGCCTGAGCCACCACCGAGCCACTCCGGTGCAGCAACCCCTCTCGTGTGCATACACGGTGCGGGTATGTCGGGTGTGGTGTGGATGGACCTGCTACGCCAGATCGCACCGGCTCGTCGCATCATTGCTCCCGATCTACCTGGGCACGGTCAGTCCGATCCTTGGCATGACTCAAGCATCGACCTGTACCGCGATGCCGTCGGAACGATGTGCGCTCATCTCAATGTTCCACGGGTCATTGTAGTCGGTCATTCGCTCGGGGGAGCGGTGGCGTTACGCTGTGCCGTTTCATGGCCAGAGCGAATTGCGGCCGTCATCCTGGTGGCCAGCGCAGCACGGCTGGATGTGCCAGACGAAGTGATGCGCGCCCTTGCGCAGGAGCTCCCCGAGGGAGACGAGTCGAGGGTGGAAGCGATGCCGGCTACGCTGGCCGATCTTTCGTTTTCGCCGGCGACCCATCGCGACGTCCACACCCGCTGGAAGGCCGTGCTGATGCAAGCCACACGCAAGGTAGTACTCGAGGATTTTGCGCTGTGTCGTGGATTGAATCTGCTTCCGCAGCTCGACCAGCTCAGGATCCCAGCGCTGCTTATTGGCGGTGCCGACGATCTTCTGGTGTCGACGGACCAGCTTGCTGAGACGCAGCGCGCCATCTGGGGAGCCGAACGAACCATCATCCCGGATGCGGGTCACTTTCCAATGCTCGAACAGCCCGCCGCGTTTGTAGCCACACTCAAGCAGTTTTTGACCAAGATTCCGAGCTAGCCGACGGGCGCTCTCGGTCTAGCAGCAAGCTTTCGGTCATGCACAGCAGTCCGACCAAGAAGAAGGTCTCTTGGTGAATCGTACGAGGCTGTGCTCCAGCCAGGCCAACCAGTAGCAGGCCCATTCCACGCAACCGCAGCGCCCCATGCCGAAACAGCAGCGAGAACACCGACATGGACCACACCGCCAGGCTGCCCATGTAAACGCCTTGCGCAAGTCGCTGATGCGGAAGCTGCAAGTCAAAGGCGACATAGATAAGCCGCGTCGCTGCCGCAGGTGCAATCAACAGCAGCATGGTCATCGTGGACACGATCAGCGAAGTCAACAGCAGGGCCACAGAATCGGTTGGCCAGTGCCAAGGTCGACGAGCCAGTAGCAATAGTCCAGTCGCCCCGAGCGCCGCAGCCGACATCGTCGGTCCGTACAGGATGAGCACCAGGCTGACCCGCTGCATCAGCTCTCGACTGGTGAGCAGATGCCATTGATTTTCCAGCAGTAGCAGCGGTGGCAACAG
>JBGAUT010000068.1:0-21831 GCA_044228505.1 Polyangia bacterium | reverse complement strand
CGGGCTCACCGGAATCCTCGGAATGAATTAGGATCGGCGATTCCGTGTTCGTGAGCGTCCAGACTCCCAAGTGGACCTGGGGAGAGACACGCCTGCCGAGCATGACCTCTGTGCGACCGGCCTCCCTCCTTTTGTCCTCTGTGCTGTAGTCGAGGAATCCGAGAGAGACAGGCTTGCGGATCTTGAAGGCGTGCGTTTCGGTGACAAAGACTCGGGCAGAGTGCGTCTCGTACTCCTGAACGATGGAGACGGGACGCCCATCGGGGAATCGGACTCTGCCTGCTCGAAACGCGGTCATCTGGTCAGTGGATGGAGACGCTTTCATGTTCGTTTGCGGGGGGCGTGGTCGTCACCGTCTTCAAGAACCGCCGAAGCGCGGAAGGTCGGTAGTCAATCAAGGTGCGGAGCGTCAGATCCTGAGGCGGCGCGGTAGACAGAATCCGCTTGTGCGCACGGAGTGCATAGCCCACTTCCATCGCTGCGCTGAGTCCTACTCGTCCCGATGGCGCATACAGAATCACGGCATCTGCGCGATCGATGAGTGAGAAGACGTGGCGCTGAATCTGGGCCGGATGGGGAGATTGATCACAGTCTAGGTGTACGAAACCGGACTCTTCCCCAACAGCACGGGCTTGCGCGGGAGGATGCAGAACCGTAACCCCAAGCTGGGTCAGGCTGGCGGACAGAGCCAGTAATCCGGAAAGATCCTCGCGATAGGAACCGATCACAACCACCGATGGCTGCGTGGACAGGGGAGGGCGGGATGCAGATGGAATGGGACGATGGTTCATAAGGTTGGATTCACAAAGTCTAGATCGCGCGCAAACAGATGGATCTGCGCGGGATCTTCATGACAGATCGAGAACGCGACGAGACCTGCGGGCCTGGCGGCAAAGTGTCCGTACTCCCATCGCAGCAGAGTCGCGGGCTTTCGTGCTGTTCCAGTCAGCGCAGAGGTATCGATGTCATAACGCTTCGCCAATTGCAGCAGATGTTTTCGCAGCGTGGCATGAAGCGATCCGATCCCAATATGAGTCCGACCACTGGTGAGCTGTTTCACGGCCAGAGAACCGAGGAGTGTACTCAGCGACATCATGCGGATGCCAGCTTTGCTGAGCTCGGTGATGCGCTCCTCCACCTCCTGCTCAATCGATGGCGGAAGCGCCAGGAACGTGACCTCATGGAGCCAAGCGCACCGCGACTTCTGGTTCCCAAGAACGCGGATTCTGCGGAACACGAGCAGTCGCTCCGTATACCAGCGCTTTCGTCCTTCGGGATGGAGCAGACTCTCCTTGATCGCTTGGTCTGCCGTGTCGTGGAGCGCATCTTTCAGTAACTTGGCATAGGCACTGCCATCGTGAAGCTCAATCCACAGCGGCTTCGCAATCACCGAGCTGCCGCCGTGGTCGCTGAGCTGATTCGTTGCGGAGATTGTGGCACTTGCCAGCCAGTCGGGATGGAAGACCGCTGTCTGCGAGACGATCCGATAGGGCGACTTCGGCATCTCTAGCGACACCAAACCCTGACGACGCAGCCGGTCCACCGCTTGTTTCACGGTACTCCGCGAGGAGCCAAGCCCAATGGCCGCTGCGGCAATCCCGATGACATCACCCTGCTTGAATCCGGGCTGCTCGCTTTCGATGGCCCAAGTCAGGAGCGCCACGAAGTCTTCGATCTTCTTGGCCCCGGTTCCCACGGCGAGTGTGTTCGTCATGAGCTGGTAGGCACGCAGCGTCTTTTCGTACTTGCTTGGATCGTCAGCACTTGGTCGAGACATCTACGAACCCCCGTGAACTGCCGCGCATTGTAGGAGCGCGACTCTCCTACTCAAAGCACTCTCTCCCGACTCGTAGTAGGTCGACGTTTCGGGGTGGCGATCGATCGTCGAAGGACAATCGCTCGACGAGAAATGGGCCGTAATTGGGATTATGAGTTGACGACTAAGTCGTTAACTCATAAAAGGAGCCCATGAGATATCGCACCTCGGTGGAGTGGTGCAAGGAGTCCGTTCGATGAGCACCGATACGATCGCGTTCGGTAGGCTGCTGCGCATCAGAAGGAATGCTGCGCTACTGACGCTGGAGCAGCTGGCATCGCTCGCGCGGCTTTCGGATTCGACCATCAAGATGATCGAGCGCGGCAAGACGCCGTCCATCAGAACCCTCGCGGCACTTCTGTCCGTCCCTGAGCTGCGACTTGCGATCGCTGATCTGCCGGAGCCGTTCCGTTCGCAGCTCTCCGCCCACCACACCCACGCCTCTGGGGTCGACTTCCTGCGTTTTACGCTGACTTTGGTTGATCTGTCGACGAGAGAGCAAGTGCTCCAATCGGTGATTTGTTGGGCGAGAAATCAGCGGCCTAAAGACGGAGCGGAGACTCTCGACGGCATCGTACGCTGGGCTGAACGAAAGCGTGCTGCCGTTCACAGCCGTCGCAGTCAGCTCCTGCTGGAAGACCGAAACGACGGATTGGCACCGATGGCTCTGGCGAACTGTCTGACGGGGCACGAGCAGCGATGTGGTCCGACCGAAGGGTTCGCCAGTTGCGCAGGAGCCACCGCACTATGAGTGACGCCAGCGTCAGTCCTTGCCGAGACGAGGACCAGCGCGATCACCAGTTGATCCGCGCTGCGATCCATACGCTATCGACGCACCTCAGTCAGCGAAAGCTGGAACGTCTGCTTGGACTATCCCAAGGCTACCTATCCCGAATCGCCAGCGGCGCAGGCAAGGCAAGTCGTCCGCTGATGATGCTGTTGTGCCTGCTGGCAGCCCGTCCCAAGGAGCGTCTGGCAGAACTCACCCAGTCTTTTGGTGAACCACCCAAACCGAGAAGTCATTCAGAAAGTGAGAGAGCAATTCCCGAGGCTGATGCGTAGGTGATATGATCGGACCCGGCCTCATGTCGGGTTCCACGGACAAGCGACTCCTTACACCTGCCGAGATTGCGGAGGCGCTGTCGATCTCGCTCAAGCAGGCGCTGCGGCTCATCCGTTCCTCGATGCGACACGTCGAGGTGAGCGCGCGGGTGATTCGGGTGGCGCAAGAGGACTTTGATGAATTCCTGCGGAGGCGCACATGGCCCAAACCAGACTCTTTAAGACAGCCAAGAGCCCCTACTGGCAGGCTGAGTATTACGACCGACTTGGGAATCGGCACCGTGACACCACTCGATGCACCGACAAGCGCGCCGCCGCCGAGTGGCTTCGCCAGCGAGAGCGAGAGGTTCACGATCCGGCCCACTCAGCCACGAACCCGCCCTCGGCCCCGCACAAACCCAGCCACTCGATAGCGTCGGCGCTCGGGCGACTGGTCGATGTGGCGAGTACCAATCTCAGCCCTGGGACGGTGCGGATGTACGCGGAGAAGGGCGGGCATCTGGTTCGACTGCTGACGGAAAATCCTGACTTGCCGGACTCGCGGCCTCTCGCGGTCGGTGAGCTCCATCTCGATCATGTTCAGCGTTACATTGGTCGGCGGCTCGACGAAGGGGCCGCTCGTGAGACGGTGCGCAAGGAGCTGTGTACGCTCAGTCGGGCGCTCAAGCTGGCGCGGGATCGCGGCATGTTCCACGGCGATCCTCGGTCGCTCATTCCCGAGTTCCGCGCTCCGTATCGACCGCGAGAGCGCTATCTCACGACGGACGAGCTGGCGCTGCTGTTGCCAGAGCTATCACCGCACCGACAGATGTGGCTGCTGGTGGCTATCTACAGCGGTGGACGCGATGGCGAGGTCGATCGTTTGTGCTGGGAACACCTCGACTGGCGCAACGAGACGATTCGCATCGAAGGAACCAAGACCGACGGCGCGCATCGGCTGATTCCGTTTCACCCGGTGCTGCGCGACATCCTCGGCAAGGAGCGCAAAACGCAAGGACCGATCGTTGGTGAGTGGCTGAACGTGCGACGAGACCTGGCGGCAGCGTGTGCGCGGGCCAAGATCGATCGCATCTCGCCGAACGATCTGCGGAGAACGCTGGCGTCGTGGCTCAAGCAGCAGGGAGAGGACAGCTTCATCGTGGCGCAGATCCTCGGGCACTCGACGAGCCGAATGGTAGAGCTCACGTACGGCAAGGTCGACATGGGAGCCAAGAAGCGAGCGTTTGCCAAGCTGCCTGGTAGTCAGGCGGAAGTGGGCGACGGGAACTCAACTTCCCAGCGATTTTGCACAGCCGGACCGCAGTCTGCCAATAGTCTGCCAACTATCAGTGCTTCTGGGTCCGCTGGGTCCACTCTGTCCGCAAGCACCCCAGAAATACAAAACCCCAATCCTCGTCGAGAATTGGGGTCATCGTCAGTGCTCGGAGCCGGAATCGAACCAGCGACACGCGGATTTTCAGTCCGCTGCTCTACCTGCTGAGCTATCCGAGCGAAAAGCGAGACGAACCCTAGCTTCCTTGGTGGTTTTGCGTCAAGCGGTTTTTTGCGGATTTAGCCTTTGACGCCACCTTGGGTGAGTCCGCCGATGAGGTGCTTTTGAAGCGCGAAGAACAGCGCCATCACCGGCATCGAGACAAGGACCGCACCGGCCGCAAAGTGGCCCCACTCGGTTGCGTAATCGCCGACATAGTGGTTGAGCATGACCGGCAGGGTGTAGTTCTGTGGGCGGCTCATGAACGTGGCGGCGAGGATGAACTCGTTCCAGGCGGTGAGAAAACAGAACAGCGCAGTGACCGAGATCGCGGGGCGGGCGAGCGGCAACACCACGCGGTAGAACGCATCGAAGCGACTGCCTCCATCGAGAAGCACCGCTTCCTCTAGTTCTTGCGGCAAACCATCGAAATAGCCCTTCAGCATGAACACGCAAAAGGGAATCGCCGTCGTCGCGTAGCACAGAACCAGGCCGCCCAGGTGATTCAGTAAGTGCAGCTTTTCTAGCACGACATAGAGCGGAATGGTCGTCACCACACCGGGGAACATTTGGGCAAACAGGAACAGCCGCAACGAGCCATCGCGACCCGGGAACCGAAAGCGCGACAGCGCATAAGCCGCCGAGCACGACAGGGCCACGCCCACCACCGTCACTGCTGCCGACACCAACAGCGAGTTCATGAGCTGCCGGAAGAACAGGTATCGACCATCGCCGTCTTGGCGAAACAGAACGTCGGCGAAGTTGGCCAGCGACACCTGTGTCGGCCACGGGTTGACCGTCAGTGAGAAGCTCTGCGTCGGCGACAACGCCATCTTGAGCACCCACAGCACCGGATACAGCGTTGCCGCCGTGATCAGGATCAGCAGAACATGGACGAGGGCGGTTCGGAGCGTGCGCATCAGGATCTCTGGTATGCCGGGCGGTCCGCTAAGTCGTTATCCAGTAGGTAAGGTCGGGATGTTTCCGGTGGGCGAAGGATACGGCAGCAGCCCTTCCTCGGGAAGCGTGGAAACTCGATCGCAGCTCCAGGGCACATCTGGCATCGTCTCTGGCGTTGGCCAACCGAGTCGAATCTCGGAGCGGGCCGCACTTGGCGGGGGAGGCGGTGGTAGCGGCGGTAGTTTTGCCGGCCGTAGACCGGGCGGGGCACTGCGGTCCGTGAACGTGGGCGGCTGGTCGACGTAGAGTTCAAGCAGCGTCCGTACCACATCGTTGTCTCCGCAGCGTTCTCGAAGCTTCTGCGCCAAGACCTCGCTGCTGTGACCCTGATGGGCGAGCCGTAGCGACTCGGTCACGGTTGAAATGATCCTCATCCCGAGCGGTGGATCGTCATCTTGAGGGAGCTTCACGAAGTCGAGAAACTCGGTTTGGAGCATCGCCAGCAGCCCTTCAAGTGGCGTATCGCAGACAAAGCCGAGCCGTTCCTTACGCGTTGCTGGCGGCGGCGGCTTGTCGAAGAGCTGGAGGGTCAGGATGGCGTGTAGTCGTGCAATCAACAGAAGCTCTCGTTTGGCACGCGGCAGCAGCCCCATGCGATCACACAGGCTGGAACACTGCTCGACCACGAGGCTGGGCCAGTCGCTGTCGAGCGTTGCCGCTAGCTGCTCCGCGAGCGTCGTTGCGCAGCGGAATAGTGCATCCACGACCGGGACGGTCATCCCCTCGGAGTTCAGATCGGGGACAAACGAGCGAGCGGGCACCCGCAGCACGTCTCGGTTCAGATTCAGGTTCGAGGGTCGATCTTCAATGATGAGGTCCGAAGCAGAGAGCGCTCCCCCCAGCTTCTCGGTAGGCGGGCGGCGACGGAGCGGTCCACTGCGAACGACTGGCAGCGGCGCGGGC
The DNA here is from genome assembly GCA_044228505.1 of Polyangia bacterium. GTDB lineage: Bacteria > Myxococcota_A > Polyangia > Palsa-1104 > JAEUJZ01 > JAEUKA01. The sequence goes on along the minus strand of JBGAUT010000068.1, from coordinate 15,619 downwards.
ACAGCTTGTTTGGGCGGTGCTGCGAGCCCTGCTTGCTTTGGCAGCGGCGGAGGATCGAGACGAGGAGGCCCAACACGCGGTGGAGTGCTGTGCCCGCTGGCCGTCGGTTTGTGGGCCCCCGAGCGATCTCCCAGCGAAGCCGACGACGGGATCCCCTCACTGCTACGGGCTGACTCACCACGATGACTGATGCCAGACGGCACGGGTGGTGGCAGTGGCGGTGGCAGTGGTGGCGGCAAAGGCGGCGGCAAAGGCGGCGGATGCGCTGGCGGATGCGCTGGCGGATGCGCACGAGTTGGGGTCGAGTGCTGGCTGGCAGGTGGTGCTGGCCTCGGAGATGGGACAAGTGGAACCACGTCCGGTTTGGCGGCGACCGTGTCGGGCTTGGATGGCGGGACCGTGTCGGGCTTGGATGGCGGGACCGTGTCGGGCTTGGATGGCGGGACTGGGTCGGGCTTGGATGGCGGGGCCGTATCGGGCTTGGATGGCGGGACCGTGTCGGGCTTGGATGGCGATCCGACCTCCGGCTTGGACAGTGGCACGATGTCGCTTTTCGATGCTGACAGCTCTGGCTTCGCCGACGGCAAAACCTCGGGAGGCAATGCCGTCGAAGACTCTGGTTTGGGTACCGGCGCGACGTCGGGTCGAGATGACGGTGACGGCTCAGGCTTCGAAGGCGACACCTCTGGCCGTGATGCAGGGGGCGCAGCGATGGGTTCGACGAGCGGGGCGCTGTCACCAGGTTCCCACGCCTGGTTGTAGAACATGTCCATGCCGAGTCGAAGCGTCCTGAAGCGAATCAAGAAGCGGCGGACCTCGACCACGCCATGCGAGGCCAGCTTTGGTAGCAGCGTCGATAGATCTTGGGTCGGATCGACCATCGCCAGCGCTGCCTTGCGACCATCGGTGGACCGTTCCAGCGGCAAGATTCCCAGATGACCGGCTAACACTGCCGTGATCGCTTGCTTGAGTTCCGGCGCAACCACCACCCCATCAAGCTGGTCGTCGCTTAGCTCCGGTAGCTTGAGCTGCGTTTCGAGAAGCCGAAACAACTTGTCTTCGGCCAGCAGCCCCTCGCGGAGCAGCACGAACCAAAGCGGTCTCCCGCTCGTCTCGCTGTAGCGCTGGGCGCGGGCGAGCACGGTGGGCGGCACAATCTCCGACTCCTTCAGAATATCGGCGAGGGTCCGGGGGCGGGCCGTGCTGCTCAAACTCACTAACCTCCTCGTGGCAGCGTAGACCGTTTTTGTACTTTCGGGAACCCCTCCTCGCTATGGTAACGGGCATGGAGTTACCCAAAGTCGGTCCGTTTGTGTACGAAAGTAGCCGGGTTGTGGTCATCGACAAGCCGGCGGGCTGGCTGTCGGTGCCGAGCCGAATTGGTGCCGAAGACGAGCGCCTGTGCGTCGGGCGCATGCTTGAAAAGGAGCTCTTGCTGCGACTGTGGCCGGTTCACCGACTCGATGCGGAGGTGTCCGGCCTGCTCATCTACGCCAAAGATGCCGATACCCATCGCGTGCTTTGCGCTGGTTTCGAGCACCATCAGGTTCACAAGACCTATCTCGCGTGGACGGTGGGGCCGTTACCGACCGGGTGCAAGCTCGGTCAGGCGCAGCGCTGGCAGTCACTGCTGTTGCGGGGCAAAAAGCGAGCCTACGTTCACGCGGCGGGCAAGGAAGCTGTGACGCTGGCAACTCCCCTGGCGGTGGATGGTAGCCGGGTCCTGTGGCGACTTTGCCCGCAGACTGGGCGGCCCCATCAGTTGCGGGTGGAACTGTCGCGACGCGGCTGTCCGATCTTGGGTGATTCGCTGTATGGCTCGACGGTGACCTGGGGACAGGGGATTGCGCTGCGGGCCGTGGAACTGGACCTGGCGGAGCTAGCGGGCCGCGATGAACTGGAGCTTCCCGCTCGACTCACGGTGCTTGCGGGAACGGGCGATCACCTGGCAGCAGGTCGATCCTGGTTTAAGGCCGCTGCCAGAGCCTCCGCCAGCAAGTCAGGGCACTCGATCCAGAGCGCGTGTCCTGCCGATGGAATCAGCTCGGGTGCGGGCTGATGGCAGTACCCCGAAAGCCTCGCTTGTACGAGCGGTGGCATCAGGAAGTCTTCCGCACCGGCGATAACTACTCGGACCTGCGTGACGTTCGGTAGCCGCGCCCGTAGGTCGTGCGAGAGCAGGGCGGCAAGCTGACCCTCGACCGCTGCCGGAGCGTGGCGATGTTCGCCCCACATCGCTTCCAGCATGGGGATGATGCTCGGGTGATCGAGGAAACCTGCCGAAAAAAACATCACCTGCAAGGTCCGAAACAGATCGAGTCCACTTACCCCGGCGCGGTGCTGGGCGCGCAGTCCCAAGACGATGCTCCGTAGCCTGGGATCGGTCGCTGCCGTCGTCGCCACCAAGCAGGCGTGGCGGAACCGCTCCGGATGAGCGAGCAGGGCGTGCTGGGCCCACATGCCTCCCATCGAGAATCCGATGACATCGACCACCGGCAGCTGTAGCGCGCTGAGCAGCTCGGCGAGTCGGTCGCTCTGCACCGGGAAGCCGTAGGCTTCGGTATCCGCAGGCGCATCGCTGCGGCCCGCACCGAGCGGATCCACCACATACAGCCGACGCTGGAGCAGCCGAGCGAGTAGCCGACAGAGCCGCGATAGCTGGCGACCATCGGCTAACAGACCGGGGAGTAGCACCAGCGGTACGTCATCACACCGCGGGCTGTCGCATGGGGTGTCTGGCGGCTCGATGATCTGGAAGAACAGACCGCTGTGCTGGCCTGTCCTTGGTTTTTCTCGGTCCGTGCTCGCCACCAACTTCCCACCTCACCGGCTGTTGCTGCGTACTTCTGGCAATAGATGCCCAGGGTCGCGGTGGTGCGACAAGCTAAACTGATGAACATGCGGTGGTTTTTGCGCGGACTCGGTCCGGTGCTGGGACTCGTTGGGCTTTTGGTCGGAGGCGTCGGCTGTGGCCCTCGGGCGATTCGCGGCGATCTCGAACATCACAACATCTCGGATGAGGACTTGCTGGCTCTGTTGCCGCAGGGGCAAGAAGCGGTAGTCGATCTCGATGTGGCCGCGCTGCGATCGTGGCCGCCCAGTCGTTCGCTGCTCGATCTACTACCCGGTTCGGCACGGGCCAAGCTGGGCGAGCTGGTTGCCGACCCGCTTGCCGATCTTGACTCCGTCGGTCTGGGGTTCCAGGGACTCGGGACCAGTGGCGTTGAGGCAACCCTGCTCGTCAGAGGTCGCCTGCACGGCAGCAAGCTGTGGCAGAGCATGCAGGCCCGCTCTGCTAGTCGCGAGGTCACCTACCACGGGATGGCCATCGTCGAAGACAGCACCCAAGCAGTCGCTCGACTCACGGAACAAACCCTGGTGGTGGGTAGTCGGCTCCAGGTTCGCCAGACCATCGACATCTTTCGCGGCGTCGACCATGGGGTGCGCAAGCAGTCATCGCTGATGACCGCGCTCGCGATGGCTCCGTCAGGCAAGAGCGGTCGCCCGCCGATTCTGGCCGCAGTGCTGTTGTCCGCTGACCTGCATCATCGACTCCATGACGCTGGGGTGCTGAGAGTGCTCGATGAGGCGCAAGCGATGGCACTGGCCGTGGCGGTCGGCGATGGCTTTGATATCGGTGTGGTCGCGTCGTATCCGATGCTGACCAGTGCCGGGGATGCGGTGGCCCAGATCAAGGCGCAAGCGGCAGAGCTGGCTGGGCGACCCTTGGCGAAACTGCTCAGCCTGGATCGCTTTGTCATGCCGCTGGTTGCGGTGGCCGTCCCAAAGTCGCCGAAGCGGCCTTCGCCCGAGCTGCACCTGGCCTATCGACTCCCTGGAGACGACCTGACGGATCTGCTGCGACGGCTGAGCGAGCTAAAGCGGGCTCTGCCAGCTTCCTCGCCTGATGCGGCTCCCACGGCAGGAGCACCCACAGGCTCGCTCGCCCCAACGGGCGACAGCACGCTACAGCGTAAGTGAGCTGCCCTCGCGAGAGGCAATCAGCTCAATGTGGCGTCCGCCGAGCGAGTCGAGCAGCTCACGACAGCGGGAATAAATCTGATCCACCACGTCGTCGCTGTAGTCTTGGTCAAAGTGAAACAGCGCCAACCTGCGGACCTGGGCTCGAACGGCTGCATACGCAGCATCGGCAAACGACGAGTAGCCACGCGAGCGCCGCACCGAGCGATCTTCGGGCGTATACGTCGCATCGTGGATCAGCAGGTCTGCGCCTTGGTACAGCCGCAGCACCTCTTCGCTCGGCCCTGAGTCCGGGTACCCAGCATCGGGCGCATAGACCACCGAGTGGCCATTTTCTTCGATTCGATAGGCCATGCACGTCGACGGGCCGTGCGGATTGGGTCGTCCCGAGATCGCGATGCCTTCCCAGTAAATCGGTGGCGGATCGTTTTCGGTAGGCACCGGCACCAGCTCGAACATCGCGCCGAGGTTCTTCATCGTTTGCAGCGGTGAGAAGTGCGGGTTGACCTGACCTTCGAGGATGCCTTCCAGCATCGAGGCACTCTTGGCGGGACCGAACACCGAAAATCGATTACCGGGGATGAACACCGGGGCAAAAAACGGGAAGCCTTGGATGTGATCCCAGTGTGCATGGGACAGCAAGATGGCACCATGACCCTGGCCCTTGCCAAACTCGGTCCGCAGAAGCTGCCGGCCGAGGCTGATGATGCCAGTTCCCATGTCCAGGACGAGCAGCTTGCCTTGGTCCGAGCGAACGCTGACGCAGCAGGTGTTGCCGCCATAGCGGATCGTCTCAGGACCAGGGGCGGGGATGGACCCGCGTACACCGTGAAACGTTACTTCCACGACTCTCCCTCGTTGGAATCGGATCCACTGCGGTGACCCTGACCCATTGAGCGGCTGCTCGCCGACCCGATCTGCATGCCGTGGCGTGACAGATCGACTTCCATGCCCTCGAATGCGGCGTTGAGTTCGATCCGATTGCCGTCGCGGTACATCTGCGCACGATGATGGGCCAAGATCTCGTCAATCTGTGCGTCCGTACGATCGGGCGAGTGGTGATACAGCATCAGCGACTCGGCACCAGCCTCACGGGCGATCTCGATGGCATCTTCTGCGCAGCTATGGCCCCAGTGCGGCCTCTGCGCATACTCACTCGGCGTAAACTGGGTGTCGTAGATGACGAGCTGAGCGCCTTCGCAGAGCCGCACTACACCCTCGCGCATCGTCGCCAGCTTGGCGGCATCTTCGGGGGCCAGCGGCTCACCGGGCTTCGGCGGCTGCTTGATGAACTCGTGTTCGATCAGGATGTCGCGAAACGGTGCCGTGTCCGTCACGTACGCCAGCGATGCGCCTTCGTAGTCAAGCCGGAACGCGATGGCAATCCAAGGATGGTTGAGCCGCGTACAGCGCACCTTGACGGGACCAATTTCGAAGCTGGCATCATCGGTCAGCTCATTGAACTGGACGTTTGCCGCAGCCGCATCGAACGGAACCGGGAAGTAGGGGTTATCCGACTGCAGCGCAAACACCATCCTCAGGTGCATGTCATCGCGCTGGCGGGCATAGACGTGAAACTTGTTACCGGGCCGATACAGCGGTGAAAAGAACGGTAAGCCCTGAATGTGATCCCAGTGGGTGTGGCTGACGAGCAAATGGGCATCGCCTTTGCCTTCACCAAAGGGGCCAGTCATCAGATCCTTGCCGAGCCGCCGAAGTCCGGTTCCGGCATCCAAGATGATCCGTGGTGCCGAGGGGTCCGAGGCAGAGGCGCATCGGACCTCGACACAGCTAGTATTGCCACCGTAGCGTTGCGTCGTCGCTCCCGGCACTGGATAGGAGCCGCGCACGCCCCAAAACCGAAGCTTCATCGGTGGCCCCCTCTACCTGAGGGCAGGCGGCGATCCTCCCAACGTCTATTCGACGAATGGAGGAGACGGGACGCCCTGCTCATCATGAGATGCTTTAGGGGTTTCATAGCTTGCTAAAAACAGCCTTCATCGTAACACGCGACGATTTCAGAAATCTACAGATTCTCCGCCGGGTAAATGTCTGTGACCTTGGCCGCACGAGAGGGGACTTGGCGACACCTGTTTCCGTCTGGAGCGGCACCTGTCAAGGCTGTTTGCTGACCCTTGGGACAAAGTAGGAAAGCATGCTACAAGGCGGCCCGAGATGGCGAAATCCAGACCGCAGTGGAAGCGTTTGGGTCGTTTGAAATTCCCAGGGAGCTTCCTGCCGATATCACTCGGGCTGATGCTGCTGCAGGGCGGCTGCACGGTCGTTCGTCCCTACCAGCGCGAGCACCTGGCTGAGCGCTGCATGTCCCCGGGTTTTGGTGACAAGTCCGAGGTCAAGTTCCGTGCCCATTGGGAGTACGCACGACATGGCACCCAAGGTGGCTTCGGCGACGATGCCGGGGGTGGAGGTTGTGGTTGCAATTGAACCAACTCATAAGACCCCTGGTGCTGGTTGCGCTGTGGTTGTGTCTGTTCACGACGGCACGGGCGGAACAGCTACCGCAGAATGTCAGCGGCGAAGCGGTCTTTCGTGGCAATTACTGGCGAGATCGCAACACCCGGGTGGTCAATCCCACCGTCGATATTCGTCAGCAAACCGCCAGTGGTTTCGGCATCTCTAGCTCGTATGGACTGGACGCGATCACCTCGGCATCCGTGGCGGCCGGGGCGACCTCTGACCAGCCGTTCACCGAGCTGCGGCACGAAGTAGGCTTTGGCGTCGAGGCTCCGCTCGTAGGCAAGTCAACCCTCTCGGGCGGCTACGGCTACTCCACGGAGAGTGACTATTTTTCCCATACGGCGTCGCTGCGCGCCAAGATCAGCCTGCTGCAAGACAACACCGTGTTGCGGGTGGGGGGCGACTACACGCACTCCTCTGTGGGCAAGCGGCTCGGACCCACCGGCTACCTCAACATGGGCATCTTGCACGAGGCGCATGCGGTGCTGGCGTGGTCGCAGGTGCTCAGTCGAACCATGGTCGGTTCGTTGACCTACGAGTTGTTTGTGCTGTCCGGCTACCAGAACAACCCCTATCGGCCCGTATTTGTGGCCGGTGAGCGTCGGGAGTTCGAAAACCTACCCAGCCTGCGGATCCGTCATGCCATCGCGCTGTCCGGTCACAAGATGTTTCGCTTCAACGGAACCCTGGTGCCCCATCTGGTGCTGCGGCCCGCCGTGCGGATCTTTGCCGATTCCTGGGGGGTGACGAGCCTGAGCCCCGAGCTCGCGCTGCACCTACCGATTGGCCCAGTGGAACTGCGTGGCCTGCTCAGCGTCTTTCAGCAGTGGGAGGCGTCGTTCTATCGCGCCAACTGCGGAGAGCAGCCCAAAGTCTTCCCCGGCGCGCCCTGTTATGCCGAGCGCGGGGTCGAGTTTGGCTCCACCGCCGATGGCAGCGGCAACCTGGTTCCGTTTATGGCGTATACCTCGGATCCCAAGCTGGGAACGTACTCGACGGTGACCACGGAGCTGCAGATCAAGTGGCGGATGACCGTGCTGTCACACCTCGGTCCGGTCGGCGAGCGTCTGTCGCGGAGCGTGATTGAGTTATCGGGCGGCATGTGGTTTGCGCAAAATGCGGTCGGTAACCAGTTCGGGATTCCGCTCGTCAGCAACGATGCAGTAGGCGTTGCGGGGTGCTCTGCGTTTTGCGGGGCTGGCTTTGCCCACCTGGGGCTGTACGTGCCGCTGTAGCTGCCGTTTGCGGCAATGGACCGCGCTTCCTACGTCCACATTTCGACATCACGAGGAGAGTTTTTGTGAAACAGCCGATTTCCCTCATCGTCAACGGCGAGCAGCACGACACGCTGTGTACGCCGAATCTGACGCTGCTTGAGGTCTTGCGCGAAAACTTGCAGCTCACCGGAACCAAGCACGGCTGCGAGTTGGGCGAGTGTGGGGCCTGCGCCGTTCTTCTCGATGGCGAGCCAGTGCTGTCGTGTCTGGTGCTGGCGATGGAGTGTGAGGGTGTTCCGATTACCACCGTCGAAGGACTCAAGCGCGGGGCCGAGCTGCATCCGCTCCAAGCGGCTTTCGCGGACCACGGGGCGGCTCAGTGCGGCTACTGCACGCCCGGCATTCTGGTCACCGCCAAGGCGCTGCTCGATAGAAACCCGACCCCGACTCGCACCGACGTCCGTGAGGCGCTGTCGGGCAACCTGTGTCGCTGCACCGGCTACTTGCAGATCTTCGAGGCCGTCGAAGCGGCTGCGGCCACCCTGCGCGAGGAAAAGCGATGAGCAGTCGGCCGCTTCAGATCATCGGCAAGGCTCGTCGTCGGGTAGATGGTCGCGCCAAGGTCACCGGAGAGACCCGCTTTGCGGACGACATCATCCTGCCCCGAATGCTTCACTGTCGGCTGCTGCGCTCTCCGCTGCCGCATGCCCGCATTGTCTCGATTGATGCGAGCCGAGCCAAGTCCTTGCCGGGCGTTCATCTGGTCCTCACCGGGGCCGATATGCCCACGACGTTTGGCATCTTGCCGGTCAGCCAAGACGAGCACGCGCTGTGCTTAGACAAAGTTCGGTTCGTCGGCGATCCCGTAGCGGCGGTGGTCGCAACTAGCGAGCTGGTGGCCGAGCAAGCGCTCGCGCTTATCGACGTGAAGTACGAGCCGCTCCTGACCATCGCCTCCCCCGAGGAGGCGCTCTCGCACAGTGAGCCGCGCATTCACGACTACGGAGACAGCGGGAACGTCCACAAAGCGGTGGCGCTGTCGTTCGGAAGCGTGGCGCAGGGCTTTGCCGAAGCCGACCGTGTCTTCGAAGATACCTTCAGCTACGCGGGCAATACCCACCTGCCGCTGGAAACCCATGCGGCGGTCGCGGCGCTCGATCCCGATGGCAAGCTGACGATCTGGTCGAGCACCCAGACTCCGCACTACGTCCACCGCTCGATTGCCAAGGTGCTGGGTCTTCAGCCCTCGCGAGTTCGGGTCATCGCAACGCCGCAGGGTGGTGGTTTTGGTGGCAAGACCGATCCCTTCAATCACGAGATCGTGGTCTGCAAGGCTGCGATGATGACGGGCCGTCCGGTCAAGATCTGCCTCTCGCGAGAGGAGGTCTTCTACTGCCATCGCGGGCGTCATCCAGTGCTGATGCGGCTGCGCTGTGGTGTCAAAAAGGATGGCACCCTGACGGCGCTGCACCTCCAGACCCTGCTCGATGGTGGCGCGTACGGCTCCTATGGCGTGGCCAGCACTTTCTATACCGGCGCACTTCAGACGGTGACGTATCACCTGCCGAACTATCGCTTTGAAGGCTGTCGCGTCTTTACCAACAAGCCGCCCTGTGGTCCAAAGCGTGGTCACGGCACCGTGCAGCCGCGCTTCGGGCAAGAAATCCAGCTCGACAAGATTGCGGAGGCGCTCCAGCTTGACCCGGCCGAGATGCGGCTGCGCATCGTCGAAAAGCCGGACTCGCTGACCGCCAACTTCCTGAGGATCCGCACCATCGCGCTGGCCGACTGCATTCGCTCGGTGGTCCGTCGCTCGGGGTGGAATGACAAGCATCGCAAGCTGCCCTATGGCCGTGGCGTGGGCATTGCCTGCTCGTCGTATCTGTCGGGCGCGGGCATGCCGATTTACTACAACGACATGCCGCACTCGGGGGTGCAGCTCAAGCTCGACCGCTCGGGACTCGTTACCGCGTTCTGTGGGGCGGCAGAGGTCGGGCAAGGCTCTGACGATGTGCTGTGTGCCTGCGTGGCCGAGGTGCTCGGCGTTGCAGTCGCCGATGTCAAGGTCGTCACCGGAGACAGTGACCTAGCGCCCGTCGACCTGGGTTCCTACTCCAGCCGGGTGACGCTGATGATGGGCAACGCAGCCATTCAAGCCGCCGAGCGCGCCCGCGATCTGTTGGCCGGGGCTGTTGCCGACAAGCTAGGGGTTCCCACCGAGCAACTGGTCTTTTCGTACGGTCGGGTCTTCGACGCCTCCGACCCAGAAAAGGGAATGTCGTTCCGCGAGGCAGTGGTCCTGACCGAAGCAGTCCACGGCACCATCGGCACCACCGGATCGTATAAGCCGGAAAAACCCGCCGCGCTGTTTAAGGGCGGTGGGGTCGGTCCGTCGCCAGCCTATTCCTATACCGCTGCGATTGTGGAAGTAGTCGTCGATCCGCAAACGGGCTGGTTCAACGTCGAAAAGGTCTGGATTGCCCACGACATTGGACGAGCGCTCAACCCCACGCTCACCAGAGGCCAGGTCGAAGGCAGCGTCTACATGGGCCTTGGAGAGGCGCTCATGGAGGAGCAAGCCTTCCGTCGCTTGCCGCCCAAGTTGTCGGGGGCCTTGGTCCACCGTACGCCGTCGATTCTTGAGTACAAGAGCCTGACCTCGCTGGAGATGCCGGAGATCGACACCGAGCTCATCGAAGATCCCGACCCGAGCGGTCCTTTTGGTGGCAAAGAGGTCGGTCAGGGCCCACTGCTCCCGATCATGCCAGCCGTCGCCAACGCGATCTTTGATGCCGTTGGTGTGCGGATCGACGAGGTACCAATTACTCCCGAGAAGATCCTTAAGGCGCTGGCGCTTAAAGCCGCCGGCAAGCCGGGCCGCGTGGGGCCCACGGATTTCCCCGCGGTGCCCTATCCCGAGCCGCTGCAAGTGCCGACGCCATGGCAAGGCGGTGATGGCCGCGCCACAAACGACACCGTGCGGTCCAAAGACAAGCGCGCCAAAAACGTCTAGGGGGACATCATGCTCAGGCTTCCCGAGTTTCACCTTCTGCAACCGCAGTCTTTGTCCGAAGCGCTGGCGCTGCTGGCCGCTGATCCGCAGAACACCTCGATCCTGGCTGGCGGGACCGACCTTCTGCCCAACATGAAGCGACGTCAGCAGACGCCGAAGCGCCTCATCAGCCTGCGTCACCTCGACGAGCTCAAAAAGATCACGGTGACCAACGATGAGATCATTCTCGGTGGCAGTGCTCGGCTGCGCGACATCGAAGATCATCCGCAGCTTGCCCACGAAGCGCGTGCGCTGACCCAGGCGGTGTCGCAGATTGCGACCGTTCACATTCGCGGCTCCGCGACGATTGGCGGCAACCTCTGTCTCGATACCCGCTGCGACTACTACAACCAGAGCGAGCCGTGGCGTCAGGCGATTGGCTATTGCAAGAAGAAGGATGGCGACATCTGCTGGGTGGCCACGTCGAGCCCACGCTGCTTGGCGGTGTCTTCAACCGATGCAGCTCCAGCGCTGATGGCACTCGGCGCTCGGGTCCAGCTCTGCTCCTCGAACGATGATCGAGAGCTGGCGCTCGTCGACCTCTACCACAACGACGGAATCAGCTACCTGACCAAGCGGCCCGACGAGCTACTCACCAAGATCTGGATTCCCCGCAAGCCCGGTCTGCGCAGTACCTATTGGAAGCTGCGGCGCCGTGGGGCGTTCGACTTTCCTTTGCTAGGCGTGGTGGTGGCGCTGCGGCTATCGGCCGATGGCAACGTCAGTGAAGCGAGCTTGGCACTTGGGGCGGTGTCCTCACGGCCCCTGCTGCTCGACGATGCCGCTCGGCTGCTCATCGGCAATCCCCTGTCCGATGAACAGATCAGTGCGGTCGCCGATGCCGCCTATCCCAGCGCCAAACCGATGGACCACGCGGATCTATCGCTGTCCTATCGCAAAGGCATGGTGAAAAGCCTCGTCCGCTCCGCCCTGCGCGAGGTTCGGGGCGATGACGTGACGCAAGAACGGCAGCGGCTGATGCGAATGATGGGGTGACTCAGCCTTTAACGCTCGATTAAGTTGCTGGTCACGCCTGAATGGGTATCTCATGGTAGAGGATCATCATGAGACTGTCAGACGAGGAACTCGGAAGCCTACTGGTCGACGTGGAGTCAGACCGAGCCGAACGTAAGGAGAGCTTCAAGGGCGATGCCCCGGACAAGGTCCGGCAGGCGGTGTGCGCTTTGGCTAATGACTTGCCAGGGCACCGGCGGGCAGGGGTGGTGTTCATCGGTGCCCGAGATGTCGATGGTCAGCTAGTCGGTTTGCCGATTACCGATGAGCTGCTTCGGAGTCTGGCCGACATTCGTAGCGATGGCAACATCCAGCCCATGCCCAGCATGAGCGTTGAGAAGCGCACCATTTGTGGCACCGATGTCGCTGTCATCACAGTTCTTCCGGCTGATGCGCCTCCCGTCCGCTACAAAGGGCGCACCTACATTCGCACCGGTCCCAGGCGGGACATCGCGAACCAGCAGGACGAGCGTATTCTTAATGAGAGGCGGCGACATCATCACTTGCCGTTTGACCTCCAGCCGGTTTCGTTCGCCACGCTTGGCGATCTGAGCCGGAGCACCTTCGAATCTGAATACCTTCCCGGTGCGTTCTCTGTGGACGTTCTACAGGCCAATCATCGAACCTATGAAGAACGGCTTAGCGCTTGCCGCATGATTGAGTCGACAGAGAGGCCAGTTCCCACGGTACTGGGGAGCCTGGTGCTTGGCAATCGGCCACGGGATCTTATCCCCTGTTCATACATCCAGTTTCTGCGGCTGGATGGTACTGAACTCGATGCCGCCATCCTTGATGAGGCATCGATAGATGGGCGACTCGGGGAAGTCCTCACTAGGGTCGACGAAAAGATGAAGGCAAGCATCTCTACAGCAGTAGACATTCGTTCATCGGCCACTGAGAGGCGGCATGCCGATTACCCACTAGCGGCGCTACAGCAGCTGGTACGCAACGCCGTGATGCACCGAAGCTACGAGGCAACGAATGCACCCATTCGGCTCACTTGGTTTGCTGACCGCATCGAGATCATCAATCCCGGAGGACCGTACGGCATCGTCACTCGTGAGAACTTCGGTACTCCTGGCGTCACGGACTACCGAAATCCTCATCTGGCCGAATCGATGAAGGTACTAGGCTATGTACAGCGTTTTGGGGTCGGCATCGCAACAGCCCGTCGACTGTTGGCCGAAAATGGCAACCCGCCGCCTGAGTTCGAGCCACGCGACACCCATGTGCTTGTCACCATTCGGAGGCAGGCTTGACCGTACCCGTACTGACGTTTTTCAACAACAAGGGCGGTGTCGGAAAGACATCGCTCGTCTATCACTTATCCTGGATGTTCGCGGAGCAGGGCTTCCGTGTGCTCGCAGTCGATTTGGACCCGCAAGCCAATCTAACTTCCGCATTCCTCGATGAGGATCGACTGGCCGCGCTCTGGGATGACTCGGGTACGTCCACCATCTTCCGCAGTGTGAAGCCCTTGCTCGACGTTGGCGACTATGCAAGCGTCGACTTCCAAATCATCGATCCTCGTCTCGCTCTGATACCGGGTGACTTGAGCCTCTCAGGATTCGAAGACGAGCTATCATCCACTTGGACAGGGGCTTTGAGTGACAAGAACAAGACTCGTCCGTTTCGCATCCTGACTGCCTTCTGGCGCTCTGCCCAGGAGTCCGCAGCAAGGTTTGGTGCGAACCTCATCGTGTTTGACGTTGGCCCTAACCTGGGAGCGATCAATCGTGCGGCGATGTTGGCTAGCAACCACGTGATCGTTCCGCTCGGGGCGGATTTGTTCTCCTTACAGGGCCTACGAAACTTGGGTCCAACCCTCCGCGAGTGGCGGGCTGGCTGGACACGGCGGCGAGACGACTGGGCAAGACCTGATTTTGCGCTGCCCCCGGGAGATATGCAGCCTGTGGGATATATTGCGATGCGGCACGGGGTGCGCCTGACCCGCCCGGTCAAGGCCTACACTCGCTGGCTGGATCAAATACCCGCCGAGTTCCGGCGTAGCGTACTGGCGCAGGACGCTACCAATGCACCGGCCATCGAGCAGGATCCTCTCTGCTTGGCCATGCTGAAGAGCTACAACAGCCTCATGCCGCTGGCCCAAGAAGCCCGAAAGCCAATTTTCTTTCTGAAGTCCGCCGATGGCGCGATCGGTTCCCATGCGAACGCCGTTGGCAAGGCGTATGACGACTTCAAGTCGCTGGCGACGGATATCGCACGACGTATTGGTCTTACTGCGTAGCCTTCACTGACTCGGGGACAGGCCCCAATCTGGGGCCTTGGCGGGGGGGACTTGCGGTTAGACCAGCGCGGCTTGGACGACTTTTCCGGCGGTGATCTGGTCGTTCATGACATCGCTGGATAGCCCGACTGCGGCGGCGATGGTTTTGCCGACTGCGCCCAGCGTGTCCTCGAAGCGGATGTCGGCCCCCATGCCCATGGCAGGCAGTCCGGTCTTCGAGTCAATCGGGGTGGCCGCATAGTCACTACCGCTCTTCATGACGCCACCGACGACGCTACCGCGCACCCTCTTGCCACTGATGACGGTGCAGTGGTGGTTGCCGAGGTGGTCGCGGCCCATGCGCATCGGACGATTCAGCGAGCGACCGAACACGTTCATCATCACGAACGTCACGCGATCGAACAGCTTGGCGGTGTCCAGCCGCTGCATCAGGGTCGCAATCGCTGCGCAGCTACTCACGTGCTGAGCGGACTCCCGCGCCAGGTTCGGGTCCGAGTGGTTGTCTCCGCCAAACGGCAGGAAGATCACCGATGCCGGGCTGACGTTCATCTGGATGAGTGCTACGGCGGCCGTGATCTGGCCGTCTAGGTCGTTCGCCCTGATGGCGGCCAGGTTACTGAGCAGGCTATCCGAGATGTTGCGAAGCTCGTTCTTCGATGTAGCCATGCGGTCTAGGAAGCTGCGCTGAACGGTGTTGCCGCTCTGTTTGAGCACTTGGCTGACCCGGTCGAGGTCGGCATCCCGCAGGGCTTGCAGGTTGGTCAGCGGACCCTTCGGGCTGATGAAGACGTCGCGCAGTCCCACCGGCGTGAGCGCGGGCAGGATGCGACCGCCAAAGGTGATGACCTCGCCACTGATGGAAGCGGGTTCGACCTGAACCGTCGAGAGGCACGGTGCCAGGTTCTTCGCGATCAGCGAGATCAGCATCTCCTGTCGCTTGACCGCCCCCATGAGCTTGAGCACTTTGCCTTCATTGGCATGGCTGTTGGTCAGCGTCGTGTGGTGAAAGAAGCAGGTTCGATCCAGCACCGACTGCGGCAGCGAGGCCCACGGCTTGGCCGCAGTATAGGTCTTCCCCGACAGAGTCATCGGAGTGGGGGCCATCTCGGGCAGCAGTGAGTGAGCGATGCCCGGGTCGTCGTAGGTACCGGGGACGTTGGCGTTGGCCGGGTCGCCCGAGCCCGAGGTCGCCCAGATCAGGTACTGCGCGTTGTCGCGGCTCGCACAAGCCTCAGCCAAAGATGTACGAGGGTTGAGCAGCACCGAGGCTGGCAGCCCCGTGGCGAGGGCGCGTAGACCGATAGAGCCCGCTCCAAACAGCGCGCTCAGGATGGCTTCACGTCGTGTCACGTGCATGGCAGACCTCCTTACAGACCCATCGAGATGCTGGTCGGCGACATGCACGCCAGCGTGAAGGTGGACTTGAGCGCATCGGCAGCCGTGATGCCGGCGGTCTTACTCGCCTTGGCATAATGCTCGGTCAGGATCTGGAGCAGCGACGGGTAGCGCTTGTCCGAAGGCACAATTCCCATCACCGTCTGCACCATGTCACTCACCGCCGCGTCAGGCATCTTGCTCTGGTAGCGGCTCGGCTTGCCGGTGATCGTGCTATCGACGACGTAGTCCGCG
>JBGAUT010000067.1:0-22195 GCA_044228505.1 Polyangia bacterium | reverse complement strand
CTCGGTGCGTACGGCGTCAAGATCAAGCAAGACATGGTGCTGGATAAGCGCAACTTCCCGGGGCTGGTGAACGTCGGGCAGCAGATGTACCTGATGAATCACCCGGTGTTCCTGAAGGTGACGCCGCTGCCGCAGAACCACCCAATCAACGAGAGCATGCCGGGCGCGCTCCTGTCGTATGCGAGCGTGGTGGAGCTGGTCGGTGATGCCAAAGACGGCAAAGGTCCGGTGCAGTTTACGAAGCTGATGGAGTCGAGCAAGCAGAGCTGGCGTCCATCGGGACCGTTTGTGTTTATGCCGGGTCCGCAGATGCAGCCGCTCACCCCGAGTGAGGACAAGGGACCGTTCGTCCTAGGCGTCGTTGGTCAGGGTAAGTTCAAGAGTGCGTTTGCGGGCAAGCAGGTCGTCAAGGAAGACGGCACCAAGATTCCTGCCGACCAGAGTCAGCCGGGCGTGGACCCGATGAAAAGCGAGTCCTCTGAATCGGCGCGGCTGGTTGTCATTGGCGATTCAGACTTCATCAGCGACCAGTTCATCGGGACCGGAGCGCGGGCGGGTCTGCGCGACTACCTGGCGAACTTGGTCTACACAATGAACATCATCGACTGGCTGGCGCAGGACGAGGCGCTCGCAGCGGTGCGTAAGAAGGGCATGCAGAGTCGGCCACTTGATCAGGTGTCCGAGAGCACTGTGACGATGGTCAAGCTGCTCAACATCGGCGCGCTGCCGGGTCTGATTTTGCTGATCGGCCTTGTCCGCTTCCGTCTGCGTCAAAGTGCGCGGCAGAGCGCCAAGCTGTAACCACGGAAACCGAGGCTCACGATGGAAAAGAAGAACCTCTACGCTCTGGTTGCTTTTGTGGCGCTCACGGTGGCTGCGGTCTACTCGCTGCGTTCTCCCGAACGTGGTGAGCGGGTCGGTGAAAGGCCACGCGCCATCGCCGAGATCAAAGCGGGCAGCATTGGCTCGCTGGAAGTGGCGCAGGCCGGTGACAAGGACAAGGTCAGCCTGTCGAAAAAGGGCGACAAATGGCAGGTCACGGCACCGTATGACAAGCCCGCCGATCCCACCGTTGCGAAGGCGGCGGTCGAGGCGCTCGAGAAAGTGCGCTGGGGCGATTTGGTTACGCAGCAAAAGTCCCGACACGCCGAGTTTGAAGTGTCGGATGACAAAGCCGTTCACGTGATCGCCAAGGACTCGGGCGGAGCGGTGCTGGCAGACCTTTACATCGGCAAGGCGAGCGGCAACGCCACGATGGTCCGGGTCGCTGGCAAAGATGATGTGTGGCAAGCGCTCGACTTGTATGCATCGACCTACAAGCGCGAAGGCAAGACGTGGCGCGATCATGGCATCTTCGACCTTAAGGCGGACGACGCCGAAAAGCTGAGCATCCAAGGCGGTGGCACCAAGGTTTCGCTCGAGCGAGTTCCAGCGGCAGCGGGAGCGGATGGCAAGCCGGGCAGCCAGAGCATCTACGAAGCGAAATGGCGGATTGCTGAGGGTGACGCCGTCCTAAAGCCAGGTCTAGAGGTCGACAACAGCCTGCTTAACCGGATGGTTCAATCGCTGTCAACGCTTCGCGCCTCTGAGTTCCATGACGCGGCCAAGCCGGAAGAGCTGGGCCTTACCGCTGGCGCGCCGGGTCAGATCACGGTCACGGTCAGCTACAAGGAAGGCAAGAGCGCGGGCGTGCGGATCGGCGTGCTGAAGGGCGAAGATTACTTTGTCCAGACCGTCGACAATCCGCAGGTCATCAGTGTCAAGAAGTTCGGAATGGAGACGATCGCGCACATTCCGCAAGACATTCGGGACAAGAGCCTGCTGTCGCTCAAAGCTGAACAAATTGAGTCAGTGATGGTTCAGCAGGGTGCGGAGCTGGTCAGCCTCAAGCTGCAGGACAAGACCTGGAAGGCTGACAAGCTTCCGGACGCGGACGAAGCCAAGCTGAAGCAGCTCGTCGAGGGCTTTGATGGGCTGGCAGGTACTGGTTTTGTGGCCCCCGATTCGGTAGAGCTGAAGTCGCTCCTTACGCCGAAGGCGACCATCACCGTGAAGCCGAAGAATGCCGCGCCGGTGGTGATCAAAGTCGGCGATGCACGTGGTGAGGACTTCGCTGTCCAGAAAGCCGGGCAGGACGCGATGTGGGTGCGCAAACTCCAGATCGAGCGCTTGCTCAAGAAGCCGGCTGATCTCGCCAAGGACAAGAAGTAAACCACTGTCTCGTCGGCCCGACGCGTTCTTGCGCTCGGGCTCTCCCTACGAAATCAGAGCCAGCAGTCGGCGCTTCGTTTCCGCGAGCGGGCTTCGCTCATATCGTCCTTGCCGTAGGAATTGTTCCAGGGCGGGAAGCTTGTGGAGAGCTTCGTCCGTCGCTGGATCACTGCCTCGTTGATAGGCTCCGAGAAGAACCAGGTCGCGTTGTCGTTCGGACAGTGACAGCAGCTCTCGTAGACGCGCTGCGGCCTGCCGCTGCGGCGCATCGACGATATCGTCCATTACCCGCGACAGCGAGCGCAGTACGTCGATGGCAGGATAGTGGCCTCGCTCGGCGAGCGAACGGGATAGCTCAATATGTCCGTCGAGGGTGGCGCGCACTTCTTCT
Source organism: Polyangia bacterium (assembly GCA_044228505.1). Classification (GTDB taxonomy): domain Bacteria; phylum Myxococcota_A; class Polyangia; order Palsa-1104; family JAEUJZ01; genus JAEUKA01. The sequence continues at coordinate 19,593 of JBGAUT010000067.1, read as the reverse complement.
GCGATAATATCGTCGACATCATCGCCAGAGCCGGTCACGAGCACCGCATACACCGCCGTGATTGAGCCGAACTCGCCTTGTCCGGTTCTCTCGACGAGTCGGGGCAGCAAGGCAAACACCGACGGTGGATAGCCTTGGCGAGCGGGTAGTTCACCGGCAGCGAGGCCGACCTCACGCTGAGCACGGGCTACTCGGGTGAGTGAGTCGACCAGCAGCAGGACTTTTTTGCCTCGGTCGCGAAAGTGCTCGGCAATGGCCGTCGCCGAGAGTGCGGCTTTGAGTCGCAGCAGAGGCGGCTGGTCCGAGGTGGCACAGACCACGACGGTCCGGCGACGGGTTTCATCATCGAGTTCGCGATCGATGAAGTCACGGACCTCACGACCTCGTTCGCCGATCAGCCCGATCACCGTCACATCAGAGCTGGCATTGCGGGCAATTTGGCCGAGCAGCGTCGATTTTCCAAGGCCCGGACCCGCAAACAGGCCGAGTCGTTGGCCTTGCCCAATCGTCAGGCATCCATCGATGGCGCGCAGTCCAAACGGGAGTGCCTCGGTAATTCGGCGACGACGTAGCGGTTCTGGGGCATCCCGCTCGACTGGGGTCGGGATAAGCTCTGCCGCCAGACTGGCCAGCGGAGGACCATCATCGATGGCTTCGCCGTAGGCGTCGACGACTCGACCAAGCAGTGGTGTACCGGCCAAGATCGTCAGCGGCATTCCCGTCGGACGGACCACCGAGTTTGGACCCACTCCAGCCACGGATCCGAGCGGCAACAGCACGACTTCTTCGCCTCGAAAACCGACCACCTCGGCGTACAGCGGCGTCTCGCTGGTTGTGCCTCGTCGCCAAGAGTGCATGCTCTGCGGCTGTGGGTCGATGTCGGCAGGTTCATTCAAGCGGTCAATTGCCACCAGTTCACCGATCCGGGCACCGGGCGCGGTGGCTCGCAGCACCAGGCCAGTGAGCTCGCTGACACGTCCCGAGATTCGTTGCGATACCGTGACTTGGACCGTGCGCAGCGCCGCTTGGAGCCGGAGTGGATCGGCTCGTTCGCCTCGCTCACGGCGATCTGGCTTGGGGATGGGGCCCTCAGTCATGGACCTTGTCCGCGCAGCGCTCGTTCGATCGCGTCAAGCTGAGTAGGCAAGCGCGCATCGACGGTCCCAAGTTCGGTTTCGATGATGCAGCCACCGCGTGAGAGCGCTGGATCGGCGCGAAAGATGACAGCCTGGGTGCGGCTGCAGCGTTCGATGAGTCGCGGACGACCCCTTTCCAGTGCTTTGAGATCATCGGGATGACAACGTACGACCACCTCACGCGGGGCCCCGGCTTGCGACAGCGCCTCACTGACGATGTCGACCACGGCGTCGGGATTGAGAGCCAGCTCACGGCCCAGGATTCGTTCCGCAATGCGAACCGCCAGCACACGCAGATCCTGCTCGACATCTTTGTGCGCCCGTAGCGTTTGCACGCGAGCCGCCGTGAGTAGCTCGGTCACTGCAGCCAGCCCACGTTCACGACCTTCGGTTGCCGCCTGATTGCGCAGCCGCTCTGATTCGTGTCGTGCCTCGCTGAGGATTTTGTCGGCTTCCGCTCGCGGGTCAAATGGGTACGGGTCGATCGTCGCCTTTTTCCCGTCGCGAAGACCGCTTTTGAGGATGCGGGCCATAGCCCAGCAAGTATATCGCCGCCCGGCGCGGAAGGGGTGCTGCCGAGACGGCGAACGTGTTACTTTTTTTTTGTGAGCGAGCGGCCCCGGCCAGTGAGCCCCAACATCATTCCGCTGCAGCAGACCTTGGTACGTCGAGTACTGCAGGTGCTGGCTGCGGTCGCGATTGTATGGTTTGGGGTGTTTCTCGGGCTCAACGATCGGCGACTCGGCAAGCTCGTGACCAAGATCGTGGCAACGCAGATTCGGGGGGAATTCAACCTCGGCTACGCACGCTATTCGTACTTCAGCAGCCTCGCGTCCATCATCCTAAACACCACCACTCACGTCGAGGGCGGCGACTTCGAGATGCGCGACCCCAATGGCGAGCTGGTGATGAAGGCCTCTCGCATCGAGGCCGATATCTATCTTGGCGAGCTGATTCGAGGTCTGTTGCGCACTGCGGTCAGCGCTCCGTTTGGTCGCGGCTCTTTCGTTGAGCTTCACTTTTCGTCCGGCCACCTGCACAGCGCCTGGGCGCACATTCGCCCGATCCAAGTGCGTCGACTCTATCCACCAAACGTCACCGGACCGCAGTATGGCAACGAGGTCAACATCGTCGCCACGATGTCGGGCAAGAAACCCAAGCCCGAGGGCGCACCTCCTTCACCTGGCCACCTGCGCATTACCATCGATGGCGAAGGGCTGACGTTTGAGCACCTGACCTATCAGATGTCGTTTCCTGGTTGGCACGGTCGCGTCGATGGAGTGAAGGGCGCGGTGACGATGCGATTTTCGTCTGACCCTGCCGAAACCAAGCCTGGTTTGCAGAGCTTTGTCTACGAGGTCGCTCCGATGAATGCCGAGGGTGGGGAGCTGGTCCTTGGCTCTCCCGGCCCCGAAGGCAGCGGCGAGTTTGTGTTTCCACTGAAGAACCTCGAACTACGTCGCTTTGGTGCGCGGGCGAGTCGCAAGCAAGACCTGGTCTTCCGTGGCAAGCTCCAAGCTGCTGACGCTGACGTCGAGGTCGATGGCAAGCTCCTTGATACCTACTGCGACACCGGGGTGCAGCTTGACCTGTCTTTCACCAATGGCAATGGCCTGGCCAAATTGGTGCCGGGTGGTTTGCTGTCGGGACAGCCCCGGGGGCGTGTGCGGTTCTTCGGTGCCTTGTCTTCGACTCTACCGACGACGATCAGCGGTCGTTTGTCGCCTTGCCTCAGCCAGGACTTTCACGTCCAGCACTTTCCGACCCAGGGGGACGGTCGCTCGGTCGTTATTGAGGGACAAGTCGCCGACGTCGATGCGCTGATTGCTTCGATTGCCGTCTCGGGTGCACGCTCTCGCTTTTCGCTCAAAGGTAGCGAGCTAAACCTGCCGCAAGTCACGGGCAATGCACTCGGCGGACAGCTTCGTGCCGAGCCACTGCACTTTAGCTTTGCCGGTGACATGCCGTGGTCCGCGAAGATAGCGGTGCAAGGTACCGACCCGGCCCAGGTCGGGATCATGCCCAAAATCTTGCAACCGCTCGTCGCTGGAAAGCTAAAAGGCACGATGAAGCTATCGGGCAGCCTGGCCAAGAACTCCCGTCCCGAGCGAGTCGTCATTGAGCGCGTGGACGCCCTGGTCGAGCGCTTGGCCCGTCGCGATCCATTGCCCAAAGAGATGAAGCTGGCCGGTTCGTTTGTCTATACGCCGGAAAACGTGCTCTATCGCGGTCTTCAACTGAGCGGCGACACCCTGACGCTGCGCTCGGATCATGGCTCGGTCGGTCCCCGTGATGGCAAGCTCGATATCCCGGTGATGGAGATGGCGGGCCGAGGCACGCCGCTCGGACGGGTGCTTCAGTACTTTGGCGTCAGCGGCCAAGCGGGCGAAGCACAGACACGCTTTCGTCTCGGCGGTCGCATCATTCGTCCGGAAGCCTCTCGCGGCGAGTTTTCCGTCAAAGATCTCGACTTGTTTGGCCGTCGGCTCGATGTGATCACCACGGACTTTGCGTTACACGACGGCAAACTCAACCTCTCGTCATTGCAAGCGCGAGGCAAGGACGGCACCGTCAGCGGCGACGGTTCGATTCAGCTTTTTACGAAAGATGTCTCGGTTCGTCCCGACGATCCGCTGCTCAGCGTGAAGGCTGCCGTGGCCGATGTCAGCGTTGGACTGCTTTTACCTGGCCAGGATGTCAGCGGTGTTCTGTCTGGAAAGATCGATGTCACAGGGACGATGCTACGTCCTGTCGGAGAGGTTGATCTGGGCGTTCCCAAGCTGACCGTGTTTGGCGGGCAGTTTGATCAGGTGTCGGTGGTCGCGCAACTGTCGCAGACGCAGGCCATCCTCAAGTCACTGTCCGCGACGCTGGATTCCGGCAAGCTGTCATCCACCGCGACCCTGCGGCACGAGCGTGGTCGTCCACTCGAGTTGGCGGTTGAGTTTGCCAAGCTGCCGATCGGAAAGATGCCGATCGTGCAAGGCCTGCCCATGGTGGTCGACGGGACACTGTCGGGTAAGCTGCGGATGCTCGGTACGACCCAGCCGCTGTTGCCGGTTTTCGACGGCAAGCTGTCAGTCGACAACTTTACCGTGCAAGGTCGTTTACCGACGGCGCTTGGTCCAGTGATCGAGGGCGGGGTGGTATTCGCTGAGCGCGAACCGCTGTTTGGGATGCTCGGCATGGTGGTTCGTGTGCTGACGCTGGGCCAGGCTGAGTTGCGCTTTACCCCGAGTGACGCTGGGACAAAGATCGCCGGTCGGCTGTTCGACTCGTTTGATGTCGACGGCGTTCTAACGATGGCTGGAGGCCTGCCTCGGGGCGATCTGTCGATTCGGTTCGGCTGCCCGATGCCGCCATTTTTCGTAAAATCCGTCGAGGCAACTCCGAGCAGCGTGCAGCCCTCTGCGACGTCGCTGGCCTGTGATCTGTTTGCCCAAAAGCTGCTGCCTGAACTGGCGCAGATTGGCGATGTCTCGGTATCGGGTAGCGGGGAACTACGGCTGCGCTTCGGAGACGATCCCCGACCCCTGTTTGGACCCGATCCGCACTTTGCACTCGGAATTGGCTGTCCGATTTTGGCGTCGCGAACTCCGGAGGATCCCGAGTCTCGGCTGTTTGGAGCGACCCTGCGTCTCAATCGAGCGCTCCTCGCGGTCAAGACCGTGACCGACGAGGGCGAGGAGCAGCGCTATCTTGCCTTTAACGACGGCGATGTGTTCTCGTGCTTCGATGGCCGGGACTTGGAACTGGGACAGGCTAGGTTTGTAAGCCAACGTCGCGGTGCCGAGCGTGGTGCGGGTGAAGCGGTGGCGATGGTGACCGCAGGTCATCCTGTCGAGAAACGGGGTGAGACCGGTGCCGTTCGCTTTTCGGGGCTGCTGAGCCCGGTCGCGTCGGATCTGCGGGTTCGTGGACTGGTTCGACTGGAATTGCTTGAGCACTTGCTGCGGTCGGTGTTCCGTCGCACCCAAGGTGAGGCTTCCGTCGATTTGCGCGTCACTGGGCCTCTGTCAAACCTTCAGCCGATCGGCACCCTGGAGCTGCGGAGCGCTCAGGTCGAGCCGCACGAACTCGACACCCCGATCGAGGTGCAAGGTGGCAAGTTGGTGCTGCGGGCCGATCGGGCGGACCTCGAGAGCGTCAAAGTGCTCGTCGACAACTCCGTGACGCTGGTGCGTGGCTCGATTGAGATTCAGCGCTATACGCCGCTGCAGGTGGGCAAGATTTCCTTCGAGCTACGTGGCGATATCTCGGCTCGGCTGCTGCAGTGGCAGTTCGCTCACAATTTGGCCGAGGCACGTGGGCGCTTTGGGCTTGATCTGCTCAAGATCACCGGCACTTTTACCAATCCGATCGTCGAGGGCACCCTCACCGCGCACGAGGTGTTCCTAAACCTGAGACGGTTCCACGAGCTGTCGTTTTCACGTGGCACCATTCGCTTTCTGCGTGTCGGAAGTGGGGATGATGGGCGAATCGTCATCGGTCGCGGTGAAGGCCATTCCGGCGGAGTGTCGCTGGCAGGACTGGTCGATGGAGACGGTAAAATCGAGCTGAGCGGTCGGGTCGATCACAACGGCATGGGCGGGTTTATTCGCAATGCCTGGCACCGGGCACTCGACCGAGTCGACTTGGCCATCAAGATGGAAAACGTCCGTCACAGCTCGTCGGGCGTTTACAACGTCGAGATGTCCTCGGCACGAGGCCTGACGCTGAGTGGCAATCGTGACGGCGTCAACCTGCTGGGTGACATCGAAGTGGTCGCTGGTCGCTACATGCAAGACTACGACCCCACCGACCGCTTCTTGTCGGCTCGTCGCATTGTCGAAGAGGACAAGCCGTTCTGGGATGGCGATGAGTTTCTGTCGCAAATTCGGCTGGGGTTGACGGTGCGGACCCGAGGTACGTTCCGTGTCCTTAACAACATTGCCGACTTGCGGCTATCGACGCAGGCTTTCGACGTTGCTGGTCCTCTCGTCGATATTGCGATGAACGGTGTGATCCGTGTCGATAGCGGCATCTTTTTTGTGCCCGGTCTTCGCGGCGAGTTTCACGTCAAAGGCGACAGCAAGATCGCTTTTTCCAAGACCGCTCGCTGGCCCGACACCCCGTTCGTCGAGGTGCTCGGTGGGACTCGCGACTTTGACCAAAACGATCAGCAACGCAACGTCGAGGTCGCCCTACGAGGTCGGGTCCGCGAGCTGAAATTCGAGTGTTTGTCGTCGGATGGACTGTCAGCGGCGGACTGCGCAAGCTCGCTTCTTATCGGGGATGCCGCCGATGCAGTTCGTGGTGGGCGACCCAATCCTTCGGCAAGCGCGTCAGGCAGTCCGCGTGCCATCGACTACGGCGATCCGGCTGCGAAGCTGGTGACGAGTCAGCTACTCACCAACCAACTGGCCGATCCGTTGCGAGAAAAACTGCGTCTCGACACGGTACGAATCCAGTTTGGTGTCAGCACGTTCGACCTTCAGTTGTGCAAGCGCTTTGGTTTGTACATCCGGATGTGTGGGCTGGCCGAGTGGGGTCTGCTCGGCAACGCTGCCGCCCGTTACCGTGGCTACGGTGAGCTGCAGATGTCCGATTTGACGGTCGGTCAGATCAGCCTGGAGCGCATCGAGCGCGGCTTTAGCTTCCTCGAAGACACCATCAACCGCTTCAAGGTGCAGGCCGGCTTTCGTCTGCCGCTGCGCTACTAGAAGCCTTTTGGTCGCGGCTTGACCGCGTACGATAGGACGCCTACCCTGGGCGCCGCATAAGGAGTCCTTAATGGCCGATTCAATCCGTGAACCGCTTCCCTACAAGGTCAAAGACATCTCGCTGGCCGAATGGGGTCGCAAAGAAATCACCATCGCCGAGAGCGAAATGCCCGGCTTGATGGCGCTGCGTGCCGAGTATGGACCGCAGCAGCCGCTGCGCGGCGCTCGTATCGCTGGCTGCCTGCACATGACCGTTCAGACCGCCGTCCTCATCGAGACGCTGACCGCGCTTGGTGCCGAGGTAACGTGGACGAGCTGTAACATTTTTTCGACGCAAGACCACGCGGCGGCTGCGATTGCCGCGACGGGCGTGCCGGTCTTCGCCTGGAAGGGTGAATCCGAGGAAGAGTACGTCGAATGCATCGAAATGCAGTTGCGGGCTTTCAAGGGCAGCAAAGCGCCCAACATGATTCTCGATGATGGTGGTGATCTGACCTGGATCATTCACGACCGGTATCCCGAGATGTTCAACGGTCCCGACGGCATTCGCGGTCTGTCCGAAGAGACGACGACCGGGGTTCACCGACTGTATGAGGCCCACAAGAGCGGCAAGCTCAAGGTACCGGCGATCAACGTCAACGACTCGGTCACCAAGAGCAAGTTTGACAACCTGTACGGTTGCCGCGAATCGCTCGCCGACGGGGTCAAGCGAGCCACCGGCGTGATGTTTGCTGGCAAGGTCGCAGTCGTCGCAGGCTATGGCGATGTCGGCAAGGGATGCGCCCAGTCGCTGCGTGGCTACGGTGCCCGCGTCATCATCACCGAGATCGACCCGATCATCGCGCTCCAAGCGGCGATGGAGGGCTATCAGGTCACGACGATGGAAGAGGCCGCTCCGCTCGGTGACATCTTTGTCACCGCCACGGGCTGCATGGACGTCATTCGTGGCGAGCACATGCTGGCGATGAAGGATCAGGCGATCCTGTGCAACATTGGTCACTTCGACTGTGAGATCGACATGGCGTGGCTGTGTGCACAGCCGGGCGTCACCGAGGTCAACATCAAGCCGCAGGTCGATCAGTTTGTGTTCCCTGACGGCAAGCGCCTTACCATCCTCGCTCGTGGGCGACTCGTGAACCTGGGCTGTGCTTCGGGCCACCCGTCGTTCGTGATGTCGACCAGCTTCTCGAACCAGACCATCGCCCAGATCGAGCTGTGGTGTAACCCCAGCAAGTATCCTGTCGGTGTCTACATGCTGCCGAAAAAGCTCGACGAGAAAGTCGCGGCGCTGCACCTTGCCAAGCTCGGCGTCAAGCTGACCAAGCTCACCAGCAAGCAGGCGACCTACCTCGGTATTTCGCAAGACGGGCCCTACAAGCCCGATCACTACCGCTACTAGTCTTGGCCACCCCGGTTTCCAGACGGGGTTTTTTGCAGCGAGCCAGCAGCCTGCTCGTACTGCTGGGGGCTCCTCCGCTCGATGGAGCCCGTCGCACGGCCAAGTTGCAGACGCCCTATGATCGCGGCGTCTGGCTCGCCGGTGATCACCACATTCACACCAAATACAGCTCCGATGGTCGCTACGAGATTGTCGAGCAGGTCCGTGCTGCTGCGCAAAGTGGGCTCGGATTCTGCGTGATCACCGATCACGGCGGTCCAGCGCATCAAAAGGTTGTGACCGCCGCCGCTTATCGCGAACTCATCGAAGCGCGTCGCGCCTTCCCCGAGATCATCGTCTTTCAGGGACTCGAGTGGAACATTCCTTCGGCTGAGCACGGCAGCATCATCGTTCCGCCCACCGTCGACGAAGCCCGCATGATCGAAGAGTTCGAGTCGCGCTTCGATGACAAGAGCCGCAAGACACCTCCACTTGGTGAGACGGATGCCGTCGCAGGCATCAGCTTCTTGCAGTCGCTGCCCAGTAAGCCACTATTTTTCGCCAACCATCCGGCCCGTCGGGGACTTGATAGCCCGCACGAGCTTCGGGCTTGGAGCGACGCCGGTCCCGAGGTCATGCGTGGCTTCGAGGGGGCACCGGGTCACTCGGCAGCAACGATGATGGGCGAGCTGCGTGGTCACTACTCGGACAAACCGAGCAAAGGGTCGTTTGCTGGCTATCCGCTTGAGTCCTATCGAACCTTCGGCGGCTACGACTACTACACCGCTGAAGTCGGTGGCCTGTGGGACTCGCTCTTGTCTGAAGGCCGGCCCTTTTACATCACCTGCAACTCCGACTCGCATCGCTACCTGGGCGACTTGGTCGAGGTCGATCGTTCAACCTACAAAGCCGAAGGCCATGTCACTCCGACGGGACGACAGCGGCCTTATCAGAGCGGTGAAACCCGGTACGACTTCGACTACGCGCCGGGGCTTTATACCCAGACCCGCGTCTTTGCGGAGCACCGCGATCCGCTGGCGGTACTGGCGGCGATGCGTGCTGGCAACATGTACACCTGCCTTGGCGGACTCATCGAGTCGCTGCGCTGCTTTGTGCATGATGGGGCGCGAGCGGTGCCGATGGGTGGCTATCTGCGGCTTGAAAAGACTGGTGCCACCGTCGAACTGATTGTGGAAATCGAGCTGTCCCGGCACCGCAACCTCGGTGGTCTGATTCCCGAGCTGCATCACCTTGACCTGATCGTGGGCGACATCGTGACGGTGGCAGCGGATCGTGATGCGTTGCGCAATCCAACGGCAAGGGTGTTGCGCCGCGTCCTGTCTACGGAGTGCGAGCGCGTGGATCGAGTGTTGCGATTCCGGCATCGCTTCCACAACGTGACGCGCAGCTTCTATCTGCGGGTCCGTGGCACCAACACCAGCGTTGCTAGCCCACAGCTCGATCCCCCGGATATCGATCCGTGGAGCGATCTGTGGTTCTACGGAAACCCAATTTTCGTGATGGTAAAGCGCTAGCCGGGGAGATGGTCAGCGCCGCAAAGCCAACGGGAGGACTACTTCTTTTCAGCGGCGGCGGGCGGCTGACCGGCGGGGGCTGCGCCTTCGTGACCCTTGCCACCGAACACGAGCACGATGATCGCGAACAGCATGCCCACCGAGCCAACGCTGATGAGCGCAATGCGCGATGCACGCTTTTCGATCTCGAGTGAGGTGCGCTCGAACACCACGAACGTCTGCTCCTCGGCGGGGCTAAACGACGTGAAGTTGGTGAGGGCTTCGGCCTCGCCCTTACCACCGGCGGCATCGCCAACGAGCGCGACGATCGCCAGGATCAGACCACCGATGGGAACCAGGCCACCGACCATCAGGGCCAGCTCGGTCTTGTTGGCACCGATGCCCAGCGCGAGGGTGACAATCGCTGCGATGGTGACGCCCAGGTAGACCATGCGACCACCGGCGTCCGCTTTTTCAGCAGCGACGAGGAGAGGGTCGTTGTTCTCGACCTTGTCGGCACCTTTGAACATCGGTCCAACGCCGGTCGCCAGCAAAAACAGCGACAGCAGCACGCCCAACAGTGGCACAAGCCCGCCGAGCACCAGCGCCGGAGCGGTCAGGCCAAGTCCAAGTCCTAGGCTCATCGTCAGGATGGCATCGACGAGAACCAGGTTGTTGATGAGGTTCGAGGTCTTCATATCAGCTTCCATGCGGTGTCCCTCCGGTGGTCCGGCTCAATGTGCTCATACTAAACGAGGCAGAGGCGAACACAAAGCCTCGACAAATTCCTACTGCGGATTCGCAGCGTTATCACTGTCTTTTTCTTCCTCGGCTGCGCGCAGGCTGGCCAAGATCTCGACGATGTAGCTGACCGTTTCGAAACGCCCGGTGAGCGAGTAGTAATACTCCTCAGTGACGGGAGGCAGGCGCGCCATGATCGTTTGCAAGGTCTCCCACAGGCTTGGCGGCACCGATAGTCCACCGCCATCCTCTGCTTCGGTTTCGTCATCGGCGCGTAGGGCCTGCCGGGCCCACAGTAGCGGATCACAGATGAGCGGCGCGGCCTCCAGCTCGACACGCCAGCCGGTAGGATCGTCGATGGAGTCGAGCACCGGGGTGCCTTCCTCGGCCATCGTGGTCGGGTCGGCCGGAATCGCCAGCCAGCGGCCCCCAAATCGTCCGAGCAGCGTTTCTCCCAGGTAGACACCGATCGCTGCTGCCACCAGAATCTGAACCTCCGGCTTGAGCGGATCGCCGCTCCGCACCTGCCGCAGATAGTGATCCACGAACGCCAGGGACTCTTCTGAGTGATCTAGATCCAGACCCGTGGCACGCTGGACGTAGTCGCAGGCCGCGTGACCAAGCTCGGTCAGGCGAGCAGGTGAGGGCAGAAGCAGCGGTGGTGCGCTACGGGTTGCGGATGAGGTGCTGTGCATCGGCTCTCTCGTGCATCTTACTAAACGGAACGCTCGACCGTGGCGAGGCCTGAGATGGAGCGTCCAGATGGGGTGCCAAACGATGGGTCGGCGAATTGTGCGTTTTCTTCGGGCGGGCGGCAAGATCCGTCGTGGGCCAAGCAGCCTCTTCTGTGCCGGTTGCCGTAAGGGTAGATTTCAAAGTACAGTAGGGCTTCCGTTATGAGGATTGGTATTTTCTCCGATACCCACGCCAACCTTGAGGCACTGGAATCCGTCCTGGAGTGTTTCCGTGTTGCCCGCGTGGACAAGCTGGTCTGCCTCGGAGATACCGTCGGGTACGGGGCTGATCCGAATGGCTGCTGCGATCTCGTCCGAAAACAGGCGGCCTTTTGCATCCTGGGCAACCACGATGCGGCGGTCGCGGGTCGGATGGACTACTCGTATTACTACGACGCGGCCCGGCAAGCGCTCGACCTTCATTCGGGCATTCTCACCGATGAGAACATGCTCTGGCTGCAGAACCTACCGTACGAGCGACGAGAAGGCCACATCTGCTACTGCCACGGCTCACCCGTCAACCTAGAAGAGTTCGAGTACATCTTCTCGATGGAGCAAGCGGCACGCTGTCTGCCCTACTGGGACCAGCTTGCCGAGGTGACCTTCATCGGTCATTCCCACCTGTGCAAGTCGTTCGCGCTGTCGCGCAGCGAAGTCCACGAGGTGGTGGCCCAGAAGTTCGAGATCCGGGCTGGCTATCGCTACATCATCTCGGTTGGCTCCGTCGGCCAGCCGCGTGATTATGACAACCGCGCCAGCTACTGCATCTATGACGATCAGACGCGGGTCTTCGAGTTCCGTCGTGTCGCGTACGACATCGACTCCGCTGCCCAGAAGATCTTCGAGGCCAATCTCGAACCGAACTTCGGCAACCGGCTCTACATCGGCGTCTGACCGGCGGTGCGATTGGAATCAGGGGGCGCTGGTTCCCTTGCGACCATAGCGATCTTCGAGTCGCACCACGTCATCTAGCTCCGGCGTCGACACTTCCACGACATCGGTATCTTCAAGTGCGGTCATCCGGTGGCGTAGCCCCGGTGTGATGTGGAACGGCTTCATCGGTTCCAGATCGGTGTGACCGGGCGTCTCGCCCTCGCCGTAGTGCTCGAAGCGGAGCTTGCCGGCGAGCACCATGATCGTCTCGTCTTTGACCTGGTGGTACTGCAGCGACAGCGACTCGCCGCGCTTGATGTGAAGGATCTTGCCGACGTAGCGGCTGGTGTGGGCCCAGATCAGCTCGTGGCCCCAAGGCTTTTCTACGGTGCGCATCGTGAGCGCGTTTTTCCTCAATGGAGAAAAACAAGTCAAGCGCGTTAAAACCGACCACGTACCCCAATCGACGGCAGCACCCAGCGGAAGCCGTTTAGCTGCGGCTGATCGTAGCGCGTGATGCCGTTGTCACGAGGGTAGGTCAGCCCAAACACCGCCTGTGAATACGTCACGTTGACCGCTTCGATAAAGACATCGAGCGCGAACGACTTGAACAGCCACTCGCGATCGATGCGCAGGTCGAGCTGAAACGTATCCGGTAGCCGATCGGCATTGCGAACCGTGGCGCTACCATCCGGCGGCTTCAGGATGGTGACCGGCCGTCCCGTCGAATAGAAGAAGCGCGCACCGATCATCAGGTTCCATGGCAAGCGAATCTGTCCGACGGTATTGAGGACGTGAGGTTGATCGTAGTCGGCGGGTCGGAGACCACAGCTGAAGGCGCGCTCGGCTCGACTCAAGGTGTAGGAAACCCAGCCGGTAAAGCGTCCCTTGTGACGACGCAGCATCAGCTCCATCCCGTACGACGCGCCGTTCACCTGCCTGGTGATGACGGCGGCGTAACCCGACAGCGACTCCGGTGGCGGGGACGTGCAAAGCTGCGGCGTAAAGTCGATCACGACATCGTTCGAGTTTTCGTACTTTTGATAAAAGCCCGCCATCGTCAGAGACATCGAGTAGGGCAGGGTCAGCTCCTCGCCGATCGCACCATGGGTAGCATGCTGTAGCCCGAGGCTGAGCGCGTAGGTGTCAATCCCTGGCAGGGCAACCGGGAAGCTCGGCGGCTGCTGGTAGTAGCCAAAGCCCGCGTGAATCAGCAAAAAGTCGGTCAAGCGGGCGCGAAACTGGAAGCGCGGATCGAGTCCCAGCAGCGTCACCGCCCCGGCGTGGTAGAGGTCGGCGCGAGCACTGGCCGTCACCGTGACCCCTTGCCACGGCTCCGCCGAAAACACCGCGTACGCCGAGGCCACGATGCCGTCTCGCGAGCCCCCCAGATCGCCAATGTCATCGGGACGAGCGCGAACATCGACCGTGCCAAAGTTCTGAGCGGTAAAGCGGGACAGCTCCACATCGGTACCGAGGCGGAGCTTGATCTTCGGCCAATTGAGCGTCGCATTGGCTCGCAGGTTGAGTGCCAGCTTGCGGACGCCATTGCCCTGGAAAATCGTCATTTCATCGATCCCACCGACGGCACCGACTTCGAACAAATGGCGACCGAGTTGTCGTTGAAAGCGTGCCTGCAAGCGATGGAACGTGGTGCGAAAGGTGTTATCGGACGGCGGATTGCCTGCACCGGACAGGGACTGGTCCGTGATCGAGACGCTGTCATAGGCACCGAGCGCCTGCACCGTTAGCCCTTTCCAGTCGAGCCGGAGCTGATAGTCCCAGTAGCCGACGTCGACGCGGTTATCGATCGCATGGATGATCGGTCCGGGGTAGCCGTAGTGTCCCGAGACGGTGATCCGCACGTCCTTCGGCAGTGGCAACTCGACGAGAGCCGATAGATCAAACAGCCGAATCTCTAGCTCGGCGTGGTAACCATCGGAGCGAGCCGGGCGCGTCTTGGCGTCGATGATGCCGCCCGCGTAGCGTCCAAACGAGGCGTCGTAGGCCCCCGGATAAAAGTCCATCTGTTCGACGAGTCGCGCATGGACCACGCCACCACCCACCAGCAAGTGAAACAGCTGCGGTACCCGCATCCCATCCAGATAGAAGCCGTTCATGCCTGGGCTGGCACCGCGTACGACGTAGATCGGCAACAGGGGAACTGGGGTCGCGACACCGGGAAGCAGTCCGATCGCTCGAAACGGATCGCCCAGGCTGCCGGGCAGGGTGCGAAGCTCTTCACCGCGCAGGCTGACATGCTGGCCCTCGGCTTGGTTTTTCGGGCTGCGCACGGTGGTCTGAAACGGCTGTTTATAGGCCGGGAGCCGACGGACACGCAGATCAAGCCGACTGGCCGGGCCGATCGCTACGGTGGCAAACAGCGTCTCGAACTCCGGATGACGAACCTTGACCTTGGCCTCACCGAGTGGCAAAGACAGCTCGAAGCGACCCTTGGCATCACTGCGAGTCTCGACGACGACCTCGCCAACCCGGGCCAAAATCGTGGCTTCGGGCAGCGCTGTGATCGAGCCCAGGATCAGCACCCGACCACTGAGGTGACCGGGTTCCTCCGCGTGCAGCGTGGGGGCAGCACAGACCGTCGCCACTACCATGACTAGCCACAGAAGCGCCGGAAGACCGCCACGCAGCGTAGACGAACAGGACATGGCTCAGGTTATATGATGGCTTATGAGACACCGCGAGGGTTCCTCGTCGTGGCTGACACGACCCGTCGGAGGTAGACAGTTTCCCCATGCGTAACGACGAGCCCATCGATGAACTAGACGTGTTTTCGGCCCTTATGGCGCGTCGGCCTGTGCGTGCGACCTACGCACTCATCGGCCTGTACATCGTGCTGTTTGGCCTGTGTGAACTGTGGGGAGGCTCGGAAAGCATCGCGACGCTGGTTGCGATGGGGGCCGAGGTGCCCGCCCTGATCAAACAAGGCGAGTGGTGGCGGTTACTCGCCGCGACAGCGCTCCACGGCGGGCTGATACATATCTTGCTCAACAGCTACGTGCTGTACAGCTTTGGGCCGTTCCTTGAAAAACTGCTCGGCTGGCAGCGCTTCCTGGTGCTGTACATCTTGTCGGGGCTCGCAGGCACCCTGCTCGGGACGGCCGTGGGCGAGGTGGTCGGCATTCAGGTCAGCATTGGGGCCTCGGGGAGCCTGTTTGGTCTGCTCGGCGCGGCGGCGGTGCTGGCGTTTCGGGATCTGGGTCTGCCGCAGGAGCTGGTCGCCTCGCTGCGCAAGGCCGCGCTCGTCAACCTGGGACTCAACGTCATGGCCTCGCTACGGCCGAACGTCGACTGGGTGGCGCACCTTGGGGGAGGACTGATGGGCGCAGCACTTCTCCTGCTGGTGATTCGCCCGAAGCTTTCCGACGACGCCAGAACGCCGCTGGAGCGGAGCTTCACGGTGCTGGCGAGCCTGTGTGTGGCGGCGCTGCTCCTGTCCGTGATCGTCGCGATGCTACACGGCCAGCCGTGGCTACCGATCGCACCGGAATCATCGACGCGATAAGCTCTGCCGAACTCGATGATGCGACGGCCTTCTCTTTCGTTGAAGCTCATCTTGGCGATGCTTGTGCCTTCGCTGATCGCCTTCGTCGCCTTCGGTCTGCTCACCCGTCAGGCGGCAGCCCGAGCCGTGGAAGCCGAGCTTGGCCGACGGCTCCAGACGGTGGCCCAGCTTACGGCGCGGCAGATCTCTGACGAAAGTGTGGCGCTGCTCCAACCGGGCGATGAAGACAGCCGCACCCATCGCAACCTCAAGCGCAGACTGGGCGACATCCGGGAAACGGCGGCGCTCGCTCGGATCTATGTGTTCGCACTCGACCACACCGCCCGTGTGGACACCGGCACCGCTGCGATCGGCGAGCGACTGTATCGACTAGATGGCAGCCGCAGCGAACTCGGCCAGATTTTCACAGGTCCAGGGCCGGTCCCATCGCGGGCCGCAGCCTCGGTACTGTTCCAGGGACACGACGGGAAGCTCTACAAGTCCGGCTTTGCGCCAATCCCGAGTGAGCTTGGCCCGGTGCGGTTTGCGGTGGGCGTCGATGGCAGCGCAGCTCTGTATGCCGATCTGATTGGCCTGCAGCGGACCCTGCTCGGGATCGGTGCCATCGCGGCGCTGCTTCTCACGGGGCTGGCGGTGCTGCTCGGGCGGCGGGTGAGCGAACCGCTGCGTCGGCTCAGTGAAGGGGCCCAAGTGGTCGGCCAAGGCGTGCTCGATCGACCGGTGCCACCCGCGCTGCGCTCGGGCCACGATGAGGTCGCGGTGCTCGCGCAGGCGCTGGAGACGATGCGAGAGGGACTGCTGGCTCGTGATGAGCGCATGCAGATGATGCTGGCCGGGATCGCGCACGAGGTCCGCAATCCCCTCGGTGGCATGGAGCTGTTCGCCGGTCTGCTTCGAGAAGAGCTACAGCCGCCAAGTGGTCCTAGTCCCATCCCGATGGATCTGGAGCAAGCCAGAGGCTACGTCGATCGCATCGAGCGCGAGCTCCATCATCTGCAGAAAGTGGTCGCCGACTTCCTCCTCTATGCCCGGCGGCCGCCGCCTGAACGGCAGGCGATTGATCTGCGAGCGCTGCTCCACGAAGTGAAAGAGAGCGCGCTCGGGGCTGCCGGTGGCTCGGTCCAGGTCGAGGTCACGGCGGTGGACCCGTGCCCGTCCGTGTTTGCCGATCCGCAGCAGCTTCGGCGAGCGATCGACAACCTCGCGCAAAATGCCGTCCAGGCCTGTCTCGGTCGACCCGGTGGCAAGGTCACCCTATCGATCGACGCTTCCTCACCAGACAAGCTGCGAGTTGTCGTCGCCGACAATGGACCAGGGATTCCCGATGAGGCGCTTCCCAAGATCTGGACGCCGTTTTTTACGACCCGGGCGCAAGGCACCGGGCTCGGGCTGCCGTTTGTGCGCGAGATCATCAGCGATCACCAAGGTCAGATCACGGTGGAAACCGGGCCGCACGGCACCCAGTTTGTGATCGAGCTGCCCGGCGCGCCTTGACAGCTCGGGTCGGTCTTCAGTACGACGCATGCGCCATGTCGCTATCACCTGCTCAGGTCGAGGCCGTCCGTGAGGCCCAGTCCGATTCCGCTACCACCCGTCGTCCCACAGTTGCTGCGATGGAAGCCATGCTCCATGAACCACTCCCGGTTCTCGACCATGGCTTTGTGCGCGTGGTCGACTACATGGGCGATGATGCTGCGATTGTCCAGGCGGCGCGGGTTTCATACGGACGTGGCACAAGCCGGCTCAGCAGCGATCGCGGTCTGATTCGCTACCTGTTGCGCCACCGTCACACCACGCCGCTTGAGATGTGTGAGCTGAAGCTCCACGTCAAGCTCCCGATCTTTGTGGCCAGGCAGTGGATTCGCCATCGCACCGCCAACGTCAACGAATACTCGGCTCGCTATTCGATCCTTGATCGCGAGTTTTACCTGCCACATCCCGAGCAGCTTGCCGAGCAGTCCCGATCCAACCGGCAGGGTCGTGAATCGCTGCTGTCCCCCGAGGAGTCGGCGCGGGTGCTGCGGCTGTTGTCGACCGACGCCGAGCGCTGCTACGACCACTACGAAGAGCTGTTAAACGAAGACGATGACGGCAATCCGCGACGGCCAGGTGATCCCCAGCTCGCGCGCGAGCTGGCACGGATGAACCTGACGCTCAACTACTACACCCAGTGGTACTGGAAAGTGGATTTGCACAACCTGCTCCATTTTCTGTCGCTGCGGATGGATACCCACGCCCAGTACGAGATCCGGGTCTACGCCGATATCATTGGCAGCCTTGTCGAAAAGTGGGTGCCGCTGGCCTGGGAAGCGTTCCGGGACTACCGCTTGGAAGGCGTTTCGCTGTCGCGGATGGAGCTGTTGGCGGTGAAGGCGCTGCTGCGGGGCGAGCTGCCCGACTATGCCGGGCTCGGATTGTCACCAAGGGAAGAGCGAGAGCTGAAAGACAAGCTCGGGCTACCCCAGGCGGTGCTCGCTGGCGTGAGCTAGAGCGCTGTGTCGGCAGCGGCGGCTTTGGAGGCCTTGGCCTTGGCGGGTGCCTTCTGAACCGGTGCCGGTGCTTTCTTGGTCATGGCTCGTCGCATTTCCGTCTGGTCGCGATTGCTGTACTGCTGGGACTCCATCGGCATTTTTTCCATGCGTGGGGCCGGCGCAGCGGCACTCGGCAGCGGCATGCGCTGCGGCAGATTCTGGTTGTTCTGCTGCGGCACGTTCATAAGGTTTGGCTGCCCCTGCACGTTCTCACGCTGCATGCGTACCCCGCAGTCCCGCTGCCAGGCCGCATTGGCGTCGACGAGTCCCGGCGTACCGGGCTGCGTGCGCTCGACTTTGTGCAGCAGATCGCGGGCTTCGACGCAGCGACCGCTCCGAATGTGTTCGTAGACCAGCGACAGTGGACTAGCGCGATCGGCGGCCTTTTCGGCGACCTTGTCCGCCACAGCGGCCTGCTTGCCGAGATTGTTCATCGGCTCTTCTTCGCCGGGAACCTCTTTGGCGCTGCTGCCCGCACCAGCCGCCATGCTTCCGAGGCTGCCCGCGTTGTCGGTTGCCACCTGACGACGTGCATAACCACCACTGTCGCCAGGACCGACCGTTTGCGCCAGCTCGGCACGCTCTAGCTCGTCCATGGTTCGTTGCTGCTGCCGGGCTTTGCTTTGCGCCACGATTCCGCTTGAGGCGGCATCATCGTCACGAGCGCTGACCGTTGTTCGTCCAGCCGGTGCCTGTGGCGGTACTTCTACCGCAGCGGGGGCCGGCGTGACCTGCGCCAGCGTCGCAGGCGGTGCAGCCTGTTCGGCGGGCGGTGGCTGGGAAAAGCGGCTGTCATAAGGTGCTACTCCCTGGGTCGGTGCCTGCCGAGCGTCCTTGGCCAGCTCGTACATCGGGCTCGGCTTGGCCGCCGGAGGCGGTGCGGGCGGTGGTCCCCACACCGGCTTCTTCGGAGGTTCAGCCGCCACTCCCGTCGCAGCCGTGCCGGCGCGAGCCCTGGAGGTGCTATCGGCGAATCGACCATCGAAAAATCCGGTCTTCAGGGCCTCGGATTTGACCGGGGCTTGCGGCTTGGCATCCTGTGCGGCCATGACGTCGCCCGCGGTGCCGGGACTCGATGCCGGTGCCGCTTTGGCGCTGGACTTGGACTCCGTCACCGTTTCGATGACCGGGACTTGCGTGGTGGCGGTGCCTGGGGCTGCGGTGGCCGCCGGTGGCTTGGCGGTCGCGATCACTGTCGGAGAGTCCGATACCGGAGGCATGGGCTCTTTGGATTTGAACACCACCAGGAACAGCGCCGCCGCCGCCACCGTGAGCGCCGCGGTCATCGGATGCACAAGGATTCGTCGGACTCGTCCGCTCGGGAACGGAATCAGCTTGCCGCCGCCAAGGGGCACTACCGCCGGTTTTTGTTTGGATGCGGCAATCGCCGCTTCCATCAGTTGGGCCGTCATCTTCGCCGCTGCATCAGCAGCCAGCACGGGTCGGGGTAGCTCCGCT
>JBGAUT010000066.1:0-24500 GCA_044228505.1 Polyangia bacterium | reverse complement strand
ACGCCTAGGCGCAGGTTGTCCTGATCGATGTTGTTAAAGTACGCCGGATCAGCCGACACAGAGAGCGTCAGCCGATGCTTGGCGGACGGCGCATAGGTGAGCTTGAGCCGGGTCAGGAATCGGTCGGAGACCTGGGAAGGAGACTGAACGCCGAGCGTCGGGCCGAGCGGCTGGGAGGACTCCTTGCGCAGATACTCGAACGACAGATTCACCCACAATCGATTCTTCGCTATCGGGCCACCGACATTGATGGTGGTCTGGTAGCCCGCTTGGGGGGGACGGACCAGACGCAAAAACGGCCGACCGCCTTGGTACACCTGGGTACCAAACTGCTGACCGACCGACAGCGACTGATGGTTCACATACTGCGAGGCATTGATCTTCCACTCATTGCTGCCCGCCGTGGTGACCAGGTTGATGGTGCCGCCCAGCGAGTTGTATTGCGCCTCGGCACCACCGGTCATGACCTCGATGGACTCGACCGAGTCAAAGTTGATGTTGGCCGAAAACGTGTTGGTGACCGGATCGGTGATATCAAGCCCGTCCACCAAGTAGCGATTGTGGGAGTCCATTGCTCCCTTGATGTTCGGATTGCCGCCACCCGAAACGCCCGCGACCTGCTGCACGATGTCCTGATAGCGACGCGAGGTGGCCACCCGAGCCTGCTGGTCGGCAGACAGCACGGTGCCGGTCTGGGTCGTATCGGGACGGATCATCTTCCGCTCTTCAACGATGACCTTGGTCGCCTGGGAAAGCTCCTCGATGCTCCAGGCAATGTTGAGCGGAAACGATTCGCCCTGTCGGATCACAATCTTGCGGCGTAGCGGCTTGGCACCTTCGTAGGACAGCTCGACATCATAGGAACCGGGAGGGAGCGAGCCGATCTGATAGCTACCGTCTTCATCAGTCAGGACGCGACGAGCCCCACCAATGAGGTTTTTGCCAGTCACCGAGATGCGGGCTCCCGGCAGCGGTGCGGAAGATACCTTATCGGTGATGACGCCAGAGAGCCTGCCATCCTGTTCACCCACGGCGAAAGCAGACAGCGGCGCGCACAGAATCAACGTCGACAACCAGGGATAAAGAGATCTGCGCATCGGCTTACCGTGTTTCCATGCGAGGGGGCTGCGGGCAGTACACGATCTCACCGGTATCGGTGATCCTCATTGGATCAACCTCGGCGATCGACTTCTCGAAGCCCCGCATTGGATCATTCGGTTCGAAGGTGAACACCCGGCAGACTGGGGAGTAGCCCTCCTCTCCTCGCCTAAACTCCACCAAATCGAAGCCCCCGCCGATCGCTCCAGCCACGACTTGGTTCTTGTCGGCGTCAAACACCCGCGCCGGATACAGCAAGCGCTGGGTCGCCATCCTCACCGTTCCAGGCGGAGACAGCGGTGCGACCGGCACCACGCCACCGTCTAGATAACCCGCCAGGTACTGATTGAACCAACCAAAGCGCTGTGGCCCAAGCTGCGTGGATGGATTGAGCTTGGCACCAGGGAACAGCACCTCTGCCGCAGGATCGATCAAGATCCAGAGTAGATAGCGGCCACTCGGTCGGCCCGTCGTGGTCCCTCCCACTGAACCCTCCGGAGGCGGGATCAGGTCGAGCGACAGGTCGGTGCGCGATGTCAGGTCTTCCTCGCTCTTGGGATCTTGGCAAGGATTCTTCTGAGACGAAACAACGACCTCTCGGACCACGGGCACATAGGTGGTCTGTCCGATCGGATCGCTCTCCATCGGCAGCGCGGTGAAGATATTGCCTTGGCGATCAAGCGGCAGTGCGTCACGACGACGGGCTTCCTGATCGTAGACGTAATCGGGCGGGCTCACGCAGCGCCGGCTGTCCTGACCATCTGCCGTCTGTGCGGGGTCAAAGTGGTAGGCGAGCGGCACAGAAAGCTTGGCCAGATCGAGCGGGTCTTTGGCGCTGGCCTGCTCACCGTACAGATGTAGCGGGTAGTAGGCGACGGGGTTTCCACGACAGTAGGCTGTGACATACGAAAACCGACCGCTACCGGGACGTTTGCCATCGCCGCCCTCGCCCAAGTAGGGTGCCGGAAAGTGGATCGGGTCGACCGCACCAGCGCTGTAAGAGCCACTGCGTCTCTCAAAGGGATTGCACCCAGCCCCGCACAAGAGCGGCAAGAGCAGGATCGCGCATGGAACAAGGCGGCTCGTCGTTATGAGGCACATCAGTAACTCCACTGGGTCGAGGCAGAAGGTCCACGACGGCTAAGCGGGCAGAACATAGAGTGATGGGCACCGTCTATCAAGGACGAATTCCGTCTTCAGAAAGCTCTGATATCCTGAGCGTTATGGCTTCGCGGTTCCGACGGCTTGTTGCGCAGATCGCCCTGGTTTCGGTGGGTGCCTTTGGCGTCCTCCACACCGGGCTAGCTGCCGAGGACAAAGGCCCCGCTCAATCACCTGTTCCGGCGACTCCAAGTGGACGCGATGGCGGTGTGCGTAGCGATTCACCCCTGACATCAGGTCGTGGAAATGGGTCCAAAGACGGTGGCGGAGGGTCCGATTCACTCGACGGCGGAGGCGCTCGCGGCGACCTTGGGCCATCGGATGGGGGACTCGATGCCAGCGTCGACCTGAGCCCACCGCCGCCACCGATCGATCCGGACGTCAAAGCGAAGCTCGAAGCACTGGAGGCCCAAAACGATCTGTTCCTCGATCAGATCGGAAACCGTCAGACCGTGCTAAAGAATGCGATCATCACCGTCGGCTCAGCGCTGGCCGGAGGCAGCAACCCAACCTCAGCGAGCGTCCGTGAACTGTTCCGAGCCACTGGCGAAATGGTGGTGTCCCAGCTTCTCAAGCACGAGGGTTCCGTCCACTCGGTGAACTACTCGGCAGATGGGAAGCGACTGGTGACGGCTTGTTCTGACGGGACTGCTCGCATCTACGACACAGCCACGATGCAGGTGCTCCAGACGCTCAAGGGGCACACGCAAGAGGTCACCCACGCCGCCTTTTCCACCGACGGCAAGCGTATCGTCACGGCCAGCGCCGATCGCACCGCCCGGATCTGGGATGTCCTCACCGGCAAGAGCATGCTCACCCTCACCGGGCATAACCAAGAGGTCAACGTCGCGGCGTTCTCTCGCGATGGCAACCGCGTGGTAACGGCTGGGGGGGACAACCAAGCACGCATCTGGGACGCCCGCACCGGTCGTTCAATGCTGACGCTGAGCGGGCACGATGGCCCCGTCCTATACGTCGGATTTTCACCCGATGGCAGCCGCATCGTGACGGGAAGCGCAGATGACACCGCCCGACTGTGGGATGCGTACGGGGGACGCTGCATCTTCATCTTGAACGGCCACAACGAGGACGTCACCTCGGCGGTCTTTTCCCCGAACGGCAGCCGCGTACTGACCGCTGGCCGTGACAAAAAAGCGATCATCTGGGAGTCATCGACGGGACGCAGCCACCTCAATATCTTCGATCCAGAGGATGGCATCCGTACGGCGCAGTACTCTGCCGATGGCCTGCGGGTGATTACGTCCTCGTCGAATCGCATCGCCCGCGTCTGGGATGCGATCTCGGGCAGAGCTCTTTACGTCCTGAAGGGTCACACCCAAGACGTGCGGGCTGCGGTCTTTTCGCCTGATATGGCCCGCGCCGCCACCGCGTCTTCTGACGGCAACGTCCGCGTCTGGGATATCCGCAGCGGCCGCTACGGCCAGATCTTCCAAAGCAAGTTCGAGCTCAACAGCGCCACGTTTTCCCCTGATGGCGGGCGGGTCGTCACCACGCACATCGACCACAACGCTCTGTTGTGGAATGCCAAGACCGAGCGCAGCATGGCGCTGCTCGGCGGGCACACCGCCGAGGTCAACTGGGGCACATTTTCGCCCAACGGTCAGCGCATCGCCACCGCCTCGAATGATAAGACGGTGCGACTGTGGGAAGGTCTGAGCGGTCGACCCGTTGGCACGATCACCGGGCACCAAGGCGCGGTCTTCCAGGTGGCCTATTCACCAGAGGGCACGCGGATGTGTACGGCCAGCGCGGATCGTACCGCCCGGCTGTGGAACACCATGAACCTCCAGCCGGTGGCGACTCTATCGGGACATACCGGCGAGGTCCGCTCGTGCGCGTTTTCACCAGATGGCAGCCGACTCGTCACCGCCAGCAGCGATGGCAACGCCCGGGTCTGGGACATCTCGAGCGGTCAGACCCTGCTCACGCTGCAAGGGCATAACCAGGACGTGCTCGCCGCGACCTATTCGCCCGGAGGAGCCCGCATTGCTACCGCATCTGCCGATGGCAATGTCATGGTCTGGGACGCTCGCACAGGTCAGGCCCAGTGGAATCTGCAAGGCCACGGCACCGTGGTTCGCTCGGTGTCGTTCTCACCGGACAGTAGCCTGCTGGCATCGAGTGGAGACGACCACATGGCCCGCATCTGGGAAATCAAGACCGGCAAGCTCCTGCTGACTCTCGAAGACAAGGCTGGTGGCGTGCGTAGCGTGCAGTTTACGCCCGACGGCACCCGGGTCATCTTGGCAGGCGGCGATGGCACCGCTCGCATCCTGCTCGCCAGCGTCGATGGACTGCTTGGCTTTGGCTGCCGAGTGTTGCGCGGCACCGACCTCTACCCTGAGGTTTCGAGCTACTGCGACCGATTCCCCGATACCAAGTAGGCATCTCGACCGCGTCCGAGCACAGGCCACTCGTGGTGCTGGCGAAGTCATGATCGCCCATCGTGTGGCAGTCGGAGCGGAAGGTACGACTTGTGCCGACGCAAGGTTTGACGATAGCTTCTGTGCGGGTTCTGCCTCGCAGAGGCCAGGCCCATGTGAGCCATGCCGAGTACGAAGCCGAAGCCCAAAGCCCAGCCCCCATCACACGAGCCACCACTCTTAGTGGAGACGCCGCTGCCACCGCCCGTCTCGGAGCCGGATGCGATCCTCATCCGAGGAGCTACTGAGCACAACCTGCACATCGACTATTTGGAAGTGCCCAAGAAGCGGCTGGTGGTCTTTACCGGAGTCTCGGGGTCGGGCAAGTCTTCGCTCGCCTTCGATACGATCTACGCGGAAGGACAGCGCCGCTACGTCGAGTCGCTGTCGGCCTATGCCCGGCAGTTCCTCGGGCAGCTCGATAAGCCCAAGTACGAGTCGTTGCGGGGCCTGTCTCCGACGATTGCCATCGAGCAAAAGACCGCCTCCTCCAACCCGCGCTCCACGGTAGGCACCGTCACCGAAATCTACGATTTCTTGCGCGTGCTCTGGGCTCGCGTCGGTACCCAGCACTGTCCGCAGTGTGGCAAGCGGGTCGCGCCGATGTCCGCAGCGGAGATGACCAATCAGCTTCTGCGACAGCCGCTCGGCTCGCAGCTTACCCTGATGGCACCGATCGCCGAGGGTCGCAAAGGCTCGCACAGTGAAGCCCTCGAGCGAGCCAAGAAGCAGGGCTACAGCCGTGCCCGCATCGACGGTCAGATTGTCCGCATCGAGGACTTGCCGCCACTATCGAAGAAACTCAAGCACACCATCCACATCGTGACCGATCGCATCACCCTCAGTGATGATGCGGAAACAGCGCGGCGGCTGGCGGACTCGCTCGAAGGGACGCTCAAGCTAGGCGATGGCATGGTGCTGGTCCAGCGCGAAGGGGCGGGAAGAGACACCGAAGAGCTGCTGCTTTCCGAAAAACGAGCGTGCCCGACGTGTAGCTTGGCCTTTCCAGAGCTGTCGCCGCCTGCGTTCTCGTTCAACACTCCCGTCGGAATGTGCCCGGAGTGCACCGGCCTTGGCACCCGCATGGAGATGGACCCACAGCTTGTGATCCCCGACACCCGCAAGTCGATTCGCGGCGGGGCCATCGAGCCCTGGGCGACTTCGATGGAGCGCGGAGACGGACTGGTGGTCAGCATCGTCCGCAGCATGTCCGAGGAGTTTGGCATCAACCTCGACAAGCCGTGGCGTGAGCTCACAAAGGAACAGCAAAAGCTCGTCCTATACGGAGCAGGAGATCGCCGCGTCGAGGTCAAATGGGAAGGCCGCCATGGCAGCGGCCAGTGGGCGATGCGCTTCGAGGGCATCTTGAACACGCTGATGCGGCGCTACAAGCAGACCGTCAGCGAACAGATGCGCGAGTACTACGAAAAGTTTCTGCGCGAGAGCCACTGCAATGCCTGCAACGGCGGTCGGCTACGCCCGGAGTCGCGTGCGGTGTACCTGTTGTCACCAGACGATGGCCCACCGCAGTACAGCCTGCCCGACGTCGTGAGCATGACGGTTGGCGAAGCCGCCCGTCTGTTTGACACGATACCTCTCGACGGAGAGCGAGCGATCATCGCGCATGAGCTGCTCAAAGAAATCCGCGCCCGACTGGGGTTCTTGCTGAGCGTGGGACTCGACTACCTGACGCTGCATCGCTCGGCTGCCACTTTGTCTGGCGGTGAAGCGCAGCGGATCCGTCTGGCCTCGCAGCTTGGCTCGGATCTATCCGGGGTGCTGTACGTCCTCGATGAACCATCGATCGGCCTGCATCAGCGAGACAACCACCGACTCATCGAAACGCTGCGTCGGCTACGGGATCAAGGCAACTCGGTTCTCATCGTCGAGCACGATGCCGACACCATCCGGGCCGCTGACTGGGTGGTGGACTTTGGACCTGGTGCCGGTCGCTACGGTGGTCATGTTGTGTTCTCCGGAACTCCGCAACGGCTGCTGCTCGCCGAGGGTTCACTGACGGGCGATTACCTGGCCGGCCGACGCAGCATCGAAGTACCGACTGAGCGCCGCAAGCCGCAGGGCTTTCTCGAAATCCAGGGAGCCAGGGCCCACAACCTCAAGAACGTGTCGGTCAAGATTCCACTCGGGACGCTGAGCGCAATCACTGGCGTGTCGGGGGCGGGCAAGTCGTCGCTCATCAACGGCATCTTGCGACCCGCGCTGGCCCAAGAACTACACGACAGCCGCACACCGATCGGAGAACACGATCGAATCATCGGGCTCGACCTACTCGACAAGCTGATCGCGATCGACCAGCAGCCGATCGGACGAACCCCGCGCTCCAACCCAGCCACCTACACCAAGGCCTTCGATCACATCCGATCGCTGTTCTCCGAGTTACCGGAAGCGCGCACCTACGGCTACAAGCCCGGGCGATTTTCGTTCAACGTCAAAGGCGGTCGCTGCGAAGCCTGTGAGGGCGATGGTCTGAAGCGCGTCGAGATGCACTTTTTGGCTGATGTGTTTGTCCCCTGCGAGGTCTGCAAAGGTCGCCGCTACAACGACGCGACGCTGCGGGTACGGTATCGGGACAAGAGCATCGCCGACGTCCTCGACCTGCCGATCTTGGAGGCCAAGGAGCTGTTCTCGACGCACCCGCAGCTTCGACCAATCTTGGATACCCTGTGTGATGTCGGGCTCGGTTACTTGTCGCTCGGCCAGCCCGCCACCACACTGTCGGGGGGGGAGGCGCAGCGAGTCAAGCTGGCCAAAGAGCTATGTCGTCGTGATACCGGGCGCACGCTGTACCTACTCGACGAGCCGACCACAGGCCTGCACTTCGAAGACATCCATCGGCTGCTCGGCGTGCTCCACCGCCTCGTCGAAGCAGGCAACAGTGTGCTGGTCATCGAACACAACCTTGACGTGATCAAGTGCGCTGACTGGGTCATTGACCTGGGGCCAGAGGGTGGCGAACGTGGCGGCCACATCATTGCCGAGGGTCCGCCTGAAGCAATCGCCGAGTCCGCGACCAGCTTTACCGGCCAGTATCTGCGAGCACTCTTGCCCAGACGATAAGCGGTGAAGCCAAATGGCGCGACTTGGTATCATCGTCAACCCTCGGGCTCGCCGCGCAAGCCGGCCCGGCATGGTGTCCGAGTTGGAGGCGATCTGTCGTCGCACGCCTGGACTCAGCTACCGCATCTTTCTGACCCGCAGCCCCGCCGAGCTTGACGCTGCGATGCAGAGCTTGGCAGACCTCGGCACCGATATTCTGGCCCCGTGTGGTGGCGACGGCACGTTGACCGCAACGTTGTCAGCGGCGTACCGGGTCTTCGGGGAGGCCTTACCGAGCTTTCTGCCTCTTGCAGGCGGCACCATCAACACCATCGCTCGCAACCTCGGAGCCAATGAGGAGCCCCAAAAGCGACTGCCCAAGGTGCTGCACTCGTTCGCCCAGGGAGGTGGCTTGGCGCATCGACTACAGGCCACGGTGCTGGTTCGAAGCCACGGTGAGTTGCCACTGAACTTCCAGACCCTAAGCCCTCGGGACGATATCCCACAGGTGAGTGGTGAACGCATCGGCTTTTTGTGCAGCGCCGCCATGGGCGCTCGCTTCCTGGCCGCCTACACTGCCACCCCTCACCGAGGGCTGCTGTCAGCGTCTGTCCTGGCAATACGCACCATCGCATCGTCGCTCATCCCCGGTGGTGGGCCGTTGGCCAGGTGGCTGTTTTCGCCGCTACCGACCGAGCTTTGGGTCGATGGCCTGCGGCAGCCCGAACCGACCTACCAGCTGCTCATCGCATCGACGGTACCGGACGTTGGGCTCGGGATGAGGGTGCCGTGGCGAGCAGGCAGCGTCACCGATCGCTTCCACCTGATCGCCTCCAGCCTATCGACCGTAAAAAATGCACTCCAAGTGCCCCGGATGCTACGCGGCGAGCCACTCAGAGGGAGTCCGCACCTTGATACGCTGGCGAGCACATCAACGCTGAAATTCGAACAGCCAGAGCCGATCGTGCTCGATGGTGAGCTGTTCTGCGCGCAGCGTCTCGATCTATCGATCGGACCGACACTGCGCGTCATTTCCCCCGAAGTGGCACCTCAGGGACTCGAACCCCGAACCTTGCGCGTATGAAGCGCCTGCTCTAACCAGTTGAGCTAAGGTGCCAGAAGGCCGTCTCAATGAGACGTGGAATGCTTCTATCAAAGCGACGCGCCTGCTGTCAATTGGCGCGCTACTTTTTTCGGCCTAGATCGGTCGCTCGTTGATCACCGCCCGTACGATCGAGGTCAAGCCATCGAGGCCGAGGCTCTTTTGAACCACCGCCCGGACCCCGAACTGCCGCAGCAGCGCCCGATCACCTCGACTCGATCGCGTGGATAGCACCACCACCGGCAGGTTCTGAGTCGCTGGCATTCCTCGCAAAGTGGCACAAACCTCGACGGCATTGAGCCGAGGCAGCGACAGGTCCATGATCACCAAGCCAACCGATAGTTTTTCGGCCTCTTGGACCACTTGCTCACCATCGCTGACCATCACGACTTCTGCGTCCGGTGCGGCGGCCTCGACACAACTGCGTAGCTGATCGAGAACCAGCGGGTCTTCGTCAGCAACGAGCACCCGCTGAGGCGCTTTTCGCAGCGTCTGACGGTGAGCACCAATGAGCGCGGCCATCAGCTCGTCGCAGGTTTGAAACCGAGAGTTGGGATCGCGAGCAATCCCCTTGAGAATCGCCCGATCCAGTACCTCGGGTAGATCGGGCCGGAACACCGATGGAGGCATCGGATCCTCCTCCTGGTGTTTCCGCAGCACGTCAGCCACCTCGCCACTTGGGAACGGCAGCTTGCCAGCAATCAGCTCATAGATGCTCATCCCCAGTGCGTAGACATCGCAGCGCCGCGCTTCCTCTGGCGAACGAGGACGCTGACGGATCTGCTCGGGTGCCAGGTAATCCGGTGTACCAATGATGTGTGTCCCCGAGCCACGCGAGTCGGTGCTCTTGGCCAACCCAAAGTCCATCAGGATGGCCCGAGGCCCCGGCGCGACCATCACATTGGCGGGTTTGATGTCGCGATGGATGATGCCAGCGGCGTGAACGACCTGAACAGCGCGGCAGAGCTGGAGTGCCAAGCTGACCGCCAGATCGAGCGGAATCGCATCGTGAACCCGCACCGCTTGCACCAGATAGTACGCCAGCGTCGGGCCGACAATGTACTCCATCACCATATAAGGGATGGTGCGGTGCTCGCCGAGCGTGTGGACATGGACAACGTTTTCGTGCCGGACGGCTGCGAGTAAACGCGCTTCTCGACGGAACAGCGCGGCTTGACCGGGATGGACCGCGTGCTCCGGAAGCAGCACTTTGACCGCCACCTGACGCTCTAGGGCCAGATCTTCGGCGAGATAAACCGCGCCCATGGCACCACGGCCAATCTCACGGACCAGGCGATAGTTCTCGGCGAGAACCTCACCGATGCGCGGTGCCCGATCCTGCGCTTTACCTGCTGCGCCGTCTGCTGCCTTTGAAGGCGGCTGCTTGGGATTCGAAGGAGGCATGGTCTCCGAGGGAGCTGCTTCGCAAGTCGCTTCAGCGACGGGCTCAATCAGTCTAGCCAAGCTTGCCCTGATCACACAACAAAAACATATTAATCAAAATTACCTTTTAGATTCGGATTCATAGCAACGACTGTGCGTTCCATGGATCTGATGTCGTGATCTTCGTCGGTGATTATTGTCAGTAAACACTTTAGAATCAGATCGCATCTAGTAATTCGAATTACCGAAAATTGATCAGAAACTCTTACTTTGACCCGTGTGCGCAGCGCCCTCTGATGAAACTACAGCGCCACCACCGGTCACGGCTCAGGGAGCTACCCGATGAACCACCCGAAATCGTCGAGACACGCAGCCAGGTCGAGTCTGAGCCTGGCCTGCTTCACCCTGCTGGGCTCGCTTAGCATGGGCTGTGCTCCACCAATCATCACCAAGCCCGGCGTAACCGACCCCACTACCAGCACCGAGCCACTCGATGGACGCGGACTGTTCGAGTACCGAGTGAAAAACGAACTGGTGGGAAGCTGCTCATGTCATGGCCAGGGCGTCAGCGGATTCGATGCGTTCCTCAAGACCGGCAGCGAATACGACTCCGTCACTGCCTATCGCGGCGGTCTGCTGGTGCCATCGACGGCCGATCAGAGCCCGCTGCTAGCCAAAGGTGCGCACGCCGGTCCGGCGCTAACTCCCGATCAGACGAACATCATCAAGGGTTGGCTCGATGTGGAAGCCGTTGAGCGAGGCAAAAGTGGCAGCAGCCCGACAACCCCCGCTGTCCCATTTCTCGTGGGTGACTACTACATCAGCCTTCGCCAACTGACCAAAGATCCGCTCGCCCGCATCACCTTTACAATGGAGCTGGTGTCAGGACGCACCTTCCGACTGACCAAGCTATCGCTTACAGCGGGAGTCGGCGGAGGCATCAAGATCAAACATCCGCGCCTGGTCTACATCACCGCTGGTGGTGCGACGCTCGAGCCAAGTGATGCTTTGTCAACGGTGGACGTTACTGCTGAAGCAGGCAAGTCCGTCACGATCGGCTCCGGTGCCATCCTGCTTCCCAATGTTCCGGCCTCAAGTTCACTTGTGGCGTTCGTATTCGAGCAGATCACGGTGGTCAACCCGATGCCGATCAGCGTGATGTGCAAGTCCGTAAGCCTGTTCACGCCTCCTGTGAGCACCACACTCGCCACCTGTGCCGGGCTCTGTCACAGCTCCGTAGGCACGCGTGCGGAGGCCAGTCGTGCATCACGCGCATTCCCCATGGATCCAGCCCTGAAGACCGATCAAGCCGCTCTGGCCAATCTATGTGTGGATGCGCTCGGTCGAATCAACGTCACGACTCCAGCGAGCAGCATTCTGGTTCAGTACGTTCAGCCGACAACTTTGGGAGGAATGGCTAGTCACCCGTTCAAGCTGGATGACGCGACGTTTAACAGCTTCAAGGCTGCGGTCAGTACCTGGGCCGCAGCGGAAAAGTAGGTACTTGAGAGGCACCCTAACCTGCTCCGATGAGGTGTTCGGAGCGAGGGGTCAGGAAGAGACCACAGCGCATGGAAGCGCCTTGTGTAGTGAGTGCGCCAAGGTCACAGACAGACTCCCAGCAGACACCGAATGGGAACTAACGAATCGAGAGGGATCATGACAGTGAGCTCCATCAAGAAAAATATTGTGCTTGGGCTCTTCGCCGTTCTACCCGCATGCAGCGGCGGCGCCACATCTACCGACACACAAGCCGATCCAACGGGCGGATTCCGCGCCACGCTGCCCCCGAGCATCGCGGACTCCGACAAACTGGCTCTGCAAGACACCAAGATCGATTACATGCTGGCGCTCCGTTCAGCGGCTCTGAAGCTGACCGGAAACTACCCGACGCTGGCTGAGATCAAGCAGCTCCAGAATGCGACCGACCAGACTGCTGTGTACAGCCAGTTGATCGACAACTACATCAACCGGCCGACCTTCAATCAGCAGATCCTCCAGTTCTGGCGGGATACGTTCAAGATGGGCGGAATGCTGCCGGTCACCACCCCGACTGGCACGGTCAATGTGAACCTTGAGTTCGCACCGACCTACGCGGCCTATCTCATCGCCAAGGGAGAGAACTTCACCAAGCTGGTGAACGGCACCGCTGGAACCTGCCAGACCTATAATCCAGCGACGGACACCTTCGCCATGACGGCTTGCACCAACACCAGTGCAGTCGGCATCCTGACCGACCAAGGTGTGCAAGCACAGTTCTACTCTGCAATGGCATTCCGCCGTGTTCGTTGGTTCCAAGAGGCACTGCTGTGCTCCCGCTTCCCAGCGGAAACCAACGGTCCGAAGGTCCAATACCAGGGCGGTGTCTACAACTCTCCATGGGATCTCAAGAGCATCACGGGAGCAGTGAATGATCCCAAGGCGCTCGTGGACTTCCAGGACACAAGCTCCCTCATCTGCGCGAACTGCCACTCGACCATCAACCACCAGTCACCGCTGTTTGCGAACTTTGGTGCCACTGGTATGTACGTCGCTGGCGCGATCCAGGTGAAGACCCCGGTCGCCGGCAACCCTGACAGCAAGATGATCGACTGGCTGCCGGCAGGTGAACCGCTCGCCTATCGCTTTGGACAGCCGACTCCGACCGTGAAGGAGTTCGGTGATGCCATGGCAGCAGACCCTGCCTTCAAGGCTTGCATGGCCACTCGGCTGTGGAACTGGGCGATGTCTCGCGGTGATGTGGTCGTTGACCAGGCGATCCTCACCCCTGACTTTTCCGCGCAGCTTACGCAGCAGATTGATGCGAACAACTGGAACCTAAAAGAGTTCATCCGGGGCGTCTACAAGAGCGCGTACTTCATCCGGTACTAGGACCAGAACGAAAAGGAGAAGCAACATGAAAAGCAATTCTGGTTTCTTCATCGGTCTGGGCCTGGTATCGCTGCTGGGCCTAGCGGCTTGCCAAAATCAGACCTCGGAACCTGATCCCAATCAGGTCACCAATCCCCCTGTCGATCCGATGCCACCGGCCTCCACGGGTGGGAGCACCAAGTCGTTCGATCACGATGACATCCTTGGCAACATCGGAGACGTGTTCTCGGATGGTCGTCAGGTTCTTCCTGCGGACGGACAGCGTATGCACGTCTGCGGCAAGATCACCTACGCCTCCCTGGGACGCGTGCTCACGTCGCGTGGCATCGCTACCGGAAACACGGTGGCAGACTCCGCAGGGCTGCTCTATCAGACCGGTGCCAACATTATGGGTGTTGCCAACTATCCGGCGCGTGTAGCCGAAGCGGATCGCAACTCGACGGGCGGTCTCACCCGTCTGTTTGACATGTTCTTGGCCGTGTCCGAAGAGCTGCTGCCCTCGGCAACGGTCGATAAGCTCGGCTCTGGTACCGCCTGCCCGGGTGCCACTCTGTTCGATGCATCGAACAACTGCAACGCCGATGGCTTCGCATGTCTGCTGGGAACCCCCCTTAGCGCCCTGCAGCTCGGGGAATGCACCAACGCGGTGAAGCGAATCGCGTCGTTGACCAGCAACGACATCCTGCGCGCCAAGAGAATGGCCGTCGCAACCATCGCTTCGTCTAACTTTCTTTGCGACTAGGAGGGAGGAACTACATGAAACGCGATTTTCCTTTGCGGGGAGCCTCCCGCCGAGACTTTATCAAGGGTGTGTTTGCTGCGAGCGCTGCGCTGGGCCTCGGCCCGACCCGTGCGCTTGAGATGCTCGATGAGATCGGTGGCAGCGCTTTGGCCGCCGGTGCCATCAATGCCAACCGGACCGTTCACATCATCGGTGGTGATGGCGGTGGCGCATGGTTCACGTTGGTGTGGCCAGTTCCGGGCACGATGACGGAGCTTGCGACCAATAACACGGTGCCCTATGACGACATGAACAAGGCCACCAAGATCAGCTCGGGTGCTCTCGAAGACCGCACGCTGTGGCACCGCAAGGTCAACGGTCAGCCGCTGTGGTCGAACTACGGTGACAAGAAGCTCGTCACCGCGATGCTCTGCGGAACCAACATTGGCCACGAAACCGCCCCCAAGATGGCTGGCAACAGCAACACCATCCCAAGCGGCTCGATTGGTTCGTTCGCGGCTTGTGCAGCCATCCAGACCACGGTGCAGTCTCTGGTTCCGGTCATCGGAATCAACCGCAACGCGGTCGCGATGCCGTACGGTGCAGCGACTGGTTCGCCCTCTCCTGCGGGCGTGCCTGACTCGAACGCCATGATCAACCTGTTCTCCAGCTCGGCATCGAAGCTGATGGCACGCCTTGCCGACCAGGGCAACGCCAAGCTCTATGAGGAGTACTACAAGGCATTCCTCGGCCTGGTGAAGACCGTCGACCGTGCCACCTATCAGCGCGCCTATGAGGACTCCCGCGTCGCGATCTCGCTCGTGTCGCAGAACCTCGGCAGCGTGCTGATGCCGGCCCCCGGTCAGGTGGATGCCTGGTGCGGACCTGCAGCCATCGACGCCAACGTGAAGGCGCTGGCCAACAACCTGATCGTTTCGGCCAATGCCTTCAAGAAGGGCTTGTGTTCGCAGGTCATGATGCCCGCGTTCAACGACGATCCGCACTTTGTGTGGGCCGACCGTGCTCGCGTCACCCGAATCGCCGATGGCATCACCCTGGTGTTCCAGTCCTTCATGGACTACCTGAACACCATTCCCGATCCGGTGGATCAGTCGAAGAAGCTCTCCGACAACCTCGTCATGACCGTCTGCGCAGACCTCATGAAGGGCCCGTTCAGCAACGCGAACTCCGACTGGACGGACTCGACTCCGGGCGCGTCCAACTGGATGTACGTCATGTCGAACGGATACATGAAGCCAGGCTGGTTCGGTCAGATCTCGCGCACCGGCAAGATGAACTACGATCCGGACACCGGCAAGCTCTACACCCCGGCGCAGTTCGGCGACACCATGGTCACTCCGGGTGCGCTCGGAGCCATGCTCTATGCCGTCAGCCGTGGCAACGATCGCCGCGTCCGCGACTTCACCACCGCGTCCTACCGCGCCATGATGAACGTAGTCCTGTAGGACTCCCTGGGGGACTCCTTGTCGGAGTCCTTCTCGCGTTCCTACCAGACTCCG
Organism: Polyangia bacterium; assembly: GCA_044228505.1. Taxonomy (GTDB): domain Bacteria; phylum Myxococcota_A; class Polyangia; order Palsa-1104; family JAEUJZ01; genus JAEUKA01. The sequence goes on along the minus strand of JBGAUT010000066.1, from coordinate 9,143 downwards.
TCTTCGCTCTGTTCCGATTCCTAACCCACTCCCAAGCCTCTCCCAAGCCTCTTCCAAGAGGCAAGGGAGTCCTCTTAGCTCGGCTTACGGAACAGCGGCCCAATGATGTCAGGAAGCGGCGACACTCCGGACAGGGGTTCACCTGGGTTGCCACCACTGCTCGCACGCGGCGCAGAGAGCTGCGGCACGGTCGGCGGTGCCACCAAACAGCGCACAAACTTGCCCTTCTTTAGCACTTCCCGTCCTCGACCCCCACGGGCAGTGACCTCGCTTGGTGCCGACCCGAGCTCATGCGTCCCGCCCTTGTCGGTTTCCACCTTGAGCGGCTCTCCTACTGCGAACCCAATGAGCTTGTCGCCCTCGCCAAGCTTGAGAACCTGCACGCCCTTGCCCGGCCCTTGCAGCACCGGCACCTCATCGACCCGGCAGGTCAGAGCCCGTCCAGCTTGGGACGCCACCGACAGCAGCACGTCGCCCCGCACCACCTTCACTCCGAGCACGGTATCGCCATCGGCCACCTTGGCAAACAGTCGACCATTGCGTGTCGAAACGTCCGAGTGGCTCTCCAGCGAAAACCGCATCGCCAGACCGCCCCGAGTCACCGCAACCAGATGGGCATCGGCCGGTGGCCGGACCCGCGGATCCAGCGACAGCGCAGCCACCACCGTCTCACCATCTTCAAACTTAAACTGCTTCGAGAGTGGTTCGCCGTAGCCGGTCGTCGCCGCGATGTCCAGGATGCGACACACGTACGCCGAACCTCGGCTGCTGAAAAACACCGCCAGCTCTTTGGTAGAGCCCGCTAGGACGATCTGCACTTCGTCGCCTTCGCGCACACGAGTCGAGCTGACATCGCGGAGCTGCCCGACCCGCTTCACCCAACCATCACGAGTCAGCACGACGTGGCAGTCCTCGTGAGCGATGAACGCCGTGTCGTCAAACACCGGCTCCTCGGCAGGTACACCGATGGTCGTCCGCCGCTTGTCCGCAATCTCCTCACGCAGCGAGGTCAGCTCTCGCCTCACCATCTCCCAGCGCTTGCCGTCGCTCTGGAGCACAGACTCAAGCTGCGCCTTTTCTTTCCGCTTCTGCGCCAGTTCTTCCTGGATCACCAGGATTTCCAGCCGGGCCAAGCGGTACAGCTTCAGCTCCAGGATCGCTTCGGCCTGCTCGTCGTCGAGCTTGAAGCGCGCCATCAGCTTCTCTTTGGCGTCGGCCTTGCCCTCACTGCGACGAATCATCGCCAGGATTTCATCCAGCGCGTCGTAGACCGCCGCAAAGCCGTCTAGGACATGGATGCGCCGGTTTAGCTCAGCCAACTGGTGAGACAGTCGCCGCTTGACCACCTGGAAGCGGAAGTCGAGAAAGTGCCGCAGCATCTCCCGCAGGCTGAGCTGCTTCGGAGTCCCAATCTCCGGGTTGTCCGTTGGCACAAGGCAGGTCATGTTGAACTGTACCGTCGTTGCCAAGGCCGTGTTCTTGTACAGAAATGCCATCAGGAGCTGCGGGTCAGCGCCCCGCTTGAGCTCGATCACAATCCGCACATCGGTGGTCGACTCATCCCGGCAGTCGACCACCATCGGAAGCTTCTTTTCCTCGAACAGCTCACCGATCTTTTCCATAATCGCCGAGCGCTCGACGCCATAAGGAATCGAGTTGATGATGAGGTGCGCGCCCTCTCGGCGGTCAACCGGCGGCTCCACACGATAGGAACCCCTTAGCTTGAGGGTGCCATGGCCGGTTTCATAGATCTCATGCAGCTCCGCTTTGCTCGCCAGCATCTCCCCTGCGGTCGGAAAGTCGGGGCCGCGAACGTAGCGCATCAGCCCACGGGTATCGATCTGTGGCTCGTCGATAAGGGCCAGGCAGGCGTCGATGACTTCCCCGGCATTGTGGGGTGGAATCGAGGTGGCCATACCGACGGCGATGCCCTGAACGCCGTTCACCAGCAGGTTCGGTAGCTGCGCCGGCAGGACGATCGGTTCGCTACGCACCCCGTCGAACGTCGGCCGCCAGTCGATCGTGCTCTGTCCCAGCTCCTTCAGCAGCAGCAGCGCGATCGGACGAAGACGACACTCGGTGTACCGATAGGCCGCCGGAGCGTCGCCGTCCTGGGAACCAAAGTTGCCATGACCATCGACCAGCGGATAGCGCAGCGAAAAGTCCTGCGCCATTCGCACCAGCGCCTCGTACACCGATGAGTCACCGTGAGGGTGATACTTGCCGAGCACATCGCCGACCACCGACGCACACTTGCGAAACTTGGCGTCGGGAAGCAGTCGCTGGTCATGGTACATCGCGTACAGGATGCGCCGCTGCACCGGCTTGAGTCCGTCGCGGACGTCAGGCAGAGCACGCGCCGTAATCACCGACAGCGCATAGCTTAGGTAACGCTTCTGGGTCTCGACATCGAGGGAGACAGGGATCTCGTGGAGGGTGGTCATGGCATATCTACGCCCAAGCGGGCGGGCGCAAAAGGTAGCCGCAGATGCCCTGGCAGGCAAACTTTGCGGCCAGGCCCGATGCCCCAACTCAAGTCGCTGGCGCTAGATCCGTTCGACGCGGGCCGGAACGTACTTGTGCCAAGGCGTCCCCGCCAGCCAGTCGCGATCCTCGCTGGCCGTCAGCTCGTTTGGAGCAACCCCAGGGACCACCACCTGCCCATTTTCCGTGGGATAGGTCGTCCCAAGACCGTTCGGCAAGCTGATATGACCCGCCTGGAGCGTACCTGTGATCTCGACCACAGCCACCGCGCTGCCCCGTCGTGTGGTCACCCGTGCCTCATCTCCACTTACCAGCCCCAGGCGCTCGGCGTCCACCGGGGACACCCGCAGAGCACCCACCACGTCCTTTTTCCGCCACGCCGGATCCCGCAGCACCGTATTGGCGGTCGTAGATCGCCGCTCACCCGCCGACAGCACCAGCGGAAACAGCGGATCGCGCACGCTCGGATCTTCACTTGGCAAGCGGGCCAGCTCAGCCAGCAGCTCGGAGATGACCAAGCGCACTTTTTTATCCGGAGTGTCGAGTCGCTGCCACGTCACTTCGTAGTCATCGACGCTAAACACAATCCCCGAGCGCCCGCTGAGCATGGCCTGAAATAGCTGCTCGCCCAGCTCCGGTCCGAAGCCCTGAAAGCCCGCCCGCTGCACCGACTCGGGAAAGCTCATGGCGCAGATCTGCGCGGCTCCCCACAGCGCTGCCGCATCCTTGGCCCCATCTGGCAACGTCGGCCCCAGCGTCTCGTACAGCACCACGGGGGCCAGCGCCATCAGCTGCGGTTTCTCCGCAGTCAGACGAAAGAACTCCGCCGCAAACGGACCCCGCCCGGCGCTCGGAATGAGTGCCGCCGCTTGGTGCAACGCCGCCAAGTCCTCGTCCATCACCGCGCCGAGCGCCCTGGTCAGACGTCGATGAATCTCCGCTTCCGGCAGTGTGCCGGGCAGCGGCGGCAAGATCGGAGCCCGCAAATGGAAGTAGTTCTGCGGAAACTCCAGGTTAAAAAACGTCGCCTCCCACTTCTCGAACTGCGAAGACGCAGGCAGGACGTAGTGCGCAAGCTGCGCCGTCTCGCTCATCGCCACGTCTATCACCACCAAGCAGTCGAGCGCGGCCAGCGCCTGCCGCATCCGCTGGCTATCAGCGAGCGAGTGAGCCGGATTCGCGCTCTCTACGATCATGGCGCGAAACCGCTTCGGGTGGTCGGTCAGGATCTCGTCGGGGATGACGTTGGCCGGAACAAGCCCGGTGATGATGCGATGACCGCCCACCGGCGTCTTCCGCCCGCCGCCGCCACCACCGCCGAGTCCCGCCACCCTGGTGTGGATGTTCATGGCCCCGCGCTTGGCAAAGTTCCCGGTGAGTAGATAGAGCAGCTTCTCTAGATAGGAGTTGAGCGTCGAGTGCGGTGCCTGCTGCACCCCCAGATCTTCGAACGTGGCGACACTTTTGGCCGAGGCCAGGCGTCTTGCCACGGTTCGCACCAAGTCCTCGGACAGACCAGCCCGTGCACAATAGTCGGCCACCGGGATCTGCCCAAACACGGCACTCACCTGGGCGTAGTCGGTGGTGTGCTCACGAAGGAAGTCATGGGCCACCAAGTCCTCTTGCACCAGCACGGCCACAAGCGCACTTAAGCAGAACGCATCGCTGCCAGGTCGAACTTGGAGGTGGATATCCGCCAGCTCTGCTGTTTCGGAACGGCGCGGGTCGATGACGATCAGCGTGCGCGCCGGATCTTTCGCGATCTCTTTGAGCGTGACCCTCGCCCGTGGAAAACCATGCGACTGCCACGGATTTTTGCCGACGAACAGGGCCACCTCAGCATGCTCAAAGTCACCACTTGTGTGACAGCGCGGTCGCCCAAAGAGCTGCCCATCGACCCAGAACTCGCCGGTCTTTTCTTGGGCCAGCGCATTGGAGGTGTAGGTCGATCCGAGTGCCGCCCGGGTTGCTCGCCCATAGGCCCCACCCAGATGATTTCCCTGACCACCCCCGCCGTAATAGAAGATGCTCTCTCCGCTCCACTCGTCCCGGATCGCCGACAGCCGCCTGGCGATCTCCGCAATCGCCGTGTCCCAATCGATGGCCTCAAAGCTGCCATCGGGCCGCCGGCGCAGCGGCGTGGTCAGCCGGTCCCGCGCATTTTGATACGCATCAAGCCGCAGCGCCTTCTCGCAGGTATAGCCCTGCGAAGCGGGGTGGGCCCGATCCCCATGGATACGGACCAAGCGGCGACCATCAAGTTCCACCTCGATGCCGCAGTTCTGACTACACAGGATGCAGGCGGTCTTCATGAATGTCTCCGATTGTGGCTGTCACAGGGAAACAGCGTTGAGCTTTTTCGCCAGCCTGGATAACATTTCTAACTATGGCGCTAATCGATAAACCCGAGCGTGCTCGCCAGTTGGCGCGGGCTATTTCGTCTGACCTCACCCTCTATCACGAGAAAGAGATCGTCGAGGGCATCGAAAACGACACCCTCTTTAACGTGATGCACGACCACATCGAAGAGGGCCGCACCCTCTTCAAAAGCCGTGTGACCCCCGAGATCTATGACCTCAACCTCTTTGACCGAGCCATCGTTGATGTGATGCTCAAGTCCAAGGGGCATGTAAAGTCACGGATCTGGTGACAAGCCCACACGACCCCGTTCAACTGAAAGTTCCCAAGTCCGCCGTCGGCCTTCGCCTCGACGTGTACCTGGCCCAGCAGGATCTGCCATTTTCGCGATCCCAGCTTGCCCGTCGCATCGAAGCCGGAGAAGTGACCCTCGACGACCGCCCGTGTCGTCCTGGCCAGAAGCTTCGCGAAGGACAGCGCCTACGCTTTTTGCCATCGCCGCCGACCCCGACGAGCGATCTGCCTGAAGCGATCCCGCTCACGATCCTTTATGAGGACAAGCACCTCATCGTGATCGACAAGCCAGCGGGGATGGTGGTGCATCCCGCCGCAGGCCATCAGACGGGTACCCTCGTCAACGCCCTGCTCTACCACTGCGGACCGCTGCCGCTACCACCGCCTCGACTGGCGCTGGCAGAGGACGCCGACGAAGAGGAGGAACCAGCCGAAGGCCCGGACGCCGAGTCCACTCCTCACAACGGCCTCGCCGAGCCCGAAGACCTCGGCCAGCTCTCGATCGGTGGAGAGCGCCGCCCCGGCATCGTCCATCGTCTCGATGCAGGAACCTCTGGCGTGATGGTGTGCGCCAAGGACGAGCCCACGCTGGTTGGCCTGCAAGTGCAGTTTGCCGCCCACTCCATCGATCGCCGCTACGTTGCGATCATCGATGGCGTCATCCCCGAGCGAGGCACGCTGTCGACCCGCTACGGTCGCCACCCCCGTGACCGCAAGCGCTTCACCTCACGCAGCGGGGGCAAAAAGGCCGTCACCCACTACCAGGTGCTCGAGCGCCTGCCCGGTGCCACGCTGGTCGAGCTACGCCTAGAAACCGGTCGCACCCACCAGATCCGTGTCCACCTAAGCGAGCAAGGCTTCCCGATCCTCGGCGATCCGCTCTACGGACGGCCCTCACGCCAGCGGCAGGTTCAGCAGGTCGCGGCGACGTTGACCCGTCAGGCGCTGCACGCTCGGCTGCTCGGCTTCGTTCATCCCATCACCAGCGAACGGCTGATGTTCTCCTCTGCCCCACCCGAGGACGTCCTGCGCGCCCTGGCTGCGTTGCGCGGTCGCGAGCCCGAGACCCGCTTGCCGTGGTCCACCACCAGCCAAGGCGTGCAGCCACTGTCGTGATAGAGTCCGCCGGACATGTCCTTGCCTCCGTCTACCGCTCCGTCCGACTTGCCACCATCCCCCACTGCGGCGTGGGTGTCTCCCCGCACCCAGGACAGCGTCTTGTATGCACCGCTGCTCCAGTCCCTTGGGGTCCGCCACGGCTTTACCACCAGGCGGGGTGGCTTTTCTCAGGGCCGCTTTGCTTCGCTCAACCTCGGCCGCAACTGGGGCGATGACCTCCCGACCGTAGAGCGCAACCTCGGACACGTCGCCGAGCTATCCGGCTTTGCCACCGAGCGACTCACCCAGGTCCGCCAGATCCACGGCAGCCAAGTTCTCCACCTCGACCATCCCGAGCTGGCGCAGCGCGAAGCCGATGGCATGGTGACGACGCACGACCTGGTGCTGGGCGTCCTGTCGGCGGACTGTGTGTCGCTGCTGCTCGCCGATGATGAAGGTCGGGTGGCCGCTGCTCACGCTGGCTGGCGAGGCACGGTGGCCGGAATTGCCACCGAGGCGGTGGCCGCCCTGGCGACACTCGGTGCCGACATCCATCGCATTCGTGCAGTCCTCGGTCCATCGATCGGCCCCTGCTGTTTCGAAGTCCAAAGTGACGTATCGAGTATCTTTGCTGGCCACGATCCCGAGGTAGTCCACGAGCGATCCGGGCGACTGTACGTCGACTTGTGGCGCTACAATCAGAAGCTACTGATGCGAGCAGGTCTACTCCCCGAGCACATCGCCGCGACACCGCCGTGTACTCGCTGCGATGCCCAGCGCTTTTACTCATTCCGTCGAGACGGTGCCAACATTGGCCAACATCTCGCATTTATCGTTGGAGGCTCCTCATGACAACAGCCAAGAAGTGGCTCACCTTCGGATTCATCGTGATCCTCGGCCTCGGAGGCGGAGCGGGCGGAGCCTACTACTACCATACGCGTGAGCTGCAAGCCGCTCGTGACCGGAATGCCAAGGAACTGCTCGTGAGCCGGGCTCGATCGCTGCTGCTCGAAGCCGCTCTCGCGACCCGCTATGGCAACTACGCCATGGCCTTCGAGCGTGCCATACGTGCCCAGACGATGGCTTCCCGGATCGGCTTGCCGATGGAAAAGGAGTTTGCCGAGCTTCAGCAGTTCCTGCTTCAGCAGCGCCCGGACGTCGAGCTGGCCACCCGGCTGGTCATGCTGGCCGATCGCATCGAACCGCCCGCCCCTCTTGGGAACCAAGAGCCGACGATCAAGGGTGCCGCAGCCCCAACCACCGGCGACCAGATTGGAATCAGTACCGCCAAGCCGGCCCAGCCGCAGCCCACTCCCCGGCCTCCGGCAGCCAGTCCAACCGGCACCGCGCCAACGACCCCGGCCACGCCTCAGGCCGCAGCGGCGGCGGCACCTCCGGCAAGCCCGGCAGCAGCCCCGGCGAGCCCCCCCCAGCCCGCTTCCACGATGGCACCTGTGGCACCAGCCACTGCCCCCTTGGCGTTGCCCAAGCGCGGCCAGAGCCCCGAGGCATCCATTGAAGAGGGTCGTCAAGCACTAGGCCAAGCCAAGCTACTTCTGCTATCGGGCCGCGAAGCCCCTGCCGTGATCGAGTGGCTCGCCCGCGCCCAAGTCGTCCTCGATGACAGTGGCAAGAGCGACATGGACGAACAGATCCTCACCGCGATCAAGGCCGTCCGGGCGGGCGACGAGCTCAAAGCCCAAAAGACCATCGATGCGGCGCTCGGCAAGCTCAAGTCGCCGTAGTTCCGAGCCGTCAGCAGCAGGCTCTCTTGGGCTACCCGTTGTCCGGTGAGGACGGCCCAACAGGCAGGGGGGCTGGTTCGGGCTCAGGGATGGGCGCGCTGCTCCGACGGGCACTGGCTTCACGGTAGCTATCGATCGGAGCAAGTGCGACCCGGGCACGTTCGCTGGTCTGCTCATCATCGCTGTCGACGGTCGCAGCGACCTTGGTGGCATACTCGGTAATGCACTGGCTCAGAAGCCGCAGGTGCTTGGACAGGTTGGCGGTTTCGGCGGCACGAGCAAGGCTGCTCTGTACCATGGCGCGATACCGAGGAAGCTGTCGCTCGACGTTTTCCAGAAACTCCGGTCCGCACAGCACCGCGAGTTCTTGGTCGAGCTTGTCGTCAGCAATTCGCTGGAGCAGCGCATCCATTGCGGCGAGCTGCTCCACGTAGCTGCGCTGGGTGAACGCCAGTCCCTCAGGAAAGATCTGGTCGACGATCTCGGCGGCACGCGCCGCTTTGGGATAGTCCTCTGTCGGTAAGCTTGCGTAGGCGAGAGCCCGTGACCGCAGCGCCGCCCAGCCCCGGTCGCACAAGATGTCGATGTTTTTGGCGACATCCTCGCCGTTCGGGCCCAGCGCTCGCTGTCGCTCACTCCAGGCCGCCTGCGCGGCAAGCCGCTGGCGCTCCATCTTGTGGGCTGACTTCTTCACCGCACTCGGCATGTCCTTCGGACAGACCGAGTACAGCGATTCAGCCAGGGTGATGCCACCGAGCAACGTGAAGTTGGGGGTACGGGTATACAGAAATGGATCGAAGTTGATGTTTGCCATGCGCAGAGAACCGAGCACTTGGTGTGCCAAGGATCTGCCGCACCATTGAGCACGCCCCGAACACCGCTAGTTCCGTCGGAAATGCTGCCACCAGAGCAAGCAGTCAGACTGCGCTTAGGGCCGGTGCCGCGTCCGAATACCGGACGACGTCCGACGTACCGGATTCGGCACCCGGCCAACGGGGGCCAGAACCCACCCAAACTGCTTCTGACCCAGTTTGGGCCGGGTCAGGACCACCCCCAAACTCCTCGATCACCACTTTGGGCCGGGTCGGGACCACCCCCAAACTCCTCGATCACCACTTTGAGCCGGGTCAGGACCACCCCCAAACTCCTCGATCACCACTTTGA
>JBGAUT010000065.1:0-25319 GCA_044228505.1 Polyangia bacterium | reverse complement strand
GCGAAATCCAACGACGATGGTCCGGCGGAGCCTATCTGTCGTTCTGGTGAGCCTCTACGTCGTCGTCGGACGGTGTAATACCTGACAGCCGAACACCGGGCCTGCCGCTGTTCAGAAACTCGACGCCATTCCGCTCAAACGCCGCGCGAATCCGGTCTCGCGTTGTTGCAGTCGGACGGTGACGCCCAGACTCCCAGTTGATGATCGTGTTGGTGGTGACGCCTGCGTGGGTTGCCAATTCATCGAGCGACCAGTTCAGCAAGCCGCGTGCAGCGCGAAGATGCACGACGGTGATAGCAAATTTATGCTTTTTCTCTTGCATGTGTTCGGTAGCTATGTTTGCGTCTTATTCACAAAGTGACCGACACCGCGCGGGAACGCGGTGCCGGTCGGTGTTCGTCGGGAAGAGACCCCAACAGAACGAGGCGCAGCGTATCCGCTGGGGGCCTATGGATCAAGTCTGCGCGGAGGCTTTGCCGCCGATGGATACGTGTGCCTTGCTGGGAAAGTTGTGCTCGCTCGTCGGAGGGCCGCATGCGTGAGCAAAAATCGACACGCTGCCCGCACTGCCGCGCCAAGGCCGTCCGGGGCCGACCGGGCGCGGGCCGAACGACGGTCTACAAGACGCTGCCGTGCCTGCCGCTGCCGTCGGAGCTGCTCATTCCGACCTGCTCGCGCTGCCGTGCGCTGTTTTTGCCCACCAATCAGAAGACCGGGGCGCTGCTCCATCTTCTATATGTGGCGGAGCTGCGGCAGCGAGCGCAGCTGGCGATCTCGACGCTGCGGGACGTGCGCAGTCTGCGGAAGCTCGAGCGGCTGCTCGGCGTGTCGCAGGGCTATCTGTCGAAGCTGCGCGCCGGGACCAGCAATCCGAGTCCCGAGCTGACGCTGCTGCTTGGACTGCTTGCGAGCAGCCCAACGCCGATGCTCCGACGAGCCGACGCCTTCTGGGCGCTGCCCGCCGACGGCTGTTTGAACCTTGCGATGAGGAATGCGTTATGAGCCTCGACGATCACGTTCCCGGCGACCTCTTGTGCGACTGCCCGGTCTGTCGTCACGGACGGGTGCGCACCCGCTTTGAGGCCGAGCCCCAGCTCTACAAGGACTACGCCAAGCTCGCCGCGTGGTGGTGCCTGGAAAAAGAGTTCCCCGACGGCAGGGTCAACGAAGGCTCGGTCTTTCCGCTCGTCGAATCGCCCCTCACCAAACCCAACACCGCGCTGGAACATCTACGAAACACGCTGCGCAGCCTGCTCGGGCCGACCTACAGACGCCAGCGAGGCGACCATGGCGACTGACGAGCTACGCACGTTCGGCCTGCTCATCAAGACCCGACGGAAAACTGCCCGACTGTCGCTCGAACGGCTGGCGGTCCTCTGCGGGCTGTCGTCGTCATCGATCAAGCATGTGGAACGGGGGCGAGTCTCGCTGGCGACGTGTTCGGCGCTGCTGGCGACGCCCGAGCTACGGCTGACAGTCGATGACCTACCAACGTTCGCGAGGGAACCGCACCGTCAATACAAAGGAGACAACGCGCTGCTCCGTCTGGGCTTGTCGCTGACCGAGTTCGCAGCTAGAGAGGAAGTTCTGGCCGGGGTGATGCGCTTCGCGGCGCATCGGGAGTTGCCGGAACTGGGTGAATGGGCCGAAGCCAAGCTGCGGACGGTTCATCGGCTGCGATCGGCGCTGTCTTCGGAGGAAGAGCTTTTGCCTGCGTGGCGGGCGTGGCGGTCGAATCGACGGGACTGCGCGGGGTTTGGAGCAGTGGCCGACTGCGGACACACCGTGGGGTAGGTGACGCGCTTGGCGTGCCGCACACCAAGTCCCCATCGAGCGGCAGTCCTTGGCGTCCGGCCTATTTCGACTGTCCCGCTGCCGCTCGCTGCGCTTCCCGCTCCGCGTACCACTTATCCCGCGCCGCAATCCAATCGAGGATCAGCTTCCGCGCCTCCGCAATCGTGATCACAATCTGCGGCGGGTTGTCCCTCTCTCCATCTTCGAGCAGCCGTTCCGTCTTCGTGATTACCACCCGCCCGTCGGGATACATGTCTGCATCGACATAGTGATTGGTCCAGTACAGCTCCGGCGTCCCAGCCTCTGCTCTGTCCAGCGCCGCCAGGTACAGGTCTTCGTTTCGTTCGCTGTCCGCGAGAAATCCATTGAGCAGCTTGTGCCGCACGCCATCCTGCTCATCGACCACGGCAGCAAATGCACTGTCAGAACCCGGCATGGCCGTTGCAACGACTCTCATTTCATCGGTCCTTCGTGCTTGGGGCCTTTGTAGACTGGGTACGCACTGTCGATGTCGCCTTTGTGATTGAGCATCATTTCAATCTCGACCCCTTTGGCGTCTTCTCCTCGATATCGGCCCGATTTCCCATCCAGCCGCTTGTTTCTATACGCTTCCCCAATCGCCGTTTCGACCTGCTGTTCCGTCCAGTCTTTGGGGAAAAACGTCGAGCGCGCCTTCTTCTTGAGCCCTTCGATCATCACGTTTCCTTCGTAAACACCGTGCGCGTCCGTCGGGCTGCGGGTTCCTTCGAGAATATACGTTCCTTTCTCTTTGTCACCGCTGGACTCTAGGTGCCAACCGACTGAATCTCTCTGCTTCTCACGGGTTTCACCCTTGAAGATGTGCTTGCGGCTTCCCTCGGTCAGAATGTCTGCTGCTTCCCTCGCCGCGTTCTCGGCCTTCGCCGTAGAGTTCGGAACGACTGGAGCGGACGGCACAGCGGACGGCGGTGCGGGTTTGGCGTCGGGACTTGGTTTCGTCGGGACGACAGGCTTTTCGTGTTCGATGACGTCGCGGACTTTCTCCCCAGCCAGGCCTTTCGGACCCCGCAGCCCTTTGCCCAAGAGCGACAGCGGCGACGGCACGCCACTTGCCAGCGGCTCACTGTCGCAGAAGATCATCCTCGCCAGCTCGTACCCGAGCAGCGACGCACCGCTGCCGTGATCATCGAAGGCCACCATCGACGCGAGGCTGGCATCGCTGACCGCGTGCAAAATGCCACCGCGCAGAAAGCACGGCTTGCCTGTCTTTTGTTCGCGCCGCCGCACCACCTCGACGAGCTGCTGGACGACAATCGCCAGCTTGGCCGCTTTTTCATCAGGCCGCGCAAGGATTTCCCGATCCGCCGTCATCAGCGTCCCGTCCGTCTTGTCGATCCACACATGCAGCCCGACCGGGAAGCGCCGTCCGTCGCGATGAATGATGGTGCTCGCGTCGATGGGGTCGGGCTCGCCGATGCAGATGATCTTCAGCCGTCCGAGGCTGCTCGGGTCGGTGTAGATGCAGCCGTCGGCTTCGAGGACCGGATCGACCATGAAGGCGTCGAGATACCAGTCGGGCATGCCGCCGATGCCCGCACGTCCGTCGCCAGTTCGATAGCGCAGACCCCACGAGTACGAAAACTGCATAAGAGCAAGTCCCGACGCCCGATAGCCCTCCATCTGCGCCCCGACGCCGAGCTGAAATCGTAGGCCGCGGTCCGTCGCCGCCTCAAACACCGCGAGCGCCGTCGTGGTCGCCAAAAACGCCGTCCGCTCGATTGGAAACAGCGCGCTTGCCTGAATCCCGACGCGATAGCTGTCACGCGGGAGCGTCGGGTCCGGCGTTTGGTGAAGCCGCACAAACCCCGAACCCGACAGCCGCAGCCCCATCGGTTTCGACAGCCCGTCCCGCCACAAAACCCCTGCGCTGCCATCGAGTTGCAGCCAGCGCCACAGCTTCGTTCCTGCGAGGCTCGCAGTCGTTTCCGGCGTCGCGTCACCACTGCCCAGCCAGTTCGACGGAACCGTTTGTACGACAGACAGCGCCACATCTGGCCCGCCGCGGTCAAACCAGGGCCACAGCCGCACCCTCAGTCCAAGGGAAAGCGGCTTCGCGGAAAGCGGGGATTCCGTCTGCTCGCGATTGTGCTGCGCGCCAACTGACACCGACACATCGAGTGCATCCAGCATCGAAACGGACACCCGTGTCCGCCCAAGGAGTGTCAGGGATTTTGTTGGACTCTGTGCAATCCCGAGCGCTGCTCCGATGTGAATTCCCAGCGCGTCAAAACGAGCGCAGTCTCCGAGCAAGCCGCACGGAACCCCGGAGGCCACCGCTGACAGCGTGCTCGCTCCGGAATCCGCCCGCGCTGAGCCCAAACAGAAGAGACTCAGCAGAATGGAAAGGAACACGCAGCGCCACCGCACGGCGCGCAGCGTAGGCAACCGAGCGGTCGGCAGCAAGTTTTGGCGACGGAATGCGCCCCGGAAGCGAGCAGTGAATCAGTCAACCAAATCAACGGACTCCGCACCGCCACCGCTCCATCCAGCCTGGACCGTCAACCATCGCGCCCGGTGCCTATCACATCCCAGGAAATACGGAAGCGTGTCCTTCGGCGTTGTGTCCGCTTCGATACGGCTCGAAAAATACATCATGTTCAGGTGAGTTACCGTCGCATAAGGTGCGTAAACTTGTAGTTGAGGAGTCCTTTGGACAGAGGTAGTCCGCATCTTTCGGCACGGACCGAGAATGGGGTAGAATGTCCGCCGCTGGCGACGGCCAAGCCATGGTTTTGCGCACGGATGGTGTGTCAGCCCATTGAAGGTCATCACGGGGCGACGGTTCGCTGCCGCACTGCCGTCTCTACACGCCGAACCAGTTCCCACAGCCTGTACTCAGGGCGCAAACGGATCGTGAATACAAGCACAGGGACTGGAGCTGATGACACCAGCGCCATTCGGCCTGTTCCTAGAGGGTCAGGTTCTCGCCGAAGGGGATGAGATCAAGATCTTGCTGCGGCAGGACGCGGATCTGGCTCCACTCATAGCCAAGCCCCAAAAAGGTGGCCTCATCGACGATCCAGCGCTTGCGACCGCCTTCGACCTTGTAGACGTTGGGCCTCGTGTTCGCTTTGATGAGCTGCCCTTCATAGCCGCAAGCGCCGGGATAGACGAGGTTCGCGCCGTGCGGGATGCGCTCGAAGAGTTCGGTGGACAGGAGCCGGTGCTGACCCCACTCATAGCCGAGCCGGAAGTACGTCTCCGGGTTAACGATCCAGCGCTTGCGGCCGTTCTCAATCCGGTACAGCCCAGGTTCCCCGTCCGTTCCGACGAGCTGCCACTCATAGGCGGCACCAGGACCGCTCACTGTGTCGGCGGAGGCGCTGCTCGGCGGCAGGCGGCGATTGATGAAGACACGCAATCCATCGATTGCCAGGCTCTGTCCGCGCGTGCCGCAGAACTCCCCATTGCGGCAAATGTCGGTCATTCCCTGGCCGATGATCCGAGCCTGATAGCAGATGTCGAACTCCTGTAGGACCTGACGAGCCAAGGGCGATGCGGTAGGGCTGATCTCGAGCTTGATGGCGAAGCCTTCGAGCCGCAGTCCGGATGAGGGCGTTCCCACGAGATTGCCACCTTCGACCCAGCCAGTGTCGCCAACGTTCTGGACGTGACCCATGTAGCGGAGCCGGAGATCCTGGAGCCACGGCTCTTTCGCAGGGATGCTGATCCGCATGGCCTGGATCAGGTTCCCAGACACGCCCACCCAGGTCTTCGCCATCTCGGTCCGATCTCCCACGTTTGAGATATGGGCTAGGACTGACAGCGGCACCACGTTCCGGTCGTCCGATGTGGCGAGCGCCAGCCGGAAGCGCTGGTTGGGCGTCTCGTGTCGAGCGTACTGGATGACGCGGGTGCCATCCGCTTCTTCGCTCCCGGCCACGTCCAGCACCTTCCCGGAGTGCTTGGCGATGATGAGGTAGGTTCCGTCTTCACAAGGCTGAAACGCAAAGATCTGGTTGTTGCCGGAATGCCCGGGCCACTGAAGCACGTCTGCCTCATCACCAGTACTGCTTCCGGCGATGTCGAGTGAATGTTCGGAGGCAAAGTTGACGATATGGAAATACCCATCGCCAAGGTGACTGATGCGCCAGCGCTGCGTGGCGCTGCCGGAAGCCGAATTGGTGACGATGCTGCGACCGCGTGCGTAGCTCCCGCCCTCGATGTCGAGCAGCTTGCCGGAGTGTACGGCCTGGATCGTAAACGCTTGATCGGAGTTTGCGATTGGATCATTGGCCAGCGTGACGATCCGGAACTTGGTGCTCTCTGTTCGGGTCGTGGCCGATGCAGCGAGGGATCCGTCCGTGCCGACGATTCCCAAGAACTTTCCGGTCTGCGCCTGAAAAGAGACCGTCCCATCCGCGTTGCGGAGCAGAGTGAGCAGGTGCTCGGTCCGGAGTCCGACGTTCGTCCCAAGGAAATCGGGGAAGCGCGCGTTCGGGCCGATGGTCTCTATCCTGGAAGATCGCAGCGCGACGTGTCCGGTAGATAGCTCGAGAAGCTTCAGCGCCTCGCTTTCCCCGACCCGATCGGACACGGCACCGGGGCCTAGCAGATCCTGGAGGTATGGATTCGAGGCGCAGACGTTGCTGCCTACGAACTTTCCGTTCGCGGCGCGCAGCGCCACGCGGGAGCTTGACCACGTGAACGGCTGCGCCCCTTGGCTGGAAGACCACACGAGGTCGCCTGGTTGGTCTGGCGTGCCTTGGAACACGGCAAGGGCTCCGGTGTTGGTCACCGCGGCGAAGCACGGCCCCGGCTGACCGAGCAGCCCCGTGGACCACAGAGCCGCTCCATTGTCATCGGGGTCGCTTCCCTGGAAGACCCGCAGGTGGCCATCGGCACACAGCTGCGCGAACACCGGACCAGGGAAGGCGGGCGTCGTCCACACCTCCCCCCTCAGGTGCTTGGGCGAGCTACCGTGGAAGACGCCCAGCGCTCCGTCTGCTCGCAGGGTCAAACAGTAGAGACCGTTCGGTGAGCGGAGGTACTCACCGGGTCGCAGCAGCTGGAGCGGCAGCATCGTAGAGCCTTGCTCCACGGGCACTGGACGGGCTTCGATAGACCATGCCGCGCGATCCGGCGAGGTCGCGAGGGCGACGAAACCCACCGTTGGAAGCAGCATCATGGTCTCGTCCATCTGCAGGTACCGCTTGCCTCCGTAGATGGTGCTGATGCAAAGGAACTCGGAGCCGTCTGGCCCATACGCGTCCAAGTCGAACGTCGCCGCTTCCCTGAATCGATTGTCGATCGAGTACGGAGCAAATCGAACGCCCTGACTCGGGTGTTCATAGAGATAGCGCGGCGGATCCTCCACGGATTCGATAGAAAACTTGGTCGGATCGGCAAGCCCGCCGACCAACCGGAAGAGCGCACGCGGCACCGCAGAGCCGCTCTTCACCCAGGCGCTGCCGTCGGTCTCCGTGCAGAGTCGAAACGTCTCCGTCCACTGCGTCGTCTTCCTGACAACAAGCTCGCAGAAGGCCAGCGGCGCGAACACTTTCTCGACGAGCGCCGCGACCTGCCCAGTCGCGCGTGCTCTCTCTTTTCGGGTAGGTTGCAGATGCGCGGTGTTGGCCAGCATGAGGCCGCTGAGCGCCCCCTTGGTACTCGCCAGCAGCTCGTGTGCGCCGCTCCCCAGCGGGGCCGCGCTCATCGACCCGGTGGGACGGATCTTCCACTGCGGCGGCTTGGCCGGGGCATCCGGCTTGTCGCTTTTTTCGGTGTTGGACTTGACGAGATCCAGCGTCGCTCCAGCGCCCAATCGCGCTCCGATCGGCACTGGCGGCCAGCCCGTGCGCATCAGCCCAGCACCTTCAACCAGGAACGTGCCGAGCTTGGCTTTTACGCCGAGCTTGACCACCTGGAGACCGCTCAGGCTCGACGGCTTGCCGTGCAGGATGGTGAGCTCCAACTCGAGGGTGAACTTCGGGGTGCCGCCGCTAAACAGACTTTTGATGCTGAGAGGGCTTATGGACCAGTCGGTGTAGAAGCCCCACTGGGAATCCTGCCCAGCAGCCTTGGGGCCGACGTAGATGCCTACCTGTCCGCTGGCCGAGCTGAAGGCCGAGACCTCACCCTTGAGCCCGATCTCAATGGTCAGATTCCCCTGACGGGCCATTTCCTCAAAGGCCAGGAACGCCCCCGGCAGCAGAATCATCGCGACATCTCTTGCGATGACCGATGGGGCAGCAAGCGATGGAAGATCTTCAGAAAGAAAAGGAGAGAGCCAGCCCCATCCCTGAGCCAGTCCCTCGCCGACTGTAGAAAATGCGTCTGTAGAGAATCTCGCGGCGGTGCCGACAGCCGTACGGCTCCACTCCGCGATCTCGGTGGCCGAGGTCTGGCTGAGGGCCGCGACCTCGCCAGCGGCGGTCAGGCTGAGCGCCTTCGCATCATGGACGAAGGTCACGAAGCCGGAACTCACCACGCCGGCAGCGCCGATGACCCCTTGGCCGACGACGACGCCGAGATCTTCGACGCGACGCACCTCCTTCCATCCTTCGGTGGCGACCGCGCCGGCTCCCTCCAAAAGAGACTCTGGATGGTGGATGATCTGATTGATGACGCCCTTCCCAATATTCCCAATCTCTATCAGGCCCATGAGAGTGCCTTTCCTGCATGTGATCGTTGTTTTCTAATGCCCCGTCTCAAGCTTTCCCTGACACTCAACCGGGTCCGGTGTCGTGGGGACAATGACGCTGCTGCCTTCTCGTTCAAAACGGACTGGGACATGGCAGCGAATCAACCTGGCCAGCTCTTCGTAGGAACGCTGCTCGGCAGTCAGGTAATAGACCCGCGCTTTGTCACCGATGGTAGCGGCGACACTCCGGCCATCGGGACTCCACGCCGCGTTCATGAACCTCGATTGCCCCTGAAGCTCGGTGAGCAGGCGTCCGCTGTCCGTATCCCAAACTCGCGCCACGTCCTCCCTTCCCCAGGTGAGGAGTCGGCTGCCTTCGTGGCTGAGCGTCGCGCTCGTGATGTCGCCCTTGCTTCCTTTGAGCACGGCCAGCAGTCGCCCACTCTCGGCTTCCCAGACCCGCGCCGTGCGATCCAAGCTGGCGGTAACGACGCGCCGACCATCGGGATGAAACACGGCGCTGTTCACCATGGACTCATGTCCCTTGAGCACAGCGACAAGGCGTCCAGTATCTGTCTCGAAGACTCGCGCAGTGTGATCCAGACTGGCGGTCACGATGCGTGTGCCGTCGTGGTTAAATGCAGCACTGTACACCCACCCCTTATGCCCCGTAAGCTCGCTGATCAGTCGCCCGGTGTTCGCCTCCCAGAGCCGCGCTGTCTTGTCTACGCCAGCCGTGGCGACGCGTCGGCCATCCGAGCTGAACGCCGCGAGCCGCACGCTATCCTCATGTCCCTTGAGCTCGAACAGTTGCCGCCCACTTTCGGTCTCCCAAATCCGCGCCGTCTTGTCTGAGCTGGTCGTAATCACGCGTCGCCCATCCGGGCTGAACGTTGCGAACCAGACAGTGCTTCCATGTCCCTTGAGCGCGGTCACGAGTCGGCCGCTGTCGGCCTCCCAGATCCGTGCGGTGCCGTCGTAGCTTGCTGTGGCCACGCGTCGGCCGTCCGGGCTGAAGGTTGCGCTCGTAATCGGGCGCTGGTGACCGACCATCTGGCTCCGAAGTCCCAGAGATGGCATATCCCAGACCCGTGCCGTCGCGTCTTTCATGCCAGTGACAATGCGTCGTCCATTGGGGCTCCACGCTACGCTTTCGATCCTGTCCTCGCGGCCAGTGAACCTATCGCCGTCCCAGCGATCCCCGCTGTTCCAGATCCGCGCGGTCGTGTCCTTGCTCGCTGTGACGATATGCCGCCCGTTAGGACTCCAGGCTGCGTACGTCACTTCGTCCGCGTGGCCTCGCAGCGCGAAAACGAACTGCCCGTCTTCGGCCTTCCAGATCCGTGCGGTGTGATCCGCGCTCGTCGTGACAAGGCGTCGCCCATCCGGGCTGAACACCACACTCCGGATGTTCTCGCTATGGCCTGTGAGTTCGGCGACAAAGCGCCCATCTGTGATGTCAAAAAGGCGCGCCATGGGCTCGCCGATCGAAGGGACGATGTGTTGGCTATCGAGGCCAAACTCCGGGCTGCATTGGTCGTGGCCTTCCACGCTGTCCTTGAGCTCAAGGAGTAGCCGCCCGCTCGCCGCTTCCCAGATCTGCACCGCGCAGTCCTCGCTCCCGGTCGCGATGCGTCCGCCATCTGGAGAAACTGCCACGCGAAAAATGTTGCGCTTCCCTCCAGCCAGCTCAGTGACAAGCTGCCCATCTTCAGCGGCAAACACCCGGATGATTCGGTCCTCGCACACGGTGGCGATGCGCTTGCCATCGGGGCTCCACGCCGCGCCCTTGACCGCGCCTTGATGCCCTTTGAGCTCGAAGAGGAATCGCCCATCCTCGGCGGCAAAGACCCGGGCCGTGTGGTCCTGGCTCGCCGTGACGATTCGCTTGCCATCGGGGCTCCATGCGGCGCTCTCGATCACGCCGTCGTGGCCTTTCAACTCGACGAGCAGACGTCCGTTGTCAGCCTGCCAAACGAGAACCCTGTTGTCCCCGTCCACGGTGAGGACGAGCTGACCATTGGTGCCCCACGCTGCCTTCTGGATTCCCTTCCCATCCCGCTTGAGCACGACGATCTGCCGCCCGCTCTCAACCTCCCATACCCTCGCCGTGCCATCTCGGCTGACGGTGAGAACACGCCGACCGTCCTCGCTGAACGCCGCGCTCACAACTGGGGCTGTGTGGCCGATCAAGACGGCCTCGGTGGCATCCACGCTCTGCATCGCGCTCTTTAGCAGCTCGGGCAGGGCGGGGTGCCTGCTTCCCTCTCCCAACGCCCGGTGCAGCCACAGGAGCCCCGCGCTAGGGTCTCTCTTCTCAAAGAGCAGTTCCTGCCCGCGTTCGACATATGTGTCGAGAAGCTTTTCGTGCGCGGCCTGGCGACGTGCTCGTTCTTCGTGAGTGCGCCGTCGCTCGGCCGCGATGTAGATAGCAGACGCGATAATGACGGCCAGAAACACTGAGAGCACAGCGCCGATGCGCAGGAGATTCTCCAATCGCTGCTGGCGGACGCTCGCAGTGAGGAATTCCTCCTGAAGCGGAGTGAGATCCTCCTCCTTCCGCTGCTGGTAGCTCCGCAACAGATCGAGATCCGGAGAGCGGAAAAGTAGTCCGGCGGGTCGGCGGGCCGCCTCCCATCGCTTCGCTGCATCCATCGCCCGATCGTGCAGCGCGCGGTCCTGTCGGCTCTCGTTGATCCAGGTCCGCAGCTCTGTCCAGTGCTCAAACAGCGCTTCGTGCGTGACCTCCGCAACGGTTTCACGTCCATCTCCCGACAGCGTCACCAGTCGGGCGTTCTCTGCGGAAAACCGGCGTAGGACTGACAGCACCGCGGCCTCATCCTCCATCCGCCCGCACAACTCTCCGACCGGAGCGCGGCGGCGGGTATCGCGTGTGCCCTGACCGAGTTGCACCAGGCGGGCCAAGGCACGGCGGGCCGTCGCCTGGTCTTTGTCAGCCAGCGCTCCATAGATCTCCCGTGCTTTGCCGGCCAGCGCGCCCCCGACGCCGCCAATCTCTTGTAGGGTCGCGGCCGCGGTCTTGCCAGCGAGCATGCCTTCCCAGATCAACGACAGCGCAAACTCGAGCAGCGGCAGCGCGCCGTCGCGCCCCTGGGCTTCACTCCACAAGAGCCCGATCGTCGCATCATCGATCGACAGTCCGATACTTGCTGCGGGTTCGGCAATCGCGCGGCGCATCTCGTCGTCAGTCATGGCTGTCACGAGCCTGGATTGCTCGTCGAACAGGCGGTTGAGCGCGGGATGTTGGCGCAGCGTTTCACCGATAAAATCACTCCGCAGGGTAAGCACGATCAGGATCGGCAGACCGGGCGTCTGCCCCCCGAGCAGCAGGAGATCGACAAAGGCATTGCGCTCCGCCGCGTCGGTGCACTGCGTGTAGATCTCTTCGAACTGATCGATCAGCACGATCAGCGGAGTGTCCGCGCCTCCTGTCGACGCTGAGGCGAGCGCTGCGGCCAGGGCGCGAAGCGGGTGCGATCCGGGCTTGAGCATCGCGAAACGGGGCGGCGCAATCTTCTGCTCGTGATTGGCGAAGGCAAGTGGACGCCGCTCGATTTCCGCAACGAGCCCCGCTCGAGCCGCCGAAGACTTACCGGAACCGGACGGGCCCAGCACGGCGAGCAGCCTGGTGGTGCCAGCCACAGATACAAGATCCTGACAGCGCTTCCATAGCTTTTCGGTGAGCGCCTCTCTCCCGAAGTAGAAACGGCGTTCTTGCGGACCAAACGCCGACAATCCCGCGTAGGGACGAAACACCACGGGGCGGCTGTCCGCTCCATCAGCGGCTCGGGCGTAGAGCTGAATGCTGGCCCAGTCGAGCTGTCCGGTCTCCCGGTACAGCTCACTGCGCGCCGCGAGCAGCGCTGCCTCGAGCGATTGGAGGTTTTGCAGCAAACCCGTGTAAAGCGATGCCGAGAGGCGAATCGAACCTGAAACGGACAGGGGATAGCGCGAAGCCACGACCATAGCGATGCCGGCCCGGTGCAGCGCCTGTGCCACGCTGCCGAGCTGATTGCCGACGTGCCCCGGGTTGCCGCTGTCGCAGGCCATGAGCACCACCAGCCGCACCATGTCGGCATGCGGGGCGAGAAGCTTGCGTAGCACGCCCGCATCGACCGGACCGGCGCTCTCCGCGGGGTCTTCGCCATCGAGGACCAGCCCAAAAGTGTCCCGCACCGCTCCCCCGTGGCACAGGATGTGCAGCACGGAGATCGGCCGCCCTTCGCGCTTTGCCTCAGAGAGGACATCGCTTATGCCGCCGAAAGAAGCGTTCGGAATGACATCTCGGGAATCGTCGAAGGGATGGCAGCCGCTGCGGCACGCCTGGGCCACAGTCTTGACATGCTCGGCGGCGGGAACCCCTCCACCCGCCGCTGACCAAGCGACGACGATCCTTCCACCACCGTGGCGCGGCAGCGGCTTCTCTGGGACGGTCTCGGTTTCCGGCCACTCGTAACGAAGCAGGACGCCCGCGAGCTCTCCGATGTGCTGACCGCTCGCCTTGAGCGTGAGTAGCTCCCACGGCAGCGCGTAGAGCTCCGACGCCGCCGAGCGCACGGTGAGGATTACACCGATGCCCTGCGCGATTGCCTGGGTAATCTGTGCAGCGAGCTGTGGCCAGCCGAGGGGCGTCACAAAGCGTCGTAGTCGCTCACCCACGCGCTGCGGCACGACCGGGTCGCACCCTGGCCTTGCGAGCGCCACCAGATCCGAGAGCAGCGGTTCATCCCACGGGAAGCTCGCTCGCTCGAAGCTGCCGCCCGGCGTCCGCAAAAGATAGTCCTGCGCCACAAAGCGGAAAGCCCAGGGATCTTCCGTCTGCTCAACGCGGGCAAACTCCAAGACCAGGGTCAAGCTTTCAGACAATGTGGTGCCCATCGTCCGATCATGCCGCGATGGCGGTGAACGCGTTGGAAAATGAATGCTGCGTTTTGGCCAAGTGCCCTGCATGCACCTGATGTGTGATGGGGTGCGACAGTGCGCTAAGACGTTCTAGGGACCGGTTTCGTCAGGTCGTGCAGTCTGAGTGATTTGGTTCGGAGTCCGGTGACAACAGAGCCGCGGCGTCGGACGTTCTATGTTATTTTGGCGTCCAGCTCTCCGGTTTCGACCGCTAGGACATACCGGACGGCGTCGGGCCTGCGCTTCCCAGCCATCTGTTCATCCATCCCCCTAGCCGCATCAACGAAGAGCTGCCGCATCAAACGCCCCTGCGAGCTCCAAATCCGGCCCAACTGCGGCGCGCGGACCAGAAGGATCTTGTGGGCGGACCACGGAGACACGTACGGCATGAACGGCCGCAGTGGCTCTGATGCCCAGCGAAATCTGAGAGATAAGCTGAAGATCACCGCTCTGTCTCGTGAGCCTCCGTATCGGCACGGTGACATCGACGACGGAAACATCCCGCCGGAACCTCGCGCTCACCGTTTGTCGGAGGACTTCACGCGCATCCCTTCTTGACTCTGGCGCGAGCAGAACCGGATTGTTTTCAAATGCGGGATGATCACACCGACGCCGTTTGAGCGGTCTTGCGAGGGTAATTGTCGCCATACGGGATCTGACCATCCAAGAAGCGCTCCTAGAGAAGCTTTCGCTCTTGGAGCAAGAGAACGATCGAACCAAGGCCGCTAACCTGTTCAGCGAGGCCGAGGGGATGGCGCTGGATGCGCTGCTGACTGACGAGCCTCTTTTCAAACAAGTAGCGGTCGATCTAATCCCATCGAGCTGGTCGAGCTAAGCTCTGTTCGCGCTCTACTTGCAAGGACTCACGTCGTGCGGGGTGCCGAGTGCTCCAGAATTTGAGGGGGCGTGGCGGCAGTATCGCAGGCACTCGCTCTAAGCCGGGATTGGGATGGAGATCACGGCTGCCGTAGAGGACCTACAAACGGAAACACGAGCCCGGACGGCGGTCGCTCACAGCGCAGCCGCAGTACAAGACCTCGATGCACTGAGTCTGTTACCACAAGCCTAAAGCCCAGCTGTGCAGCGGGTCGCTTGCTTGGTCACTCCCTGCGCGAGCGGTCCTTCGGCCCAATCAGTCACTCGGCTCTTCATTTCCGACTGATTACGGCCCGGTTGTTCTTCTGATTGAGTTGCTTGAGGAGTCCTGGCGGAATGCGCGCCAGCGAGTGATTGGCATCCAAGATCTTCACGATGTGAAACTCTGTATGGAGCAGGGTTTCCGTGAAATCGGGGCCTTGTAAGATGTAGCCAATCATTCCTACCTTGAGCTTGTGCGCACTCCCTTTGTCGATGGTGAGAATGAACGAGCCATCGGGCTCTGTGGAGAAGCTCAAGATCTTACAGCGTGGATAGTTGGGATTCTCTTCCGGAGGAATGACCGGACCCCGATCCGTGGGACTTGGCGGAGGAGGAGGACCAACGTCCGCACCTACAGTCCCAGCCAATAAGACGATCAAGGCAGCCGCTCCAGCACGTGTTCCGACACCAAACATCGTCCCACCTTATCACGTCCCCGAGTTGCTATTTGCTGAAGATCACGGCGCGCTTGTTGTTGCCCAGACTCTTGAGCATCACCTCGGCCACGGACTCTCTTTCCGTGACCGCGAGCGTTTGGAATCTTCCTCCTTCGAGGGGCTCCAGACCGCTCCTTCCTGACAGTACGGTTCCGCGCTGTCCTACTTTCACTCCGGCACTACTGCCCTGATCGAGTCTTAAGATCAGCTTGTCCTCTTGGCGCACGGCCGAGAGTATTCGGACCTGTCGAGGATTCTCGGGCATTTCCCAGGGATCGGGGGGCGCTTGGTTTTGGCCCTGCTGGGGCTTTGGCTTCGGGACTCCGTGGTAGCGATGACGTGGTGCGGGGTCTTCTCTGCAGTGCCAGCTACAGTGGACCGCAAAGCGTGCAGAGTACTCGGGTCGCTCGGCCTGGATGCGCAGCAAGACCGGGGCAGGCTTGTCGAGGAAAATTTCTGCGACATAGAGCCCAGGCGGCGTGTCGTGATGTTCCGGCAGCTTTACTCCAGATTCGCTCCAGGCATCGAGGTGGAGCTGGGCGGTCTCCGGAGTCGCTCTTAGCTCGCAGCGCAAGGGGGTATGTTCATCGATGGGGGCATGATCGAGTTCAATCCGTAGCCAGTGGGTTCGCCGATGAGCCGGCCAGCTCACCTCGCCGCGGCCTTCGAAGAGATCGATGGGAACATCTGTGCTGTCATCACGGAAGCGCTCAAGCCTGACCGCTCCGCCAGGAAGTCCTTCTGGTCCACTCTGGGAATCGGCATCGGCAGCCGAGCTTCCGCTCACCTCAGTGAGACGGATGTGTTGCGTGCAGCCAGGGCCGATCATCACAGACAAGGCCATGAGCCAGCTCGGGAAGCTCGGCGTGCTCATCTATGTTCTCCCGGCGGGGGGGCCGCCTGACAGACTCCCGTAAAGGGCCTTTTCACCCCGGACGAAGGCTGGCAGCGCAGCTGCTGATTGGCGTCACAGTCGGCGTGCTCGACGCAGCGAGCCCCAGCCTGGCCGGCTCCCGGTGGCAGGTTCGGCGGTTTCGGTTGGCCATCGGGGTTGAGGTACTTCGCAAGCAGCGGTTGCAGCTCGGGTGCATCTTTGCGCATCTCCGCGACCAACAGCTCGATGGCCCGCTCACCGTCCTTCGACAGCTTCATCGGATCGGCTCCCGCAGCGAGCAGCGCCATCGCCACGTCTTTGTGGTGTTGAAGCGCAGCGTATTGCAGCGGCGTGAGCTGATCCACCGAGCGAGTGCTGTCAATGGGTGCCTGGTGCTGGAGGAGCACCCGGACGATCTCGACGTGACCGGCGCGGGCCGCCTCGCACAGCGCTGAGCCCTTGACTTGCAGCCCAATGATGGCCATCACGAGGCGACGGTTCGCTGCTCCACTGCCGTCTCTGGACGCCGAGCCAGTCCTCGCAACCTGTACGACTCGCGAAAACCGATCCCTTCTTCCGCCCCCAACACCCAATTCCTGATCCCAACGATTTCCCTACCTGCCAGGTCGCGTTGGTGCGCGCTCCTGCTGCCACGGACGGACGGTCCGCCCCGAGTGCGTGTTGCCTCGCTCGTTCCAAGTCCGTCACGGTCCCCAAAGCGTATCAGGCGCATACACAGCCGAGCCATCTGTTCCGTCGACCGCCGCCGCTCGGTTCCTTTGGAGACACAATCTGCACGGCCTCCATCCCGATATTGAGCACCCAACTTCCCATTCGCAGCGCCGATCGATCACGATGCGAACCAGTGTCTATCCGATGTTGCGTGCGAGGCTGAGATCGAAGCTTCGTCCCAAAGTCTGTTCGACGATGCGTCCGACGTTGCGAACCACACGACGAACCGCATGGTGAACCACACGCTGAAACAGCCCGTCGGACAAGCTGCGGTTCACCATGCGTTCGAGCGGCTGTCCGACGCTGTGTTCGACGTTGCGGCCGACCTTGCGTTCAAAAAAGGGTACGTCGAGATTTTCCAACCGGTAAATCAGTAAAAGCGTCTTCCGAAACATCTGTGGATCCGATCGATCCATCAGTTCCCCGGTGAATGGAGTGCCCTCATGTAGCAGGATTCCGTTATGGTAAGAGAGCGTCTGGTCTCCCTGCTCGATCGTGTGCGGTGGGAGTCCCGAAAACGGGCATCCCACCCCGAGCACCACCATCAGCAATCCGACCAACCGACGGCAGAAACCCATAGCGGTGGCGCTTCGCACGGAACCCCCTCGACTACCTTGTGACCGTGCCAGGCTTCCCATAGTAACTGCCGCCGTTTATCCAAGGCGCATCATCGGTGATGTGGTAGTGATAGATGCCGCCGGGGTACTCGGTCGTCGCATGCTCGTGACCATGGTACTTGTCCAGGTTGGCCGTCAGCAATCGCGCACCGTTTTCGACGGGACCATAGACCGGAAAACCGTCGAGTAGGAAGCCGATGAGTGCCCCGCTGCCAAACTTCTTGGTCAGATAGAGCGGCTCCGTATGATAGTGATACTGAAGGCTGGGTGCCGGTGTCGGATGTCCGTTGTACTGGTCCAGATTGTTGAATTCCAAGCTGTTCAGCAGCGCTCCCACCCCGTTGTATTGGTTAAATAGAACCACACCGTTGATGGCGATGCCGATCGCACCTCCGGTGGTTGCGGTGTGTGCATTGTCCACGGTCGGGTTTCTCGGAATCCGAAACGTGATGTCCTGCGCAGCAAGCGTTGGATCGGAAATCATGCCCATCAAGTTGATCGCCGTGCTGAAATTTGGATTGGTGCCGTTGTAGGCCTCGTAGGAAGCACTGGCTTTTCCGTAAAATGGCGACTTGTGATCCGGTAAGTCCGAAGTGTTGATGATGACAGTGCTGGCGTCAGATGAAATTGATTTTACGTTGTAAAAGGCCGAGTACGACGCAGGTAGGTCCGTGGAGCTACTACTGCCACAACCAGCCAAGCCAACCACCGCTACTAGAGTGAACCATTCGTTTCGCATGAAAACCTCTCCAATCTGGGAAATACAAATGTGTGTTCGGGCACTTGGGATAGCGAAGTGAGTGCCAGCCCCTTGTCGCTTCTACGACAGTAGCTTTAGCGTACTATGAGTTAGCTTCTAGCATGGCATTTTTTGAGGACAACCAAACAGACAAAAATTCCATCAAAGATAGACAAATAAGAATGATTTCACATGACTCTTATTTGCCGGTTGATCCTGTTTGATCCAACGCGCTGCGCAGCACTTCGTAAATGGCTGGATGATTCTGAAGTTGGTGATGCATCACACCTCCAAATCGGAGCGTTTCGATGGCAAAAGACGAGGTATGCATCACAGGACCAGAGCTACTCGGCACACGTACCAACAGGTCACCCATGATCTGCCCCAGCGGGTGCTCCGGGTCGGAAGTGACGGTCGCAGAGACAAAGTGGTAACTAGCAGAAGGTAGCAGTGGCACCTCGCGTTGTCCTTCGCTTTGCAGTGCGTCCGGATCGCGACCGACCCAATCTTCGTCTAGCAGTGCCCCGTGCCGCAGGTCTTTGATCCCAGCACTCCGTCCCGCCAGAATCCGTGCCGGAATCAGGGTGCCCGGCAAATCGATCGACCCTAGCACCCCTGTCAATACGTTACCAAGCTTCTCAAGGGGAGCACCTCGATGCGGAGAGCCTAGACAGAATACGTGGCTCACCAAACTTGGCCAGCGGCGTGACTCAACACTGGCGTAGTGACAGGCACTGCGTGCCACCAGTCCCCCCATGCTGTGTCCCACGAGAACCAACTCCGTGATAGGGATTGGATACGTCTGTAGGAATCGCTCCAGTTGGGCCGCCAGCAGGCGTCCGTTTTCGGACACGTGGCGACCAGTATTGTAGCGCAACCAAACCGGAGTATATCCCAAGTCTCGTGCGAGCAGAGAGCCGAAGCTCACGCCGGGCTCGCCGTGATAGGTCTGCGAACCGAGGCAGAAGGACCACTCTGTGGTTCCTAGACCATGCACAAACAGCGCAACCTTCGGACTCGGGTTGGGCAAAATGACAGAGCACGCATCCTTCGAAAACTCCACATAGGAGTCACCAATCCGAAAGCTCATTCCTAGATCGAGTTCGTTGCCTTCCCGATGCAGGTGATCTCCCACAATCGCATTCACCAGTCCGAGCGCAGCGTCCGCGACCCAGCCGGAGGTCTTCACCACATCGGATCGCATCGACACCACAGGTGATGCCTCGCTGGTACTTTGCGCAGAGCCCGCTGACGAAGGGGAGAGCTGTTCCACCAGATCGAGACCGGCATCGCTTACCTTCTGCACGGCTCGGTTCACTACTTTGATGGTCTGAATCACTCCGAGGGTCGAAAGCTGACGCACCGAATCGATGACGCGAGCTGCACCGGCAATCGGTTCCACCCGATCGGTCACGCGACGCACCGTGCGGGCCGAGGACTCCATCCCTTCGCGCACCAGGTCACTGGTCAGGTCGACTCCATCATGCAACAGGGCCTTGATTCCTCGAATTCGCCGCATTCCGAACATTGTAGACCCAAGTGGCCCAGACAGATACGGCGGACGGTACACTGCGTGGTTTCGAGAAGCCGGACCTCGCGTGAGTGTCCCATTGACCACCCTACTCTCCCCGATGTACGCAGTTGAGCATGATCCCTCGAATCAGCGCGTGGAAACAGTGTTGCACGGCAGCGTTCTTGGTCAGCTTGGGCTGCAGCATGCTCGCAGGATGCTCCGCAGATCGAATGGTAGAGGATGAGGACGGTCCCGGTCCAGGCCGCGCCTGCGAACACGACAGCGACTGCAAAAGCGGAAGACGCTGCATCGATCGGCGGTGCTATCCAGATCGCGGAGACTGCAGGACCGACAACGACTGTCAGGATGACACCGCTTGCGCCTGTCCCCCTGATCTAGTGAGTGAACGCTGCGCTTGCATTCCGTGGGGGATGCCACCGCGTGGCCGCAGCGATTCCATGTGTGCAGGTGCTGGATTCCCAATTGAAGAATTCCGCAATCCGGTCGTGAAGTGTCAGTGGCCGCCAAAGGGAGCCATGGTGCCTGGCTACAAAGACGTGCTGTCGACCCCGGTCGTGATCGACCTCGATGGCGATGGTGATACCGAGATCGTCTTTACAGCAGGATATGTTGGCTCGACCCATCTCATCGCGCTCAACGGCAAAGACTGTTCGGTAAAGTGGGACAAACAGACTCCGGGGCCGGGTTGTAGCAACCTTGGAGTCGCGGATCTCGATGGAGACGGCAAAGTGGAGATCGTCGCTGTGGCCAGTGGATTGACGGTCTTTGATCACACCGGGGCGGTCTTGGCGAGTCGCTCCGAGATCGGTGCCGGACTGCTGTGCGTACGAGACTATGCGATTGCCTTTGCCAACCTAGATGGTGAAGGGTTGCCAGAAATCATCGTGGGCGCGGCAGCATACCGTTACATCATCAATCCCAAACCGCAGCTCCAACCATTGTGGAATAAGAACATCATCGAGGAAGGAGCATGGGGCACGATTCCGGCGGTTGCAGATATCGATGGGGATGGCCGAGCAGAGGTGGTTACCGGCCACAACGTCTTTGACGGAATGACTGGAGCCGATAAGACCCCTTCGGTCATGAAATCCTTGGGAGGTGGGTACGCCGGGATCGCGGATTTCAATGCGGATGGCAGGCCGGACATTGCGCTGGTCAGTTCGAGAATGGATGACCAGAAGGTGTCGATCATTGACTACCGCGGAAATCGGCTACTGATGCCACCACAGTCTGCGCAAAATGGCTGGGGAGGAGCGCCGACCATCGCGGATTTCGATGGAGATGGTCGACCAGAAATAGGCACCGCAGGTGCTTCATATTACTATGTGTATAGTCCTGACTGCGCGATGACACCGCTGCCCATCAAATGTCAGGGACGGGATGACGGCGTTCTGTGGCAGTCCGAGACACAAGATTTGTCGTCGGGAAGCACTGGTTCCTCGGTCTTCGACTTCAACGGCGATGGCGTGGCCGAAGTCGTGTACCGTGATGAATGCTGGCTGCGGGTCTTTCATGGTCGCGATGGCAAAAAACTCTTCGCGGCTCCGGTCACTTCGGGAACCGTACTGGATGAACCAGTCATTGCTGATGTGGATGGAGACGGACATGCAGAGATCGTCGTCGCTTCTGACAGTTCTCAGAATGACTCCTGTCGAATGGGGCGTTTTTCGACCGAGCTCGGGATCAAACACACCGGAGCAACCTACGGTGTTCGGGTACTCGAAGATCCCGAAGATCGCTGGTCCGCAGCAAGGCCCCTATGGAATCAGCACAGCTATCACATCACCAACATTTCCGACGACCGCACCGTTCCTGTGCGCGAGCAAGATAGCTGGAAAGTTCACAATACCTATCGCCAGAACCTCGCATCGTTGATGCCCGGTGCCGAGCCGCGACCGGATCCAACCGGCCGAATCGAATTTCCTCCCGATGTCGGAGACTGTGTGAAACTGTTTAGGCTCTCTGGATTGGTCTGCAATCGCGGCGCTGCGCCGCTCTCGGCTGGACTGCCCGCAACGTTTTATTTGGGCGACCCGCTTAGCACCCGAGCACCGATGATTTGCACAGCCAAGACCGATCGCGAGGTGGCAGTGGGTGACTGCGTAGGAATCTCCTGTGAGTGGCTGAATCCAATACCGCCACCGTATGACCTGTGGCTTCGGCTCAACGACGATGGAAAAGGGGGCCATCCAGTCGCAGAATGCAAAACGGGAAACAACCTCGCACACAAACAACTATCGGCGTGTCCCTCGGTTCCCAAGTAGACGCTCGCTTGTTCGTTGCTCAGCGAGCAATCACCATGACTGCCCACGCCGGGATCATCTGATAGAATGGACCGATGAAGCGAAGGACGTTCGTTCGCGTGGGTCTGTCGGGCGCACTGGTACTGGTTGCGCTGGGGGCAATGGGAATCGCTGCGCTGCTGCTGACCGAGTGGGTTCCCCCAACGCACGAAACATACCAAGTGAGCGGAGGGATGGCTGGGCCACTGGGCTCGCAAGTGAAGCTCCTTACTTGGAACGTTGGCTATGCTGCGATGGATCGAGATACCGACTTTTTCATGGACGGTGGCAAGCTCTCTCGCGGCCGTAGCCTCGAAGCGATACAGCAAAACCTGGCGGCGATTCAGTCGGTGCTCAGGATCAGGCAACCCGACGTAGCCCTGCTGCAAGAAGTCGACGTGAGCGCCCAGCGCAGCTATGGGATAGATGAGCGAGCGATTCTGTCGAACACCCTGCCCGGCTACGCGAACGTCTTCACCCAGAATTTCAACGTCCCATTTGTACCGGTCCCCATCAGTCGCCCGATGGGAGGAGTACGCTCCGGTTTACTGTCACTCCTGCGTACAACTCCGAGCGAATCACATGGTCTGCGTTTGCCCGGTCGCCAGGCTTTTCCCAATCGGCTGTTTAACCTCAAGCGGACGATGACGCTGTCGCGACTGCCGTTGGTGGGAGGCAAGCAGTTGGTGGTGATAAACCTCCATCTGACGGCGTTTGACTCGGTTGGCAACATGCGTCAGCTCGAGTCGGCCTTTGTCCGAGAAAGAATCCTCCAGGAACAACTGCTTGGGCACTACGTCATCGTTGGGGGGGATTGGAACTCGGCGCTACCGGGCGTGAACACTCCCACTTGTGACCAGGGACAGGATGATCGATCCTGGCTCATCGACATGCCTGCGGATTTCGCGCCACCGGGCTGGACCTGGGCAGTGGGAACGCAGGCGAAGACGGTGCGGACCTTGGGCGCGCCACGTAACGACAAGACGACCTGCTATGCGACAATTGATGGCTTCCTACTGTCACCGGGCGTTGAACTACGCCGCGTCGAGACACTCGATCTGCACTTTGAGCACAGTGACCACAATCCAGTGGAGCTTGAGGTCGTGCTACGTTAACCGTCCGTCCACATAAGGATTCAGTTTCGTCCACAGATGGCTGGCTTCATCACGAAGCAAAGATATCTCTGAGTAAGGAACTGTCTGCTGATGAGGAAGCGACCAACGTACTCCCGGAACCGCGCACAGGGTTTTCCCGCACAACATCTTTTCCGTCGAGAAATGCGGAATCATTTCCCTGTCACTGAGCGAAGCCAAGGGGCAGTTTTCGCTCGCTGTAACCAGATCTGACTTGGGTAACAGACCCGGGATTGGGGGTTCTGTGCAGAATGCCGAAGCGATTTCCTCGGCGGAGTCTGTATCGGTGGCCGTAGCAAGGATGCTCGCCCGCCCAACGCACACTCCTCAACTCCCAATCAAACCGCCATCGCCATATCGCCGCCCTCCCAGTTCCACGGGAAGGACATCTTGGATGGGAACTAGCTATCGAGCCAAGAGACTGCTTCTGCCTCTGTCGAGAACATTTGCATGCGGTCGCCCGAACCACCGACTTTCATCATGAAGTTGATGGCAGCGCGCAGTAGCACGCTGGAAACGACGGTGGCCATTCGGTCAAAGTTACCGTTGAAGGTCTTGAAGTGACGGCGAGCGTCAGGGTGGTAGTCGGTGCTCTTGTCGACGATGGAGAGTACCAGCGCGTGGTGATACGGCTGGCCCGGTTGGAGTAGCTGCCCCATCGCCTCCGCATCGGCCATCGAGACAAGCCCACTGACTTTCGCGAGCATCATCCTACGTCCCTTGGGAGTCTTGGATTCTTCGACTTGAATAGGCATATAGAGTTCTTCTTATTTCTTGTGTGATACGAGATGTACGCCGCGCTCTTGGAACACATGAGCGATCGCATCGGCTAGGGTCGGTAGTGCCGTCAGATCGCTCAGCTCAAACGTGAGACCGACCAGTGCGCTGGCAAGCTGTGGACCAATTCCGGTGAGGAGACAACGCGCACCGAGCAGTCGAACCGCTTGTGCCATGCGGAGGAGCGATCTCGCTGTATCTGGACCGACTGCCATCATTCCGGTCAAATCGAGGATGAAGTGAGTCGCACGTTCACTAACAACTCGATCCAGCACGGACTCAGTCATGGTGGCGGCGCGTTCCGGACCGACTTCACCGATGATGGGTAGTGCAAGGACGCCGGGCCACACGCTGATCACCGGAGTGGAGAGTAGCCGCAGCATCTCTTGTTGATGCTCGGCTAGCTGAGCAGCCTGCTGTTCGATCTCGCGCTGTCGCGACTCGCTGGACGCCCGTGTCTGCGCCAACTCATCGAGCAGCATGTTGACTCCGTACTCCAGCTCCAATAGTCGAGCACTGCCCTCGTCATCAAGCGGAATTCTCTCATCCCACTGACCCGCAGTGGCCTGGGCCAGGAAGTAGATAACTCGCTCTATGCGGAGATCACTGTCGATAGGCACTTTCCATTATCGTAATACAAAGTGGAGAGCCGCGATCCTATTTTCGGAAGCGTGAAGACACGATCAGGGAAGCCCTAAAGTGATGAGTTGTCGTTGAGAGGGAGCCCCATTTCGCACATCGGCCTGGCTTGTGCGCACGTTAGGTGGTCCGTTCGCTTCGGCTACTCCGTGCGAGTGATTGAGTCGGAAATCGCCATTCCCATTGCACTCAGAGAACTAAGATGGGAACGCCTATGTCTGGAATTTGTCGTCGATAGTCGGAGCGAAGAATCTCTGTGTGCGGGAGTACACGATGAGCACTGGGAACCGATCGGTTGGGAGTCCATTTCGTACCTTGGCAAAGCCGTATCTGTGGATCGGGTTGAGAAGTTCCCCTCATCCGACCCCTTGAACGTCGCGGTGTGAACGTCCTGCCACTGGTCTTGCGCCACGCCCGCACCCTGGGCAACAGATTCCACTGCGTCAGCCTAGATCTCCGACGCGTATCGATGGGTGCACATACGCAGCCGAGCATGCTGCTGTGCATTCCACATCTGACACACCTGTAGAAGAAAAGGGAATCGAACAGGAGTGGAGCAACTCGGAAGGTCGAATAAGAGACAGAGAAGGAAGCGAAGGCGGTCAAAGAGAGGCTATTAGGAAGAACTTCCCAGCGTCGGAAAATGAATCCTTCGCGGAACGTATCAGGAGTTCATTAGGTATCTGTCTCTAGCACGCTGTATCAAGCACAGTGCATGCTCGACACAGGTAGACTCTCGCTGCGGAAAATCTTCGAATCCGACTGGCAGCAGCGGGGCGCTTCTACGGGATGTACTTAGGAGTCTGTTCGTGGGAAGTCATCGCTCGCGTTGGTTGTGACATGGATCATGATGGGCGAGTTAGCTCTGCTCGCTCAAGTCCGTGAACAACCCCCACATCGGCTACTTCTCGAAGACAGCCACCGGACATAGCCGCTTCCCGCTCACTTCCCAACGTGAAAGTGAACAGCGCTTTCTCGATGGAATAGGTGGCCCAGACAATGTCCCGCACAACATCTTTTCCGTCGAGAAATGCGGAATCATTTCCCTGTCACTGAGCGAAGCCAAGGGGCAGTTTTCG
>JBGAUT010000064.1:0-28969 GCA_044228505.1 Polyangia bacterium | reverse complement strand
CTGGGAACTCCTGGCCGGGAAGCTTCACGATGTAGTGGTCCCCTGTGCCGCTCCGCCCCGGCAGGACAAAGTGCGAGCCTTGTGCGCCCATCGACAGCTTGAGCTGCATCCCGGCGAGCGAGAATCGCAGTCGAATCGGCAGCGAGTCTTCTACCTGAGACAGGCGAGGCTTCGCTGCTGTCGAGTCCACCATCGAGTCTTGTGGACTGAGTGCGGCGATCGGTCGAACCTCAACGGCTCCAGGGAGGTCACAGCCCAAGACAGACAGAAGGCCCAGGCTGTCCGTCTCGCGCAGTCCGTGCAGCCGGGCGAGCCGGTGGCGTAGGGCGCTACCCTCTTCGGGCAGCAGGTTTTCAAACCACGGCGGCAGTTGTCCCGAGCCTGTCGCGTGAGGTCCAGGGGTTCGCAGGAAGTCCAGGCCGAGACGTGGATGTTGACCTTCGGCTTGCCACGTCCCATCTGGGGTAAATCGAGTCAGTCCTGTGCTTGCGCGCTCCAGCCAGCCCACCCGCTGACCGGGCAGCCACACCTCGAAGGCCGTCTGCGTACTGGTGAATGCAGGACTCCTCATGGCGTACGTACGTCTTCGTCCGCTGACTCCGATTCGGAATCGGCAGGCCAGGTTGCAGAAGCGGGGAAGTCTAGCTCTGGGTCCGGGTCGGCGTACCGCTCGGTTGGACCAAGCCGTGGACTGCCCAGGCCCGCTCGCTGGGTCAGAAACCGAGACACCAACGTCTGCACCTTGGGGGCACGCAGTCGCACAAAGGCCGCCATGTCCTCGTGTACCAGGTGACGGAACAGTTCGTCATCGATCAGGTGGCTGCTGAGCGCTGCTTGGTCTGCCACCGGGTCCCAGTCTCGCAGCTCCGCCTGAATCCCGGTGTGCTGGGTGTCAAGCAGGGCCCGATTGG
This sequence comes from Polyangia bacterium, assembly GCA_044228505.1. Lineage (GTDB taxonomy): Bacteria > Myxococcota_A > Polyangia > Palsa-1104 > JAEUJZ01 > JAEUKA01. Next base: position 28,058 of record JBGAUT010000064.1, on the reverse strand, counting down.
CTGCGCTCGTGATCAGGATCTGTTCGTCTTGGGCCAGCCGATCGCGATCCTTGGGATGGACACGGAAAATCTCCCGGGCGATTCGTTCACCCGACGATGTTAGCGCTCGCCACGAAACTTCACCACCATCGCGATAGCGCGGTGACAAGCTGAGCAGCGCCAGCAGCTCGACCCGGCTTTTGGCATTGCGGGTGTCGAATCGGTCGAGCGACCAGTCCACGCGCAGTGGCTCACCGACCGCTCGGTGTAGCGCAGAGACGGCGAGATCGGCAGAGTCGCCCTTGATCTGGCGGACCTGCTCTCGCATCCTCGAGACAGCCGCCCGTTCGTGCGTCCCGGTGACCACCCCTCGCCACAGCCAGCGAGCCAGCTCGATCCGAGTCAGACGAGAGGTATCTGGGAAGACATGGAACCAGCGCGCCAGTAGCCCGAAGACCATCGGATAGGGGATGAAGCCGTAGAAGGGGATGCCGCAGCCGGGCTCTGCTGCATCTGGGGCCGCTTGCAAAAAGGCCACCGTCCGAGTCAGCGCTTCTTCGGCGGCCTCTGGGCTGACCAGCGTGGCGAGTGCCTCGTCGTTCAGCAGTTCGACGCGCCGCGAGGGATCTTGCCCCGACATTGCCAAGACGGCTTTGTAGACGTCATCGCGAGAGGGCATGCCGAAGCCGTCCAGATCACAGACAGTCTGAAGGTGTACTAGGTCCAGTCCCCGGTGACCCGGTCGATCGGTTCCGAGCAGCGCCTGGAAGACCTCTTCGGACCGCATCCTGACCCCGGTGGTGTTCATCCGGGCGAACACCCCCTTGAGCGCGTCCGGCTGGTCGGTCTCCATCAGGTACGCCGACAGCTCGTAGTCGAGGATGCGCTGCTGGACCTCTTCCAGCTCGCCCTGTTCTGCTTCATCGAGAGCCATCGTTGGCAGACGAAGCCAGCGCCCCAAGCGTCGGAGGTCGCCCAGCGCGGACAGGGGAACCACTCTCCCCAGCTCAGCGGGTTCCGGCGGGCCTGCCAGGAACTTCCGCTGAGCTGGGTCATAGCGCACCACCCACTGTTTCTCTCCGCCATGGTCCAGCTCCAGCAGGGCCGCCGCCAGTGCGGTGACGCGCTGTTGCCCATCCACGATCCACCAGGCATCGGGACTCTCTGGTACTGGTAGCTTGGCTCCTCCGATTTTGTAGCCATCATCCTTTTCTGCGGGGCGCTTCCAGAACAGTAGCGCGCCGATTGGATAGCCTCGCAGCAGGCTGTCGAACAGCTTCACCACATCGTCGGATCGCCAGCGCAGCGGTCGCTGGAACTTCGGCACCCGAATGCCACCCAAGACAACTCGTGATAGCAGCGACCGGACGGTCAACGAAATAGCCTGCGGGGGCCTATCGAGAGGGACGTGTAGCACACTGCTGGGGTTCATTAGCCTCTCCTGCGGAAAATGGAGGAGGCAATCAGTAGCACGGTCACTCGATAGGAGCCATTTATGGAGCGACTCAAGCCGCCCGCTGGCCAGCTGATGGTGATGCCTGGAACTACCCCAGGCAAACCCCACCCCAGCTCCTGGTGAAGGTTGCTTGGATCGGGTCGAAGGCCGGTTTACCTCCAAGGGATGCTGGGTTCACTTCTTGGTGATGGCGTTTCTATTCCTAGTGATGGGGTGCTCACCTCCAGGTGACGCGGGTTCGCCTCCAGGTGATGCCTGGTTCACCTTCAAGTGATGCTTGGCTCACTTCCAGCCGAGGTGGCGGCGACTGGTGGTGGGGGATGGACTGACTTGTGGGGAAATTCGCCTTGCGGCTGAAAAGTCGGGTGCTAGTCCTTGTAGGACTCGCACTTCGCGAGACGGAGATGTAGGACCATGGCCAAAGATCCCAAGAATCCTGTAGCGGGCGATCTGCAGATTGACTGCACGCCGATTGCGAGCCTGCTTACCGACCTGCCGCCGGGAGCAATGACCGGAATGCGTCGAGAGCGCGAGGGGCTCGACACCGTGATGACCGAGGTGGCCAGCCAGCAAAAGGCGAACGGCGCACGGGCCGGTATCCTCGACAGCGATGTGCAGTCGCTTAGGAGCCTGACCGACCAGATCGCGCAGATTCGCAAGTATAAGGAGCCGGCGCGCAAGCTGCTTGAGCTGATCATCGAGTCCGAGGCAGCGCTCGACCACCAGCGCCACCAGCAGATCAGCAACATCGCCACCAGCGTCGATCAGCGTTCCAAGATGGTCGGTAATGAGGATCTGCGCAGCCTGTATCGGGCGACCCGTGAGTACCGCTCGGCCACCGGCAAGAAAGCCGCCCGCACCCGCCAAAAGTCAAAGCCCGCCGATCCGACCCCGCCCGCCGAGCCCGTAACCCCGCACTCCCCGTAAGTCGGGCACGCGTTGACTCCCGCCAACATGCTCACTGCTCCGGCGTGTCCGGCGACGCTCTTGTGGTCTCGCTCATTGACGGAGCACACTCGGCTGACCTAAGCTGGCTGTATCGGTTTCACGGATGCGTACCCCTCGCTTGTCACAATCCTGGGTTTTGGCGGTAGCGGTCGGACTTTCCGTCGCCACACCAGCCCGTTTGTGGGCTGCGGGCGCTGACGTTGGCAAGAATGCTCAGGCCGAGCCGCCAAGGCCAACCCCTTCGACTCCGGCACCCGCTTCGACACCGACGCCCGCTTCGACGCAGGCACCAGCCGTGACCGCTACCCCGGCAACACCCGCCGCACCTGCCGTCGATAGCAAGCTTGCGATCGCCGAGCAGCGCTCATCGGTCAGTCAGGTGCAGGCGCTGCGTAAGTCCGCCACCGACAAGGGTGACAAGGTCAAAGAGGCCTGTCTGTACGAGCGCTTGCGTGGGCTTCAGCAGACCTTCGAGAGCACCCAGGTCGCGATTGCGGCCCTGGAGGCAGCCGTCGCTCGTGGCGATCAGGCGGGCGAAAAAGCCGAACGGGAGCGGGTCCAGCGAGCCCTTGATCTATCGCGGCAGCTTCGTACCGATGCCGAGGGCTGCGTCGGCAACGAGCTGGTGACCGGCTCACGTGCTACTTCGATTTCTGTCTCGGGAGGCGGGCAGGGTGATGATCCCAAAGCCGGGCCTTCAGAGCTGCAAACCATTCGCCCCGTGCGGCTAGAACTCCCGAGCCGCCCCAATCCAGCCAGTGCGTTCCGCCCCGCTCGCTAAGCCACTGGCAGGGCTCTGTGCCTTGCTGCTCGGTGCCGTCACCCAAACGGCACAGGCGCAGTACGTGCCCTATGGCCCGTTTGAGGTCTATCCAGGGACGCAGCTTCGCGAAGGCCCCGGTTTTAAGGTGCTTGGCGATGGGCTGGTGATTCATCCGGGCATTTCTACCGAGCTTGGCTACGACAGCAACATGCTGATGTCGAGCCAAGCTGGCGGTGCCGGTGTGCTGCGGCTGCGGGCTCACGTCGACCTGGCGACTCGGCCTCCCCAGCGACTCGACATCGACTCGCGCCAGTTTCTGAAGTTTCGCTTTGGGGCTGCTGTCGAGTATCGCCAGTTTTTCTCTCGCGATGCCCGGATCGGCTACCCGCAGCAGGTCAACGCCCAGAGCGACGCCGACCTGCGCATCAAAGAAGGCGATCCGCTGTCGTTTCGCCTGTACAACCAGTTTCTGGTCACCAACGACGCTCGCAACCTGGAAGTGGCGACCACCCAGACCTTCGCGCCGCGTGTGTTTGAGCGCTTGAGCCTGCTTGGGATGTACCGGCCCTTTGGCGGCCCGCTGGAGATCGGCCTGTCCGAGTCGCTGCGCTTCGACCACTACGTGCAAAGTGAGCTGTCGCGAGGGCGCTCGTTTCAAAACGATGTCTCGCTGTGGGGTGCCTATCGGGTGCTGCCGCAGACCCAGGTAAGGCTCGATGTCCGTTCGTCCTGGACCAGCTACTACGGCGACGGCGCGGTGATCCCGAACTCGGCACCGCTGCGCATCACCGCGGGCGTGCAGAGCCTGATCTCGACCTGGCTCGGCGTGTCGCTGTACCTCGGCTACGGCAACAGCTTGCACTACGGGATGTCGGAGTCGCCGCAGCTCGTGGGCGATCTGACTGCCTACCGCTATAACAACTTTGTCGGTGGGCTTGAGGCGCGGCTTCTGCTCGTGCCCCGAATGAACCTGCGGCTCGGCTGGGCACGCGACTTCTTCGACTCGATCTACGCGACCTACCTGCGCGACGATCGGCTCTACATTTCGTACGAGCACAACCCGTGGCGGTCGCTGTGGCTGTCTGCGGGCTTTGAGACGTATCTGCGCGCCTATGGACCGCTCGTTGCCCCATCGACGCTGTACTATCGAGCCTATAAAAACGGTGCCACCAGTCGCAGCGATGTGCTGGTCAGCCTGAATGCCGAAGCCAGCTATCGTCCGCTAAGCTGGCTCCAGGCCGGGCTCAGTTACAGCCTGCTCGCCGACATCACCGACTTCGGTTTCGTTGACGGTGCGGGCACGCGGATGGATGCTGGCTTCCTTAAGCATGTCGTGCTGTTCAAAGCCGATCTCTCGTACTGACGAACGTCGATCGTGGCTGCCACGTCGGATGCGGCTGCTTGATCACGTCCTGCTGGCGCTGCTTTGGCTTTCCACGCTGCCGGGGTGTCCGGTGCCGCCGGGTGTGGTGGTGCGGGAAGCGACGCCGCCACCGCATGTCGATATGAGCTTGGGCCCCGACGATGTCTTCGAGGTTCGGGTCTACGGCGAGCCGGAGCTGACTGGCATCTATCGAGTATCTGCCGAGGGCGCGATCGATGTGCCGCTGATTGGTCGCCAGATCGTGCGAGGCCAGACCACCGCGCAGGTTGCCGACGCGCTGACCGAGCGGCTCAAGGTGTTTCTGAAGGCACCGCAGGTGACGGTCTTTCTGAAGGAAGTACACAGCAAGAAGGTGGTCCTCATCGGCCAAGTGCGCAGTCCCGGCACCATCAACTACGTCGAGGGCATGACGCTGGAGCAGGCGGTTAGCATGGTCGGGGGCCTGACTCCGATGGCGGCAAGGGAACGAGTGCGGGTGACCCGGGTTGCGGCAGGGAAAGCCGAGACGCTGATCGTCAACTTCAAGTCCATCGCCGAGGGCTCGCTGACCTTCTTTCTACAGCCCGGTGACACTGTCTCGGTGGATGAACGCCTGTTTTAGGCGATCGTGGCCCGAGGACTTGAGCGGATTAGTACGGCCACCCAGCAGGCGGATCGGCGTAGCGTCGAGGCGTCACGAAGGGTTCGGCGCTGCGGCGTAGATAGGTGTCGTGTAGGTGGTCGCCGTCTCCATCGACATCGACCCCCATTGCGATCAGGCCACTGCGGTCGTTGTAGCGAAGTCCAAGGATGACTGCCGGGCTTACCGGGTTCTGACGATAGAACACGACCTCTTCGACCGGAGAATTTACGCGCTCACCGAAGCCCGTGCCAAGACCCGGACGCTTGTCTCGTCTCACCGAGTCCCGCTCGGCCAGGGCTCCACCACCGTTCGCTGCGCGATCATCCATCGGCGACATCGGGGCGCTCGATGAAGACGGGGCTCCCCCTTCTGGACTCGGAGCAGACTTGGCGGCTGGCGCTCGCTGCTCCTCATAGCCATCGCCACTTCGGTCGTACAGCTCATGTCGAGGGACGTACAGCGGCCGAGGCGGCGGTGGTGGCGCAACATAACGCTCTGGGAAGATGGCCACCCCAACAACACCAACCTCGCGAGCCGAGCCAGTGCGACCGACGTACGAGTTTGCCACCGACGAAAATCGGAACGCCGCCGCTTCACCTTGGGAGACGCGCCAGCCGTCGACATCCACATATCCCCACGGCTGAACGAGATACCCCCGCTTGCTGCGGAAGTCGGCCGTGCGTCCATCCACGACATCGCGGCCATCGACCGAAACCACCGCTTCGACGCGACGGCCGGAGTGATTGTGAATCCGCAGCGTGTAGCGCTGGCCTCGCTGACCCATCACGTAGTTTTCACCATTGTGATAGTAGGTCGGGGCCTGGCCGCCATCGGTCATGACCTGAAGCTCGTAGGTGCCGACCTGGTTCCGCAGCGGCGTGGCCGAGGCAGTGGTGCAGAGCACGGGCAGCGTGAGCAGGGGCAGTGCAAGCAGCGTCTTCATCTTCAAACTCCTTGCTTGCTCGAAACGCCCCTTGGCGGAAAAAGATCCGCGCATTTTGGCGATCCCGAGCGACTAGGAGTCGGTTGCTCTAACCGTCGGTAAGGCCAAGGCTTTTCGGAGCACCGCGCAGACGCGATCGACATCATCCTTGGAAAGCTCACTGTGCAGAGGAAGCGCCAGCCCGCGATCGTGTAGGCGATCGGTCACCCGCAGCTCGGACGATTCGCCATGGGCCGCAAAGCGTGGCGCGTTGCGGAATGCCGAAAGACGATGCAGTCCGTACGAGGCGATCTGGGTCTCGATGCCCTCCGCTTGCAGCTCGGCCCGGACGGCCTTTCGACTGATTCCGGCAGGTAGTACCACCGCAAAGGTCTGCCAAATCCGCTCCGGGTGATCGGCCTGAAATCCCAGGTTGGAATCGCTTAGCCTGCTGCGATAGTGCTCGGCCAGCTCGCGATGGCGTAAGGTCAGTGCGGGCAAGCGCCGAAGCTGCACTCGTCCCATCGCTGCCGCTGCCTCAGCCAGTCGGTAGTTTAGTCCGCTTTCCGGCAGCTCCATCACCTCTTCGCCGGGTACCGCACACAGTCCATGGGCACGCAGCCGACGCACCGATTCAATGACCGCAACGTCATCGGTCAAGATCGCGCCGCCTTCCCCAGTGGTGAGCAGTTTGCGAGGATGAAACGACAGGCAGGCAAGTCGTCCTCCAAGCGCCGGTTTCACCGCAACCGCACACGCCGCATCCGAGATCAGCAGATCGTCGAGTCCCATTGGTAGCGGTGACGGATAGCCAAACTGATGCACCACCATGGCCGGGCCACGTCGCTGCCGAAGCCAGGCCGTGACCGTCGATTCTGGCAGACAAAACGTCGATTCATCGACGTCCGCCAGGTGAACCTGCGGCGGCTCTTTCACAAACTGAGCGACGTTGGCGGTCGCTGGGAAAGTGAACGCGGGCGTCAGAACCTCTTGTAGGGGTTGGGGCATCGCGAGCAGGGCCAGGTGTAGCGCCGCCGTTCCCGAGCTGACGGTTGCGGCGTAGCGCTTCCCACAGGCTGCGGCCAGCTCGTCCTCGAACGCACGGTTTTCGGGGCCATAGACCAGCCAGCGTGAGCGCAGCGCTCGCTCGGCGGCTTGGACTTCTTCGTCTGTAATGCTCGGTCTACTAAGCTGAATCCGCGACATGCTAAGTCCTTGCTGGCGCAGCGTGAAGGCTGCGGGGGTTTTCGATGTAGCCCTTGAGCAGTTCGAGGCTGCGGGCGCAGTAAAAGCCGTCGGTAATTCGTTCGTCGAACGTGTACTTGATGCTGATGCCAGGTCGGGTTTGCAGCGCGCCATGGCCATCCACAAACGGCAACTTGGTAATCCGTCCGATGACCGCAAAGAACGACACGCTGCCGTACTCGAACAGGTGGTGATAGGCGCTGTCGAGGCCGATCGAGCCAAGGTTGGCGAAAAACAGACTGGCGTACATTGGGTCGGGCGCAATCAGCGCGGACGGCAGCAAGTTCCAGGCATCCAGCCCTCGCTGGAGCCACATGATGAGCCGCAAAAGTGGTCCTGGCAGCCGGGTCAAAATCGACATCTCTTTGTCGGCTTGGTTTGGCTGGTTGCTGCGACCCACGGTGATCGCGCTGCGGGTCATCGAGGCCACTTCGCGCACGCTCTCTTCACCAGAAAAGCGCAGCTTGGTGGTGGTCAGCGCGCCTTTGTCGCTCCGCTCTTTTTTGAGCGCGAACGACAGCTCGATGTGGCGACGCTGGTAGATCTTTCCACCCGATACGAAGCGGTTTAGGTCGGGCCGCTCTCGAAACACCCGCGCTGCTGCCGCCAAGATCAGGTGGAACAGGTTGATCTCGACGCTTGGTCCCTCGCCCTGCTCCGTGCTTAGCTCGCTGAGGTAAGGTAAAGCCTCGCTCAAGTCGAGCTTCTGTTCAAAATAGACGCACGACTCATTGCGGGTGCGCAGGATGTACGGCATCATCCGTCGCATCGGTGGCAACTGGTCGACGAGAAATCCATCCGGGCGGCTAAGCAGCATGGCGAAAGATGATACGCGCACTACACCTGGCATCAAATGGCGCGTTCGAAGTAGCCCGGTACTCCTTGCGGCGACGTGCTTTGCCGTTTGTTTGCTCGGGAGCGGCTGTGGGAGCACGATTCCCGAAGACGGTCTGTGTCCTTCCAGCGTCGTTCTAAGCAGCGACTGCGAGTCGGGCAGAGGACTTGGCGCGGTGGTGGTTCGTTGGCGGATTGCCGACTTTACCCTGGGTCGGCTCCTATCCCGTGGGCTCTGCTGCTGCAACGCCAATCCAAGTCGAGATGGACTCGACCGTCAGCAATGCAGCAACTTGGGGAGTTCGTGTCTGGATTCCCCCGCCTGGCTCGTGCAGAGGGTCAACTTGACCCTGCGTAACACCGATGGCAGCCAAGCCTACTCGTGGGACGTGGCCTGCACCGAAGGTGAGTACACGACCCCATACTGTATTGTCCCCGGCATCTACGATATGCAGGTCACGGCAGACGTGAATCGGCTGGCGGCGGATGTGCCGTCCCGATTTGTCTGTTCATCGAACAAGGCCACTTCACCGCCCTCGGTACGGCGAGCAGTGGTGAGTGGTCAGGCGACCAACCTTGATGCGGTGGTCCTGGGCGTTAACGCTCCGTAGCCACCGCCCCCTTGAATCGAAGTTAGTTGAGCCACTTGCCGCCGCGTGATGGCAGCGGTAGCTCAGGCTGCATCTGTCCGGACGCAGCGTCTTCTTCACCTTGCTCAAGGCCTTGTCGGGTCAGCAGGAAGTGAACCACGCCTTCGCCGGCCTCTGTGCTGATCTCGGCCTCGAACGCCGGTCCCACCACGCTTCCAATCGCCAGATCTTTGTGCAGGCGTACGACCTTGCCGCGCAGCAAATCGCCCTGTAGTCGTTCGACGGTCTCGCCACTGCGATGCAGTCGGAACGCAGCTTGATACAGACGCAGCGATACCTCCGGTCGCAGCGGCAGCGAGCTGGAAAGCACCGCAATAAGCAGCCAGTACGGAGGCGGAGGATGCGACGAATCGGCGGAAGCCATGAATGCAGCCTAAGCGCGCTCGATAACTCGAGCAACGGAAGGCAAAAAAAAACTCGCCAGCAAACGTGGCGAGCTTCTGGTGACCCCAGCGGGACTTGAACCCGCGTTTTCGGCGTGAGAGGCCGACGTCCTAACCGCTAGACTATGGGGCCGAATCGACTTCGGGTTTCTATCATCGGCCTTCCGGGAAGGCAAGGCCTCAATTCGCTCAAACGTGTTGTTCGGGGACTAGGATTCGAACCTAGATAGCCAGAGTCAGAGTCTGGTGTCCTGCCGTTGGACGATCCCCGAGCAATGCCAAAAACCGAACGGAGAGAGATTACTTACGGAGAGGGAGGAGTCAACACATTAATTTCGTGGGACCGCATTTCATGGCGATGCAATCCGCTCCCGTCCCTGGTTTGCTCTCACTCGCTCGTGCTGGTCAGCCACCGCTGAAAGCTGTGTGGCAGCCAGGGCGTGCTTACTTGCGATGGTTCGTGATGTAGTTGACGGCGTCTTGGACGGTCTTGATCTGCTCGGTGTCCTCATCGGGAATCTCGATCCCGAATTCCTCTTCCAGAGCCAGGACGAGCTCAACTACTGCCAGCGAATCTGCTTTCAGATCGTCGATGAAGCTTGCTTCCGGGCGAACTTGCTCGGGCCTCACTTCGAGCTGAGCACAGACGATTTCTTTGACCTTTGCTTCGATATTAGCCTGCATATTTCCTCCACGTCGAAAGACCGGGGCGACACCTCTGGGGCGGATGTTCCGACGAGGTTCTCGTCGATAATTGCCTCATTTCGGGGCCACGAATGCGCCATTTTGAACTGATGTTCCTCGAAACACCAGACGGAAAATCGAGTGAATAGCGGTCCTTTGATCCGACCATCGCCAATGGGTCCGCAGCGATGGCCGCCTTATGACCAGCAACGATTACGATTCACTGTCGCTGGCAAGCGCAGCTTCGTCGATTCCATCGAGAGCCGCTTGGTTACCGAGCCGTCGTACCACTTTCCAGCATGTGCCCATCGAAAAGCCCGCTCGCTGCAGTGTTCGTAAGAGTCGCGCCGTCTCTTTGGGATCTTGCGGAGGTCGCAGCCGCTTGCGTTCGACGAAGGACTGAGCAAGGGCAACCTCATCGACCTCGGCGTAGGCCCGCTCGATCGTCTCACCGACTAGGTCGGCCTTAACTCCCCGCTTAAGCAACTCTTGGGTGACCCGCCGTTTGCCCAGGTGCGATTGTCTCTGCTTGCTTTCGACGATGCTCTCGGCGAGCCGAACATCCGACAGATAGCCCAGTTCGTGGAGTCGAGCGACCACCTTGTCGATCCGAGCCGAAGCAGGCTCGGTTAGCTTCTTTTGAAGAAGACGCCTCAGCTCTGCTTCACTGCGCGATCGGGCCGCCAGCGCGCTGACCGCCGCCGAAAGGAGCTGTTCATCGGTGAGGGGCGGACGCTCCAGCTTTCGACGTGGGCCTCGGGAAAACATGGCGCGGACAGTAGCATGGGCCCGCTGCGAACGCCCGCTGGTTTTTGACCGTAAGTTTTTGCGCGGGCCGAGGCCTAAGATAGTGCCGTGACCGCAGTACCTTCCGCACTGACCGCACCGCCCGAAGTGACCTCGATCTCCGAGGTCTATCGGTTGCATGCTCGCGATGTGGCGCGCTGGGCCGCTCGTCTCGGTGGTCCGCAAGTAGATGTAGAGGACGTGGTGCAGGACGTCTTCCTGACCGCACACCGGCTGCTCCCCGAGTTCCGAGGCGAAGCCAAGATCACCACCTGGCTGTTCCGCATCACTCAGAATCAGGTTCGCCACCGCTTGCGTCGTCTGCGTCTGCGGCGACTGTTTAGCAGCAGCAGCGAGGAAGGCGACTTGGTAGCGGAGCTGCCCTCGAATGCGCCGTCGCCAGTTGATGATTTGGAGCGCAAAGAAGCGCGGGCGACGGTCTACCGCATCCTCGATGGCATGAGCGAAAAGTACCGCACCGCCTTCATCCTGTTTGAAATCGAGAAGCTGTCCGGCGAAGAAATCGCCCAGCTACTTTCTCAAAAGGTCGCGACGATCTGGGTCTGGCTCCATCGCGCCCGAGCGCAGTTTCTCGACGGCTTAGAGAAGATAAACAAGAGCGAAAGATCATGAAGTCGACTCCTATCCAGATGGGCGCACCAGTTGCGCCTCCAACGCGGTTGACCGAGCTGCTTTTCGATCAGTCTGCCGCTGGGCGGTCTCCGCTGGAGCAGCAGGCCGCCGCGCTACTCTCCAAGCTCCCAGCGCCCACACCGCTGTCACCGCAGTCGATCGAACGGATCGGCGAGGCGATTGCGAAACCACCAGCGTCCTCACTGGGGTGGCTGATCGGAGGTGGAGTCGGTCTGGCGGTGGTCGTCGTGGCGGCTACCTCTGTGTGGCCACGGCTATCGGGTCCGCCTGTTGTCCGCCCACAGATGGTGGACATTGATCGCTCGGCACCGCTCAGTCGTCCGGTTGAGCCCACACAGCCGGTATCGGTTCCTCCGGTTGCGGAAACGAGACTTGAAGCTGCACCACCCCAAGCTGCAGGTGAACCTACGACTCCGAGCGCTCATCCGGCGCGCAAGCATGTGGTTGCGGCTGTCGCCAAGTCGGCAGCGGTCGCGACGGTCCCGCCCAGCTCGGTGACTGTGCCCAGCGTGGAGCAGCCGACCGAAGAGAGTGCGCTCGCGATCGAATCACGGCTGCTCGGCTTGGCCCTGCGCGAGCTGCGACAGACCCACGATGCCAAGCAAGCACTGGTTCGGCTCGATGAGTACACCGCACGCTTTCCAAGTGGTCTATTGAAGGTAGAGGCGCAAGCGGCTCGGGTCGATGCACTGATGCTCATCGGTCGTCGGGACGAAGCGCTGGCCCTGCTAGAACACGCGACCTTTACGCGTCTGCCACGAGGAGGCGAGCTAACCGTCCTGCGCGGCGAGCTGCGGGCAGCGAGTGGTCGTTGTCGCGAGGCGATGTCCGACTTTGCGGCAAGTGGTGGTTCTGGTTCGACCGCCGAAGTGGCGGAGCGCGGCTTGTACGGTCAGGGCATGTGTCGGGCCCATTTGGGGGACTTGGCGGGAGCCGAAACAGACCTGCGCGCTTATCTAGCTCGTTTCCCTGCGGGTCGCTTTCGGGCCTCGGCCCAGGCGACGCTGCGCAACCTCACCGCGACCCCTTGACCCAAGCCGTCGGCGCGCCTTCTTTCCTACCTGCCGCGATCATGTGTTGACAGAGCGCGCAGTTTGGGAAAAGACTGTCCCAAAAAATTAGAACGATTTGTGGAGCCAGAATGAGCCTCGCTACGCAGCGCAAGAAGGAAATCGTCGCCAAGTTCTCTAAGCACGAGTCGGACACGGGGTCACCCGAAGTCCAGATCGCGCTTCTTAGCGAACGGATTACTTACCTCACCGAGCACTTTAAGTCCCACAGCAAGGATCATCACTCGCGACGCGGCCTGCTAAAGCTGGTCGGTCAGCGACGCCGGATGCTTGATTACCTTCGTAGCAACAGCGAAGAGCGCTACCGTCGGATCATCGATTCGCTCGGCATCCGCAAGTAGCCACCGTCTCGGACCATCCAAGCGGCAGGCTTGCGGCTTACGCCCCCTCCCCCCGAGGCGAGCCATGGGTTCCACTTCGTAACGCTTACGGAGTGGGGCGGCTAGCTCGGGCGCTCGCTACCTGCTCTTGGCGGTGCGGCGATTCTTCACGCACCCCTGGACACAACCTGATCCTCCACCGCTGGCTACCGCAAGGTGACTGGCGCTTATCGAGCGAAGATGTACATCAAAGAATCCGTATTCCTGGGCGGCAAGGAGCTGTCCATCGAGACCGGCAAGATGGCCAAACAGTCGGACGCAGCGGTCGTAATCCGCTACGGCGACAGCATGGTCCTGGTAACTGCCGTTGCTGCCAAGACTGCCCGTGAGGGTGTCGACTTTTTGCCGTTGACCTGTGAGTACGTCGAAAAGACCTACGGCGCAGGCAAGATTCCTGGTGGCTACTTCAAGCGCGAGGGCAGACCGACCGATGCCGAGACGCTGGTGTCACGGCTCCTCGACCGACCGAGTCGTCCGCTGTTCCCCAAGGGATTCCGGTTCGACACTCAGGTGATCGCGTTCGCGCTGTCCTTTGATCGCGAAAACCCGACCGACGTGCTGGCGATGACCGGCGCTTCGGCGGCACTGCACCTGTCGGACATTCCGTGGGGCGGTCCGTTTGTCGGCGTTCGCGTGATCCGCATCGACGGCCAGTTCATCATCAACCCGACGTTTCAGCAGCGCGACCAATCGGACCTCGAGTTCGTGGTGGCGGTGAGCCGGGACGCGATCGTGATGGTCGAAGGCGGCGCGGATCAGGTGTCCGAAGAGGTGGCGGTGGATGCGCTGTTCTTTGCTCACAAGGAAGCGCAGCCAGTGCTCGACCTGCTGGAGAAGCTTCGTGCCGCGATTGGCAAGCCCAAGCGGGTGTTTGTGCCTCCGCAGAAGGACGAAGCGCTTCACAAGAAGGTCAAGGAGATCGGTGCCGAGCGGATGCGGGCAGCGGTCACCGTCCGCGAGAAGCACAAGCGTCACGAACAAGAAGGCGTTGTCGGACAGCAGATCATCGCCGAGCTGTGTGGCGAAGGAATGTTGTACGCGGGCCGAAACAAGGAAGTAAACGAAGCGGTCGCCTCGCTTCACAAGAAGACCGTGCGCGAGATGGTCCTTGGTGAGGCGGTTCGCATCGACGGACGCCGCACCACCGATATCCGCCAGATCACCACCGAAGTGAGCCTTTTGCCGCGTGTCCACGGCTCGGCGCTGTTTACCCGAGGTGAGACGCAGGCCCTGGTGACGGCGACCTTGGGGACCAGCCAAGATGAGCAGCGCCTCGACTCGCTGCTTGGCGATGTCACCAAGCGCTTCATGCTGCACTACAACTTCCCGCCGTTTTCGACGGGTGAGTCGAAGCCGATGCGCTCGCAGTCGCGACGCGAAGTCGGTCACGGTGCGCTGGCCGAGCGAGCCTTGGCACGGGTGATGCCTTCCGAAAAAGAGTTCCCGTACGTGGTTCGCATCGTCTCCGAGACGCTGGAATCAAACGGTAGCTCGTCGATGGCCGCCGTCTGTGGTGGAACGCTGGCGCTGATGGATGCCGGTGTGCCGATTGCCGCTCCGGTTTCGGGCATCGCGATGGGTCTCATCTACGAAAAGGGTGACAGCGGCTCGGCCGATCGGATTGCGATCCTGTCCGACATCCTCGGTGACGAAGATCACCTGGGCGACATGGACTTCAAGGTCTGTGGCACGCGCAAGGGCATCACCAGCGTGCAGATGGACATCAAGATTCCGGGTCTATCGCGAGAAGTGCTCCAGCGAGCGCTCAAGCAGGCACGGGATGGTCGACTGTACATCCTCGACAAGATGGCGCAGACGATTGCCGCTCCGAACAAGGAGATGTCCAAGTACGCGCCGCGCATCTACCGGCTGCACGTCAAGCCAGACCGGGTCCGCGACATCATCGGCCCAGGCGGCAAGATGATCCGCGCCATCATCGAGCAGACCGGCGTGGCCATCGACATCGAGGACGACGGCACGGTGAACATCGCTTCACCGGACGGTCCCTCGGCGCAGAAGGCGATCGACATTGTCAAAGGCCTCACCGCTGAGCCCGAGGTCGGCAGCTTCTACATGGGCACCGTTCGTCGCATCGTCGAGTTTGGCGCGTTCGTCGAGATTCTGCCCGGCACCGATGGCCTGGTTCACGTGAGCGAGCTGTCGAACGACCGCGTCCACAACGTCTCCGACATCGTCAAGGAAGGCGAGGAGCTGCTGGTCAAGGTCATCGGCATCGATCGCACCGGCAAGATCCGCCTGTCCCGCAAAGAAGCGCTCGGTCAGACGCCCGACCAAGTCCACAACCTCCGCTAGCAGCGCTTGGAAAAAGTGGCTGCGGGCCCCAATTGCTGCGTTGTCGGTGCTCACGGCCCGACGGCCGCTCCGCTCCTCCGCCTTGCACTTGGGGCTCCTCGCTCACTTTTCCCCACGCGCCGCTAGTTCTTCGTCCGTTTCCACTCCATCGCCAGCAGGTTTGCTCTGGGGAAGAGTTCGCTCATCCCTTTGGTGAAGTCGTTTGCGGCAGGGAAGAGTTGGATCATTCCCCGGCGCAAAGGTGTTTGCGGCAGGGAAGAGTTGGAGCATTCCCCGGCGCAAGGGTGTTTGCGGCAGGGAAGAGTTGGAGCATTCCCCGGCGCAAAGGTGTTTGTGGCAGGGAAGAGTTGGAGCATTCCCCGGCGCAAAGGTGTTTGCGGCAGGGATGACGGATGACTCGATCGGGGGCGGGGCTACGGCTTGATGTCGGTGAGGGCGGTCGGGCTGAGCGCGTACTGGTTGCCGAAGCCGCTCACGATGCCTTGGATCTCGGTGAGCGCGGTGCCGGGGGCGTACTTGGGGCTGCCGTCGTTCTTGTCGCCGTCGAGTAGGAAGTCGCTCACGCGGGTGCAGCCGGGGGTGGTCCCGGTACACATCTCGGCGGCTTCATCGCTGACCCAGAAGTCGTCATCGGTGGCCGACAGGGTGGCGCGAGCGGTGACGGTCTTGACCCGGCACAGCAGGTTTTCGAGTCGCTCGGCGGCGGACTGCATGCCGCCCTGGAGGTCACGGGTCTTGACGTCGGTGACCACCGCTGCTGCCGCCGCGTCCATGCCGGTGATGACGACGTTTGTGACGGTGTCGATCTCGTCTTGCTCGCTAAAGACGGTGAAGTTGCCGGTGACGGTCACGATGTGGCCAACTTGCAGCAGGGTTCCATCGGTGGCTGCGGGGGCTTTGGTGCCGCCCTGGAAGACCAAGATGCCGGAGTAGGGTAGGTCGGTGCCCATATCGCGAGCATGAAAGCCGAAGCTCTTGACGCTGCGGAGGCCGACGATGAGCAGGTTCTTGATGGTGACCTTGGTGCCAAGCGGCGGACGCAGGCCACGGGCGGGGTCGCGAAGATCTTTGACCGAGAACTCGCACGCCGCACCCGCCGGATTGGCAAAGTTTGGACAGGCATCGCAGACATCGCCCTGAAGGTCCGTGTCGGAGTCCTTCTGGTCGGCATTGGCGATGGTCGAGCAGTTGTCGATGGCATTGTTTATGCCGTCGCCGTCCTCGTCGTTTAGGTCGGGCTTGCGACACATGGCGTGGTTGCTGTCGAGCGGGCACGGGTCGCAGGCATCGCCGAAGCCATCGCCATCGGTGTCAGGCTGCGCGCCTCGGTCCATCGGGCGAATCGGGTTGAACACGGTCGGGCAGTTGTCGGCGGCCCCTTTAACGCCATCGCCATCGGGATCGTCAGCGGCGCTCATGCCGGTGAACTCGTTTTCGCGGAACGGCACGCAAGAAGGCTCTTTGGGCGGCACCCCACAGGCGAAGAGCTGGTAGATCGGCTTGCCTGCAGCAGTCTCCAGGTCGGCGAGCTTCTTGCCGGTCTCACGCTCGGTGCAGAGGCGCTTGGGAACCGAGCAGACATCGAGTGTCTCGCACTTGCCCGCATCGTCGGCCCCCAGCGCTTCGAGCACCGCTGCATCGCCGTACATCGGGATGCCACCGCGCAGCACCAGCGCAACGTCCTCGACCCCGGCGCGAACCACGGCCTTGTGCTCTTTGCGGTCGGTGGTGCCGATGAAGATCGAGACGTCGCCGACCAAGCCCACTTGGAGCTGACCGAGGACATCACTTGTGGCTGTGGCGAGTGCGGCGTTAAACGTCGCCATCTGCCACAGATCGCGGTCGGTGAAGAAGCTGCCGTACTGCTTTTCGTTGAGATCGGCAGCGCACTGTAGCTCGCGAAGGATGTTCATCGAGCCCGACGCCGTCCAGTCGGTGCCAAGTGCGATCGAGACGCCCACTTTGGCGAGCAGCGGGGTCTGGGCGGTGTGGCCGTACAGCGAGATGTTGCTGCGCGGCGACCAGATCACCGAAGCCCCGCGAGCCGAAGCCAGCCAGGCGTCGTGAGCGGTCAGGCCGATGGCGTGGATGATCGCGGTCTTGTCCTCGACCAGGCGCTGGCCCCCGTAAAGGGTCGAGCTGGTGCACAGGAACTCGTTGCGCGCTTCGTCGTTGATGCCTTCGCTGATGTGCGGTCCGTAGGCGTCGATGGCGGTCAGCGCGCTCGCCTTGTGAATCGACGGATAGCCGCAGCCCGAGGTCAGCCGGTCGCCGCCGGTGTCGCCCAGGGGGAAGGTGTCGTAGTCGATCGGCTTTTCGGTCAGACCCTCTTGGACGTTGGTGTCGAGGTTGCGCAGCACGCCCTTGGCCGAGCCGGAGCCCACGAGCGAGGTCGTGCCCGCCATCACCTGCCGCAGCTCGCCCCACTGAATCGCCGAGGTGTTGTTGTTCCCCGCGACCGGGATCTTGGGACGCTTGGGATCGCCACTGACGCCAATTCGCCACTCGTGCCGGTGGTTGTAGCGATTGGTCGGGTGGGTGCCCGGCTCGGCCTTGGTGTAGGTGATGTGATCGTGGGCGTTGATGAGTCCCGGCGAAATCACGCCATCGGGACAGGTGATCTGGGCGGCAGCAGCGGCCTCGGTGTGGCCCGAGCAGTCGCAAGATACACAGGCAATCTTGCCGGTCGAGTCAATCAGGACTTGGCCGTTCTTGAGCGTTGAATCGGGCAGTAGCAGCGTTCCGGTGAGCAAGATGCTCTTGCTGCCACTTGGGCTGGCTGTGGCGGTGCAGCGCTGACCACTGGGTGGAGCAGGCAGCACCTCTGCGCAAACGGCTGGCATGCCGTCGGGAGGGGGGCCTTCGGTGGTTCGGTCACAGACTGGTAGGAGTAGCAGTAGGGTCAAGGGGCTAAGTCGAAACAAGGTTCGCGTGCGCACAAGGTCCATAGGAACTCTCCTTGGTGACGTGGACTCGGGCTCATCGTAGGTCGGCATCGCGCAGAGCCAAAGTTACTTTTTCGTTTTACCGCCGGAGGTGCCCCAACTACACTGCCGCCACCACTCGGCTAGCCATGAGAACGCGCATGCTCAATCTACGCTCCTCCGCCCGGCCTGTGCCGTCGCGGGTCTTCTTCTGCTTTGTGTTCCTTTGTCTGCTGCTGTCCTTTGCGCAGCGAGCCAGCGCGGTCGGCGAGCTAGGCGGCAGCATTGGCGGCTTTGTGACCATCAAAGGCACCAAGGATGGCCTGGCGAGCGTTCCGATCTCGGTCGCCAGCAAGCAGCTCATCGGCGGTGCGCAGCAGGTCATCACGAACGACGACGGCAGCTACAGCTTCGTCAACCTCCCGCCCGGAGTGTACGAACTCCAGATCTCGATGGAGGGCTTTGCGCCGATCAAACAGGTCGGGATTCGCGTAAACGCGGGCCAGCGCAGCTCGGTCGACATCGAGCTGGAGCTGGGCGGTGGCGAGGCGACCCAGCAGACCACCAAGATCATCGAGAAGGTAAACCCAATCCTTAACACCGAGAGCGCGGCGGCGGTAACGCCGGTCAATAACCAGCAGCTCACCCGCGCTCCCACGTTCCGCCAGGAAAAAGCGATTGCGCAGTTCACGGCGGGCGTGACCTCGGGATCGGACAAAGTCTCGGTTCGCGGTGGCCTGGGTCGCTTCAACCGCTACTTCGTCGACGGTTTGGAAGTCACCGACATCACGCTCGGTGCGTTTGGTTCCAGCTCGGCGCTCATCAACTCCGACTCGGTCGATCAGTTTGTGATTGCGGTCGGGGCGATGGACGCCGAATACAACTCGCTCGGCTTGGTCCAGAACATGGTCACCCGCTCGGGTGGCAACAACTTCACGTTCGATGCGACCGCGATCATTCAGCCGCCGTT
This sequence comes from Polyangia bacterium, assembly GCA_044228505.1. GTDB lineage: Bacteria > Myxococcota_A > Polyangia > Palsa-1104 > JAEUJZ01 > JAEUKA01. The sequence goes on along the minus strand of JBGAUT010000064.1, from coordinate 9,091 downwards.
TACCGCCGCGCTGACCCGTTATCCGACCCGAGGGCCGATTCAAAACACCGTGCTTCCGTACGACGATCGCCCGATTCCTGACCGCTCGTACTACTCGGGGGCGGTGAACTTTGGCGGGCCGATCGTCAAGGATCGACTGTGGTTTTGGACGAGCTTTCAGGCGAGCTTCAACCGCATCACCACCTCGATCAGCGAGCAGCCGTTTTACGGGATCGGCTCTCCGTATGACCGCTATCAGGACCAGATCCTGTACCTCGGGCGGGTCAAGCTGACCTGGCAGGCGACCAAGAAGACCCGCTTGACGCTGTCGTACAGCACCGACTTTAACGACATCGTCAATGCCTCGACCTCGTCGGCGCTGCGCGGGATTGACCCAAACACGCTGGCACCAGAGGCCGAGCGGCGAGTACAGCGCGGTGGTCACTGGGTCGGTCTGCTCGTCGACTCGCTGGTCACCGATAAGCTGCTGTTTCAGCTCCAGACCGGCGTGTCTTACAAAAGCTGGCTCGAAGACACGCTGCATAAGGTCGCAGGCCAGGCCGATCGCAGCACCCCGAGCCATGTGCTGTCGACCTCTGACGCGGCCACCAACAACTTTGTCTACCTAAACGGCAACCGTCCGTGGGACGAGCAGGGCAAGTGGAACCTCCAGTTTGCGCCAACGCTTCTGTACAGCGCCCGCGGACTCGGCGGCACCCACAACATCAAGGCGGGCTTTCAGTTTTCGTACATGAACTACGCGCACCGCATCGGCGTGCCCGGCGGTCTGCGTTACCTCGACAGCGTGGCGGGACTGCCGTGTGACCCGCAAGACCCGCGCACCTTTTCAAGCTGCAACCAAGTCGAGGCATTCCCCGAAAGCCAGGGCATGGACGGTCAGCCGGGTGCTGGCTATTCGACCAAGTCGCAGGCCATCAACGCCGGGCTGTTTATCCAAGACCGCTACACCATCGGCAAGTGGCTGACCATCGTGCCGGGCATGCGTGTTGACACCGGCTATCTGTTCGACACAAGTGGCAACCGCATCCAGACGCTGGTCGGCTTCGGTCCGCGTCTGTCGTTTGTCTATGACCTGCTCCACGACCACACCACGCTGCTGAAGGCGCACTACGGACGGCACAATGACCTGGGCAACGCGGGCATCGCCGACTACACCAACCCCACGCAGTCGTCGATCCTTAGCCGCTGGAATTCGGCGACGCAGCGCTTTGACGAAGTCCGGCGCTCGGGAGGCCAGGGCACGCAGCGCTTTGCCACCGATGTCAACCTGACGCCTCCGAATGTGGACGAAGTCTCGGCGGGCATTCATCGCCAGATTCTCGATGAAGCAGTGGTCGGGCTTGACTACACCTTCCGGCACTACGGTCATCTGTGGATAAACGAAGAGGTCAATCAGATCTGGGATCCCGCCGGTACGCGCATCGTTGGCTATGCGAACGGCGAACGGCAGCGCCTGTTTGTCGCCAGCACCCCGAGCCAGGCAGAGCGCACCTATCACGGCATGGATCTTTGGGTCCGTGGCAACCCCGGCAACTGGGACATCATGGCGTCGTACACGCTCGCGTTCCTAAACGGCACCGTGAATGACTTCTTTGAGTCGAATGGCTTTGGCTCAAACCCGCGCCTGAATCCGCTCTATAACGGTCCGATCTCGGGCGCGTATCGTCATTACCTGAAGGCGCTCGTGGACTACAGCTTCGACTTTGGCCTGACCATCGGAGGGCGGATCCAGTACTACACCGGCCTGCCGCTGTGGAAGGTGTTCCGCAGCCCCGAGGATCAGTCGTTTACGCTGTACCGCTCGCCACGCGGTAGCTCAACCGGCACGCGGGTGAACGATCCGACGACGTGGGCGGCGTTCAATCTGCCTGATACCTTCAATCTCGATATCCAGGTGGCCTATGGGCTGAAGAAGCTGACCGGAGTGAACCTGGATGTGATCCTGATGATGTTCAACGCCCTCAACCTGTCGCCCGGTCAAAGCATCGAGACCCGCGACGGCGGTACCTTCGGACAGGTCACGCTGCGGCCAGATGTGTTTTTCGCCGAGTTCGTGATCCGTTACCGTTACTAAACTCATCTTGTGGTCCCACGCGGGCCGCTACACGCTCAACAGGGGATTCTTCATGCAGAACATTCGCACCGAGGTTTGTGTCATCGGCTCGGGACCAGGCGGCTACGTCGCTGCGGTCCGTGCTGGTCAGCTCGGCAAGAAGGTGGTTTGCGTCGAAAAGGGCGCGGCGGGCGGTGTCTGCCTCAACGTCGGCTGTATTCCGTCGAAGGCGCTCATCAACGCCGCCAAGCAGTGGGAAAAGCTATCCCACCTCGGCGCGATGGGCATCACCGTCTCGGGGCAGTCGCTCGATGTCGGCAAGCTGCAAGACTGGAAGGGCTCGGTCGTCGACAAGCTGACCTCCGGGGTGCGCCAGCTTATCAAGGGCGCAGGAGGCCAGCTTGTCAGCGGCACTGCCACCCTGCGCGACAAAAACACCATCGAGGTCAGTGGCCCTGACGGTAGCTTCACCATCACCACCGATCACATCATCCTGGCCACCGGCTCGCGGCCGATTACCGTGCCGGGCTTTGTGGTCGATAACCAGCGCATCCACGACTCGACTGGCGGCCTGGCCTTCCGCGAGGTACCGCGTCGGCTGACGGTCATCGGTGGCGGCTACATCGGCCTTGAGCTTGGCATCATGTGGAAGAAGCTCGGCGCGCAAGTGACCGTGGTCGAGTTCACCGACCAGCTTCTGCCTGGTAACGATCCCGAGCTGGTTGCTGTAGTCGCCCGCAAGCTGAAGAAGCTCGGCGTCGAGGTTCATCTTCAGCACAAGGCACTTCGCTACGAAGAGAGCGCCGATGGCCTGAAGCTGTGGGTCGTGCCGCGCAACGCCGACGGTCAAAAAGACAAAGAGCTGGCGATTGCCACCGATCACATCTTGGTCACCGTGGGTCGTCGGCCCAACAGCGAGAGCCTTGGCCTAGAGCAGGTCGGTGTCGTGGTCGATCAGCGCGGCTTTGTGGTCGTCGACAAGCAGCAGCGCACGAGCGTCCCGAACATCTTTGCAATCGGTGACCTGTGTGGCCAGCCCATGCTGGCGCACAAGGCCAGCCGGGAAGGCGAGGTCGCTGCCGAGGTCATTGCCGGTCATCGTGCCGAGCAAGACGCCGTCGCCATCCCGGCCGTGATCTTCACCGATCCGGAGATTGGTTCGGTCGGCCTGAGCGAGCAGCAAGCGATCGAAAAGGGTCACAAGGTGCTGATCGGCAAGTACTCGTTTGCTGCCCTCGGTCGCGCCATGGCTTCGCTTGAGACGGACGGCTTCGTCAAGATCGTTGCCGATGCCACCACCCAGCAAGTCCTCGGCATCCACATCGTGGGACCGGCCGCGACCGATCTGATCAGCGAGGGCTCGCTGGCCCTGGAGATGGGCGCGTTCTTACCCGACCTGGCTTTGACCATCCACCCGCACCCGACGCTCGGTGAAGCGATCATGGAAGCCGCCAAGGCGGCTCTTGGCGAGTCGCCTCATGTCGTCGGCGGTGGCCAGCGCGCCGCAGCCCGTCACTGATCCCGTCACACCGCCTGCTCTGTGTCCCATTCTGCGCGCCTCACTGTCGGTTTCCCGGCAGCGGCGACAAGCGTGCCAACCGCGATCCTGACTGAATGCATCCCGTGGGAGCGCGTTCATACTGGTTGGCATCGGCAATCTACGCCGAGGAGGAGAGACAGATGCTTCGACTTTCACGACTACTGTTGGTGCTGGTACTCGGGCTGGGGCTGGGGGCTTGCGGCGGCGACAAGAGCTGCAAGAACGCTTGCGACAAGCTCTCAAGCTGCGGGCTCAAGTCGTCCGGCTTTTCCTGTGACGCCACCTGTGCCAGTCCCGAGGATGCCTGCGCGGTGTGCGTTAACGCCCAGGTCTGCTCCGACATCGCTGCGGGTAAGTGCGCTAGCGACTGCCCCAAGGCCACCTTCACCAACAAGTAACAGGCCATGTCCTGCGGCCATCGCTAGCTCTCCGGGCTGACTTAGAATCCGGTGATGTGTTGCGCGGGGCCTGCTTCCGCTTCAGCGGGAGCGGGTGACCCACACTGGCCTGAGTGCGCGCTCCGTTCGTTCGAAAGCGAGACACGCCAATGCGCGACCAAGCTTCGTTTTCACCGCAGCAAGCCCAACTCATACTCAAGCGAGCGAAGCTTAGCGACCAGCGAGCGAAGCTTAGCGACCAGTGAGCGAAGCTTAGCGACCAGCGAGCGAAGCTTAGCGACCAGCGAGCGAAGCTTAGCGACAAGCGAGCGAAGCTTAGCGACAAGCCTGAGTGTCTGGTCGGCGATCGAGCACCAGCAAGCCTCACCGACCCGTTTGTCCTGACCGTTGTGTTTGTGGTCCACAAAAAGTGGTCCACAAAAGGTCACAGCCCAAAACCAACCCCCAGAAAAGCAAAAACCCCATCGGTGGTTACCGACGGGGTTTGATGTGGAGCTGACGAGGGTCGAACTCGTTACCTCTTGAATGCCATTCAAGCGCTCTACCAGTTGAGCTACAGCCCCAGCGCGACTTGCGAAGCAAGTTAGTAGTTTGATTTCTCTAGCGCGTCAACAGAGAATTTCGGGAATTTTTTACTCCGACGAGACTTTTGCGGTACCGACCGCACCGACGGTTCAACAGTGGTGCGGTGAGGGGCTACGCATCGTCGTCTTCGGGATCTGCTGATAGATCGATGACCGCTGGGACGCCATTCATGCCCATGACGGTCGCGCCACGGACCAGCGCCAGCATCAGCAGCTCACTTGCTCGGCGGCGGGCTTCATCCGGGCTGTCGCAGGAGCCGGTCGGAGTGATGGTTCCTTCGGCGAGTGCGGTCTGCTTGACGATGCCGTACGCGTAGACGTCATTTACGCGCACCACATAGCCGAGCAGCGGCTCGGGATCGTACTCATACGCCTTGAGCACCCGGCCCTCAGCGTCCATGAGACCCCACTCGCGCAGGCTGTCCTTGTAGGTGCGCTTTTGGAGAGCCACGAACTCGGGCGGCTCCACGCTGCGCGACTCTGCCTCTTCCAGCTCAACGAAGCGGCGGGCCGCAGTGAACAGGCCACCTGCCTCTGCCTCATCATCGACAGGAGGTGCAAAGACTTGCTGTCCCTGACGGGTCAAAATCCGAAAGCGCAGCGTATCACCCGTAGGCTCGTCGGCGATTCGGACAACGAAGTGCTGGCCATCGAGCTGTCCGCCTCGGCACAGCTTGATGGCAACATCCCAGGTCTTTTCAAACAGGCTTGCGGAGGTCAAGCGCTCACGTCCTATATGCGTTTGGTTTTCGCCCAGGTTCCTAGGCTACGGCATAGGTTCCAATATCTTCGCACAAAACCGCGCCATATCAGCAACCAACGTCTCAGCGACGAACGCTTGGATTGGTCGGGGCAAGCGTTTGCGGCTAATCGCTCAGAAATTCGTCGAGCAACATGGCGAGCAGCTCGGGCTGGTGGCGCTGCATCATGTGCCCGGCATCGGCCAGCTCGACGTGGCGAGCGTTGGCAAAAGCCGATCGTCGACGCGTCGCTTCTTCCGGGGAATAGCGAAACTCACTTTGTTGGGCATCGACAAGCAGGGTCGGACAACAGATGCGCTGCCACAGTGACATGGCTCCATCGACCATAAACAGATAGGGAGCTGGGGTCAGATGGAGCGGATCGTGCTTGTAGACAAATCGGCCATCGTCGGTGCGGACGGTTGAAACCTCGGCCAGCCGTCGGGCCAGTGAATCGGTGAGCCTCGGATCAGTGGTGCGCAATCGGGCCGCAGCCTCTTCGAGGGTCGCGTAACGCTTGCTGCCCCCGCGATCGCGCTGACGCTTCCACGCGGCAATCCAAGCGCTCAAGCGATCCGGCCAAGTTGACCACTCCGCATCGGGTGGGCCCAGTCCTTCGAGCAGCGCGAGGCGGGCAATCCGCGATGGATAGACGCCGGTGAAGTACGCCGCGACCGAGCCTCCCATCGAGTGACCGACCAGCGAGACCTTGTTTCGACCGACCTGATCGATCAGATCTGCAAGGTCGGCCAGGTAGTCCATGAAGTGGTAGTAGCCGCCCGCCCCGACTCGATCGCTGTCACCGTGTCCACGAAGGTCCGGCGCGACGAGATGAAACTTGCGGTCAAGTCCCGCTGCCGCGACCGCCTCCCATGTCCAGGACAAGTCGAGGAAGCCGTGGATGAGAATCACCGTGTGATCGAGTGTCACGTCATCGCCACCCCATTCGAGGAAGTGGTAGCGAAGGCCGGTCGACAGGGAAATCCGCCGTGACTGTGGCAAAGACATGTCCCGTAGCGTGCAAGAGTCGGGGAGGTTTGAGCAAGCAGGTCGCAGCGTTTTCTAAGCGAACTTCAGCAAAGCGCGGACTGAGGTAAAGTAAGAAAATGCTCGAATTAGGTCATGTCGATGAGTAAGGATCTCCCGTCTCTCGCAAACTCGTTTGCTCCTACGCAAATGGCACCCATGTCGTCTGTCGAGACGGTGGTTGCTCCCTCGGGTCTGGTGGTTGGGCATCCGAGCGAGCCGACCAAGATGATGGGTGATAAGACCGTCGCTACGGAAAGCCTTGGCCTGGTCGACACCGATCGAGATCGCAGCCCGGTTGCGAGCGTCAGCAAACAGGAGCTGATTGCGACCTCCAAAGAGATGCGGCGGGAAACCACGGTGCTGCCGTTGGTCGAAGTGCGTGGCGAGCAGGTCGAGCTAGTCCGCAAGTCAAATGCTCGATACGAGAAGATCAAAGACCTGGGCAGAGGCGGTATGGGCGAGGTCAGCCTGGTTCGTGACAACGACATCGGGCGAATCGTGGCCCTCAAGCGCTTATTCAAACCACCATCGGGAGATCCCTCGGGTCTGTTGCGCTTTATCAGTGAGGTACGTACCGTCGGTCAGCTTGAGCATCCCAACATCGTGCCAATTCACGACGTCGGGCTCGACGAAAACGGCAACTACTACTTCGTGATGAAGTATGTCGATGGCGAGACCCTAGAACACATCATCACCAAACTGGCTGAAGGTGATCCGCACTACCAACAGCGCTATCCGGTCGATGTCCGACTCGAGATCTTTATGGGTCTGCTGCGGGCACTGCAGTACGCCCACGACCAGGGAATCGTCCATCGAGACATCAAGCCCGCTACGCTAGCTGTCGTCGAGACCTGCTGCTGAGTATTCCCTGGATCGTCTGGAGCGAGAGGGGCATTGCTTCCAGAGTGCCTCCGCACAGAACCTTGAGTTCAGCAGCGTGCAGGAATCGGCTTCCGACCCAGGCAATAGGGCAGTAGCCGAGCAATGTTGCGTGCATCGTCGATCCCACGGTGCGCAGTGCCTTCGAAAGAGAGTCCCACTCGACGCAGTGCCTGACCACAGCCGAGTTTTCCATCATCTCCAGAGCGCTTCCGGAAGGACTCCTTTAGGTTGATGTGCTGGGTTCCCAAAGGAACTCGCACGCCGTGGCGTCGCTCATCGCGGGAAAATTGCTGCTTGTCGTAGTCCCCCCACGAACAGAACGTGAACTGACCTTGTGCGCCCGTTTCACGCAGAAACGCGGCCAGCTTTTGTACTGCTTGGACAAACGGAGGTGCAGCGTCGACTTCAGCCTGGGAAATCGAGGTCAAGCGTGTACAAAAAGGAGTCAGTCGCGGATGCCGCACTGGCTTCACAAATGTCTGAAACTGCGCAGTAGGAGTGAGCGTCGTGCCGTCGCACAGCACAGCGCCGATTTCGATGATTTCGGTCTGTTCTCTGGGAATGCGGTGATCTTCGTCGCAGGTTGCTTCGAGATCCACCACCAGATAGAAGCGTGGCGTGTCCATGGTCGGTTTCCTTCATCGTGCGGTTGTCGGATTCGTGTGTTGCTTTGAAATTGGGTATAAATCGAAGATGCCAAAGCGTCCCGGACACAATTCCGGACAGAGCCTGCGGACCGACGAGACAACGCTTTGTTGGGGCTGGCGTGAGTATCTTGCGGCGCTGGTTGCGGAGCACGGAACGCTGACAGCGGTGGCGTGGAAGCTGTTGGAGCGCGGAGAGAGCCCCGATGATGTGGCCTCGGTCGAGCGAGGGCTGAGAAGGCTACGGGAGCGAGGACAGCGGGATGGTGGTCTGTGGGGGCAGCGGCTGCTACGACGGTTTGGAGTGCCTCGTGCCGTGGAGGATCGGCTGCGCTGGATGGGGCTTTATCACAGCCCGTTTAACGACTTGCCGCTGTCCTTGTGCGAAGATCAGCTGAGGCTGTGGGATCGGCCACCCATCGCAGAATCACGGGCGAGGGTATGGCTTGGGTTAGGAGCCGCCAGCGTGGCATTGCGTCGGCGGGACTTCGAGGAAGCCCGCAGAAAGCTCGAGTCTGCGGAAAAGACGCTCGCTAAGTCGGCGTCCGATGAGGACTCCGTGGACGATGCTCGCATCGAGCTTGCACTCAGCAGCGCCTACCTGGAAAGTCGAATCGGCACCGATTTGCAGGTGCGGCAGCAGCTTGAGAAGGCTGCCCAGAGGCTCGCTTCTGGCACGTTGGCACCTGCCGATCGGGCGTGTTTTTTGGCACGGCTGGTTGATCAACAAGCCTTTGCGCTCAATCGCCGGGGGGCGTTCGCGGAGGCGCTGGCGCTGTACCAATCACTACCGACCGCAGAGCTGCATCCGTTCGCAAGCTACCGGCGTGAAGCCGGCCTGGCGTTTGGTTTGTGGAAACACGCCGATCAACAGAATGCGTTGCGACACGCACGGCTGGCCTGCCAACACGCAGGAGACGGCGGATACACCCGATTGCGGGTGATGGCGCTGCTCATGCTGGCGCGAATCGAAGGACACAAGGAGGCCCAGCAAGCGCTGCTCCGTGCGGCGGCGATTGCGACTCGCCTGGGTGATGACGAGCTGCTGCTACGGGTTCACAGAGCAGCACTCCCAACCGATTGAGCAAGGGGTCGGAAGACACGGTATTTCTGCCGATCGAGCGGAGCCGTGTGGCACGGAGCCACATCGGAAGTGCGAGCAAATCTCGCGGGTTTGACTGCGGCTGCACTTTCGCCTCGACCGTCTCGGGAAAACGCCGA
>JBGAUT010000063.1:0-29062 GCA_044228505.1 Polyangia bacterium | reverse complement strand
GCCAATGGTACTGCACGGGATTCTGTGTGGGAGAGTAGGTCGCTGCCAGGAATTCTTCTTTTAAAGGCCCAGAGTCTCCTCTCTGGGCCTTTTTTTTTACGCTGTACGCCTGATGCTGATTTCTTCTTCTCCATCTTGCTCTTCTCCCTCGCTTTCTTCCCACTTTCTGTTTTGGCCGCGGTACCAGGTGCGTTCGAGTGATGCGCGACATCTGACTTTTAGGGGTGAAATTTGACCGCCATCAAGGAACGCCCAGCCGTCAGCGCGGTTCGACGGGGGCCGAACGAGGAACGACTCAGTCGTTGTGAGCGACTCGATCGAGAGCTCTGGGTTCCTCGACCGATCGCGCAGGTGTTTGATTTTTTTTCGGATGCGAGAAATCTCGAACGACTCACACCGGACTGGCTCCACTTTGAGATTCGGTCTTCGCTTCCGCTTGAGATGAAGATCGGAACGCTAATCGACTATCGCATTCGGCTCTACGGAATTCCGATGAGCTGGCGAACGCTCATCAGTGAATGGACACCACCGTTTCGTTTCGTGGATGAGCAGCTTCGTGGTCCGTATTCGCTCTGGTGGCATGAGCATACGTTCAGCGAGCGCGATGGCGGGACGCTGCTCGGTGATCACGTTCGGTATCGTGCGCCAGTGGGGTTTATTTCGCATCCGCTGATGGTCCGGCGACAGCTTCAGCGAATTTTTTCTCACCGAACCGAGGTCATTCAGCAGTTGTTTGGTGCCTAAAGGTCGGCGCGACCGGTTCGTTATCTGTGCTATGCCTTTGCCTCTGAGTCGTGGCCTTAAACTCTGACGGTGAGGCGATGCTTTGCGTTGGCTTTCTTGGTTTGTGGTCATTGGTTTGCCAGTTGGGCTCGCAGCTTGTGCGCCTACCCTAGACGTGTCGGCGGGTCCGGCACCGGTGAGTGCCGCGCCTCCCACCCTGCAGAGACTGACCTCATCGCGTTACTTGATGACGGTGCAGACTCTGCTGGCGGTGGATGGCTTTGCGGCGCTTCGCCTGCCGAAAGACCTCGAGCGTGACACGCTTCTTCATGGTTTTTCGACGGTGGGTGCCAGTGAGTTAACGATTTCTCCGCGTGCGGCTGAGATCTATGAAGGGGCCGCGCTGGATCTGTCTGCTCAGGTGTTTTCTGACCCGGCGCGACGGAAGGCTTGGGTTGGCTGCGAGCCGCAGGAGAGCGCTCCGATCGATGATTGCGTGCAGTCGTTTGTGGAGCGGCTGGGTCGCCGAGTCTATCGGCGTCCGCTGACCCGCGAGGAGCGCACCGACTATGTGGCATTGGCGGCGAAACTGGGGCAGGAGCTAGGTGATCCGTGGCAGGGCTTACGCTACGTCGTGGTCGCTTTCCTGCAGTCGCCCCACTTTTTATATCTCGTCGAGCAGGCGGAGCCCGATCCAGAGCGACCGGACCGACTTCGTTACACCGGGTTCGAGCTGGCGAGCCGGATGTCGTATTTCTTGTGGAACAGCTCGCCTGACGAAGAGCTGCTTGCGGCAGCGGAGCGTGGAGAGCTATTCAGTGACGAAGGATTGCGCCGACAAGTGCAGCGAATGCAGTTGAGTGCCCTGGCGCAAGCGGCGCTCGATCAATTCTTCTCTGAGTATCTGTACTTGGATCGACTGGAGACGGTGAGCAAGGATGCCAAGCTCTATCCGGAGTGGACTCCGCAGCTCGCGCAGCTGCTACGCGCTGAGATTCTGCAGCTGATGCGTGATCTCGCGCAGTCCCCGGAGCGAGATCTGCGCGAGCTGTTCGATTCCCCGACGACATTTGTAAATGATGAGTTGGCGAGCTTTTACGGTCTGCCTCCGGGACAGGCTCCACCACCGGGACAGTGGCGGAAGATCGAACTCCCTGCGACAGCGGTGCCGGGGCTTCTTGGACGGGCTGGGTTGTTGGCGATGGGGGCGCATGCGACGGTGACCTCGCCGACGCTGCGCGGGAAGTTCATTCGACAACAGCTGCTCTGCCAGGATATTTCGCCCCCGCCGCCGGGGGTTGTTACGACGCTGCCGGTGGATGAAAGGACGGGCCCGCAGACGATGCGCGAGCGTCTGACGCGTCATCGCACCGAGCCAGCCTGCGCCGGTTGTCACCGCGTGATGGACCCGATCGGACTTTCGCTTGAGCACTTTGGTCCGACGGGGAAGTTCCGTACGAAAGATAACGGGCTCGAAATCGATGCGAGCGGCGATCTGGATGGGCAAGCCTTCGCCGATGCACGCGAGCTGACCGTGCTGCTTCGTCAGAGTCCGCGAATTGCGACTTGTCTGACCCGGCAGGTGTATCGACATGCGACCGCACACCTGGAGCTACCGTCGGAACTGGACCAGATCGTGCTGCTTGGCCAGCAGTTTGCGCAGCGCGGCTTTCGTTATGCCGCTCTCGTCGAGGCGCTGGTGCTGAGCGAAGGCTTCCGATATGCGGTACCGCCTGAACTACCGAGTGAGTGAGAGGAATCTCGATGCCTAGAGTCATCATTCCCAGACGGACTTTTCTCAAGGGCCTGGTCGGTGGGGCTTCGGTCACGCTGGCGCTGCCTCTATTGGAATCCATGGGCTCGGTGCGTGCGGACCCTCGGCCTCCGGTTCGGCTCGGCGTCTGGTTTTGGGGCAACGGCATTCGCCGCGACAACTGGATTCCCAAGACCACCGGTACCGACTGGGTTGCACCCGAGGAGCTGGCACCTCTTGCGGATGTCCGTCGCTACGTGAACGTCCTTACTGGGTTTGAGATCAAGACTGCGACACACCCTCATCACTCGGGGATGACTGGGATTTTGTCCGGGGCGCGATATCAACAGGTCGGCACTACGCGAGACACGATTGTTACGACGTTTGCGCAAAAGTCGGTCGATCAGGTGGCCGCTGATGTGATCGGCAAAGAGACGCCGTTTCGTTCGCTGGAGCTCGGAATCTGTCGATTTCGCGGCACCGACGAGGGAACGACGTTTCAGCACCTGTCCCACAACGGTCCGAACAACGTCAATCCGTCGGAATATTCGCCGCTGCAGCTGTTTAAGAGGCTGTTTTCGACACTTCCGAACGCGGGCGAGCTGTCAGCGCGAAGGAGTGTGCTCGATGCGGTGCGTGGTCAGGTTACGCGGCTGCGGTCGCAGGTCTCGTCGCATGATCGGATTCGACTCGAGCAGCACACCGATAGCATTCGTGGACTTGAGCAGCGGCTTGCGAACCTTTCGCAGCGATGCAAAGCGCCACCATCACCGACGAGCGATTTTCCCGATGTCATGGGACAAGAGCAGATCGAACAGAAGAATCAGATCATGAGCGATCTGCTCGTGCTCGCGCTGGCATGCGATTTGACGCGGGTGTTTTCGGTGATGTTTAGCACCGCAGGCTCGGGGGTCATTGTCTGGCAGGCTGGGGCGATGAACGGGCTGCATCAGATCTGCCACGACGAAGCGGCACCACAGCCAACGGTTCATCGGGCGGTGGTGTTTACGATGAAGCAGCTCGCTTACTTTTTGACGAAGCTGCGCGACACACCGGAGCTGGGGAGCAACCTGCTCGAGCGAAGTGCGATCCTGTGTACGTCCGAGCTGTCCGAGGGAAACATGCACACCAATACAGAGTTCCCGATCCTGACGGCGGGACTTGGCGGCGGCAAGCTGCGCGGTGGGCTGCATGTTCGATCAACAGACTTGGGCAATACCAGCGTCGCCCCACTGACGCTGCTGCGAGCGGCGGGCTGCGCTCTGAATAGCTTTGGCTATGGCGCAGGTCGAGTCGACGATAGTCTGTCTGAGATCGAAACCTAACCCGTCCGGTGTCCACCGGACCCTGGACGATGGGGTGCAACCATGGACTTCGCACTGTCGGCCGCTGCGCAAGGAATGCTTGCTCGGCTCAATGAGTTTCTTCATCACGAGGTGCTGCCGCGAGAAGCTGAGTACTTTGCGGCGTTGCGAGGGGGAGGGGATTTTCGCCAGTGGCGACAGCCTGCGGTGATGGAGCAGCTCAAAGCCAAAGCGAAAGCTGCGGGTCTGTGGAATTTGTTTCTTCCCGATTCCGAGCACGGCGCGGGTCTGTCGACGCTCGACTACGCACCGCTGGCCGAGGCGATGGGCTGGTCGTTCTTGCTCCCTGAGATCTTCAACTGCAACGCGCCCGACTCGGGAAACATGGAAGTGCTGCATCGTTACGGCTCAGCGGAGCAGAAGGCGCGCTGGCTGACTCCGCTGCTGGCTGGCGAGATTCGGTCCGGGTTTGCAATGACCGAACCGGGGGTCGCTTCCTCGGACGCAACCAACATCGCCGCCACCGCCACGATCTCAGGGGACGAGGTCATCTGTAGTGGTCGCAAGTGGTGGTGCTCTGGACTCGGCCATCCAAACTGTCGCGTGCTGATCTTTATGGGGGTCTCGCTGCCAGATGCGCCGCGTCACCAGCGGCACTCGATGGTACTGGTTCCAGTGGATGCGCCGGGCGTCCGAATCGAGCGCATGCTGCCGGTGTTCGGCGGTTATGACGAGCCGTTTGGTCACGGAGAGGTGTCCTTCGATTCGGTGCGGGTTCCGTTGGCGAATCTCATCGCGGGACCGGGTCGCGGCTTTGAGATCGCGCAAGGTCGACTGGGCCCCGGTCGCATTCACCACTGCATGCGAGCGATTGGAGCGGCGGAACGAGCGCTCGATCTGTTGTGCAAACGGGCGTCATCGCGGGTCGCGTTTGGCAAACACCTGGTCGAGCTGGGTGGCAACTTGGATGTGATTGCGGATGCGCGGATGCAGATCGAACAGGCGCGTCTGCTGGTGCTAAAGACTGCGTGGATGATCGATCGCGTTGGGGCCAAGGCAGCGATGAGCGAGATCTCGCAGATCAAAGTGCTGGCACCAAACGTCGCCTGTCGAGTGATTGATGCGGCGATCCAAATGCATGGTGGCGTGGGGGTGAGCGATGACGTACCGCTGACCGCGCTATATGCCTACGCCCGCGTGCTGCGAATCGCCGATGGTCCCGATGAGGTTCATCGCGCACTGGTTGGGAAGCTAGAGCTGCGTCGCCACGACGACCAGCGCAAGGTCCGTTCATGAGCACCGATTCCCTTGCTGCAAGTTCGTTTCTCGATCCCGCAGGACCGCTTCGACCTGGTGAACCGCTCGATGTTGCGGCGATCGATGCGTTCCTGAAAGCGCGGATTCCGGCTCTGTCCGGCGAGCTAACGGTGCGTCAGTTTCCTGGCGGAGCCTCGAACCTGACCTATCTGCTCAGCTATCCGGACCGCGAGCTGGTGCTCCGGCGGCCTCCTTTTGGTCACAAAGCCAAGAGCGCGCATGACATGGTTCGCGAAGCCAAGGTGATGCAGGCGCTGCGTCCTGTGTATCCACTGCTGCCCGAGGTCGTGGCAGTCTGCGAAGACGAGGCAGTGCTAGGAACTCCCTTTTTCGTGATGGAGCGACTGCGCGGAATCATCTTGCGACGCGATGTACCGACGGGACTAGTGCTCTCTGCGGAACAGACACGGGAGCTTGCACACAACATGCTCGATGGGCTGTGTGCGCTGCATGCGATTGATGTGAGTGCGGCGGGACTGTCTCTGCTCGGCAAAGGAGAGGGCTACGTTGCTCGACAAGTCAGCGGCTGGGTCAAGCGCTTTCGCGAGGCGAGGACTCCCGATGTGCCCGATTACGAGCAGGTGATCGAGTGGCTTGTTGCCAATCGGCCGATGGGAGAATCGGCGATTCGGGTGGTGCACAACGACTATCGATTCGACAACTTGGTGCTCGATCCAGCGCAGCCAACGCGGGTGATTGGCGTACTAGATTGGGAGCTGGCAACGCTCGGTGATCCGCTGATGGACCTGGGCAACTCGCTGGCGTACTGGGTGGAGGCGGGTGACGATCCAGCGTGGCGACGACTGCGGAGACAACCGACCCATCTCCCTGGGATGCCGAGTCGACGTGAGGTGGTCGCGTATTACCTGGCCAAGACGGGGCTTTCCGTTCCCTCATTTGACTACTATTTGGCGTTTGGTCTGTTCCGGCTCGCGGTGATTGCGCAGCAGATTTATTACCGCTTCTTCCACGGTCAGACCCAAGTCCCAGAGTTTGGTCAGTTCGGACAGATCGCCACGCTGTTAGAACAGCGAGCCACTTCCGCAATCGCCTCACGCTGGTAGTCCATGAAAATATGAGGCATGTAAAATGACTCATATCAATTTGCTCTGAACGTGTTCGTACGGGATCTCTCGTTGCCACTACTTTCGCGTGACTGGGTGGTTCTTGCCTTCCGGCTGTGCCCAGATCACACCGACGTTGGTTTCCAGACCGACAGCGACGCCATTTGCTTGTAGCGTTGCCAGGTCGATACCCCAGATCGAGCCGCTGTCATGCAGATCGATCTTGAGATCGCCGTAGTAGCCGCGTCGGGTCTCGCCGCTGTAGCGAAGGCTCACCCCCTCCCAAACCACGCGACCGCTCGACAGCTTGGGAATCATTACGAAGACGCGCTCCAGTCCATCAAAGGATGGGAATGCGGTGCGGAGCGCGGCATCGCTGACCTCGACATGGACGCTCAGCATCGGAGAGGTCGCTGGGAACCCATAGGTAGGAGTGCCGGTGATGACCTCCTGATAGGTTGCTTGAACGGTGATGCCAGTCAGGCTGATGAGCTGTTGTGAAAGGGTGGTGACGTTGTCTGTAGAGTCGCTGTCAGAAGCATCGACACCAACCGAGATTCCGCAGCCGGAGGCCCCGAATCCCAGGACCGACAGAGACAACGAAAGGATGAGCGCAGAGAGGAAAGAGGTCTTCATGGCGAAAGCTCCTGTTTGGTAAGCGGCTCGGCCGCGCTTGATGAATCCAAGCTACCGACTTAGGAACTGGCAGGCTTTCGCCAATGGGCCATTTATTTGCTGAAAACGGACAGAGCGAACATTCCGTCGGAGTCCGTCTGGTGATTCAGAGAGTGGGGCAGAAGTGGGCCGATCAGCCGCAATAGGACTTGCAGGTGCTGGTGGAGTTTCCCCGGGCGGCGCAGACGCGATAACAGGCGTTGCGGGGGGTTTCGGTGGACCCACACTCGCTACAAACGACATCGCCGTTTCCGCAGTAACTGGTGCAGGTGCTGATGCTGTCGCCATTCTTGAGGCAGACATCGTAACAGCCGATCTGGGCGCAGGCGGTGTTGGTGGTGCAGTAGCTCTTGCAGGTGCTGGTGCTGTCGCCCCGTTTGCCGCAGTGTGCATAGCAAGCGCGTTGTCCACACGCAGTGGCGGTGCTGCAGTAGCTGACGGCGGTGCTGGTGCTGTCACCGTTGCTGGAGGCGACGGCGTAACAGGCCGCTTGACCCAGGCCCGTTTTGAACTCGCAGTAGCTCTTGCACGTGCTCAAGCTGTCTTTGCGAGCGATGCAATCGAGGGAACAGCCGTCCTCGCCGCAAGCGCTGGTCAAGCCGCAATAGGATTTTGCGGTGCTGACGCTGTCTCCGCGTGTGGTGGCGAGCTTGTAACAGGCGCGCTCGGCCGACGCCGTGGGAATGCCGCAGTAGCTCTTGCAGGCGCTCAGGCTGGTCCCAAGGACCTCGCAGAGTGCATAGCAGCCGACTCCGTTTCCGACCCCGCAAGTGCTGACGCAGCTGGAAACAGAGGTCTTGTTGGTGATGCAGGTCTGGAAACAGCCCTCGATCGGAAGGTTGCACTCTACCGGCGGTGGCATCGACATATCGGAGGTCGTCAGGTCACGGGGGGGGCTTCCATCCGTAATCGACATATCGAAGTTGGTCGTGCAGTCCGGGTCACAACTACACATTGAATCGCAGCCAGCCGAGCTGTTACAGGTGCAGCTTGCGGGGACGCACAGGTTGTCGGTTCCGCAGCGCAAACCGGGGTCGCAGCCGCCGCCTACCGTGCAGGCACAGTGGGCGCTTCCGACAGCACAGGCGTTGTTCGTGGAACTGGTGCAGGCCGGCACCGCCATCAGCGACCCGCACAACAGGCCGATGGTTACAGAGAGCAAAATTGCCAAGCTTGCGCGAAACGGAGCGCGGGCAGAGGAGCTACTTGTTGCTGGAAACATGGCGGGACGATCTCTTGCTGAGTCGCCGCTGTCAACCCTGAATCACGACCGCATATATGAGGTATGTAATATGACTCATATATGGCGGTGGTTTACTCTACTGGCCGGTGCCCTTGAAGATCACGATGCCACCTTCATTGCCACCAGAGCCCGCAGCTCGGTAATCGGTTGCGACGATGTCCATGATGCCGTCCTTGTTGAAGTCAGCCGCAGCGACACTGTTGAACTTGGCGTTGTTCATGCTGAGGTTCTGCATTCCCTTGAAAGTTCCGTCGCCGTTGCCAAGCAGCCAAGACACCGTACCCGATGCGCCGACGCCACCATAGTTTGCTGTCATTACGTCCATGAACCCATCGCCATTTAGATCTGCGGCGGCGATATGCTCTGGGGCCGCTCCGACCGTGAAGATGTTGGCGGCGACTGCGTTCGCAAAGCCACCCTGACCGTTTCCTTTTAGGAACGAGATCGTGCCGGTGGCCAAGTTGTTCACGGTCACTAGGTCGATGTTTCCGTCTTTGTCAAAGTCTTCGGCGACTGCGGCATACGCAATGCCGGACCCGCTCATGGCGTTGGCTCCTGCGGTCAGCCACGGCGCGTTGGCAACGCCGTTGTGCTTGTACGGAACGACATTGGCCCCAGCGAGGCCCAGAATCGCCGCGATGTCCGGCTTGCCGTCCTTGTTGAAATCACCCATGGCCAGCGAGTAGGGAGACGCTCCCGAGTCGAGGTTGTTTGCGGAGTTGTACAGAAAGGTTGCTGTGCCCTGATTGATCAGGTGCGCGATATTTTTTGTCACTGCTCCATTCAGGTTGACCACGATGTCCAGCTTGTTGTCGCCATTGAGATCGACAAGCTGCGTCCACTGCGGCTTCTGCATGTTGCCACCTACCATGTTGCTAGTGGAGGTTCCTGGGTTGACGCTGCCATCGCCAATCAGCACAACCACGGAGCCTTGGGCGGTCGAATTCTGGCACGGGGCCACTAGATCGGCTTTGCCGTCGCCGCTCACGTCACCGACCGACACCATGAATGGATAGGTATTGACGCCTCGCGCATTGGCTGCATTAAACGAGATGTTGGCACCCGCAGAGGTTCCTTTGTAGGTCACCAAGGTGCTGCTGTTGGCATACGCAACCGCTAGGTCGAGCGTGCCGTCTTTGTCGAGATCGTAGGGCTGGACGAAGCGCGGTCCGCGATCGCTACCCTGGGTGACGTTGGCTCCCGCGGCGAAGCTTACGGTGATGAAGTAGGTGTAACCAGCGGTCTTGGTGGCGAGCTGACCATCACCGTTGGTGACCACGACGTCGTAGGTACCTGGCTTGCCAAGGTTGGCCGGGGTCGTGAACGTGATGGTGGTGCCATCGGATGACACAACTGCGCCCGTGATGGTGATGGATCCGATCTTGACCGTGGCTCCTTGTGAGAAACCCGTGCCGGTGATGGTGACAGAAGTGCCACCAGCGGTGACTCCCATCGCAGGTGCGACCGTGTTGATCACCGGGGCAACCGCCATCATGTCGACGACGGTGCTAAGGTCCGGAGTCGGCGTAGGGGTGGGAGTTGTGGTGGTTCCATCACACGCGAAGGCCAAGGCCACCGCGCCGAGGCCGAACATCGAAGCGAGGTAGATTCGCGAAACCGTAGGTGAACGCATAGAAGCACTCCTTGGGTAGTAGTGACAGCGGAAGAGAGAACACCGCAGATAATTGGCAATTCTATCATTTGAAATGAAATCCCAAGTCCAAGAACTGTAATGTTCAAATTGTCAATCTTTTCGCAGGTTTATGTTGATATCATGCGAAGCGTGGCGGTGGTCACCACAGTGGCCTGCTGCGCAGGCGCGTCGGATTCAAGCTGGACCAGGAGGGGGAAAACGGAGGGCGGAGTTACTTGCAAACTCCCAGAGAGACCTGGACGTTGCTCGAGCCATTGCTGGCCACGATGATGTCCTGAAGACCATCGCCGTTCAGATCAGAGACGGTGATGTCTGTCGGCCCGGCCCCGGTGTTGGTGGCAACCTGTGTGGCGTACACGGTCGGCGTCATGCCCTGCAGGAGGCTCCAGGTGTTCGATCCAGCGTTGGCAGTGAGCAGATCGGGAAGCTTGTCGCCCGTCACATCGGCGACCCAGACCGACTCGGGCTTGTTGGTGGCGAGCGGTTGATTCTGGGCAAAGCCCAAGTTTCCGGCCCCGTCGCCGATCAGCACGCTCACGTTCATCGAGGTCGTGTTGGCGACCACCACATCCATCGCTTTGTCGCCATTGAGATCCGTCACAAACAAGCCGCTAGGGTTTGTACCCGCGTTCTGGTTGATCGGGTTTCCAAAGGTGCCCACTCCATTCGACAGACAGACCGTGACGTTCAGCGTGGTGGTGTTGGCAGTCACGATATCGAGCTTGCCGTCTTTGTTCATATCCGAATCAACGAATTGTTTTTTATCGTCAAGGACGGTCTTAATTCAGGGGGACTTATTCTGGCAGGGAATCCTCGGTTAAGCGTAGGTTTAAGTACGTTTCATCGAGCCACTGTGTGTCAGGGGCTGAGCTATCTGTCCGTGCGGAGAGGTTCGATCCATTTGTGGTGTTTAGCGACGAGAAACCAGTGTAGGTGCACGGCTACTATGACGCAGAGTACGTTAGTGCGGCCCTGGATGGATGGAGTGGAGGAGCCGCAGGGTTTCGTCCTCCTGCTCTTGTTCTGTCTCCACCTTACCTGTCCGGTAGTTGTAGCGACCTTGCTGCTTCGCGATCAGGATATCGTTTGCCCTCTGCTGAACGCTGGCGAAGCGCAGTCCCGGTGCATCATGACGCCGTTGCGCGGCAAGCCGATCGGCCTCCCATTGAGCGTCTGCTATGCGCTTCCGTTCGAGCCACTCACTGGTTCCATACGCGATGTGATCTGTGGCCACATTCCCTCGTCCCTGATGGGCTTCGAGGATCTCAACCTCGTTCGCATGCTCTAGGACCTCATCATGAGAGCCAAACGTCACCTTCTGCATGTTGGCCTGCGTAAATGGAACCTGATGTTGATTCAGGATATCCCGCGCCTGAGCTCGTTCGGGTTCATCGGTCGCTGTGTGACCGGTACTGGCCGGCATCCGCACGCCCCGCCAGGAATTGACAGCATCTGCAGTGTCTTCTCCGAGCCCAGTGGCCGCTCCGACCAGCGTTCCGCCTAGCGCTGGCAGCGCGGATGCCGCAAGGCCACCCACCCCAGCGACCTTAGACAGAACCCTCCCAAGCCAGCCATCTCCTAGCATCCCCTGCGTCCAAGTTTCGGCACGCTGGGCGGCATTGGCCATGTAGTCATCCGCCCCAATGTTCTCGCCTCGTGAATCGGTAAAGATCCCGTGCTTCTTCGCCTCCTCGTTGCCGTATTTGCCGACCGCTAGGCCAGACTGAGCAGCCCACATCACGGGGGACGGAATGTTGGGACAGAGTGCGCCTGCGACATCCAGCGCTCCTCCCAAAAATTTCGACGAGCGCCCATTGATGTCGGCCCGTTTTTCCTCCTGTTCCTGATACGTCCCAGTCGGAAAGAGGGACTCCAGGATATCTAGCTCGCCGCTGATTGCGCCAATGCCTCGGGATGCGCCATCCAAGAAGCCTTTGGTGCCACTGGCCCCGCCCGGTAGGTGAGAGCCCTTCACCGACCGGCCTGCGGCCGCACCTGCTTCTTCTCCGGCGGAGCTGCCCCCAAGCCAAGACCTTACATCGGACGCACCGAGCGCTTTGTTGTCTCGCCACGCCTCGCGCACCACATCTACATGGCCTTTGACGGATTCTGCCGCATCGATGGCACCTTCCGGAATGCCATCTTCGACCAGGGCATTTTTGAGCAGAGATTTGCCGCCGTCCTTGGCCTTATCCTTTGCCCAATCAATCCCGAGTTCCTGCAGCTCCGCTCGCTCGTGGAGTGAAACCGCGTTCTCGCGCCGATAGGCCTTGTCTTCTCGTTCTTCCGCCTTCTTGGCATCTCGATCGCGCTGGCGACGTTCTCGTCGGCTGAGCGGGGGTCGCGCCGGTTCATCCACGGAGTGGCTGAGCGCTGCTGACAAGGCTTGTACTGATGCCGGCTCCTGGTTTTTACCTTTTGCCGACGCCCGAGCGCCACTGGACTCCGCTGCTTTCTCGTGAGTCTTCACGCCGGATCTTGGAACGCTCGACGGATCTGTCGGCTCCGTCCCATGCCAGATTCCTCCCGGCTTGTTTTGCTGTGGCGGTCTCTGTGAATGGCTTGGCATCGGTCGGGGTCTCCAGCGGCGGGGTACCTACGCAACGGAACAGTATTCGGCGCATGCAGACAGCAAGTTGCCTTTGCATCTACCCAACCCCGGCACCGCGTGTAGGTGGTCGACCCGCAGCAGTCGACACCGTTGCCACGAGAGTTCATCGGTAGCAGAAATCAGAGGCAGCGGGAGAGTGCGGCGCGGATCCTCTCTGCGGAGGCGAGCTGCCAAGCGACATCGCTGGCTCGGCCGGGATTTCTGTCCATATAGGCTCGGGCTGTGTTCTCGGCTTGCGCTGCGGCTGCCAGCGCCACCGTTCGCGTGTCTTGTCCGCGCTCGACCGGTAGTCGACCGAAGCTGCCCACCAAGACCACATCCTGTTCACAGGCTCGCTTTGCCGAAGCACCTTTGCTGAGCAGTGACTCGGTCCAACCCACGGGAGCATGGAGTACGGACAAGAGCAGCAGCGGGACGCCATCTGGACCCACTTGGTTTGCATCGTCGATGACCGCGAGCAGCGCCTGCATGGACCCAGTGCGGCCCTGGTGCGGTAGGTGGTGCAGGATTTCGGACAAGATCTCGACGGCCCGCGCAGCCAGGGTGGGTCGCTTGACGGCGGCGCTTAGCACCATGCCATTGGTGGTAGCCAAGCCGCTCACGACATCGCTCGAGCTTTCGAGTCGCGCCAGGATCGAATCGAGCGCGGCCGGCGGACACTCATCTAGGTGGATGTAGTCGCACAGATAGACGAGGACTCCGTAGCCTAACGCCAGATCCAGTACATCGACGCGACCTTCCCGAAAGGCGCGAGCCACCCACCCTTCACCAGCGGCCAGCTCGCTCACCCGGCTCCTGTTTTTCCTAGCCCGCAGCGACAGGTCAGAGAAGTCTAGGGGCGGCAGCCGTACGTACGTGTGAACCAAGTAGCCGCCGTGCTCCTCGTCTTCTTCTTTCAATTCCAGCGTGGATTCAAGGACGCGCATGTGTCGTGGGGAGGCGAACTCCTCTTTGATGAGCAGCGAGTCACCTTCGTGCTGCCAGTGGCCCAGATTCACACCGCCGCCTCGCCAGTGCCGCCATCTCCCATCGGCTTCGATCTCGATGAACTGGACATTGCTCGGGCGATAGCGGCGACCGTTCGGTCGTCCCATGGAGGAGAGGATCCACTTCCCAACTATCTCGGTCTGGCTCATGTGTGAGCTCTGCGGTCGCGCTGTTGGCAACGTTGTAGATCGGTGGTGCAAGCAGGGTGCTTCATGGTCCGGAGTATAGCGCGCATCCCAGCGGAGCACAGAACACCAAATCGGCAAAGACAGGTCCGCCGTTCCGCTCGAAGCACATGAGGAGTCAAGGGCTCACGCACTGGCCAAGGCCGGATCTGGGAACAAGGCAAGTCGTTACGAAAGTCGTCGCTGGAGGCCGGTGAAGCGGGGCTCTGTCCTGGATGGGAGTGGCCGTTCCGCGATAGTCTGCGGAGCTGGAAGATCCGATTAGGAATCCAGCGGTGGATACTTGCTCAGTTTTCGTTGCAGAGATCGACGGTGTAGACTTAGTCTTCGAGCCGCTTCGGAGATGTTGCCGCCACACTCTGTGAGGACATGTTGAATGCGTTCCCACTCACTCCGCGCCAATGAAGGAACGCGGTACGCTCCCTCAACGGTTGTCAGTGGTGGTTGCTGGGCGCGCTCAAAGGCAGCGAGTAATTCATCGGTTCCCACTGGCTTGTTGAGATACTGAACGGCACCCAATCGGACCGCATCTACAGCCGTTGCAATGCTGCCGTAGCCTGTCAAAACCACGATCCGCGTACTTGGATCGAGCACGGCCAGATCCCGGATTAGTTCCAGTCCAGATCCGCCCGGCATTCGCAGATCCACCACCGCAAACTCTGGGGAATCTTGCCTCGCCAGCGCCAACGCCTCCGCACAATCTTTAGCACAGCGGACCTCATGACCGCGTTCACGTAGAGCGCGTGCCAGGCGCTGCCGAAACACTTCATCATCATCGACCACCAGGATGTTGAACGATTCGTTCTCTGTTAGCACTCTCGGCCTCCTTCGCTGCGATCGGTTGCGGCACCCTAACGCAGTCTGTCTGAAACTGCGGCAGCTTGATCACTGCTCGCGTGCCCTGCTGGAGACTGGATTGCAGCTCCAGACTACCACCAAGGCTCTCGACGACGGATCGGCAGAGAAATACGCCCAACCCCATGCCTGCCTCCTTCGAAGAATAGAACGGCTCGCCGATGCGCGGCAGCCGCTCTGCCGGAATGCCGATTCCTTGATCAATGACCTCAATCATCAGGTGGTCGCCCTCGCAATAGGCTCGTACCACCACACCTTCCTCTGTCGTAACCGCTTCTTGCGCGTTCTTGATCAGACCGCGGATTCCCTGGCTAAGGGCACGAACCGGAAGTGGGTATTGTGCGCCTGATTTCTCAACACTGATCTTTACTTCGGGCAGCGGCGGCAGTCCGGTGACGGCCTGGTCGAGTAGCTCTCGCAGTGAAATGCGCGTCAAGGACTCGCCCGCACTCTGTCCGGCATCGCTCGCCATCTGATCCAAGACCATCCGACAGCGGCGTACTTCGCTTTGGATCAGAGCAAGATCCTCTCGAACCGAAAGCGGAGCAGAGGACTGCTGACGAAGGAGTTCTTCCGCGACCAGTGCAATCGTGGACAGGGGTGTGGACAGTTCGTGGGCCGCTCCAGCAGCCAGCGTGGCCAGAGACGCCAGCTTGTCTTTTTGTGCCGTTCGCTCTTGCGCAGTGCGCAGCGCCCGCTCTCTGTCATCTAGCGCCCGTCGCGTTCGCACCAGGAAGTACACAATGAAGCAGGCTGCGATCAGAAACGCCACCCACATTCCGTACAGGTGCGTACGCATATGTTCGGCATGACCACCGGGCAGAATCAGGGGTCGATGCGCAACGAAAAGCAGAGCCGAACAGATTGCCGCGAGCCCAGCCAACGCCCACACCTGCCGCTCTCCAAGCACCACTGTTCCGAGCGCGATCAGGACCAGATAGGTAATCCCAAATGGATTGAACGGACCGCCCGTGAGATAGAGCAGCGCGGTCAAGTGCAAGACATCGTAGATCATCAGCAGGAACGGAAGAGAGGATGGAATGCGCGTCCCTCGCTTGATCCAGACCACAGTCGTTGCAATCGTCAGCAGGGATAGTAGGAGCAGGATTCCCAGCGCACCCAACGTGAGGGTTAAGCCCAGAACGAACTGCACGACCAGAATGGTTGTAGCTTGTCCCAGAAGCGAAAATGAACGCAGGCGTAGCAACCACGAGAGATTGATCTGCGGCAGCTCTGTTGGCGCGGAAGGGACGGATTGCGGTATCACGGACGGCACTTTGTCACCCTCAAGACAGCCCTGCAAGGGTGCAAGCGGCGAGACATCTGGCCGCCACTTCATCAGTCGAGCACAGTTGCCTGCGACAACATGACGCAGAGACAAAAGAGCGCAGGGGTTCATAGCTTGTCATGATGTTGCTACTCCGCTGGCCCCTTTTTATACTCCTGCTCTGTCTTGCGCAGGCGGCACCATGCGCCGCTGAGGAGCCTTTGCCGATAGCGACGTCTGCGCATGAAATCGAGAGCCACCTTTTCGCGCCCTGCTGCTGGCGAGAGACGCTCGACATCCATCAGTCGCCGATTGCCACGGAGCTGCGTGCAGAGATCCGTTCCCGATTGGCAAAGGGGGAGACAGCAGCCTCGATTGAACGCACGCTTATGAATCGCTATGGACAGAACATGCGGGCCACTTTGCCAGAGCATCTTGGATACATTCTGTTCAGTCTGGTCGCGATCGGAGGACTCCTGACGTTGGCGTGGCTGTTCATTCGGAGAAATGACTCGGCTCGCGCTCACGTGACACGGCAGGTGCCGTCCCAACAATTGCTCACTGAAGCAGAGCGCAAGCGCTTCGAAGAACAGCTCGATGATGATCTCGCCTGATGGGAGTTGAGTGGGGAATGCCCGCCGGCTTTGGTGCCCGTCGAATACCGGCTCCCGATACACTAGGTTCTGCTCTCGCCGGTAGCGCAGCTTTGGTGTTGCTGCCCCGGTAGCGGAACCACCACCATCACAATTCCGGAGGCTGGTAGAATGCAGTGCGCCGGAAGCTCACAGTGTAGGAATCGGTGGTTGGTAAGCCGACAGACTCTACTGCCAACAAATTATCCGCTAGCGACATTATTCCGATCAAAGTGAATTTTCATGTGCAAGGCCTTGTCCGCATGCACAAAGGTGCGCTGCTGTAGGGATATGCTTAAATCCCATTCAAGTCGGCCAATGCCAGATCGCCGACAAAGCCACCGACAGCGCGACTTGTGCCAACCGTGAAGGTACCGTTGCCTGCTCCAATGAGAGGAAACACCGAGATGCTGGCTGGCGACGCAACCAAGACGTCGAGCTTGTTATCGGCAGTCACGTCTCCCACGGCAATGGCGGCGTTCGGACCGGCCATGAAGCCAGTGGTGTTGAAAATCGCCGAGGTGAAGGCGGTGGCACCCTGATTCGTGAAGACGGTGATGCTGCCGTTGGCGTTGATCGTAACAATGTCAGGTTTGCCGTCGGCATTGAAGTCTCCCAGAGCCAGGTCGCTTGGGCCGGTGGGGGTCACACCGATGGGCAGGTTTTGTGAGGCCCCATTGGGGAATGTTCCGTCTCCGAGGCCGGTCTTGACGGTGATGTTGTTGCCGGTCTGGTTCACGGTGATGAGATCGACTTTTCCATCAGCATTGATGTCTGCGGCGATGACTCTGCGCGGGCCGGTCCCCGTTGCATAGTTGGCTGGGGCTGCCCAAGAGGCCGTGCCCATCGAGCGATATGAGAACAGCTTGGTGCCAGTACCCGTTTTTTGGTCGTCGGGATGCGTGACCACGATGTCTTGAGGTCCACAGGTCGCTGCCTTGGCGGGGACCGTACAGTTGATCGTGGTTGCGGAAGCGACGACAACGTTGGTACAGGCAACTCCACCTACCATCACCGTCGCGCCAGCGCGAAAGTCGGTGCCGGTGATCACGATGGGCGTCGGCGCATTGTTGGCTCCGCTCACTGGTGCCACCGAGGTCACCGTCGGAGCGTTGAAGCTCGTCATGTCGATGACCGGCGGGAGATCAGGGGGCGAGGTCATCGTCATATCGAGCGTGTCAGGTGGGGTGTCGGTGGTCTGATCACAGGCCACCGCCAGGGCGACGACAGAAAGACCGATGATCGAGGCGGCATAAAGGCGCGAAACGGTAAAGAATCTCATGCAGCGAGCCTCCAATGGGTAACCGGAAGTAGTTATGGTGGATATGCGCGAATATATCATTGGATCCCCTGCGACAGAGAAATCAGCAAATCGGACAGCGAAACGTCCAATGATTACAGGGGCTTATATTGATTTATTGACGACTGCGCTGACGAGGTTTGGTGGCGGTCCGAGAGAGGTCGCTGTCTATTGTCCATCGCTTGGGATGATGTCGATGGCACCGAGCTGGTAGCGTGTGACGGCAAGGTCGGGACGGCCATCTTTGTTGAAATCGCCGACGGCACAGGCAAACGGCCCCGCTCCGGTGACAAAGGGAGTGGCGCGAGCAGGGGTATAGGAACCATCTCCCTTGCCCAATAGGACAGAAACGTTGGCTGAGCCACTGTTCGGCACCACCAGATCCGCGATGCCATCCAGGTTCAGGTCAGCGGCTACCAGCATCTCGGGACTCGTTCCCACAGCGATGGGAGAACCCAAGACTGCCAGTACTCCGGCCCCGTTCCCTTTCAAGATCGAGACATTCCCTGGGGTCCGATTCACCGTCGCTACATCTGCATTGCCATCGCCATCAAAGTCACCGACCACGACTCCCACGGGCGCGAGCTGTCCCACTGTGGTTGCGGTCTGGAGTTGATAGCCTGCGGCTTTGTTTAGGATGACCCTGATCGTACTTGTACCGGAGCTACCCACCACGATGTCAGGACGGTTGTCTTTGTCGAGATCTCCCACCGCAACGTGATACGGACCAAAGCCTGCTCCCATCGCGAAGGGAGAGCCAGCAGCGACGGTATACACCGTTCCGGCCCCGCTGTTGAGCAGGACAGATACGGTGCTGGTGGCTGCGTTGGAGATCAGAAGGTCCATGTCTCCATCATTGTCCAGATCTGCGGCTGCGATACCGGTCGGTTGCGACAGAGTCCCCGTGGACACCGTGCTCGGAGTGGTATTTCCACCCATCCGAAGCAGCGCGCTCACGCTATTGCTGGCGGGATTGGTGACTGCATAATCGAGCACAGAGTCCTTGTTCAGATCGACCGCGATGAGGGTCTGTGCTCCGTTTTGTAAAAGGGAAATGCTCGTCGGTGCGGCAAGTCCTCCGCCACCGTCTCCCAGCATCACAGAGACACTATTGCCTCCGGGACCGTTGGCGCTGACGATGTCGAGATGTTGGTCTCCGTTCACATCCAGGATCGCAAGGGAGCGCGGACCACTCGCAGGGAGTCCGGCCACTGTGGGCTGTGCGGCTGGTACTGGAAAGGAAACCGTCGATAGATAGTAACGGAATCCTTTTGGGAGCGTGGCTGTCTGACCATCTGGATTGGTCACCACGACATCAGCATCGCCTGGAACTCCCAGACGTGCGCCGGTCGTTGCGGTGATGGAAGTTCCATCCGTGGCGACGGTAGATACCACTGCGGACTTGCCCCCGATCGACACGGTTGCTCCTGTTTGGAAGAACATGCCGGTGAGCGTGACAGTGGTTCCGCCTGAAGTCGGTCCCAACTTCACGGACACAGTGGTCAGCACAGGTGCCGGCCTACTTAGGTCGACCGACTCGGTGAGATCAGCAGACACCGCCAGATCATCCATAGTCATCGGAGGCGGAATGTCTGCCTGATCACAGGCCAGTACGATCGCAGAGACACCGGCCAGACCAACCAGCAGACGACTTGATAAGCGATGCATGGGTACTCCTAGATAGAAAGTGGGTGCGAGGGCTGGAAGAAGCAGGGGTTCCCGTGAAGCGGAGTAGGCCTCTCGGGCCCGCAGGCTGCTTGCGCAGGATGCGGACCCAAGAGGTGTCGACTTGGCAACGAGCACTCGCTGGAAGCGGCGCTCGGTAACCAGGTTAGTTTCCGGTGTTGCGGAGGATCAGGACGTTGCCGCCCGTAAAGCTGGTGATCGCGATGTCGGGTCGGCGGTCGCCGTTGTAGTCGCCGATCGCCACGCCATTGGTCGAGACGCCCGTGGCGATTGTCTGCACGGCGTTGAACGTGCCGTCGCCCTTACCGGTCATCCAGTTCAGGTTGTTACCAGCGAAGTTCGGAACCACGAGGTCAAGGAAGCCGTCTTGGTTGATGTCTCCCACAGCCAGCGCTTCGGGGGCGTTGCCGACCGCGATGTTGGCGTTCGGCTTGGTGAAGCCGCCCAGTCCGTCGCCTTTGTAGAACGCAACCTGGCCGGGGTTCTGACGGCTCACTGCCACGAAGTCGAGCTTGCTGTCGCCATCGAAGTCTCCCACCTTCACGGCGTTCGGCATCGCAGCGGGCAGGGCCGTGATGGGAGTCTGAACCGCCCAGCCGCCCGCCTTGTTCAGGATGACGCGCAGGAAGGTGTTGTTGCCGACGTTGCCGACGACCACGTCAGCTCGACCATCGCCATCGAAGTCTCCTGCGTCGATTCCGTAGGGGGAGTAACCTGCAGCACCCGTGGTCATGTTAAACGGCGAGCCAGCCATCTGGGTGTAGGTCATGTTGCCGTTGTTCTTGAGGATGCTGACGGTACCGTTGCCCGCGTTGGTGACGGCGATGTCGTTGACCTTGCCGTCCTTGTCGAAGTCTCCGACGACCACAAACGAGGGACTGCTGAATCCGCCGGTGGCCATCGGGATCACGGTGACCGTCGGTGCCGCCACGCCATTGCGGTGAAGTACCGTCACGGAGTTGGAACCGCTGTTGGTCGCGACGACGTCGAGGTCGCCGTTGCCATCCATATCAGCGACCGCAGTCGAGACCACGCCCGTGCCACCGGTCGGAATGCCTTGCGTGGCAACGAAGGTCGGGGCGTTCGCGGTCGGGGCGGCGGTGGAGTTGGGGATGACGTTGACGCCCTGCATGGCCACACCCATGACGTTGACACTACCCATCGCGGTGACGATGCTTGGGAAGCCCTGTGCGGTCAGGGTGATGTTCGAAACCGAGCGTGGGCCGCTCAAGTTCAGGACTGCGGTGTTGGCGTTGGCACCCGCCGCAAAGGTCGGCGTGGCGATGACGTACCAGAAGCCCTTGGTGATGGTGGCGACGGGCGAGCCGTCCTTGTTGTCGACCACCACGTCCACTGCGCCAAAGGTCGTCGAAGCCGCAGTCATCGCGGTGATCGAGGTTGGGGTGACCACGACCTGCGTTGCTGCCACACCGCCCACGGTGACGGTCGCGCCCGTCTTGAAGTTGGTGCCGGTGATGGTGATCGCGGTGCCGCCAGCGGCCGGACCACGCATCGGAGCAACCATCGTCGCGGTCGGAGCGAGCGGCATCAGGTCCGGCAGCATCGTCATATCTGGCGGGGTCGCCAGGTCCGGAGTCGGGGTTGGGGTCGGCATGGTGTCGTCACAGGCGAATGCCAGCGCTACGACACCGATGCCAAAGATCGACGCCATCGTGATACGGGAAACCATCTTATTTCGCATGCAGTTCTCCTTCTCGGATTTAAGGTGCCCCAATGCATTGTTCAGAGTGGCTGGATGACCACTCAGAATCAGGTTATCACGTTGTCCGATGGTGTGATCTATGCCAAGTTTGTTGGATATTCATGCCTGAAATTGGGGAGTTGAAATTCAGTCTCTGACCAGTTGGTCAAACGGGCGCTGAGAATCGAGTTTAACGATCGTTCAAACCGGCTTTATGGAGCCGATTGGTCGACGATTGAGAGGGCTCTCCAGGACGGGCTCGCATTGGCCCGGTAATGCGAAACCTGGAAGTGCAGAGAGTGATACCGGCTATGTAGCTTTATGTGAGAAAGGTACTCTGTCGGCTACGGAGGCTCATCCGTTCTGTGTATATGTAGGTTCGTGCTAATGGATTGGCGGTTTGTGAATATAAAAGAAGGCGATGAGGTTGCCTGGAATCGGAGCCCTCTTTTCTATGGTTTGCTTACGGTGGTATCAACATCCATGGGCTACCTTTGGCTGCCAAGTAGGATGAGACGCGCATGAACGGTCGACGTTTCGTCCAAAGGACGTGGGCCTGCCTGCTGCTTGCTTCGCTTGGGTCCGGTTGCGCGGTCCCGCTTTCGCAGGCTTGTCCAAGCTGCCGCACGCTCACACTGGGAGAGCGGCCCCCGGTGCCAACGGGTACGCAGACGGTGTTTTTGCTGGTGCCGGGGATGCTCGGCTACGGGTGGGAATGGGACGACGCCCAACACGAGCTGCAGGCGCTGCCGGGTGCGGTGACGATGGTGTGGCCGTGGGATCCGTGGCTCAGTTTGGAGCGAAGCGGTGAGGGGCTTGTGCGTCACGTCGACTATCTGTTGCGGAGGCTGCCGCGCTCGGTCGAAAAGGTCGTGGTCATCGGTCACTCCGCCGCTGGGCTTTTGCTCTTGTGGGCGGCTTCGCGGATACAAGCGCCGCCGCAGCTTGCGGTGGAGCTGATCTCGATTGGGGCACCACTCGCTGGGCAGGGCTTTAACCCGTGGGGAGGTCACGATCTGCGGCAGACTCCGCTGCCGATTGCGCTGGGTTCGACGTTTTCGCCATGGCCGGAGCCCGCCGAAAGGGTCTCTGTGCGGGTGTTTGTCACCGGGCCCAGCGATCCGGTGATGACTCCGCGCTTTGGTCACAATCCGGGCGATCGCAAGGTCTTGCCGCACGCCGCTGTTGCAATCGATTTACCGACCAAGCTCGATCACAACTACGCGCTGGGGTACTTGGCCAAGCAGCTTCGTGAGTTGGCAGTCGCGCAGCGGAATGAGCCTGCGGGGAAACCGGTGTGGCCCAAGTCATCCCAGTGATGGGAAGAGACTGGTTTGGACACCGCTACAGAACAGATCTGCGTTTACTGATCGGGCCCGTTGCGAAGCGTCTCTAACACCAAATCCCACAGCCCTTGGCGCTCGATGGCCAAGTAACACAACAGCAGCGCCAATCCACCACGCCACAGCGCTCCAAACCAAAGCGAGCGTGGCCCCGTTTGCCCACGGGCCGCCGCAGCCGACAGCCAGCACAGAAGGACTCCGCCGAAGACCAGGATAAGCAGCGGTCTTGCAAACGTCGCTCCCTGAACGAGCGCGGCGACGAACACGAAGAACAGCCCGACCGGTAGGTAGTACGCGACTTCGGCGGGTGGCGGCCAGAGCTGCTTCCGACGACGCACTCCGATTCCGAGCAGCGCGGAAGCCAGGATGACACCACCCAGGGCGGCAAACAGTCGCCGACGTTCGGCCACCGAGACGGCGCGAAGTCCCTCCATTGCGGCTTTTTGCCACAGCGGCTCCGGGCGCTGGGCCAGTTGGGTGTAGCTGGTCCGCGCCGCTCCGAGCCGACCTCGTCCGAGCTGCCACTCCGCCAGCGATTGCTGACCGCGTGCCGTCCAGTCACTACTTGGGAATCGGTCCACGAGCTGACGGTAGAGCGTGGCCACTTGCGGGTCGTTGCGCCGCAGCGCTCCATCAAAAAGTAGGTAGGTGGCTTGATCGGCGAGAGCAAA
Source organism: Polyangia bacterium (assembly GCA_044228505.1). Lineage (GTDB taxonomy): Bacteria > Myxococcota_A > Polyangia > Palsa-1104 > JAEUJZ01 > JAEUKA01. The sequence continues at coordinate 6,090 of JBGAUT010000063.1, read as the reverse complement.
CTGCGGATGCTCCCGTAGCAGCGCCGTGAGTTGCACGGCTCGTTCGGGGCTGCTGTCGGTGGTGTTGCGAACGATCGCCATAAAGCGCAGGAGCGGTGCGGTGCCACTGCGAAGGCTCACCGAAAGCTGCGCGGTTCGTGACCCAGCACGATGGAGTAGGCGACTCTCTGGATAGTCTTTGATGAGTCGTTGATACAGTTCGAGCGCTCGATCCGGTTGTGCCAGCGTCTCTTCGTACTGCTGGGCGGCGGCAAACAGCGCCTCCGGGGCCAGCGTGCTGTGGGGATGGTGGTCGGCCAGGGATAAAAGGTCGGCTGCCGCCTGCCCGGATTCGTTGGTTCCCAAGCGCTGGATGGCCTGATCGAACTGCGAGCGGACGGTCTGCTCTTCGGCCGCCGTGGGTTCTTGCGTCGAATCAGCATAGGCCAGGGGCCGGGAGGTCAGGACCAGCACTGCCACCACACCAAGCAGCCAGCGCCGTTGCCACCACGGATGTCGACGTTGGTTCCTCATGGGGCAGGGTCGCGTAGGCCCACCACCGAGCCGCTGAGTTTGACCAAGCCCGAAGACAGCGATGCATCGCCAGACAGAACACCACCGGTCAGCGCTGCCGCCTGAAGCATTCCATCGGGATCTTGCATGCCCACGGTGAGCCCGAGGCGAAGATCGGATGTCGGTGGCGGATCACTTACCACCGCTTGGAGCTGCGCACTCACCGCAAGACTCGCGGCCTGACACGCCGGTAGCACCAGGCCTCGGCACGGCGTCATTTGTTGGTCGCAGATGGCGTTTTCGATGGCCTGACAGCCGCTCTGGGTGCCATAGCGTGCTGCCGTGATCGCCGTCGCGAGCTGCTGCCCTGGCGTCATCGTCACCCCACGCGGTGCTAGCACCAACTCCGCGAGCGCTTGCTGCCACAGGCGCGGCAGTCGAACCGTTAGATCGTGCTTTTCCACCGTGATGGTGTCGCCGCGCTGGCTTACCGCTAACTCTTTGGCGATGGGAACGGGCGCACCACTGAGAGAGTAGGACTGGGTCATCGACTGGGTTTTCAGATCAAACGACAACAGGCCGTGTTCCGCGAAGTAACCGGTGCTGGCTTTGCCTCGAATCGACAGCCGCGATTTGGCGGTCTGCTCCCGCAGTGCTGGCCAGAAATCCGTTGCCACCGTGGCCAGCGTTGGACCCGCCATCGTGGCTTGTAGCAGACCATCGACGATGCGGTCGGGATCGCTCGGGCTCAAGCTATCGGCACGGCAACCACGGGAATCAATGCTGCCTCGTGACATCAGCAGTCGCATCGCCAAGTCGCCCGGGCCCAGTGCCGACAAAATGGCATCGACCATCGCTACGCCGAGCCCTCGCGAACAGGTCAGCGTGGACCACGGCATCCCGATCGGCCACTGCGGCTGGAGCTTGAGATCGACCGCATAGCTTCCCACCGGGCTAATTGGTACGGCGGAAAGCGGCACGTCCACCGGGATGTTGAGATCGGCACGTAGAAGTCGTTCCGGTACCTCGACGCAGCCGTAGCCGAGCAGCCGACCGCTCTGGTCTTCCCCGCGTCCGACGACGGCATAGGGTTGAAGCAGCAGCGTCTGAAACGTCAGCTCGCCCCGCGGACCGTTTTGCCGCTGACTGCGCAGCGCCCCCATCAGCTTCGCGGTCGGCGGCAGATCACTACACGAAGTATCGGGATACAGTCCGGCCCGCAGTTGGATGGCACCCAGCGACACCGGCGAGGCATCCAGCACCACCCGCAGGGTTCCGAACGCGAACCGCGACACCGCGACATCGACCACCAAGTCCGGTGCCAAAGGCGCAGCCACTGTGACGTGAAAGGCCGACTCCACCGCCCCGGCCGTCAGCCGCACCGAGGCTTCCCCAAGGTCATTGGTGACTGCGGTGGGTGTCGACAGCGTCCCGCCTCCGGTGGGCGAGTCGATGGTCAGCTTCAGCGTGACCCCGGCTTGCGGCTCACCCGGTGACTGCGGATCGGTCTTGACCAGATAGCGAAACTGGAGCGTCGTCTGTTCTCCGTACGACAGACCAAGCGGCGAGGGCGGCGACACCAGCAGAAGCTGCGCCATCGGCATCTTCTCGGGCTCATCGACGGGGGCTCCGCATCCGTGGAGCGTTGCCAGGCCCCCCCACAATCCTCCCCACGGTCCGATCCCCAGCCCGATCCGCAAGCCCACTCGCTGTATCCACTTTGACCGCCGCACGCTGATCCGTCCGCGCATGTCCATCACCCTAATCTGTCCGCGCATCTTGCCGCTAGGAGCCTGGTAAAGTCTCGGCCATGGCAATCCCTCAAGTTCCAGATTCTGCGCTGCGCAACCCGTTTCGCGCCGACCTCCTTTCGGGTCAGGTCGCCATCGTCACCGGAGGTGGGACTGGCATCGGTCGTGCGATCGCCCTGGAGCTGGCCGAGTGTGGTGCCAAGCTCGCCATCTGTGGACGCCGTCCCGATCCGATTGCCCAGGTCGCCGCCGAAATCCAGGCCAAGGGGGGAACCTGCCTGCATCGCACCTGCGACATTCGCGAACCTGAACAGATCGCCGCCTTCGTGGCCGCCGTCAAAGCAGAGCTTGGCCGCATCGACATCCTGGTGAACAACGCCGGAGGCCAGCGCCCCTTTCCCGCCGCCGGCATGCCACTTGTCAACTTCGAGAAGGTCGTCAAAAACAACCTCATTGGCACCTTCGCGATGACCCAGGCGGTGGCCCAGCAAGCGATGATTCCGCAACAGAGCGGCACCATCATCAACATCATCGCCATGATCTATCGCGGCTTCCCCGGCATGGCTCACACCGGTGCGGCACGGGCGGGCGTCGACAACCTGACCAAGAGCCTCGCCGTCGAGTGGTCGCAATACCGCATCCGCTGCAACGCCGTTGCCCCTGGCATCATCCGTACCTCGGGCACCGACCGCTATCCAGAGGAGCTGCTCCACATCGCTCGGCGCAGCACACCCTGGAAGCGTTTGGGGGTTTCCGAAGAGGTCGCCCACCTGGTCACCTTCCTGGCCAGCCCCGCTGCCGACTACGTAACCGGCTCGACCTATTACATCGATGGCGGCGCGTCCCTGTGGGGCGATATGTTTCCCCTTCCCGACGACGAGTAGCTGGCAAAAATGCGGTGTTGTTTGGCCGCAGAGCGTGCTTTGATTCGCGCACGGTATGACCAGGCGAAACAAAAAAACGCTGTGGGCGATTGGTCTTGGGTCGGTTCTGCTTGGCCTCCTGTGGCTACGGCTGCATGGTCCGTGGCGGAGTCCTTCTGCACCGCTTCCGCCATCGAACGAGTCAGCTAGTACACCACTGCACGGCCTGTCTGGATCGGTGGGCAGTGGGCCTTTCACGAGCGGTGAAGCGGCTGCGGAAGCGGTCGAAAAGCTGCCAATTCCGCCGTGCTGGGAGGGTCTGTTCGCGCTCGATGAACACCCGAGCTTACTCAGCTTGCGCGATGCCCTGCGGGCGGCGATTGCCGGTGAAGATCCGCTGCTCATCGACTACCTACAAGAGCGACTGGCCGAGGTGATTGGTGAAGATTCAGGCTCGGCGCTGGCGGTGGTGGGCTGGGCTACGGAGTCGGGGCCACCGCTGTCGAATCATCTGCTGGCAGCGGTCAAGCACACGGCTGCGGTGCAGCAAAAAGCGGTCGCCGACAAGCTGCTCGCGCTCGGTGCGGATGGCAAGCAGGGACTCGATGTGCGGCGGGCGGCTCTCGATGCGCTGGAAACCCAGCGAACGCTGTCGCCCGATGCGCTCGGTCAGCTCAAGAGCGTAGCGATGGACCAGCATGCCGATGAAGTGGCATGGATGGCGACGCGGACCATTGGCAAGGTGATGACAGAAGAGTTTGGGCGCAGCGGCTCCGCAGGTTCGTACATGAAAGAGCTGCTCGACATCGGCCAGCACTCCGCAGACACGGCGGTGCGCTCGCTGGCGCTGGAGATGCCTTCCTACGGCAACATTCCGGTCGACAAGTCGGCGCTGTCGCAGCTCGGTCAGGTGCTGGCGCGTGACTCGGACCGCGCTGTGCGCGAGATGGCGGCGTTTCGGCTCGGTCTGTCTCGTGATCCCGGCGAAGCGCTGTCGCATCTGGGAGGTGCCTTTGCGGGCGAGCGGGATCTGTGCGTGCGCGCTGCGATCTTCCGATTTGCGGTGCGGGCCGCTGGTTCGAAGGCGCTGCCGCTGCTCGATAAGCTGTCCAAGATCGAGCCCCGCCTGCGTCCCGATTACGAAGACTATGCTGCCATCTATGCTCGCGGCACCGTCGACTTTGCGCGGGTCTGGCTCGAAAAACCGGAGCGCATTCAGTGCCTCGACGAGGGCGAGTGATGCAGCGTCACGTTGTGGGACTGCTCTTGCTGGGCCTGTTCGGGCCGCTTGGCGTGCGTTTTGTCCAGGCTGCGCCCGTGCAATCTGTGTCAGCGCCGCCGCCGCCGATCGGGCAAAAGGTGTGCTCGCTTGCCGACCAGCTTCAGACGCTACGGGTCGGACTGCTACGGGGATCTCCTTCACTGAAGAAGTTTTTGCGGCGACACCTGCGTGAGCGAGCCCCCGCGATTCCAGAAGCCGAGCTGCGTGCCGCCTTCGAGCGTGAGCATGATCCGGCCATGATCGAGGAGCTGAGCGGGGCACTGGCGGCGCGGATGGCCCGACTCGGTGAGCCGGAAGCACTGCGGGCACCCCTGTCCAGAGCGATGAGTGATTCCGATCCGGCAGCGCGGGCGGCGGCGGTGCGCGGCCTGCGCGGGACCGGCTCGGTCGAAGCGATGGCCAAGCTTGGTGCGGTCGACTACACGCGGCTTATCCGCGACCCGGCCCCGCTGGTGCGGCAAGCGGTGGTTCAAAACCTGCTGAGCGAAAGCGCCGAGGTCTACTTTGGCCATGATCGGGCCGTCTCTGAACAGGCCATCGCGGTTGCTCTGGCCGCTCGCTCGGGTCCGGCAGCGGATCCGGCGTTGGCGGCCAAGCTCCTGTCCGAGGTGTCGACCGAATCGGTGGGCTCCCAAGTGGTGGCCGAGCTGCTGTCGCTGCTCGATGGCCCCGCAGAGCCCAGCCTCGCGGCGCTGCGCGCCAGCATCGTCACCGCGCTCGGTGGGGTGCCGTCCGCCGAATCGGCCCGGGTGGTGACGCGGCTCACCGACCTGTACCGCCAAGACGAAAGCCGCGAGGTGCGCCGGGCCGTGCTGCAAGCGCTGGTTCGGCTGGAAATGGCGCGGGCGGTGCCGCTGCTCGATGCCCTGCGCTCGGTCGATACCGGACTGACTGCGGAGATCGACGCCTGGCAGCGAGCCATCCACAGCGGTCTTCAAGAGTGGACGTTGCTGCTGCGCGAAAAACAGCGGCTTTCACCAGAAACCCCCCAACCACACTAGGAGGTGTGAACATGCAGACCCGATTTTTGCTAGGAACACTCGGCCTTTTCGCTTTGGGTGCCACCCTGCTCGGAGGCGAAGCCAAGGTCCGCGCCGCGACCGCCAACGGCCCGATCTGTGACCCGAACGCCCGCGTCAACTCGACCACCTATTACTCGTGCAGCGGCGGCTCGCACACCGCGCTCGATATCGCCAACGGTACGTGCAGCGTGTGGAACTACCGGGCGATGCTGGTCGGCTCGTACCGCTACACCTCGTACGCTGGCTGTGCCAATAGCTGCGGGAGCTGCTCGGCGGGCGCAGGCTGCTGCAACGGCGGTGCGGGCAACTACTTCGTGGTGTCCGGTGGCAGCGGCTGGGACTTCCGCCAGCTTCACGCCAATAACCCAAGCGGCACCGTCACCACCGACCGAGGCGCAATTGGCCTCATCGGCTCGACCGGTAACTCGACCGGCGCGCACTCCCATTCCGATAACCGCCAGTACGGAACCCGCAAGACCGCCTGGTACACCGCTGTCGGCACCACCTGCGGCTCCAGCGGCTACTGTAACAACCGCGTCGGCACTCCCACCCTGTAACCGCTTAACCAGACCCCGTCCCCCCAATCCGTCCCGCAAAGCTCGTCCAATGAGCGCGTAACGCGGCTCCGGGAACAAAAACGCTCGTCAAAAGTGTGCGGAGGCGGGCTCCGGCAGTGAAAG
>JBGAUT010000062.1:0-29807 GCA_044228505.1 Polyangia bacterium | reverse complement strand
AGCGAAGTGCGGTCCGCGGCGATCCTCGCAACGGCTGGAAAACGGTCAGAGATCTTGAGCACGCAAGCGGCCCTACCGTCGGACTTGACACCCGCCTACAGCATCCGGCATGTTGCCCTATCAGGCTGCTCTGTCTTGCCCGTGCCCGCCGACAATCGCTCCGATGCGGCGCTTTCGCACCTTGGCAGCCTCAGGAAACAGTGATGAGCACGAACAAGCGGCCCCCTTCGCATGAGCAATCTGCTGTCGGTCCACGCAAGCGCATCCCCCGCGTGGCTGGCTTCACTCTAGTTGGCCTTGGCATGCTCAGCAGCCAGTTTGCGATGAACGGCTGCGGGCCTTCATCGAAAACCGATGTCAAGCCGACCGTCGCCACCACCAGTACAAGTGGCACAAGCGCGCCAGTGCGTGTCCGTAGCTTCTCCGACTCACGGCCGGTGAAATCGCTCGCAGCGGCTGCGGGCTTGGTGTGGGTCGGCACTCCGCGTGGTCTGGTGCGGTGGAGCACTACCTCCGAACCACCGACCCCGGCAGTGCTAACCACCATCGATGGATTGCCTGCGGATCGCATCGAGGGGATCTCGCTCGACATGAAGGGCGGAGTATGGGTGACCACATCGAAGGGCGTCGGTCACTTCGCCAGCGGTAGTTGGACCAAGTACCCGAAAGCTCCGGTTGGAGATCTCGTCGCTGGGATCGTGGTAACCCCCGACGGCGACAACGTGTGGGTCGGCGGTAGCGATGGACTTGCGCGGCTCAAAGACGGCCAGTGGGAACGCTACGCAGCCGGAACGACGGTCACATCCATCATCCACGATGGTGGCACCGGCGTGTGGGTCGGCACGAGTGGCAAGGGCATCATGCGCGTCGTCAAGCAGGACATGCTCCAGTTCGGCATGGCCGAGGGCAACGACATCGACAACGTCCGCGCCATGGTCGCCGATGCCAACGGCTCGCTGCTCGCGGTGGGTGAAGGCCCAGGCGGTCAACGGATCGCCTTCTTCGATGGCCATCGCTTCTGGTCGTACCGCGTCGACAACTCGAACGTCATTGAGTGGGTCCAGCGCGTGGGGGCCGATCTATTCCTGGGTGCTGGACAGTCGGTGTGGACGATGAAACGCGTCGCCACTCCCGCTGAAATTCGCGGCCCGATCAAGTTTGCCTTCTCGGGGAGCCCCTCGCTTGGTGCTCCGAAGGCGCAGCCGCTGGCTGAACTGCTGGTGAAGGAAGCTGCTCCACCACCGCCACCCGTTGCTCCGCCGCCTCCGCCGCCGCCACCCCCCGACCCAAAGGGCAAAGGCAAGAAGGACAAAGGCGGCAAAAAGACGAGCGCTTGGTTTGCGCCGCAGGTCGATAAGTACGCCGCAGCCCTGGAGCCAAGCGGCACGATGGAAACCCGAGGACCACGACCGGTGCGTCCATGGCTGGTTGCTGGCCCGGGTGGCGCGGCCGGCTCAGCGCCGTTGTTTGATACCGATTTGGTCGATGTTCGTCTGCCCGATGGCATCACCAGCGTCTCAGCAGACGCCGACTCGCTGTACATTGGCACCCGCTTCCTCGGGGTTATGCGCATCCAGAAGGGCAAGCAGACTCCGCTGCGATTGTTCGATCTGACCGCTGGTGCAGAGCGTCTGTCGGTGGCCTGCGTCAACAACAATGACTGCTACGTAGCGACGGGTGGAACCCAAGCCTGGCGTTTTGATGGCCAAACTTTCGATGTAACCAACGTCGATCCCGAAAAGGGCTCGCACGTTCTGTCGGTGGTCCGAGATCCGGTCGGGGCGGTCATCGCGCTCCACCGTGGGGCCACCAGCCGTGTCGTACGCATTTCTCGCGTGGGCACGAAGGGCGACTGGGCCCCTGTTGGACTCACTCCACTGGAGGTTCCGACCGGCGTTCCGGACTTGTCGTTCGCCAACTTCTCGCCCAAAGGACAGCTCTGGGTCGGTCTGCGCTACGTCGACAAAGAACAAGATGCCCGCGCCTACGGTGCCGCCGAGGTCTATGTCGATGATGGTCGCGTGGTTTATCACCGCCAGCGCCCGACCGGCAGCCAGCCGGGTGTCTCGCAGGGTGTCAACGTGCCCTCCGACGTCACGGCGATTGCCTGGAAAGGCTCCAGCGAGGCGTGGCTGGCTTCTGGAGCTGGCGCGGTGCGGGTCGTCGATAACAAGACCGTCAAGGTCTTCACCGAAAACGACGGCCTAGAGTCCGAGCTGGTTCATGACGTCATCGAAGGTCTCAATGGGCAAATCTGGATCGCCACGAGCCGCGGCATCGGCGTGTGGGATGGCAATCGCTGGGCGTTCCCCAAAGAGCCTCCGTACAATGTCAAGGCGAGCGCGCTCACCCGTGATCCCGACGGACGCATCTGGATTGGCACCGATCGGGGCGTAATCCAAGTGCTCACCGAAAAGCGCACCTATCAGATCGGCACTCGCTCGGGATTGCTCGACGACAAGATCCTCAACATGGGCGTCGACGTCCGTGGCCGCGTGTGGGCTCTCACCGAAAAGGGCATCTCGGTCATCGAGGCGCTCCAAGCGAATTAGCCCTGCGTGGACAGCCGGGCTGTCTTCACCTTCCGCGTCATTGAATCTGCACGCCCTACCCTGCCAATCTTGGCAGTGGTAGAGGCATCCAAAACCCGCGATATCCGTCGTGACAAGGAAAGCCCGATTGGGCTAGCTTACGGAGCATGAAAGTGATCACCCTACAAGAGATCCAGCAAGCTTTTGCCTACCTGGTTTCCAAGCCAGACTATCTCTTGCGCAGCGCTGTGAACGCCACCAAGCTCCGTTTCGGGTTGCCGATGGATGCGGTGACGTGGCTCCTCGGAAAGCTGACCAAAGGCAAGCTCCCCGATGACTTGTCTTTGGCCGCGGTTCCGCCAGGAGTCCGCTTTGCCGCGACCTTTAACGTGATGGGGACGGCGCTGTTCGTCTCCGCAGTCGTGTCGATTGAAAGCGTGCAGCTTGCCGCTGACAGTGTCCGGGTCACGCTTCACATTCGCGAGCTGGCCGTCAAACCACCGGCTGATAGTCCGATGGGATCGATGTTGATGATGATGGACCTGTCGAAGCCGGGTGACATGCTGGCGTTTTTGCCGTTCCGACCGACGGTGATTCTGTCCGCGCAAGGCGATGAGTTTGTGCTTGATCTGCTGCAACTACCCAAGCTCAAGCACAACCCGATGGCCAAGCGAATCATCGCTGCGGTATCGGAAGTGCTGACCATCCGCGAGCTGGGAACCGAGGACGATATGCTGGTCATTGGCCTCAAGGCGATGCCGGCCGGTGTTGTCTCGGCGCTTGGCCACCTTCGTGGCGCGTAAGGTCGCTTAGCAAAGGTTTTCCTGATGAACGTCCTGCATGTAGCCTCGGAAGTCGCGCCTTTTTCGAAAACGGGTGGCCTGGGCGATGTCCTGGCAGCGCTGCCCAAAGCACTCGCGCAGCACGGAGCGTCGCGGGTCACGGTGGTGTCGGCGCGCTATGGCTCGGTGGATACTGAGCGACACGGGCTGGCCAAGCGCTTGCGCAAGCTGAATGTCACCGTCGGTGGTCAGAACTTCGAGGTCGGTCTTTTCGAAGGTCGGCTGCCCGGTCCCGGGCCCGTGGTGACGGTGTACCTGATCGATCACCCGCTGTTTTCCGATCGTCCGGGTGTGTACGGTCCGCCGGAAAATCCAGGACAAGGGTATCCTGACAACCCGCTGCGCTTTGCCCTGCTTTCACAGGCGGCGATTGCTCTCGGACGTGAGCTGACCCCACGACCCGAGGTGATTCATGCCCATGACTGGCAAGCTGGGCTCGCGGTCTATTTCGCTCAGCAGGCCGATTGGGAGACTCCTCCCGCGACGGTGTTCACGGTCCACAACCTGATGTTCCAAGGGCTGTTCCCGCTCGGTGAAGCCCAGAAGCTTGGGGTACGGCCCGAGCTGCTGACACCCGATGGGATCGAGTTTTATGGTCAGGCCTCGTTTATCAAAGCCGGGTTGCAGCTTGCCGATCGACTCACGACGGTAAGCCCGCGTTACGCGCAGGAGATCTGTACCCCCGAGTTCGGCTATGGCCTCGATGGGGTGATGCAGGCCCGCCGTGGACGACTGACCGGAATCTTGAATGGTGTCGACTACGATCGCTGGAGTCCCTGGCTCGATGGCGCACTGCCGGTTCGCTACGGCAAGCCACCCGCAGAACTAGACGCGCTCTCGGAAGAAGCGTTCGCAGCGGAGCTGTCGGGCAAGGCTCGCTGCAAGGCCGAGCTCCAACGCGAGCTGTCGCTGCCAATTCGTCCGAAAACGCCGCTCCTGGTGACGATTTCCCGCCTGACCGAGCAAAAAGGGATCGACCTGCTGATCGATTGGCTGGACGGTGAGTTGCAGAGCCGCAGCGAGTTCCAGTTTGCACTTCTGGGTCAGGGCGAGCCGGCCCTGGAGCAGCGTCTACGGATGCTGGCGGAGCGCTATCCGACCCGCGTCGCGGTCCGTCTGCGATTCGATGAGTCACTGGCGCACCGCTTTGAGGCCGGTGCCGACTTTTTCTTGATGCCCTCGCGCTTCGAGCCCTGCGGGCTGAATCAGATCTACAGCATGCGCTATGGCACGATTCCGATCGTACGTGCCGTCGGTGGGCTATTCGACACAGTGGTGGACTTCGACGCCCGCTCACGAAGCGGCACCGGCTTCACGTTTGGACCCTTTACGACCGGGGCCCTGGCCAATGCCATCCGACGAGCACTGTCCGCGTACCACAGCGATGAGCCGAGCATGCTGGCGCTACAAAAGCGCGCCATGCGGGCAGACTTCGGCTGGGCGGCGTCGGCGCGGGCGTATCTCAACGTCTATCGGCAGGCGCAGAGCGGCAAGTAGGCTCGTGCTCGAGTTCCGTTCGGTCTGGAAGTCCTTTGGCAGCCAAGCGGTCCTCCGCGGGCTGACGCTGCACGTCAAAGACCGCGAGATTCTGTTTGTCATCGGAGCTTCGGGCGTCGGCAAGTCGGTGGCGATCAAGCACGTCATCGGGCTGCTGCGTGTCGACCGGGGCGAGATCTGGCTCGACGGTGAGCGCATCGATCAGCTCTCGGAGCCGGAGTTTTATCGAGTCCGCCGACGCTGTGCGATGGTGTTTCAGAGTTCGACGCTGTTTGACTCGATGACAGTGGTCGACAACGTAGCGCTCCCGCTGCGCAAGCACCAAGGGCTATCGGATGCCAGCGCCCGCAAGGCTGCACTGACGTTTTTGGACGAAGTCCACATGCGCGAGTTCGCCGAGCACTTGCCCGCAACGCTGTCTGACGGAATGCGCAAACGGGTGGCGATCGCTCGCGCGCTGACGCTCAAGCCCGACTATCTTCTGTTCGATGAACCGACGACGGGACTTGATCCGGTGAGTGCTCGCCGGGTTGATGCACTGATTCGTCGGCTCAGTGACACTCACGGTGTCACTTCGGTGGTGGTGTCACACGATCTGACGAGCATCTTTGCGATCGCCGATCGGATCGCCCTGCTCTATCAGGGCCGAGTCCACATGCTCGGGACGCCGGACGAATTTCGCAACACCGACGATGAGGTGGTGCGTCAGTTCGTGAGCGGCAACAGCCACGGACCGATGGAAACACCGGGCTTTTAGCTCCCATAGGAGTGCCTCGTGGAGGAGATCGCAAACAACCTGGCGAGTGTTCGGACCAAGATCGCAGCGGCTTGCCGGCGGGCTCACCGTCGACCCGACGAAGTCACACTGGTGGCCGTGTCAAAGCTCCAGCCCAGCGCATATATCGAGGCTGCGTATGCGGCCGGCCAGCGCGACTTTGGGGAAAACTACGCCCAAGAGCTCCGTGACAAATCGACCGAACTGGCGCATCTGACCGAGCTACGCTGGCACGCGATTGGCCCCCTTCAGACGAACAAGGTGAAGTACGTGGCGAAAGTGGCGACGTCCTTTCATGCGCTGTTCAGTCTGGAAATCGCCGAAGAGCTGCACAAACGGCGCGAAGGCCACCCCATCGACGTCTTTATCGAAGTCAACATCGCCACCGAAGACAGTAAGAGCGGGATCGCACCGGCGCAGGTCGCAGCGCTTGCCGAAAAAGTACGCAAATTGCCGGGCCTACGGTTGGTTGGACTGATGTGTATGCCGCCTCAGCCGGAGCCCCCGACGGACTGGACTCCCGAGGACAATCGCCCACACTTTGCTGCCTTGCGCGAGCTTGGGACGTCGCTCGGACTGACCCAGCTCTCGATGGGTAGTACCTCGGACTATGAGGTCGCCATCGAGGAAGGAGCGACGGTTGTCCGCGTCGGCCGATCAATCTTTGGCTCGCGCCCCTCTCACTAACCGATAATTGGCTCACCTCGAACAAGTAGCAGCCGATGAGCAAGAGCGACCAACTCAATACCTTTAGCCCCAGCGACGTGGGCGTGCGAAACGGCAAGCTGTTTGGGCTGCCGTTTGATTATGAACAATGCCAGGTGGTGATTCTGCCGGTGCCATGGGAAGTGACGGTTTCGTACCGCACCGGCACCGCGCTGGGACCACAGGCAATCCTCGACGCCTCGACCCAGGTGGATCTGTTTGATCCGGTGTGGCCGGACGGCTGGCGGGCCGGTTTTTACCTGCTGCCGATCTCCACAGAGTGGCAGGCCAAAAACGAAGCGCTCCGAAAGCTGGCCGGACACTGCATTGCGAAGCTGGAGCAAGGGGTACCCGCAGATGATCGCGAGCTGCTGCTGCATCAAGGCGAGGTAAACGCGGCGTCCAGCGAGCTAAACGACTGGATCGAACGGCAGGCGCAAGCGCATCTGTCGCTCGGCAAGACCGTGGGCGTGCTGGGAGGCGATCACAGCGTTCCTCTCGGTCTGATCCGAGCGCTGGCGACGCGTTATGACTCGTTTGGGGTGCTTCACATCGACGCGCACGCGGATCTGCGACGCGGATTCGAAGGATTCCAGTACTCGCACGCTTCGATCATGGAAAACGTCCTGCACCTGCCGCACGTCAGCAAGCTGACCCAGGTGGCCATCCGCGATTACTGTGAGGAAGAAGAGCAGACCCTGCGCGAGGTCGGGGAGCGCGTCAGCTTTTTCCCGATGCGTGGTCTGCGCAGGCGCAACTTCCATGGCGAGCCCTGGGCTCGGACCTGTCAGCACATCGTAGAGACGCTCCCGCAGCAGGTATATATCAGCTTCGATATTGACGGACTCGACCCAGCGCTCTGTCCCGCAACGGGAACGCCGGTGCCGGGTGGACTCGGCTGGGATGAGGCGCTGCTGCTACTCGATACGGTCGTCGATAGCGGGCGACAGATCATCGGGTTCGATCTGGTGGAAGTCTCCGGCAATGCCGAGTGGGATGCCATTGTGGGAGCGCGACTCCTGTTTCGACTCTGTCTGCTGGCGGCCCAAAGCCATCCACGTCCCTGATTTCCAAGAGAGCCCCCCTTACGATCTGTTCCCGACAACCGGCTGTGCCGCCGTCAGCCGCGTCACCAGCATCGCCGCGACATTGTCCCCAGTAGCGTTCAGCAGCGTGGCCATCGGGTCAATGAGAATACTGATGATTGCCAGCAGTGGCAGTGTCTCCGGAGGAAATCCGAACGCCGACAGGATGAGCAGCTCGCCCATCATCCCACCACTCGGAATCGCGCCCATGACCACCCCAACCAGGATGGCCACTCCTATCACCAACAGGAGCCGTCCCGGAGTCAGCGTCTGGTGAAACAGGCTCATCGCGAACAGCACCTTCAACACACCGCCAATCACCGATCCATCTTTGTGAAGGACGGCACCCACCGGAATCACTACATCACGGACATCGAGCGGCACGCCCATCTTGGCAGAGGCTTCCAGATTCACCGGCATGGTCGCCATGCTAGAGCAAGTACCGAGCGCGGTCAGCGACGGCTCTAGCATATGAGACCAGAACGTACGCACCGCCGCAGTTCGACCGGCCAGATACGCATACAGGGAAAAGCAGACCACAAAATATAGCGCTGAAAATGCATAATATACGATGAAGGAAGTGAAGTACGCACTGGCAAGCTGGGCTCCGGTATCCACCACTGTCGCAGCGAACCAAGCGAGCAGCCCAACCGGTGCCAGATACATCACGTAGTCGACAAGCCGCAGAAACACCGCTGCGCCACTTTGCAAGACTCGAGTCAGGGGTTCCCCCTCCCCTTTCACCGCCCGAGCCGCCAGACCAACGGCAACAGAGAACAGCATCAGCGGTAGCATCGATTTGCGTGACAGTAAGTCCGGGAAGTCAGCCGTCGTAAACGTCGCCACAAGCTGCGGAAGCAAAGCAGGCGAGGTCGGTAGCGCAGCCATTCCCTTGTTCAACAGAACCGAGGCAGCACCAGCAGAAGGAGCTGGATTGACCAACAACATAAAGAGTAGCGACAGAACTGCGGCGAACAGGCTCGTTCCTAGGAATACGCACAGCATCACCGTTGATACTCGCGACAATCGCTGACTGCTGCCGGCTGCTGCAATGCTCGAAGAGATCGTAAAAAACGTCAGCGGCACGATCAGCATAAAGATCAGGTTGAGGAATAGGTCGCCAATGGGCCGGATACGCTGCGCCCACTGCGGTGCCAAGTGCCCGATCAGGAGTCCGGTCGCAATCGACGCAATCAGCAAAAACGAAAATCCGTAGGTCCGCAGAAGCTTCACACCCGGCACTGTAGGACAGCACTGCGCAGGTGGCCAGAAATCACATGCTCGACGATCGGAAGGTGAATGAATCGCTAGGGATGCTTCCGTCCGAAGCGGGTCGATTCGGAGAGCCGACTTAGATGGGAATACGCTTCCTTGGCCAGCTTTTCGATCAGCAGCTCGGCATCACGTTCACTGGCGGGCATGGCGATCATCACCGATAGAACAAATGGCCTGTCAGGAATCATCACCAGGCCACTGTCGACTCGCAGTCCAGGTAGACTTCCGGGCTTGCTATACACATCGATTTCATTGGGAAGTCCTGCTTCCAAGTAGCCATGCTTGGTGATTGATAATAGATGCAGAGCCTCTTGGGTCCGCTCCTTATCGAGCAGCTCGCCGCGCCACAGCTTTTCGTACAGGAGCGCCAGCTCATGCGGGGTCGAGACATTTTCCTGTCCTCGCTTCACTGCGGCACCGTCGAGCATCTTGCGATGCAATCGCGTCTTGGGCAGTCCGGCCCGATCCAAAAGCTGATTCACAGAGTCCATTCCCACTCGCGAGATCAGCACGTTGGTTGCAGTGTTGTCGCTCGTAGCAATCATGATCGACAGCAGATCACGTGAGGTCAGCTTCGTGACTCCCATCGTCAGCCCAGAGAGGATCGGACTCGACGGAATGATATCCTCTGTTCGTGGAATATAGGGCTCAGCCAGAGTCCCTCCGCCGGTTCCCAATCTTTGCAGTGCTGTCACAAGGATCGCCGTCTTGATCGCGCTAGCGGTCGCAAACAGCCGTTCCTCGTTGCGGGTATGCTTCCGTCCACCTCGCAGATCGAGCAGCTCATAGCCAACCACTCCATCGAAGCCACGAACCAGCTCGGCATATCGCTCCCCGAGCTTCTGCCACCACAGCGGATCGAGCGATGAATCCACAGGTGCCGCGCCCCCTGTCGCAACGGGTGCAGCAGCGGTGAACGAACAAGGCAGACACAGTACAGCAGACAGCGCCAGCGCGCTGAATAGGAATCGTGTGTTCATGGATGTGAATCGAGAGGAAGGAAGAAGTTGGGAATGCGGGAGGACAAGCCTCCCACACCACGAAAGGACTACTTAAGGACCGCTTGCAGCGTCACACCCAGCTCTGCCGGGGTCTTGGCCACCGCAATGCCCGCAGCTTGCAGCGCCGCGATCTTGTCCGCCGCAGTCCCCTTGCCACCGGCGATGATCGCGCCCGCGTGACCCATTCGGCGACCCGGAGGTGCCGTCTGTCCGGCAATAAACGCAGCCACCGGCTTGGACATATGACGCTTGATGTAGGCCGCCGCATCCTCTTCCGAAGATCCGCCGATCTCACCCATCATCAGCACCGCGTGCGTATCGGGATCGCGCTCGAACAGCTCCAGGACATCGATGAAGTCCATGCCCTTTACCGGATCGCCACCGATGCCCACGCAGGTCGACTGTCCGAGTCCAAGCTGCGAAAGCTGATGCACGCCTTCATAGGTCAGCGTGCCCGAGCGCGACACCACACCGATGTGGCCTTGCTTGTGAATGTAGCCCGGCATAATGCCGATCTTGCACTCACCCGGAGTGATGATACCGGGGCAGTTCGGACCGATGAGCCGCGTCCGCTTGGGACCAGTCTGGGAATCCAGAAGCCGCCGCACCTTGAGCATATCGAGGACCGGAATGCCCTCGGTGATACAGACGACCAGCTCCAGCCCAGCGAGGATCGCTTCGACGATGCTGTCCGCCGCAATCGCCGCCGGAACATAGATCACCGAGGCGTTCGCGCCGGTCTGCTTGACGGCATCGTTCACGGTGTCAAAGACCGGTAGGTTGAGGTGCGTGCTGCCGCCCTTCCCTGGGGTCACACCACCGACAACAGTGGTTCCGTATTCGACGGCCTTTTCGGTGTGAAACGTACCGTTTTTGCCGGTCAGTCCCTGAACGAGCAGCCGAGTGTTCTTATTGACGAGAATCGACATGACTGACTCCTTACGCTGCGACCTGGCCAGCCAGCGCGACGATCTTCTTGGCACCGTCGGCCATATCGGACGCCGCCACCACGTTTAGCCCCGACTCGGCGAGGATTTGCTTGCCCAGCTCGACGTTGGTGCCTTCAAGTCGCACCACGAGCGGTACCTTCAGCCCGACTTCCTTCACCGCCGTGATCACACCCTTGGCGATGGTGTCGCACTTCATGATGCCGCCGAAGATGTTGATGAAGATGCCGCGCACCGCTGGATCTGCGGTGATGATTTTAAACGCTGCGGTCACCTTCTCTGCCGTCGCGCCACCGCCCACGTCGAGGAAGTTCGCAGGCATTCCGCCATAGAAGCGGATGATGTCCATCGTCGACATCGCCAGACCCGCGCCGTTTACCATGCAGCCGATGTTACCGGTGAGCTTGACGTACGACAGGTCGAACTTCTTGGCCTCGGTCTCGGCGGGCTCTTCCTCTTCGAGATCGCGCAGCTCCTCGATGTCAGCGTGCCGAATCAAGGCGTTGTCATCGAAGTTGACCTTCGCATCGAGTGCCATGATCTGGCCTTGCTTGGTCAGCACAAGCGGATTCACCTCGAGCAGCGAGCAGTCGAGTTCCTGATACGCTCGAACCAGTGTCGCGAAGAAC
The DNA here is from genome assembly GCA_044228505.1 of Polyangia bacterium. GTDB lineage: Bacteria > Myxococcota_A > Polyangia > Palsa-1104 > JAEUJZ01 > JAEUKA01. The sequence continues at coordinate 18,520 of JBGAUT010000062.1, read as the reverse complement.
TTGCAGGCCGCGTTCACGACCTCCATCCCTGCCGACTTGAGGCCCAGTGCAAACGCCACTTCCCGAGCCTGACAGGCAGCCAGCCCCAGGATCGGATCGAGCACCGCCTTGAAGATCTTTTCCGGCTGGTGAGCGGCGACTTCTTCGATGTCCATGCCGCCTTCCGTTGACACCATCAGGACCAAGCGACCCTTCTGACGATCAAGCACCACCGCCGCGTAAAACTCCTTGGCGATATCGACACCCTGCTCGAGCAGCAGCCGACCGACCTTTTTGCCCTCCGGCCCGGTCTGGTGCGTGACAAGCTGCATCCCGAGGATCTTGCGAATCGCGGCGGTGCAGTCGGCTTCGTTCTTGGTGACTTTGACGCCACCGCCCTTGCCGCGACCACCGGCGTGAATCTGCGCCTTGACGACGACGAGCGGATTGCCCGTCTCGTTACGAACCCACGCCGCAGCCTGCTCGGCTTCCTCTTGCGTAAACGCCGCCTTGCCAATCGGCACCGGCAGGCCCTTCTTCCGAAGCAGCTCTTTGGCCTGATACTCGTGAATGTTCATTGGCTTCCCCTAACAGATCCGCCCCCGATGAACCAGGCTGCTCCACCGCCAACAATAACGGTGCAGCGACATGATGAATCGAGGGAGCTTTGGTTTTTTCGTTTCAGAAGGAGACTACAGTCGAGCGCTGGCGTCGACGAGCTCACGGACGGCGGCAACGCTCTTGGCAAGCTGAGCCTTCTCATCCTCGGTGAGCGTGATTTCCAGAACCTTCTCGACGCCGCCCTTGCCAATGACACAGGGCAGACCGATGTACAGATCGCTTATGCCGTACTCACCGTTGCAGAACACAGCCGCCGGAACGAGCCGCTTCTGGTCGCTCAGGAATGACTCCGCCATCACCACCGCAGCCGTCGCCGGAGCGTAGTACGCCGAGGTTCCCATCAGCTTGACGATCTCGCCACCACCACCAGCGGTACGGGCGCAGATCGAGGCCAGGCGCTCCGGCGAGATGAACTGCTTGACCGGAATGCCATTGACCGTGCAGTACGAGGTGACCGGCACCATCGTATCGCCGTGACCACCGAGGACCATCGCCTTGACGTCCTTGATGCTCACGCCCATCTCCTGGGCCAAGAACAGTTGGAAGCGAGCAGAGTCGAGCACGCCCGCCATACCGGCCACACGATTCTTCGGGAACCCGGTGACCTTGGCACACTCGTAAACCATCGCATCGAGCGGGTTCGAGATGACGATCACAAACGCGTCCGGGCAGTGCGTCTTGATGTTCTCAGCGACGCTACGCATGATCTTTAGGTTGATCGAAAGAAGGTCATCGCGGCTCATTCCCGGCTTGCGGGGCACGCCGGCGGTGATGATCACGACGCTCGATCCCGCGGTGTCGGCCCAGTTGCCGGTTCCGGTGATGGTGCAGTCCCAGCCGAGGAGCGTGCCGTTCTGCATCAGGTCGAGGGCTTTGCCCTTACACAGACCCTCTTTTTCGGGAATGTCGAGCAGGACCACGTCGGCCAGCTCTTTGCGGGCGATGAGGGCTGCCAGCTCGCCGCCAATGTTGCCGCCGCCGATGACGGCAATTTTCTTACGACCTGAGGTGGTGTGGTGCATGGATAAAGGTCTCCTTGTTTCCGTGCCGCAGCCTGCGTCCTGCGCAGCGCTGGGATATCTCGGTAGTCCGTCTGCGAAACTGCAAATTGGGTTGGGAGTCTACTCCGAGTTCCCGAAAAACGATAGCGCACTCTTTCCCCGACCAGCCCGCGTCACTTGGCGACGGAAAATTGGTCTCTTCGCAGCTCACTCGGACCGGCGATGACAAATCGTTACCGCTTCGAGTACGCTATTTCAAATGTTCTACAAACACTGCTCTCCGAAGCCTAGTGACGTTATCGAACGTCCAGCTAGGGTGCGGCTCCGCCTGGGGCTGCGAGCGTACCTGGTTTGGATGTTCTGTCTGCTCGGCGTGCTTCACGCCAGCCAGGCTATCGCCCAGACCAGGATGCTGAGAACCACCGCCGGATCGTTTACCTCACGCGGCAAGCACTGTCTCGATGAGCAGAAACGCAAGCTGATGCTCGAGCACTTCATGGGAGGCTCGATCAACCCACTCGGCATCGAAAACCAGCTTGTACTGACCTACTGCATCCCGTTTATCGAGAAGCCGGGCATTCTGTTTGATTACACGAAGCTCGAGTTCGGCCTCGCCAACTACATCTCCCCCACCCACATTCATGTGGGCCCAACCGTACGGTTTGCACCACTGTCGTTTTTGATCCTGCGCGCCGAGCTGACCGGCTTTTACATCTGGCCGATTCCGCTGCAAGGCGCGGGCTTCATCATGACCCAGGGTTACGACGACTTTAAGCGCGAAACGGTCAGCCCCAAGCTCGGCGAGGCAACCGACATGAGCGGTGTCCGCGTCGCGCTCGGGGCCACCTTGCAAGGCTCGATTCCACTCGGTAAGTGGGTCGACATTCTGTTCGCCAACGGACTCACCGGAGAGTTCTGGCGCGTCTCGAACGGTGATGATGTCCGCTATCCCTCCAAGTTCTTTTACGCCGCCAAGCTGGATGCGGTCATAAACGGTGCTGGGGACTGGGCGCTCCTCAACAACGCCGCGCTGCTCGTGTCGATCAAGCCGAGTAAGAATCACGCCATCCGGCTGGGTGTGTCCGACAGCTTGGTTTACATCGCTGGCAATAATTACAAGGGCAACATCGTCGCAGGCCTGCTCGCGTGGTCGGTCAATAACCTTCACGACCTAGCGAAGAGCTTCGCCTTCTTCCTGCGAGTTGGAACCTTCACCCACCATGCCTTCCGCGTAGGGAGTGGCATCACACTCGCGGGTGGACTCGATATCACCTACGAACTGATGAGCACACCGACCCGTCGCGCCATCGAGGAACAGGAAGCGCCGCCGCCTCCCGATGCAGCCACCTCGGCCACGACCACACTGCCGACCCCAACCCAGACCGAGATGCCAAAAGCCAGCCCGACCCCGCCCAGTGATGCTGCGGCCCCGGCTGCGGAGGGACCGAAATGACACGCGCAATCCAACGCTCTCTGGGAGCGCTGCTCCTTACGATGCTGGTCTGCTCGAGCCGCCCGGCTCAGGCCGATCCCATCACGATTTTGCCCGGTCAGCAGACCGCGTTCGTCCTCGAAGGCGTGATGTCGGTGTGTAGCTTGACCTCGATCGTCGGCAACACCGTCACCGGGGTTCGCAAGGCACCGAATCGGGCCTGGATGTATTCCGGCTTTATCTGCGGTTTCATCAACACCGCAACCAGCCCGATTGTCATGGTCTATGGCCGCGACCCCCAATTCGAGTACGGAATCGGCATGGGCCTAATGCACGGCGTCGTCGGCATCACCAACCTTGGTCTGGCCATTTGGAACGCCAACATGTGGCACAAGGCTCGGATGGCCGCTGCTGCCGATGTCACTCCGCCACCACCTGCTCCCGCTGTGTCACTGGCCCCGATGGTTGGCCGGGACAAGATGGGTGCGAACGTGCTCGGCCTCACTCTCGCGGCCTCCTACTAGGAACCGATGGCCCAGCGAGCTCTCATCATCGGTGCCGGAATCGGCGGACTCACTGCTGCCATTGCCCTTCGTAAGATCGGCTACAGCGTCCAGATTTTTGAGCGTGCTCCCGAGGTCCGCGCTCTCGGCACCGGCCTGTGTCTGTGGAGTAACGCGATGTGGGCGCTGTCGGTCCTTGGTGTCGCGGAGGAAGTGCTACGCCTGGGCTCGGTCGTCGATATCACCCGCAGCCAGACCGCAGAGGGCGAGGTGTTAAGCGATGTGCACGTCGGCAACATCGGCAAGAGGCTGGGCGTGCCCACCGTCTGCATTCATCGCGGCGATCTCCACCAAATCCTGCTCGCGGCGGTCGGGCCCGAACATGTTCAGACCTCGATGCCCTGCATCGGCTTCTGTCAGGACGACGCGCAGGTCAGCGTTTTGTTTGAGAACGGCATCACGGCACAAGGAGACTTGCTGATCGCCGCTGATGGTTTCAACTCCGCGATCCGTCGCCAGCTCATCCAAAACGACGAGCCTCGTTACTCCGGCTATACCTGTTACCGCAGCGTCGTTTCTTTCGTGCATCGATCCTTGCCACCGGGTATGGCGCTCACCGCGATCGGTCATGGCTCCGAGTTCGGACTGTTTCCGTGCGGAATGGGACAGGTCTACTGGTTCGCCACCCACAACCAGCCGGCCGCCAAGCCCGAGTCTTCCCTCGGTCGCAAGGGGGACTGCCTGGCCGCCTTCGCCGGCTTCAGCGAGCCGTTTGTCCAGGTACTCCACGCCACCCCCGAGTCAGCCATCCTGCGCCACGATGTCTTTGATCGTGCGCCACTTTCGCACTGGGGTGAAGGTCGGGTGACCATGCTCGGCGATGCCAGCCACCCGATGACGCCCAATCTCGGACAAGGTGCCTGCATGGCGATCGAAGACGCCGTGGTACTGGCAAGCTGTCTGCGCAAGCAACCGAACCCAGTGCAAGCGCTGCGTGACTACGAGAGCGCTCGCGTTGAACGCACAAAGTTAATGACCACGCGCTCGTTTTACGTTGGGAAGATCCTCACGCTCGAAGATGGCGTCATGTCGTGGTTCCGAGACCGCCTACTCCACTCCAAGCTCGGAGAGAGCCAAGCCGAGTCGGTCCTGGAAAAACTACTATCCTACCAAGTACCGACGCTGTAGCCTCGAACATATGAGGCATTTTATATACTTCTTATCTCAAATAAGAGGTATATAAAATTACTCTTATAGAATTTTGTAGCTCTTCACCTTGAGGATTGGGGTGCCGAAGCTGATGCCGAAGCCCTTGTCTTCGATCTCGCCTTCGACTTCGGCCTTGACGCCGTCCTTGCGCAGATCCGAGCCACCACCGTCGAGCTTATAGATTTCACCACCGGACAGACGCAGCGTAAAGTAGCCGCCTTCCAGATCGACGTGGTGAATGGTGCCGCTCAGCTTCTTGTTCTTGCTCTTCACGATCGCTCTCCTAGGGTTTCGGTGAGATGGGTTCGCAACAATTGGTCTTGGGAACTTGGCGCAGGAATGCCAGCTTAGCGAATATCGAGCGTGGAGCGACCACGCAATAGGACATACACCACCATCGCTCCGGGCTTGGCTTCCACTGCCAGCGGTAGCACCTGCGATAGCTCGGTCTGCAGCGCCACCTGCGATACTCCGACCATCTGGGTGACCTGCGCGACATTCTGCCACGCGCCTCCCTGAAGACGCAGCGTTCCCGACAGCGCCTTTTGCACTTGCGTCAGCCGATCCGTCACATCGATCTGCAAGTGCGGACGCACCTTGTCGGCCAGGTTGCCTTCAACGAGCTCGTACAGCGCCACCTTCATGTCTTGCAGCCGTGAGTTGGACTCGGCGGCGACCTGCAAATCGGGAACGTGCAGGATCTGCCGCCCGCCTTCACTGCGAAGCTGCGGTGTTCCCCACAGATACAGCGCACCGGTGTAAACACCGGCAACGTCCAGACGCAGCAGCACCCGCCCATTGGCGTCACCGACCTCGGCCCCTTGCACGAGCAGCGACTGCCCCGAGCTGCCGAGTCGCTTGCCAACGAGCTGCTCGGAAATCAGCGCCGTAAGATCCGTCGCAAGTACCGCCACCGCCACCTGCACGCCAAACTCGGCCCCCAGCGCTTCTTGCCGAAACGTAAGCGAACTAGGTGCCGGGTTGCCACCTGTTGGACAGTCTCCCAGGTTGAGACGCGGCTCGACATCCAACCCGAGCCGGACGCTCACGGTCTGCGCATCTGCCGCGCTCGGTGGGGCCAACACCAGTGCCGTTGGATGGACATCAAGACAAGCCTTCTTTCCCGACAGGTTCATGGGACGTGGCCGACCAAGCTCGGTGAGTCCCTGCGATAGCGCAGCCCCCAGCGGAATCCGCACCGCCTGTGAAAGACCCTGCGCCACTGACTGAAGGGGCCGTAGCATGCCCGCAAAGATCTCAGCGGCTGGAATCGGCAGACCCGCACATGATACTTGTCCCGCCGGCTCGACGGTGGTCCGAATGTCACGCAGCACGAGATCTCCGCCCGACTCGATCGTGGGCCGCGCCGCAATGACGATCACCCCGCCGACCCCACTCGACTGACAACGCAGAAAGCCGCCGCCGAGCTGCAGTTCTCCAAGGACCGGTATGCGAATCGCAAGCCCCTCTGCCGATGGGACCACCATGGCGGGCTGCCGTGCAAGTCGCCAACCAAGCTGCACAATCCCAAGCTGCAAACTGCCTTGGCTACCATTTGGAAGGTTGCGATCGAGAACGGCCTCGACCCCACTCAAACGAAGCGGCGTTTGCACCACCACCACCGTGCGCGGAGGCCGAATGTCGACCAAGTTGGGCGGCACATTGACGTGGTAATCGGGCCGACCGCTGCGGCAACCAACCGCCGCAAGCGACAGCGCCAACATGGCGACAGAGACGAGCGTTCGCATCGGCCTAAGTCTACTACGCACCTACGGCGGAAGTCCGCCGGATTGACAGGTGTGCGCGTCGGGGCAAATACTCTGGCTCGTGACGACCGCCAGCGCCCCAATGCAACCGAACGTGATCGCCATCCGTTTCCGTCTGCAATATCCCGACGTCGAGACGTTCATCGCCAAGTACGCGGCCAACATCTCGGAAGGCGGAATCTTCATCGCTTCGATGGATCCGCCCGAAGTCGGAGCACTGGTTCGCTTTGAGCTGTCGATTGCGGGCGGGTTGACGCTGCTTCATGGCGAGGGCGACGTGGTCTGGACAACCCCGTTTGATCCGATGCGCCCGATGGCCGCGTGCGGAATGAGCCTGCGCCTCCAGCGAGTTGATGCCGACGGACAGACGCTGATTGCCCGCGTCCTTGCCTACAAAGCAGCCCATCCCCAGCAGTTCGTCACCGCAGCCCCCGATCCCTATGCCAGCGTGGCCTACCGCCCAAAGCCCCCGACTCAGGTGCCCTCCGTCGCAGCGCCACCGGTCGCAGCGCCACCGGTCGCAGCGCCACCCGCTGAAGTACCGCTCGCCCCGACGCCCACCCACGAACCTGTCGCGACTGCGGTAGCCGAGCCCCCCGTCGCTGCTGAGCCAGAAAACAGCGCGACTGCCACTGCGCCGGCGTCAACCATCTCGAGCGCAGTGACCCCGACCGAGCCACGACCCGAACCACCGCCGGCAGCCAAAACGACTCCAGCGCCGCTAGATTCAGAGCTCGCGAACCTGCTCAAGCCCCGCGCCAAATCGATGGTCACGCCCACCGATGCCAGCCGCAGACTCGCCGAGCTGCTCGACCGTCGCTTGCGCCCGTCGCGAAGTTGACATAGCGTGCCGGCCATGACGACCCCCAGCGGTAACGGTGGCTCCGCCTCTATCTCAATCCTCCCCTCAGCCCAAAGCTGGCTGGTGCCCGGTGAGCGGCCCAAGACGATCCTGGACAACCTGCTGTCGCGACCCGATGCCACCCGGCTGGTGCGGGCGACGCCGATTCAGCCGCTGTTTCTGTTTATCAAGTCGCTTGGTTTGGCCGATGCACACGATCTAGTGGCCATGTGTCTGCCCGAGCAGATCCAGGGCTTCTTGGATCTCGACGTGTGGGAAAAAGATCAGCTCGTGCCGTCGCGGGTGGCGGCATGGCTCGCCCAGCTGATCGAGCTACCACCGAGCCGCCTCGCGACCCACATCCGCAAGATCGACCCGGAGCTACTGACAACCTTTTTGGCCCCGCAGGTCTGCATCTACGATCTCTCTGCTGAAGAAATGCCCGATGACGCCCAGGGCATGTTCTACGAGACGCCGGATCGCTTCTTTGTGGTCGATATTCTGCCATCAACCGACGGTGACAACGAACGAGCGGTGCTCATCCATCGCTTCCTCGAGCATCTCTATAAGGGAGATCTCGACCTGGCTCGGGTGGTGATAAACGCGGCCCGCTGGGATGCCGGTGCCGAAACCGAAGAACAGGCGTATCAGTTTCGCAATGGCCGCATGACCGACCTCGGTTTTGTCGACTATTACGATGCGCTTCAGGTCTATCAAGAGGTCGACCCACGGGCCCCGGTTCCTGCCAAAGATGCCGTCGCCGAGCACAAGCATCCCGCAGCCATCGACCTGGGCGAAGTGCGAGGCACCGGACCAGGTGGCTTCCTCGGGGCCGAGAGCGGTCTGTGGGGCACCCTGGTTCCCGAGCTGGCCGAGCCATCCTCGCTGCTCTTCCGGGTGACCGCCGGACTTGGCGACAGCGAGCGCAGCGCCCTTCTGCAAGAGCTGCTCTTTTTGGCAAACCAGGCGATGAGCGCCGATCGGGTGGCCATCGATGACCTCGCTGCGACCGAAGCAACGCTGCAGAGAGCGGCAGGCTATCTTCTGCTTGGGCTCCAGCATCGCGTCACCGTTTCGACGACCCCCGAAAGTCCAGCGGAGGAGCTAGCCCGAGCCAGTGAGACGCTCCGCACCGTGCCTCTCAATCACCTGTTTCGACTCGGCTACTCGCTGACGGTGGCAATTCGCAAGCTGGCACGGCTGCTGGTCGAAAGCGGTGCGACCACACTGGTTCCAAGTCAGTCACCGGTATCACTGCTTGGCGCAGAGGAAGCCGCCATGGTACAGGCCCTGCTTGCGCTGCGTCCTTTGTATCCCCGCGTCCTCGACGACGCCATGCTGACGATTGGACTGGGGCTTCGCCATGACACCCTGCGCGCTACGCTCGACCAGACCTCGCCGGATGCCAGCCAAGCGACCTGGGAAGATGCGCTCGGGACGATCATCGGGAACCATCTGTTGTCTCGTCCGGCCGCGCTGGTCCCGCTATCGCGCCGAGATCTGCTGCCGCTAAGGCGACTGCTCAGTGGTCCACCAACCAAACAGCTCCCCGAGCTGCTGCGCGCTCGCTGCTGGAAAATGCTCGACGACCGGGTTCAGGATCGCGTGCTCAACGATGCCGAAGCCAGAAACCTACTCGGTGCACCACAACGTGCGTTCATCGAAAGAGTGCTCGGCCTGCTGGCCACGTCGTTGTGGTCGCTGCCCGAGACTCTCGAGGAAGACCAAGCAGATGTGGTGCCAAGGCTTCCAGGCCTGGTCTTGACCTAACAGCCACCGGTTCGACACGCCGCTAGCTGGACGAGAGCGCCGGTGCATAACAGGCACGACGCACCGGGTCGCTCAACACCGCGTACGCCTCATCAAGCACCATTGTGATTTGGCGCAGCTCGCGCTCCATCGCCGATCGACTGCGGTACGGTAGCGTCGCTGGCGCAATCGCCGCCCGCTCCCGCTGGTAGGCCGCCCTCACCTCGTCGAGCGAAGCGTTGCGGTCGAGTCCCAGCAACGTGAAGTAGTCGGCAGCCTCACACAGCCGGGCCTTGCGCTGAATCACCGACATCGCCTCATTCATCGCTCGAGCCCGCATCCTCGCCTTCTGCATCGACTCGAGCCGCTTCTGTTCTTCGACCGACAAGTTGTGCAGATGAGCCAGCGCCCCCAGCGAAAGCAGACAGTACGCCAGTCCGTAGAGTGCATGCTCGCCGATTCCCGAGGACGTGGCGATTTCTTGCAAGCTGCGCTCACCGTCGAAGCGCAACAGCGCGTCTTCTTCTGGCTGTGACAGGCCAATGTTTTGCAAGACCGCGCCCCCCGACTGAGGCAGCGCCATGCTCGTAGGAACCAGCACCATCGATAGCGGGCCGACCACCCGATGAAGCAGCGCAAGCCCACACACCCGACGCACCGCCAGGGTCAGCAGCAAACGCGGCGCGAGCGGCAGCATGGTCTGCTCTCCCGTCGGCAGCTCTGTCGATACCAGCCGAAAGGTTCCATCTGGTGAACCGGCTGCCGGTGCGAGTGCGCGGCAGAGCAGCTCGACAACGTAATCGGCCTGTCGCTGACAGAAGTCTTTGGCATCGAGCAGCTTCGCCGTCACCAGCAAATCGAGCTGTTTGCGCAACCCTTCGCCGCGTGAATGACGCAGCACATCCACCGCTCGCCTCTTCTGTGCCTGCGTCCACAACGCGCCTTGCAGCTCGACCAGGTCATCGCTCGGAATCTGTGAGCGTGCACCGACCAGCACTCCAGCGTCGAAAAACAGCTCACGGCCGAGCGCATCGCGCTTGCCGCGGTCAGCCTCGGGAGAAATCCACAGACAGCCACTGTAACCGGTCGCAATCGCCCAGCCCACAAGCTGCACCGCCGGAACATCCTGGAGTGAACCCACCGATGGCGGCAAGCGCTGCCAGCAAAAGGTCGGTCGCGCCTCCCTCGGAATCATCGGCGTATCGGCCACCCCCACCGGCACCAACGATGGCAGCGGCACCAAATCGGCCAGACTGGACTGCGCCAAGTGTGGTTGCGACGAAGGTTCGGGTTGTTTCGATGGCGACGGAGCCGGGCCGAGCAGCCAGCGATTGTCATCTCCCAGATCATCGATTCGCAACAGTCGCAGCTTGGCCAGCGACTTGAGCGCGAGGACGCCGCCACTCTTGAGCGAGATCAGCTTCCCTTCCACCAGCGGCGGCGGCGGCGGCCTGCGTCCGAGCGGAATCCGAACCGGCAGCGGTGTGTTGTCCTCATCGATCGGGACAGGCACAGGGGATGCCGATTGATCTGGAATGCGCGTGCTCACGACGCCAGTCTAGGACCATTTTTCTCCCACTGACAACGCGAGTTCGCACGGGCCTCTCGCGGGCTAGGCCCACGGCATCGATAGCGACCCCTGTGGCAGCACCGGTTCATCCGCCAGCAGGTCGCGCAAAAACTCTCTCGGCCACGACCGCCGCGTCTCCGGTGGCAAGTGGTGATAGCGCAATACGTACGCTCGCAGAAAGCGCCGCGTCGACTCGTTGACGTAACCACCACCGGCCATACCTTGGAACAACTCGGGAAACTCGGGCCGATAGCGCTCGCAAATCGCAAGCCATAGCTCGTCGCGCCGGGCCTTGGCACACAGCGACGCCGCCGCCACCGATACAAACAGCGAGTCGGCCTTGTCTTCGGCTCTCAGCCTCGGCATCGATCGCTGCAGCGGCTGGAACAGACGCTTGCCATCAGCAAAGACCCGCTCGCAGCACGGTGCCCGCCCGAACAGCTCCTCGGCCACCCGACGCTCGAGGTGATTGAGACGGCCTGCCCGAACGTACTCATCGATCTCGGCCACCTCGACCACCGCCACTTCGACATGCAGCGCCCGCGACGCAATCTCGGACACCAGCGCCTGTCGTTTGTGATGCGCTTTTTCACCGGCCCCAAACCGCTTGCTGTCGGTCACCCCGAGTGCGGCCAGTTCCTCGGCTGCTTTCGGGGTGAGCGCCACCACCGCCATCACCATGGGCCCAAGCATCGGCCCACGCCCGGCTTCGTCCAACCCCAGCTCCGCGTCATGCATCACAGGCATCACAGACATCGCAGGCTTGTAGCAGAGCCAGTGCCCGTTACGGTAGAGGGAGCCACGAAAGGCCCAAGCTGACCTGTACCGCATACGGCGGCAGGTTGGTCGTCTCCTCAATCCCCAGCACCTTGATTCGCTGCTCTCGCACGAAGCCGGTGGCAGAGGCGGCGGCAAACGGCAACAGCGAGCCAATGCGAGCTCCGACTCGTACGCCACCACCGAGCCCCAGATCAAAGCCAACGCTAGAAAAGCTCTGCGGCAAGTCGCGACCCTGAGCCAGTGAAAGCGCCGGAGTCACCGTCGCAAATAGCTCATACAGCCACGATCCAACATCAAAACGAACACGGGGCCCGAGCGATACCTCAAGTCGCGTCCAATCCACGCTCCCCAGCGTCAGCGCCTGCTGTTTGTACGATGTTCCGCCGACCCGCAGCATCAGCCCGAAGCGGCTCCACCTTTCGGAAGTCGGGGCGAGCGACCCCCAGACGAAGCCGCCACCACCCGGCCTCGGCCACGCCGCTTCGATCCCCACAGAGGCCCCCACCTCCAGGGACACCGGACTCCGCCGAACCGGCTTTCGCGGCAAAAGCCGTGGCAGCACCGGCGCAGGAATCGCAATCGGTCCGATCGTGGACTGCTCCCCGGTCCCAGGTGCCGAACCAATCGCCGTCGCAATGACCACAGCGGCCGCGGCTGCGAGATCGTCGCAAGAAGGACCAATCGCCAGGTCACGGACTACGAGCAGCGCCCCACTGCCACTACGCACCTCGACTCGCAACAGCTCATCGAGTGGTTCCAGCCGGGCCGTCGCATCGCTGACCGTCACCGCCGGACCGATCATTGCGGAGACTCGCGCTTCCACCGCATCGACCGAAGGACAGCCACCTTCGACGAAAATCCGCAGCGCCGCACTGAGAGCGGAATACAGCGCACCGGAGTAATTCAAGACAAACATTCTTTGCGCATTCTGCGGCTAGCAAGGGGTCGGGTCTAGCAATGCCCTCAACCGAGGAGGGAGTCCCCAACGCTCAGCGTCTTGCATAGAAGTAGATCGGTTGAATCGAGCCCTCACTCACCGAGTAGTATCCGCTGCCATCGCTTGCGAATCCGAGCGCTTCGCCTTGAAGCTCCTTTTGGAGCGGAATCGGACAAGGCGCGGCGGCAAGTGCATCGGCAATCGAAACGCCGGGGGCGCGGTGCCACAGAAACGCGGAGTCGTACGAGCGAATCGCGATCTCATCACCGGCAGCAGAGATATCTCCACCCGTGGTTGTGCGATTGCCCACGAGCGGAGCCACCCCGAACCGCAGCACTGCGACACGTTCCAACGTGGTGGTGCCTACCTTCAACGGAGCGGCAGCACGAAACACCGGAGAGATCCCATCGCTGCTCTTGGCCACGACATACACATCCCCATTTTGGGGATCCACGAGCAAGGTTTCCGCGTTGTGCGCACGGTCCGGATAGGTCAAGGTGAAGCGCTCCACTCCTCCTAGCGTACTAGGAGTCGTTGGGGAGCCACTCTTTACGTCGGGTTCGGCCACACGATAAACGTCGATACTCGTCCGCGATTCCGCATTGTCACCAATGTCACCCACGTACAGATAGCTGCTCCCCGCAACGGGGCCAGGACCGACTGCGATGTCCTCCCAATCACGAGCCGAGGCCCCTCCCAAATCGTAGATCGCGAGAGTGGTTCCCATCATTGAAAGGGCGTAGAGACGTGGACCAGCCCCTGAATCATTGTGGATCCACAGTGTGCCCGGGTTGCGACGGCTCGCGGCAATTCCACTCGCTTCGGTGATCCCCACAAGAGGAGTCCGTCCAGTCAGTACCCCTGCTGCAAAGTTCGGACAGGAGGCACCGGCATCCGCCCCTGCCGATCCATCTCCAAAGGACTGGGCATCGGATGATTGAGCCGAATCCAAAACGACTCCCCCATCGCTCGGCAGCGCAGCATCAAGGACGCCATCATCGAAGTCGAGAACGTCCTTTCCTGATGAACAGGAGGACCAAGCCGCGACGCCAATTGTCATTGCTGCTGCGATTGTTCTGTTCCACATCGAAGTCTCTCACCCAGCAGTCCCAGGGACTGACCTTTTCGATGCGCTTCGTACCAACAATCGCTCGCTGAGGCAATCGAGATGACCACCCTCAAACTGCGGCACCGTTCCTAGCCGCAGGTACAGAGGCAGAGCCGCCAAGTCCCCCTGCTTTAGCCTTCTCCGCAGCGGATCAAATCCGTTCCGAAGACATCAGTCCGGTGTACACTGCGCCCAAGCAGCACACGAGCGCATTCCTGAACCGCCTCTGGAATCGCCGGATGGGGATGGATACAGTGATCAATGTCGCTCAGCGTGCCGCCGCGATCGATCAGAAATGCGATGCCTTGCGCCGTCGATGATGCCTGTGGACCAATCACCCGCAGACCCAAGATTTTCTCTGTGTCCGGAGCGCAGAGCAGCTTCACAAATCCTGCCGTTGCTCGCATCGCTATCGCCCGGTTTACGAGCCGGTTCTGCACCACTGCAACCCGGTATCGAATCCCCTGCTTGCGCGCTTGCTGTTCATTGAGCCCGACTGCCGCCAGCTCCGGTGCCAGAAACATAATCGATGACAGCGCTTCATATCGGATCGGCTCGGGCTCGGTTCCGAACATCCGCTCCACCGCGTGTCGTCCCTCCAGCTCCGCAACGTTGACCAGCGCAGTGTCCATCGTGGTGTCGCCCGCTGCATAGATGTGCGGCGCCGTCGTCGAGCGAGTCTGCTCTACCAACACTCCGCCGTTTTTTCCGGTCGCTACTCCTGCCGCTGCCAGATTCAGGTCCGCAGTGCTGGGAATCCGTCCTATCGAAATCAACGCTCGCTCCACCCGAATTGGCTCACATACTCCTTGGTCGTTACACAGTACATACTCCACTTGATCATCGACCACCCGCATCCGCGACAACTTCGAGGCACGATGAATCGTGATTCCCATCGACTCAAACCGGCTGGCAATCACCTGCGCGATGTCTTCATCCTCGAATGGAAGAATGCGCGGCTGTTGATCAATGAGGTTGATTTTGGTCTGCCGAAAGTTTGCAAAGATGGTTGCGTACTCACAACCGATCACCCCCGCACCAACAACCACCATACTCTGTGGGAAGCTGGTCAGACTCTCAATCTGATCACTTGTCACGATGCGCTGACCATCGACTTCGATACCGTCCGGGAGCCGAGGTCTGGAGCCGGTGGCGATCAGGAATTGATCGGCTTCAAAGTGCTCCACTTGCCCCGTACGATCAGTGATCGCAACCTGATGCGGAGAAAGGAATCGTCCGCTCCCTCTGCGAAACCACAAAAGCGCATTCTTGCCCTCGCGTGGTGTGGTGAGCTGCTCGATCTGATGAGCCAAGATTCCATGACGCTCAGCCACTGCGCTCTGTACCGATTCCATCACTTTGGAATAGGACAGCTCGACGTTGTGTGCGACATAGCCACGGTCGGTGCGACAGGCCAGCGCATAGTCGTTCGACAGATGCCACATCGTCTTGGATGACAGCGCCCCCGAATGGATTCCCGCGCCGCCGATGCGATCACGCTCCACGAGTAGCACCGTCTTCCCGAAGTCGAGCGCCCGCATCGCCGCAGCATATCCAGCAGGGCCGGCACCAAGGATACACAGATCGAACCGACTAGGAGTCATCTTGCCCACGATACGCCGGTCGTAGTTGCACCGCTACGGTCGTGAGTGCCTTCGCACCATCAGCAGTTCGAGCGGGCATCGCACCAAGAAGGGAGAGGTCATGAAGGCTCTGCATGGAGCCTACAGGAGTGGATCGCACGACCGGTCAAGATGCAGCAGAGTGATTCGGCCCGGGATCTTTTGAGTTAGAGGCCCGATGGTACCAGGAGCTTAGCGAGAGCAGCACTCCGAGCACTAGCGATACCCACCCGAATCCGAATGTCGCCGCGCATCGCCCGATTGCTGCGAATCCGTGGCTCGGGACCGCGTCGCTGCCCATCCCATCACGGAGCAGCCAAGAAAATGGCCCGACTATGGCAATCCACGCAATCCAGACCAATGAAACGATCTGCGTGCCACGATTCCAATTCATTCTTACAACATAGCAGTGCAGCCGAACCGCTCACAGGGATTCCGTCGCGCCTTCCATGCTGAGACAACCGAGGCAACCGAACCCAGCACCCATCCGCAGCAACCGCCCGGCAACACCCACCGGCTTTTCACGACGAAAGCAAGCACGGCCTCTCGGTTCACCTCGAAAAGGGATGGGAGTGCTCAGGAATTGTTCTGACCCTTCTTGGTTTCATGCGCCGCATGCCCCCTGCTCTGCATTCGGACAACGCGGCTCGGTACACGAATCCATCGCTCATCGGCCAAGCTTTGATAGGATGGCTACTATGCGTCGATTCCTTGCCAGCCATGGGATGCTGTTCGTTGCACTTGTGAACATAGGTATCGCAGACACCGCTGTGGCAAATACCAAACCGGATGCGCTCGCAACGGCAGCGCCGTCAACAGGTAAGGACACCAAAGCGAAAGCACCGCCCAGCAAAGAAGTCCTTCAGCAGTATATGAAGGCGCTTTCACAGGGTCGCGAAGCGGACAAAAAGGGACTGCTCGACCAGGCGCGAAAACAGTTCGAGTCTGCCGTGGCGCTCCTGCCTGAGGGCGGTGCAGCGCAGTCTGAGCTGGGCTGGGTGGCGTATCGTCAAAAGGATCTGCCGACCGCAGAAAGGGCGACGCGAGCGGCCATCGCGTGCAGCAGCCAATCGAGCCTGCGCAGTGCGTCTCTGTACAACTTGGGACAGATCCTGACAGCACAAGGGAAGAAGCCAGAAGCGGTACGGGCACTTCAGCAAGCTTGGGAACTTGGGCACAACGCGGCGGCGCTTTCTGCACTTCGAGCGCTCGACCCGGCCGTGGCCGCCGCCGCCGGGCCGACCATTCATCCACTCGATTCATCACCGATCCAGGGCAATACGCCGGAGGCGCTGCGACTCGCGGCGTGCCGGGTGCAGCTCTGGAGTGTGGTCAGCAAGCAAGACCCGAGCGAGCAGATGATGACGCGGGAAGAGATAGATGACTGGGACGCCCAAAAGCTCCACTGCGAGGAGAAGTCGTCGGCATTTCCCAGTGATGGTGGCCAGCAGAAAGCCATGGTTGTGAGTACCGCAGTGAGCCTAAATCACTATGGACTATCGACCATCGGAGTGTGGGTCAAGACAACCCAGGGATGGTTTTACAGAGTCCTCCATTCCGCGACCGATTGGAAGTGGAACGGCGCGACTGCATCGCTCAAAGAAGTTCGTGTGGTCGGGAAATTCCTGGAGATCCGTACAGAAATTGCGATCCGCGACGAAACGCAGACTGCCCACTATAGCAAGCACGGCTTTCAGACCGGAGCCTCGCCACCAGAGGAAGTGGGCGAAACCAACCAATTCGCCCACTTCGCAGGAATGGGGGCCAGCGGACGACCGAGCGTGACCTCTCCGATTGAATTTGGGCTCTCGCGTGTCATCACAAGTCATAACGCCGCAGAGCGAAGCGCGGAGAAGACCTATCCAATTCAGCTCGGTGCGGACGGCACGCTGCTGGTCGGCGCTCCTGCGATCAAGCGCAAGCAGATGTCGGAGCGCGATTTTTCTGGAAGTGAGTTGATGACACCGTCAGGATCGTTCCCGCTGAAGTTTCCGTAGGAAGTTGCCGTCACACAGACCGTGACACGAGCAGGTAGTGCGGAGTTCCCAATCTCTGCGGTATTCCTGTTCTCGAAGCATCCACCCGCACCCCTTCATCTTTTCCCCACCTCCCCCGCCAAAAGCTCCCGGGGCAAGGTGGGAATCGATCAAAGTCGAGCGACAAGGAACCGAATGGCGTGCTGTAGGCACCGTCCGGTTCCATTCAGTTTCCAGAGAAACTCAAGCCACCGCAGCGCAAGCACGACGGAGGAGAACCGCTCTTAAGGGACGTCGTACTCCTCTTCGCAAGACTCTCCATCGTACGGCCAAGAACATGCGCTGCGGAATTCACTCGTGCTAGGAGCCGTGGAACGCGGCAGCCAGCGTCGCGATATCGAGCTTGCGCATCTGCATCAGTTGTCCCCACATCCTCCCTAGCGCGTCTTTGTCGCTGGATGACATCCAGTCAGCGATCTGCGCGGGAATGAGCTGCCACGAAAGTCCGAAGCGATCCTTGCACCACCCACAATGACTTTCGGCCCCTCCATCCGCAATCAGGGCGTTCCACAGTCTGTCGAGTTCCGCTTGACTGTCACAAGTTACGACCAGGGACAGCGCTTCACTCAGCGGAAACATCGGTCCGCCGTTGAGGATGGCAAACGACACGCCGTCGATCTCAAAGCGCGTCAGCATCGCCGTTCCTTCGGGCATCGGCTGACCAGGTCCGTAACGACTGACGTGCACGATGCGCGAATTGGGAAACAGAGAGACGTAGAAGTTCGCAGCTTCTTCGCCCTGGTTGTTCATCCAGATACAGGTTGAAATGCTTTGTGGTTTGGCCATGGTGTTACCTAAGTGACTGTGCGAGTTCATTGAGTTGCTCTGCCGCCGACGTCCAGCCTTGCTCAAAACCCATCGCAAGGTGCTGATCACGGTCGGCCGCATTCCAGTGTCGTGCACCCCAGTGCATGTCCGTCTTCCCACCTGGCGCATCCGACAACTCAACGAAGCCGACCATGAACGGCTTGCCCGCTGGATGCCAGTCGCCACAAAACGCGTCCGTAAACACCAGTCGCTTCCCATCGACCACTTCGAGGTATTGACCGGGATGGCGGACTTCTTCACCGCCCGGACCGTTCATCACCACCAGGCTGGCACCACCGGGACGGAGATCCTGCTCGGCGTGGCTTACAAACCACGGCTTGGGACAGAACCACTGCTTGAGCAGCGAGGGCTCGACCCAGCAGCGCCAGACCGCAGAACGGGGAGCATCCAGAGTGCGACGAATCGACAGCTCGAGCGAATCGGTTGCATGGGTTGTTGTGGTCACGATCGGCACTCCTGGCTCTTGGCGAGATGCTCTGCGGACGGTTCATTGAGCGCCCACTCCACACCAAACGGATCACACAGGGAGCCGTAACGG
>JBGAUT010000061.1:0-30581 GCA_044228505.1 Polyangia bacterium | reverse complement strand
CCCGACACTTTTGCCCAGCGTTTCAGCTACCGGAGCCATCCTCCCGACACTTTTGCCCAGCAAAGTCGCTGCCGGAGTCGCCTGATGCACGTCCAAACACTGGGCAAAGCGCACCGGAGCCCGGTTCCGCCCAAATGTTGCGGAGCGCGGACTGTGGGGAGAGGTGATGAAAATATTTTTCTCGACGGAAAACCTGCTTGGTCTGCTTGCAGGTTGCGAGCGCCCCGCTAGAACTCTTTGCGTTGCCTTTTCAACCACTTGCATTGGAGTTCAGATGCGCATTTTGACCTTGGATGTACGGATTTCCCCGGCTTCGTTGCGACGAGAGCTGCGCTTTACGCTGGTACGACTGCGGTTGCGACCATGGGCCAAAGCGTGGGTGCCGATTTTTGAAGGAATGATCAAAGAAACAGAGGTCGCAGACATCGAGTGGCGCAAGCTGACCGATGCAGCAGAAGACGCGGATGCGGAGCTGGACGAGTCCGATCTCGCGCTCGATGTATTGGTGATGTACACGTCCAGGCTTATTCATACCGAGCTAAACGGTCTGGCGCTGGCGACGCTCAACCGGGGTCTATTTGGGAACGATACCCCCAGCACGCTGATCCGTCCCAAACTCGGTGAAGAGCTTGAAAAGGTGCGGCAGTGGCCCGCAGTGCTGGCAAGTGCACCGCTGGCGAAGTTGGTCGCACACAAAGCGGCGGTGGAAGCGGTGATCAAGCGCTGTGACGATGCCGAAACCGCACAAAGCACCGCGACATCCGCCGTCGAGGCGTATCGGGTCAAGACCTGGGATCCGCTGGTGGCCAAGGTAAATGGTGAGCGCCAACGGCTCGGCGGCGAGGCGAGCAAGCAGGCCCATACCGAGAGCGGTGGCGGCTCGGGAGAGGGGCTGTTCCGCGTCACCCGGCGAAGCCACATCAAGCGAATGGCAACGCTGGCCGCCGTTCGTGGTGAGCTGGCCGATGCAGAGGCGGAAGTGAAGCGGCTACGTGAGCAGGAAGCGACGCTGTTTGCCGAGGAGCAGCAAGCCGCGCAGGCGGCGCTCGATCGTGAGCAGAAAGCCAAGGTACTGGCGGAGCTGGAGCGCGCTCAAGCCGAAACCGACGCCAAGGTCCAAGCGCTACGCCAAGAGCTACACAAGCCCCGCAAGCACTGACGAACCAGCGCTGCCGCAGGAACCCCCCCCAAGTGAACGTGGGCCGCTTCGGGGGGATTCGATCCTCGCCCGCGATGGTGTTAGGTTCCGACCATGTCCAGCGCTTCGACCCAGACCCCGGACGTTCACTTCGCGACCTTTGCCGATCTGCTGCTGATCCCGGAAGATGAACGCCGTCACGAGATTCTCGATGGTGAGATCGTGGAAAAGCTGATGCCTCGCGGCGAGCATGGCTTTTCGCAGGGCAACATCCTGATGCAACTTCGCGACTATCAGCGTCGTCCCAATGGACCGACGCGACCGGGTGGCTGGTGGTTCGCCACCGAGCCGACGATTCGCTTGTCGCGACACACGGTGGTGCAGCCGGATGTAGCAGGGTGGAGACGGGAGCGGATGCCGAACCGACCGGCTGGCTACCCCATCCCGCTGCGGCCCGACTGGGTCTGCGAGATCATGTGCGATGGGGATGCGCGGCGGCGGGACGGTCTGCAAAAGCGGCGCATCTACGCGGACCACGACGTGCCGCACTACTGGCTGGTCGATACCGAGCGGGAGACGCTGACGGTGCTGAAGCTGACCGACCAGGGCTATGTCGAGGTCATGACGGCGGAGCGCCCGGGCCGCATCCGCGCCGAGCCCTTCGATGCCCTGGAGCTACAAGTCGGCGTGCTGTTCGGGGATGACGAGGACTAGCAGCTAGGTGCGGGCGGCGCGCCTGGGCTGGGGATGCAGGGCGCGGGCGGCGGCGGAGTCGCGCATGGGGAGGCTAAAGCGCCGCACTTTGTCGAACTGATAGAGTGCGTTGGCGACAGCGGGGGCAGTGGGGACGAGGCCGATCTCGCCGACGCCTTTGGCACCAAACGGTCCGTTTGGCTCGGGCTCCTCGATGAGCAGGACGTCGATCGCGGGCATCGGCTCGGCTCGGATGATGCCAATGCCGCGCAGGGTGGGATTCTTGATCTCACTGCCTTCGACGACAAGCTCCTCGGTGAGCGCAAAGCCGAGGCCCATGTGGATCGAGCCTTCAATCTGTCCAGCCAGCAGCTTGGGGTTGAGCGTTCGCCCGACGTCATGGGCGGCCACCATCCGCTCGACCTTGCCGGTGGCGTCGAGGATGCACAGCTGGGTGGCGTACCCGAAGGACAGGTGGGTGATTGGATCTTTGACGTCGGAGCCGAGCGGTGAGGTCTTGTCGAACACAAACACGCCTTCAAAGCGACGACCGGCTAGCTCGGCCAGGGAGGCCGTTTGCAGTGCGGCCTTGAGCTTTTCGGCAGCATCCATCACCGCACGACCGGCGCACACCGTGGCCCGTGATGCGGTGGTCATGCCGGAGGGCACCTTGTCCGCAGTATCAACCGTCGCGGTGAAGATCTCAGGTGGCAGGCCGGTGACGGTCGAGGCGACTTGGATGAGGATCGTAAACAGACCCTGGCCCATCTCGGTGTAGCCGTTGGCAATGGTGATGGTGCCGCCTGGGTTGACCATCAGCGCGGCGCGGCCAAGGTCGGCCATGCCGTTGCCAATGCCGACGTTCTTGATGCCGCAAGCGAGTCCGACTGCTTTGCCCGCCGCCCGTGCCGCCAGATAGTGAGGCTTGACGGCATCGAGGGTCTGCTTGAGCCCGACCGCTTGCAGCTTCTGTCCCGAGCAGAACGTCGCTCCATCGTAGAGCGCATTGCGATAGCGAATCTCCCAGGCATCCATGCCGAGCTGTTCCGCGAGCATGTCGAGGACCGACTCCATCGCAAAGTTGGCCTGGTTGGCCCCGAAACCGCGCATCGCTCCGCACGGGGGGTTGTTGGTATAGACGGCGATGCCTTTGACATCGACGTGCTCGACGTCGTAAGCCCCGGTGGCATGACCACAGGCCCGCTCGATGACCTTGCTGCCGACGGAAGCGTAAGCACCCTTGTCGCCGACGAGATCCACCTTCACAAAGGTCAGTCGCCCGTCCGCCGCGCAGCCGACGCGATAGCGCATGGTCAGCGGATGGCGCTTGGGATGCAGGCGAATCGACTCGACGCGATCGATGGTCAGCTTGACCGGACGGCCCGTCACCTGGGCGAGCAGCGCGGTCTGGGCCTGGACCGAGAGATCCTCCTTGCCGCCAAAGGCACCGCCCGCCGAAACAAGCGTCACCCGGACTTTGTCTTCGGGAAGGGCCAGCGCGGACGAAAGCTGACGCAGATCATCGTAGACGCCCTGCCCTTGCGAATAGACATGAAGGGTGGTGGCGGGCAGCCCATCAATATCAAGCGCGCCGACCGGAACCGTAAGACAGCTCTCGGGCTCCATAAAGGCGTGCTCGATAAACTGGGTGCGGAAGGTCTCTTCGACCACAAACGCGCTGGCTGCTTCAGCGGCCACGACATCGCCACGGGTCACTTTCGAGGTCGAGAGCAGGTTGTCAGCATGGCCATTTTCGGGATGGAGCAGCGGTGCGCCCTCGGCCAGGGCCGCTTCGGGACTGGTGAGCGGCGTGAGCACTTGGTACTGCACAGCCACGAGCGCGGCGGCCTGACGAGCGATCTCTCGGGTCTCGGCGGCCACTGCGCATAGGACATCGCCGACGTAGCGGGTCTCTTCGCCCACAGCGACAAAGATCGGCCAGTCGCGATAGATAAGCCCTTGGTAACGTGGCCCGGGCACGTCGGCAGCCCCGATCACCGCCACGACACCGGGTAGGGCTCGGGCCGCCGTCGTATCGATCGACAGCACCTTGGCGCGAGGATGAGCCGACAGCACCAGCGCCCCATGCAGCATGTGGGGGGCCGATAGATCGTCGAGATATTGGAACTCACCGAGTGCCATCTCTTTGCCACGGAAGCGCGGCAGCGCGGTGCCGACCTGGCCGGTCCGATTGCAGGAGGGCAGCGGCTCACCCCGCAGCGTGCCTGCTGCTTGCTCGATGGCATCGACGATCTTGACGTAGCCGGTGCAGCGGCAGATGTGACCCGACAGGGCCTTGCCAATCTCGGCCCGCGACGGACAGGGGTTCTTGTCGATGAGATGCTTGCCGCACATCACCATGCCGGGAATGCAGAAGCCGCACTGAACGGCCCCGCTTTCGGCAAACGCTCCCCCGAGGGCGTCGCGCTCACGACCACTCAGTCCTTCTAGGGTGACGACGCTGCGACCGGCGACCTTGTGGGCCGGAAACGCGCACGCCGTCTTTTTGTCGCCATCGACCAAGACCACGCAGGCTCCGCACTGCCCCGACGGTGCACAGGCATCCTTCGGAGACGTGAGCCGGCAGCGCTCGCGTAACAGCTCGAGCAAGCTGGTGTCTTCTGAGATCTGCTCGGTGCGCTCAAGTCCGTTGAGGGTGAAGGTGAGCTCTGCCATGTCTCCTCGCTTTCCAAAGAATCTCACGCATACCACGGCTTGGTTGCGTGTACGCCGTAAAGCCGGACGATCTATGCGATCGTGGCAGCCGCAATGCGGGTCTTTTATCTCACCACCGAGTTTCCATGGCCGCCGCTGCATGGCGGACGGGTGCGATCGCTCAGTCAGCTTCGATTGCTCGTTGCGCAACCGGAAGTCCATCGGCTGCGTCTGTTTTCGCTAAGCGAAGTAGGCGTGTCCAATGAAGAGCTGTCGGCGATGGCCCAGGCGCTGGGGCATCCCCCCGCGCTACAGCTTGTGCCGCCGGTCGATCATCCCGTTCACTTACGCCAGCATCGAGGAAAGCTGGCCGAGGTCGCGCTCCGCCGAGTGCTGAGCGGCACGCCGTATCTGCTGGGAAAGTGGCGCTCACGGTCGATCGAACAGGCGCTGGCAGCCCAGCTCCAACCGGAGCGTCCAGACGAGCCATGGGACGTGGTGTACATCGATCACTTGGGCATGGCGGTTCACCTGCCGCTCGTTCGTCGGCTGTGCCCGACAGCGCGGGTGGTTCTGGAGTGTCACAACGTCGAAAGTGAGTTCTTCGAGCAGTTCGCGACTCGCCAGCGGCAGCCGCTTCGGCTATTGGCTAACCGAGAAGCGCATGCCGCCGCTGAGCATGAAGCGCGGATCTTGGCCGAAGTCGATGCCACCGTCGCGATCTCGGAACGTGACGCACAGGAGCTGCGCAAGCTGGTGTGGCAAAGGCAAAGCCGGGCGATCCAGCCGCTGGTGGTGCCACCAACGGTGACCACTCATCCGGTCGAGCTGCCGTCGAATCTGCCGCCGCGCATCGTCTATGTGGGCAACCTGACGTGGCATCCGAATGTCGCGGGACTCGACTGGCTGTGTCAGAAGGTATGGCCGCTTGTACGTAGAAAGATCCCGCAGGCGACGCTGACGATTGCCGGATCGGGTCTTTCCACCAGCACGCAGGGACAGCTCGCGGTTCCACCGGCCTGGCACGGTCCGGGGATCCAGGTGATTGGCTTTGTGCCCGATCTGCGCGAGTTTGTGACGGGTGCGGCAGCCATGGCGGCACCGGTGTTTGGCGGTTCGGGGGTGCGGATCAAGCTGCTCGATTCGCTGCGGCTGGGAGTGCCCACGGTGACCACCCGCGATGGGGCCTCGGGACTGCCGCTGGTCGATGACCATGAAGTGCTGATAAGCGATGATCCCGCAGGCTTTGCGGAGCGGCTGGCCCTGCTGTGCGAGGACAGTGCGCTGCGGCTCAGGCTGCGCGAAGCGGGTCTTGGGTTCCTGCGTGCGCATCACAGCCAAGCCCGAGCGGAGATTGGTCTACGAATGGCACTAGGTCTGCCCATTGTCGCCGGATAAGATGGGTAGTTAGCGTGGCCAAACCCCAGCCCCCAAACAGCACACCCTCGATCGTCAACCGCGATGGAACGATCAACGTTCTGCGACTTGGTCTCAACCGGGTGCCGTTTAGCGATATCTACCACCGACTGATCGGCACCACCTGGCCGCGCTTTCTCGGCTCGCTGGTGCTGTTCTATCTGCTGAGCAACACGGCGTTTGCATCGCTGTATTTGCTTGAGCCGGGCGGGATTGAAAACGCCCGCCCCGGTTCGTTCGGTGACGCCTATGCGTTTAGCGTGCAGACCATGGCGACCATCGGCTACGGCAAGATGGCCCCGGTCGGGACGTTCTGCCACCTGGTGGTCACCTTCGAGTCGCTCTTTGGCATGATGACCACCGCCGTGATGACCGGACTGTTCTTTGCGAAGTTTTCCCGTCCCACTGCCCGGATCTTGTTTAGTCGCGTCGCGATCATGACCATTCGCGATGGGGTTCAATCGCTGGTGTTTCGGGTTGCCAACGAGCGCGGCAATCAGGTCGTGGAGGCGCAGCTTCGGCTGTGGCTGTTCCGCACCGAGCGCACGGTAGAGGGCGAACAGGTCCGTCGCTTCTACGAGCTACCGCTTACCCGGAGTCAGTCGCCGGTGTTTGCGCTGACCTGGACGGCAACGCACGTCATCGACGAAAAGAGCATGCTTGCCGGTGCCACCGTCGAGTCACTCCTGGCAGGAAGCGTCGAGCTGGTGGTGACGTTCATGGGCATCGACAACACCCTGGCCCAGAACGTCCATGCTCGTCACGGCTACCGCACGCACGACATCGTGTTTGGGCACCGCTTCGTGGACATCCTGAAGGTGGATGAGCAAGGTCGTCGCGTCATCAACTACCACGACTTCCATCACACGGTTGCGCTCGACGAAAAACCGAGCCCCTCGTAACTACGCCCCGATCACTCTGGTTCGCAGGTGCACAGCAGCGGGAACTTGTTTTCGCGGGCCAGCGTCATCACCTTGGTCACCTTCGACTCCGCCACTTCGTAGGTAAAGACACCTGCGACTCCGACGCCGTTTTGATGGATGTGGAGCATGATCTGCATCGCCGAGGCGTTCGAGTGATGGAACACCGTCTCGAGGATCGCGACCACGAACTCCATCGTCGTGTAGTCGTCGTTGTGCAGCAAGACCTTGTACATGCGCGGCGGCTTGACCTTGGGAGCCACCTTTCGGTCGAGGACTACATTCGTATCGTCGCGCTGATGCCGCTCTTTGCTCATCGATTGGAAACCACCTCTGGTCATACGCGAAAAGCAGGGACGCAACAAGGATCACCCGCACCCACCCGAAATAAGTATGCTCCGGCGCATGCGACGACTTCTAACCGTAGCGGCCACTTGCGCCGCGTTGTGTTCTGGTTGTGGCGAGGAGCAGCTTCCCCCCAAAGCGAGCTTCAGCGTCCGTGAGAGCATCGAACAGCTCGCGGTCACACACGCCAAGGTGGGAGCAACCCTCCAGCTTCTCGATTCGAGCGGAATGGTGGTGCAGTCAGGCACTGCCGATGAGCTGGGCAGCTTGCTGTTCCGGAAGGTGAAGCCGGGGAGCGGCTATGTCATCCGCCGAACCGACAGCGAAACCGAGGATCGCACCGGGGCCCTGACCGTCTACTCGATCGAATCGAGCCGCAAAGACCCGTCGTTTTACAAGAATCAGCAGCTTCAGCCGGGCTTCGGCTACATCACAACCCGCGACGGCACCACGCTGTCGGTTTACATCACGCTGCCGGGACCGATCGAAAAGGGGCCGTATCCAACGGTGGTGAACTACTCGGGCTACGATCCCTCGAAGCCGGGCAAGCCCTACGATCAATTCTCGGGTCTGTGCTCGGGATTCCCGGCGCTGTGCGATCCACCGAACGATCCCAGCGCGATGCTGGCGGCGATGAACGGCTATGCCACGGTGGGCGTCAACGTGCGCGGAAGCGGCTGCTCGGGCGGGGCGTACGACTACTTCGATACATTGCAGAAGCTCGACTCGTACGATGTGGTGGAAACCGTGGCAGCGCAGCCGTGGGTACTCCATCACAAGGTCGGCCTGACCGGGCTTTCCTATCCAGGCATCAGCCAGCTCTTTGTCGCATCCCAGCGTCCACCGAGCCTGGCTGCGATCACGCCACTGTCGGTGGTGGGCAACATGTTCATGACGCTGGCACCGGGCGGGGTGCTAAACACCGGGTTTGCGGTGAACTGGATCACGCGGGTACTCGATAAGGCCGGTCCGTACAAGCAGGGCTGGGAGCAAGCGATGGTCGATGCCGGCAATGTCACGTGCGGAGAAAACCAACTGCTGCACGGACAGAAAGCCAACCTCGTCGATATCATCAAGAGCAATGCCTACTACCCACCGGAGATCGCCGATCCGATCAATCCGGAAACGCAGATTGGCAACATCAATGTGCCGGTGTTCCTAGCGGGGGCCTGGCAGGACGAGCAGACCGGCGCGTACTTTATGACGCTGCTCAATCGCTTCACGGGATCGCCGCTCGTGCGCTTCCACATGTATAACGGTGTCCATCCCGATGGCTTTTCGCCGCAGATTCTCGTCGAGTGGAAGACGTTCCTCGATCTGTATGTAGCGCGCAAAGTTCCGCAGGTGGATCAGAAGCTCCGGGCGGTTGCGCCGCTTCTGTTCAAAGACTTCTTTGGGGCCAAGCTAGAGATTCCGCCCGATCGGCACGCGGACAAACCGACGTGGGAGGCCGCTCGGGCCGCCTACGAAGCAGAGCCGATGGTGCGTGTCCTGTTCGAATCGGGAGGCCTTCCCAGTAACCTCGGTGCCCCAGAGTCTCGCTATCAGGCGACGTTTGCCGCGTGGCCTCCGAAGTCGCAACCGGTGCGCTACTACTTCCGCAAAGACGGCAGCATGTCTGCGACTGCTCCGACCGAGACTGGGGCCGCATCGCAGTTCCAGTTCGATGCGCAAGCTGGGCAGCGCGGAAACCTCGCGAGCGGTGGAGACATCTGGGCGGTTCTTCCGAAGTGGGATTGGAAGCCGCTCCAAGCGGGCAAGTCTGTGGCCTGGCAAACCGAGCCGCTCAGCGAAGACACCGTCCTGGTTGGAACCGCGAGCGTTGATCTGTTCGTGCAATCGACTGCGTCCGATGCCGACCTGCAGGCAGTGCTGAGCGAAATCCGCCCGGATGGCCAAGAGATGTTTGTGCAGACCGGCATTCTTCGGGCGTCCATGCGAGCACTCTCTAAAACCGCAACTCCGCTGTGGCCGGAGCACACCTATCTCGAGGCCGATGGGGCACCTCTGCCCGCCGACAAATGGAGTGAGGTCCGCATCGGCATTCCCGGCTTCGGTCACGCGTTTCGGAAAGGCTCGCGGCTGAGGCTGTCGGTAGGAACCCCCGGTGGCAACCATGCGGAGTGGCGATTCCAGCTTGCGGCAATCCCGGCGAACTCGACCCACAAGATCGGGCACTCTGTCGCCCAACCATCGAGCATTCTGCTGCCGGTCGTGAGCGGTGTCCCAGTGCCCGCAACGCCGCCAGCCTGCCCGTCGCTGCGTGGCCAGCCGTGCCGCGCTTACCAAGCGCTCGTCAACTCGCCGGTCCCGTAACGACCTCGCCGGAGCCCGACTCCGGCGACCAAACTCCTAACGACGCCCAATCCCTTCGTAGCGCAGTCCCATCGCCCGCACTTGGGCCGGATCCCAGATGTTCCGCCCATCTAGCAGCACGTTGCCACGCATCAGCCGAGCAATCTTGCGAAAGTCCGGCTGGCGAAGCTGCCTCCACTCTGTACACAGACAGAGCGCATCAGCAGAACGGACCGCGTCATATGCACCGCTCACCAGCTCGACCTGCCGCATGCGCTCCGCCAACATGGACTGGAGACTCTGCCGCGCTGTCTCGGTTGCTACCGGATCGTAGGCGCGGACCGTGGCACCTAGAGCTACCAGCTTTTCGATCAGCGTCAGCGCTGGTGCCTCCCGAACATCATCGGTCTCCGGCTTAAACGCCAAGCCCCAGACCGCGATCACTTTCCCAAGCAGCGCGCCGGGCTGATCTTCCCGGACCCCCAAGTGCAGGAGCAGCTTGTCAAACAGCCGTCGCTTCTGTCGGAGATTGATGGCCTCGGTGGCATCAACGAGTGGCAGGGTCAAACCGGCGTCCTCGGCAATGTGCAGGAGCGCCCGGGTGTCCTTGGGAAAACAAGAGCCGCCGTAGCCGACGCCAGGGAATAGGAAGCTTGGGCCAATCCGCTGATCCATTCCCATACCGCGGCGGACCAGTTCCACATCGGCACCGATCTGCTCACACAGCCGCGCCACGTCGTTCATAAACGAGATCCGCATCGCCAAGTAGGCATTGCTCGCGTACTTGGTCAGTTCCGACGAGCGGGCATCCATAAACAACAGCCGATCGTTCTTCCTCACCACCGCGGAATAAAGCTGCCGCATCACCACCCGCGCCCGTTCATCGAGCAGCTCTGGGGTCGAGAGCGAAGCCGTTCGGCCCGCAGGGCCTGCAGCCGGGCCGACTCCCACGATGACGCGATCGGGACGCAAAAAATCGTCGAGCGCACTGCCTTCCTTGAGAAACTCCGGATTCGACACCACCGCAAACGCCTTGTCGGTCACGCTGGCGATGATGTCGCGTACGCGCTCGGCTGTTCCCACCGGCACCGTGGATTTGTTCACCAGTACCGTAAATTCCGAAGACAGCGCACGACCCACTGCCTCCGCTGCGGCATACACCTGAGAAAGATCCGCACGTCCATCGGCAGCCGGAGGAGTCCCCACGCACAACAAGATCACGTCGGCATCTTCCGTCGCATCGGCAAAGCTTGTCGAAAACCGGAGCCGCCCTGCTGCGGAGTTTTCCGCCACCAGCTCGGGCAGCCCCGGTTCGTGAATCGGTACGTCACCGCGACGCAAGCGAGCGATGCGCGCTTCATCAATGTCGATGCAGACTACGTCATTGCCGAAGTCGGCAAAGCCAGCGCCAGCAACCAATCCAACGTAGCCCGTACCAATCACTCCTAAACGCATCGTCGTCCTTCACGTCAGCGCTTGCGCAGCGGGATCAGTCGTTACGGCAGCTTCGGCGGGTCCGAGGTGTAGGCCGAGCCGTACTCCTGAATGTAGCGATAGGAGATCCAGCCGTAGCCCGGTGCCTTCGAGTTGCTCACGCCGAAGTTTGCAGTACCCCAGCTGTTCTTGAACAGGAAGAAGCCCTTCTGTTTGATCGGCTTCCCTGCTGCGTCCACGGCCGGACGACCCTCTTTGTCCATCGCTTGAATTTCCAGGTTGTCGTCGTAACCGACAAGCTGGACCGAGTGCCCAGCGCGCTGCTTGGCCGACTCGGTCTTGTCATCGGCGTTCGGGTAGAGCACGTAGCCCTTCTGGAAATAGGTCGAGCTGACCGGCAACGTGGACCGACGGTGATTCCAGGCCTGATAGAAGAAGTCGAGGCCGACGACCACGCCCTGCTTCTTTTCAAAAATCACGTTCTTGATCGAGCTGGTGGACACCCAGCGACCAGCGGGCAGCTTGTACTTGGTAGCGCTCGTCGCGGCAGCCGGTGGCGTACCGTTCGTGTAGCAGATCGTTGGAAGACCATCGCCGGTTCCGACACAGCGCGGATCCTTGGTCGCGTCCCATTGGGTGGTTTCGTAAGGCCACTTGTCTTCCGTGACCACGCCGTAGTCACTCACAGCCTTCAGGTTGTAGTAGTCGCTTGAACCCGAGGAGCTCGTGAACGACTTGACCTGGAACTTCACCGACCATTGCAGGTACTGCTCTGAGAAGTCCGGATTGGTCATCCCGGCTTTCTTGTATAGCGACTCGACCAGACCCATCGTCGAAAAGATCGAGCACACCCCGCGTGAGGCCTGATTCTTCACCGTGGTCTGCGCGGACAAAGCATCGGTGCTGGTCGGCAACACCACATCGGCCTTGCCCTCAAACGCAATCGAGGAATCAGACGGCGCATCAGCCTTGAGCGCTTCCACTGGAGCGAGTGGTGCATCGTTGCCTTCAATGTCTCTGGGGTCGACCGGCGTCCAGTCTTCGGAAAGCTCCGCATTTCCGCAACCAATCAGCAGGGAGACACCGAGCAAGGACGCCGAAAACAGCGAGGAACGGGACATGGTCAGACGGCTAGTACGTGTACGCATTGAAAGCTCCTTCTTGGGGTTGCAAGGACGGGTTCGCTCTTTGGTCCCACCCACGTCGAGATCAAACCAAGCCACGTCGCCGGCCAGCAAATAGGTCGGCACCATAGCGAGGCTTTCCGCGCTACGCAAGCTAGAACCAAGAACGCAGCGAACCTACCCCAAGGGTCTGACATCGCTAGGATTTCACGTCTCCAGAACGATTGGGGAGCAGGAGTAGGGATCAGCGACTACTGTCCGACCCGGCGCGCCACGGCGAAGAGTTGTGCCCCATGCGCATGTGAGTTGAAACGAAACGCGATCCGCAGCAGGAAACACAGGACGTCTTCGCGCAGACCGTACTTTCCTTCAGCAAACTGCTTCATGCTCGCGTCGGGATTCCGATTTGCGTACCACTTCGACAGATCGTGAAATGGGAATCCGCAGTTGTAGACCCGCTCGGGCTGCCAGCCTGACTCCGTAAGCAGCGAACGCATCTGCTCGACAGAAAAGTGGCGCTGATGGCCAACCCGCCGCTCGGTTTCCCGCAGCGGGCCGCTTTGCGTCGACAGCAACAGACGTCCTCCGGGTCGAGCCAGCATCAGCGCGTTCTGCAGCAGTTGTAGGGGATTGCCAACGTGTTCGATTAGCTCCGAGGCCACGATGACATCACACGCGCCGAGCAGCTCGGTGGGCACTGCTGCGGGCTTATCGAGATCCATCGCAAAGAACTGCGCGCTCGGAATGTCTCGACGGTTGGCGGCAATCTGCGTTTCGGCCAAGTCCACCCCGCACAGCGCAGCACGCGGATGATGTTCTGCGATTTCACGCAGGAGCTGACCACCGCCACACCCGAGGTCACACAAACGAAAGAACGGCTCCACATCGAGGAGCCGCAGAAACTCACGCACCCGAAAACGCGGAGCCGCCATCTTGCGCCAGTAGTCGTCTTTCCCCGCCAGTTCCTGATCGTAGTAGGCGCGGTTCTGCTCGGTGGCTGACCGTCCCGTGTTGCTCGACTCTCGATGCTCATCCGTTTGCGACTGCGTGCCCATCTGGTGCGAAACCTTCTTCCTACCCGATTCCTATATCACGACGAGCCACCGCAAACGCGCTCCTCCTCAGCCGTGGAACATGCTAAGCAGTGACCGTGCCCGAAACGCAACCTGCCAGCGAGCCGAGTTC
Source organism: Polyangia bacterium (assembly GCA_044228505.1). Taxonomy (GTDB): domain Bacteria; phylum Myxococcota_A; class Polyangia; order Palsa-1104; family JAEUJZ01; genus JAEUKA01. Next base: position 17,376 of record JBGAUT010000061.1, on the reverse strand, counting down.
CCCAGGGGCCCAGACTACCCGTGGAACGGCTGGTGGGCTTGCCCGCATTTCCCGCTGGTGTGCGCTGCTCGTGGTACTGCTCTCGGCGATCTACACGCTGGGTGGTGGGCTGTACGGAATCGATGCGCCGCTTGCCTTTGGCCATCACGGCTATCACGTCGGGGAGTACTCGACCCGCGCCCGTCACACGCTCCGCCATGGCAGCATCTTGCCCGCCAATCTACCTGGCTATAAGCAACCTGCCGTCGAGAATCATTATCTCCATCACCCAATCCTGACCCATCAACTGGTGACGCTCACGATGGGAGTCATCGGGGAGCGCGTCTTTGCGGTACGATTGGCCGCCATCATCTACATGCTATCGACGCTGTCGGCGCTGGTCCTGCTCTTGTGGCGACACGCTACTCCTTGGTCCGCCGCTGCCGCCAGTGTGGTGTTTGCCATCGCACCGATTCACGCTTGGTATGGAAATCACATCGATCCAGGATTCCCTGGTCTGACCTGTCTACTGCTGTTTTTCTACTTCTACTTTGAGTTCCTTAACGACAGCAGTTGGCGCTCGGCAGGACTGTCGCTGGTGTTTGCACTGTTGGCGGGTTTTTTCGAATGGAGCCCGTATCTGGCGGCAGTTCCAATTTTCATCCACTCGCTGTGGTACGTCCGACGACGAGGACGATTCCTGCTCTATCCCATTGCGTACGGGTTCGCCGTCGCCCTGCCCTTCGTCATCCACGTTGCGATCGTCATCTATACCAAACATGTGCCGGAGATGCGCGAGGGCTACTCATCGCGAACCGCCATGCCTCCTTGGAGCAGTTTGCTGCACAGTCTGCTCGGGTTTTCCGATGAGCTATTTGGTCGCACCCTGCTCTATCTCACGGCGCTCTATCTGGCCTCGCGTCTCGTCGCCGTGCTGCTGCGTGGACTGCGTCCGATCGACTTGGTGGGTCTCTCGCTGTGCTTCGCCCTGCTGGCCTACATCAAGCTATTTCCAGTCGGTGTGACCATTCACCAATACCGGCTCCTGTATGGTGGTGTTTTGGCGGCAGTCGCCGTTGGGTCACTGACCGAGGACGTGACCGCGATCGTCACCTGGCTCGCCAAATCGATGCCAGCCTTGATCGTGGCTCCGATCGTTTCGCTCGCCATTAGCGCGGGGGTGCTGCTGACCACCGCCAAGCTGTCGTGGCAAGGACTGATCCAAAGTCGGCTGCACGGCGGGATCATCGCACAGCGCTCCTTTGACCCGCAGCTATCCCGGATCGAGTTCGTCGTCTATGCGAGAGAACTCACCCGCCCCGGCGACGTGGCCTACGTCCACGGTTCGTTCCATCTGCGGAAGGAGCTGTACTTCTACCTCGATCGCGACATTGCGTTCTCTCCATCGCTGGCTTCTGTCAAAGCTCTTGCGACGCCTGCCCAGCGACAGGCCTTCGTGCTCTGTTCCCCCAGGGTGATGGCCCCCAGTGAGCGTGCGATCTTCGACGAGCTAGCGCTGACGCATCCGGTGCACCAAGTCGATGACTTTGCGGTGCTCGATCTGCGCGACCCAACCCCCGGCCGCACAGTCAAGCAAACCCGTCGCTCCACGCAGCGACGTTCGGCTCTCCGTCGCTATTTCGAGGGACCGTACACTCGTCTCGAATTGGTGAATTGACCCATGAAGCCAGGCGGGAAAACTACATATTGATTCGCAACACCGGATCATCGACGGAGCCACGGATCGGCAGCACCTTCGCCGGCTCCGACGAGGTTTTCGGTTTGTTCCGTCCATGCTTCCGTCGCTGTTTGAGAGCCAACCAGGCATCGCTGGCAGGATCTCGCACTGGAGACGGCATCATTCCGTACGACAGCACAAACTCAGGCAGGGCACCGCTGCCACCGCGCACGAGTCGCCGACCCACACTGCACAGCATCGAGACAATGTGACGGAAGACGGCTTTTACGACGGAGAGCAGCAAAACGGACCAAGCATTTTGAAGCTTCATATCCAGACCCTTTCCTGTCTTGGGAACGGATATTGTGACGCATGGGTCTGACACCCATTTTCGGGTCAGGTTTCGGATATTTTCCGTCGGAGAATTAGCGTTTTGGATTGCTACTGGAGCTGGGCCGAGGCTCGCCGTCTGCCGGCGATCGATCCCCATCCCCGAGGCGAACCGCAGGCAGCGTCCCGCTCATCCGCTTTTTGCCGTCACGGCTGATCGGTGAGTTACCGGAACTGCCCACCGCCGGGACGTTGCCGCTGCTACTGGCGGGACTTGAGGCACGACTCACCGGAGAGACACGGTGAAGGTTCAGGCTCGATCGGCTCGGGAATGAGCCCGAGGCTGGCGGCGATGATCCAGCAGTTGGAGACTGACCCGTAGCGGGAGACGAAGGTCTGCTGCGAGCCGCTTGGCCCTGACTCAGGCTGCCCTGATTGCGCAGCGGTGGCAGGTCCGGCGAGGAAATGTCCTCGGAGGCACCGGCCCGTCCCGGAAGTGGCGGCAACCATGAACCAGACTGTGATGACGCCGTAGGCTCATGAGGACGCAGCCAACTGGTTCGCCAGCGTCGAGCCAAATTTAGGCCCTGCTCATAACCATCGACCAACTCATTGCGGCCGTCTGACGCACTGACGAGCACCTTGGTCAAGTCACCTTGCGCGCCCAGTGCCAGCGCAATCCAACGACCATCCGTCGTCTGCCAGCGGCAGCTTTCCCTGCCTTTGGTTGCGACCAGACGCCACTCGATGTCGTCGGTTTCGTCTTTGCCCACAAGGCCATCGTAGCACAAACCGACAAGCACCCATCTGCCGAAATAGCCAACGCTTTTCGACGTCGTCTCTCGACATACAGGTAGTGCGCCAGGTACAGACGTAGCGAGCGGAGTACGTCAATCCACCCGAGTATCTGGCAACAACCCCACCGCTCGCAGTAGGCTCCGCCCATGTCTTTGGTCTCATCTGTGCTCGTAACTGGCGGCGTTGGCTTTGTCGGATCGCACTTTGTCCGCGCCGCTGCCGAGTCGGGTCGTCGCGTGGTGATTCTGGATGATCTATCGGGGCTGGGATTGAACCACACCGATGCAACCCCTCACCTGCCACTGCCAGATGGTGCCTCGTTCGTGCGTGGGGACATTGCCGACGTGGCATTGGTGCGCAGACTGTGTCGAGAGCATGCCATCGATTCGGTGGTTCACTTCGCCGGCAAAATTCAAGTAGGCGAATCGGTACGCAAGCCCGAGTTGTACTTCGACTGCAATCTCACCCGGTCGCTGCGTCTGCTGGACACCGTGCGAGAGGCTGGCATTCGCGATCTCGTATTCTCCTCGACGGCTGCAGTCTATGGAGAGCCACGCGAGGTACCGATTCCGGAGTCGGCCCCGACCGTGCCTGTCAATCCATACGGCTGTTCAAAGCTGGCCTTTGAGTGGATACTGAACAGTTACGCAGTAGCTCACGGACTTCGCTTCGCCGCGCTGCGCTACTTCAACGCATCGGGAGCGCATCCCGATGGAACGCTCTCGGAGCGGCACGATCCGGAGACCCATCTGATTCCGCTGGTGATCGATGCAGCAAGAGGACGGCGACCACCGCTGACGCTGTTCGGTACCGACTACCCGACTCCTGATGGTACGTGTGTCCGCGACTACATCCATGTCTGTGATTTGGCATCCGCACACTTGCTCGCGCTCGAACAACTGGCTCGCGGAGAGTTGCTCGGCCCTCTCAACCTAGGCACCGGTCGCGGATACAGCGTCCGGCAAGTGCTGGAAGCGGCTCAGGACGTGCTAGAAACGCCGATTCCACACTCAATAGGCCCACGCCGCGAAGGGGATCCACCCGCGCTTATAGCTGATTCTGGCGCTGCCCAAGCACGACTAGGCTGGCAGCCACGACGCTCGGATCTGAGAACGCTCATCGAAGATGCGGCACGCTCGCGCTGGTAGCCGCCTGACTGATCACAGCGGCCGCGTGTAGCAAATGCGCTAGTCCGGTTGGCTCGTCGCGTAGATCCGCTGCGCTGTGGCCTAGCAGCCAGTGCTCATCGTGCCAAATCTGCTGGCCAGGTAGCAACATCCGCAATGGACCGAGCGTCTCCAGTTCCAAAAAGTTTGCGTCGGTGAAAAGCTCAAACGAGGCCCCCAAGTCGGGATAGGTCGCGCCTGCTTCTACGGGTAGGCTCTTTACGAACACCGATGAACCAAGCTGATAAGCCGCCACGCCACCTCCTCCTGACAGACCGAGCTTGAGCGGAGGTCTCCCGGCACGCTGTTCGATGGTCCACAGCCGTCCACACAACCGCAGACGAGAATCGCCCAAGTCGGTATACGGCCACAGCACCAACCGGCGACTCGGCAGCAGATCCTCATCTCGCCAGGGTGCCCCCGGCGGTAGGACGCTCGGATGCTGAGACAGCTCGGGTTGCGGCAAGAGCGCAATTCCGCCTGGTGCCATCACCGTCAGCGCCCAGATCGCACGCTCGATAGGAGTCTCGCTGACGTTGCGCAGCCCGTGTCGAACCCGAAGCACCGATGGCGAGAGTGACTGGATCTGCAGACTCTTGCGGAGCCCATACCTCGCTGGTGAAGGAATCCACACAGACGAGGCATCAGGACGCATCGCCTCGACGGGAGTGTTATCCGCTTCGTACGTCTGCGCCGATTCCGGTGCCGTCCAAAATCGATGCCCGCCTCGGAGCTGAAACACCGCTTCATCGCGGCCCCCAAGCTGCAGGCGGTCCTCGAAAAACAGATTGGGTCCACCGAGACGCTGGCAGTGCAAAATCCTGGGGCCAACATCGAGCGTTAGCAGAAGCTGGATCTCGGACGTCGATAGACGAAGACAGCGCGACCACCCCCCGTAGCTGACTTCCTCTGCATGAAGCTCGGTCACCCTTGCGCGCCTCGGAGCAGCTCTTCTAGGAGTCGATCCGAGACGCTGTAGGGGTCCATCTCGCGACGCTGCACCTGTTCGACCCAGTCCGAGTGCTGAACCAAGACTCGGTCGACGAGCTGCGCACAGCGGTCGAGCAGCGCATCTCGCAGCTCGCGACGCGCCCGACGCGCTCGACGGACGGAGGCCAAGTTTGCGGTCTTCTCTTGATGGCGGCCAATCGCTGCGACTAGCTCAGCGATCCCTTCGCCACGCAACGCGACGGTCCGAACGATCTCGACCTCGCTGGATGGAGCGTCCGGATCGGTGGGAACCTCGCCGTGACGAAGCTCCAGCATCGTCAGGAGATCACGGACTGTCCGGTCTGCTCCTTCTCGATCGGCTTTGTTCACGGTCAACACGTCGGCAATCTCCAAGATTCCAGCCTTGATGGCTTGGACTTCATCGCCTAGGCCGGGCACCGTGACCACCACCTTGGTATCGGCGAGCGCCACTACATCGACCTCGCCTTGACCGACGCCCACCGTCTCAATGATGACGATGTCAAAGCCCATCGCGTCGAGCACGGCAACAATCTCCCCTGTCGAGCGAGACAGGCCACCAAGGTGCCCCCGAGAGGCCAGCGACCGAATGAACACCCCGTCATCGAGAGCGTGCCGCTGCATCCGGATGCGATCGCCCAGGATGGCACCACCGGAAAACGGGCTCGACGGGTCAATCGCCACCACGCCGACGCGCTTGCCGGCCTTTCGATAATAGGCAATCAAGCTGTCGACGACCGTGGATTTCCCAGCACCGGGATTGCCGGTTACCCCAAGGAGGAAAGCCCGCCCGGTATGAGGCCAGAGCTGCTGCAGTACCAATTCCGCCAGCTTGGTCTGATCATCGAGATCGCGAATCAGCCGAGCGCCGAGTCGAAGATCTCCCGCCAAGACCTGCTGCGCAATCTGCGCCGCACGATCCTTTCCGTTCGAATCGGCCATGGTGGACTCTTACCCTTCGCTCGCCGGTTCCTCGTGGTTGGTATAGACGTTCATCACGTCGTCGTGCTCCTCGAGTGCCGCGACCAACTTATTGATTTGTTCGGCATCCTTGACGGAAAGCTCGACGGTCAGCTCAGGCAGCATTCCGACCTCTGAATCGATCGGCACCATCGCCTTTTTCTCAAAGGCTTCCTTGATGCTATGGCAGGCCCCCGGCTCCGTCAGAACAACGATGGTGTCACCTTCCGAGCGAACGTCATCAGCCCCCGCTTCGAGCGCCACTTCCGTGACCGCATCCTCAGAATACTTCTCTCCGTCGAAGATGATCTGGCCGCGCTTTTTGAACTTGTGCAGCACCGAGCCCGACGGATCGATCTTGGCATTCTGGCGTTCGAGCAGCTTGCGAAGCTCTGCCGCCGTGCGGTTGCGGTTATCGGTCACCAGCTCGATAACGATTGCGACGCCGCCCGGACCGTACGCCTGATAAACCAGTTCCTCGACGGCATCAGCCCCCAACTCACCGGTACCCTTCTTGATGGCCCGGTCAATGGTGTCGGCCGGAATGTTCGCTCCGCGTCCCTTGTCGATGGCACTACGCAGACGAGGATTCCCCGAAGGATCACCGCCGCTGCGAGCAGCGATGGAGATTTCCTTGATGAGCTTGGTCCAACTTCTCGACTTTTTGGCGTCGGTGGCAGCCTTCTTGTGCTTGATGGTGGACCAGCGATTATGACCAGACATAACGGCTCCTGACAGTCTTCTCTGTTTCCCGTCTCGCCAGACTGTTTACGACACGGGAGGTAGCCAGCGCAGACGGGGTTGCCGTGCCGCCTTGGTTTCGTCGAGACGTCGCAGCGCGGTTTGGTGAGGTGCGTGTTTGACCAGGTCGGGCTCGCTGTGCGCTTCCTTGGCAATCGAAAGGAGTGCTGCAGCGAATTCGTCGAGTGTTTCTTTGTTCTCCGTCTCGGTAGGTTCGATCATCAGCGCACCGGGCACGACGAGAGGAAAGTACACCGTCGGCGGATGATAGCCGTAATCCATCAGCCGCTTGGCAATATCGAGCGTCTGCACCGACGTCTCTTTTTTGATCTTTTTGTCCGAGGTGACGTACTCATGCATCGACGGCTTTTCTGACGCTGGCGGATACTCTTCATGGAGCAGCGCCCGCAGATACACCGCGTTGAGCACCGCCATTTCCGTCGCCTGCGTCAAACCTTCGCCGCCCATTTCGCGAATGTAGGTGTAGGCACGAACGTGCATGCCAAAGTTGCCAAAGAAGCTGCGCAGCCGACCGACCGACTGCGGCCGGTTGTAGTTCAGACGATAGGTGCCATCGCTCAGCTCGACGGTTGGCGTGGGAAGGAACGGCACCAACTTTTCGACGACGCCCACCGGACCGGAGCCCGGACCGCCACCGCCATGTGGGGTGGTGAAGGTTTTGTGCAAGTTGATGTGCATCACATCGACGCCGGTGTCCCCAGGACGAACCTTACCAAGGAGAGCGTTGAAGTTCGCGCCATCCATGTAGACAAGGCCGCCTGCCTGGTGAATCACCTCAGCAATCTCGGCGATGTGTTCCTCGAACAAGCCCAGCGTCGAGGGGTTGGTGACCATGAGACCCGCAATATCACCCGGATACTGCGCCACCGCTGCCCGCACCGTCTCTGCCGACAACAAGCCATCCGCAGAAGTCTTGACCGGCACACACTCCATCTGGTTTAGCGTCACCGAGGCTGGATTTGTGCCGTGGGCCGAGTCAGGAATCAGCACTTTGCGAGGAAAACGGCCCTGGCTCTGGTGGTAGGCCCGAATGATCATCAGGCCGCACAGTTCACCATGAGCACCCGCTGCGGGCTGCAAGGTCACCCGGGCAAAGCCGCTGATCTCACACAGCGCTCGCTCGAGGCGATACATCAACTCCAGGGCACCTTGCAGCGTCTCTTCGGCCTGTGCGGGATGGAGTCCAGCAAAACCCGGCATCCGAGCCACTCGCTCGTTGACCTTCGGGTTGTACTTCATCGTGCAGGAACCAAGCGGATACATGCCAATGTCAATGGCGTAGTTCCAGCGCGACAGCCGAGTAAAGTGCCGCGTGACATCGACTTCCGACACCTCCGGAAGAGCCGGACCCACGTCGCGATACAGCTCACCCAGCAGTGATGCTGCGGACACTTCGGGGACATCGAGTTTGGGCAGCGAAGCGCCCGATCGGCCCGGCGCTCCCGACTCAAAGATCGGCGGCTCATGATGGAGCAGATGCCGCGTCGCAATCAGTCCTTTGGTAGTTCCGGTCATGGACACACCTCATCGAGAGCGGTGACCAAACGGTCAAGATCGGCTTTGCGGTGACGCTCATTCGAGGCGATGAGCAGCGTTCTTTCCGCGTCGGGGAGCGATGGCAGCTCGAATCCCGGTTGATCCAGCGGAACCCCAGCGAAGATGCCGCGCTCGCGCAGTCTCTGCGCCGCATCAGCCGCCCGTCCCCGAACGGTCACTGCAAGCTCATTAAACGTCGGTCCCGAAACGGCAAGTCGGAAGCCGCGAACGGCTGCTAGCCGCTGCTTCAAGTACTCACTCTTGGCCAAGTTGATCTCGGCCAGGCGACGGAAGCCACTCTTTCCAAGCATGCACAGATGGATCGCGAACGCGAGCGCAATCAGACCTTGGTTGGTGCAGATATTGGAGGTCGCCTTTTCGCGACGGATGTGCTGCTCTCTCGTCGACAAGGTCAAGACATAGCCGCGCCGACCATCCTGATCGACCGTCTCGCCAACCAAGCGACCGGGTATCTGCCGAACGTGCTCCGTCCGAGCGGCAAATAATCCGACACCGGGACCGCCGAGGGACGGACCCGAGGCCAGACCGATGCCTTCTCCAGCCACAATGTCTGCTCCTTGACTGCCCGGCGATTTGACCAGGCCAAAGGCGAGCGGCTCAGGACAAGCCACAACCGTCAGTGCACCGGCCTTATGCGCCAGTGCTTGGATGGCCGATAGATCTTGGAGTACGCCCAAATAGTTTGGACTCTGTACAAGCACACACGCGACCGCATCCCCAGCATCCGCAAGCAGCTTGGCCAGCGCCGCCAGATCGACGCGCCCATCCGCCCCGAATCCAACGGTCTTGATAGCCGCCTGCCCCTCTGAATCAACGCCATCGAGATAGCAGCGCAGCGTGGCCAAATACTGCGGATGAATGGCTCCACATGCGATTGCGATAGAGCGTCCGGTGATTCGACGGGCCATCAGGACCGCTTCGGTAGTCCCCGAAGCGCCGTCGTACATCGAAGCATTGCTCACGTACGACGCTGGCTGTCCCTTCACCACCGGCGGCCCGAACAGTTCTGCAACGATGGTCTGATACTCAAACACCGCTTGGAGGGTGCCTTGCGAGACCTCGGGCTGATACGGCGTGTAAGAAGTGTACCACTCGGCGCGCTGCAGCATCATGTCCACTGCGACGGGAACGTGGTGCGGAATCAGGCCTGCGCCCAGAAACGATAACGCAGCCCCTTCGCGTGGAGCAGCCCCGGTCGCAGGCGTGCTCTGCGCGCCAATTTCTCCGAGGTGAGTCATCAGCGCCACTTCATCAAGGGCCTCGATATCGAGAGGCCTCTTCAGTCGGAGCTGTGACGGGATGTGCGAAAACAAGGCCTCGACAGAAGGAGCCCCAATGATTCGCAGCATCTGCGCTACGTCAGCGTCAGTGTGAGGAATGTATCGCATGGATGTCCTTGGCTAGGAATGCTCATCGACGAAGCCTAAGCAGACTTCGGATGGCCAACCAAGCAAAGCGGCGAGTGCAGGGTCAACTGGCGCGCCGCAGGTTCGCTGTCAGCTCTGTTCCTTGACGTACTTTGCGTACTCTTCGGATGTCATCATTTGCTTCAACTCGTCGAGATTCGACAGCTCGAACTCCACCATCCAACCTTCGTCGTAGCAGTCCTCATTCAGCAGTTCCGGCTGATCGCGCAGGGGGTCGTTGGTCTTAACGACCTTTCCCGAAAGCGGCGCGTAAATATCGGAAACAGCTTTGACAGACTCGACGGTGCCGACGGCCTGTTCGCGACGGAAAGACTCGCCCTCTTTGGGCAACTCGACCATCGTGATGTCACCGAGCTGGTGAACCGCAAAGTCAGTGATCCCGACCACGGCGCGATTGCCGTCGATACGAGCCCACTCATGGTCCTTGGTGTAACGCAGGTCGGAAGGAAATTTGCTCATCTTAACGTGTCCCGTTGAGGTTTGAGGTTAGATTGCTGGTCGACGGTAGAACGGCGCTTTTACGACCTGTGCCGCAACACGCTTGCCGCGACAATCGATGAAGATGCGATTGCCGATCTCCGCAGCAGCGAGTGGGACGTAGCCAAGACCGAGGTTCTTACCAACGCTCGGGCCGAGGCTACCCGAGGTGACCACCCCGATGGCTTCGCCGCCCGACTCAGCCGCGTAGATTACATAGCCGTGACGAGCCGTGCCGCGACCTTCCATCGTGAAGGCACACAGCTTTCGAGAAAGGCCCTTGGCCTTGAGCGCTTCAAGCGCCGGCCGGCCAATAAAGTCGTGATCGAACTTGACCACCCACCCGAGGTTCGCCTCGAACGGATTCGTCGTCGCATCGATGTCATTACCATAGAGCGATAAGCACGCTTCCAGCCGCAGGGTGTCGCGTGCGCCGAGACCAATCGGTTTCACGCCGAGATCCTTACCGACCTCGAGCATTGCGTTCCACAGGCGCGGGGCCTGTGCTGCTGGGCAGAAGACCTCGAATCCATCCTCGCCGGTGTAGCCAGTTCGGGCCGCCCACACGGGAATGCCAAGCATTTCCGTCGCACGAAAGTGAAACGACTTGACCTGAGCCAGCTCCGCCTCGGGGGCAAGGCGCTGTAGCAATGAAACGGCCAGCGGTCCTTGCACCGCAATCAGTCCGTAGGCGTCCGAGAGATTGCGGAACGTCACATCGCTGCGACCCTCAACGCTTTTCGCAAACCAAGCCACGTCTTTGTCGATGTTCGCGGCATTGATCACGATCACGATGCGTTCAGCGTGTTCTCGATAGACGATGCAGTCATCGACGATGCCACCATCTTCATAGCAAACGACGGTGTATCGGGCCTGACCATCGACCAGTTTGCGAACATCGTTGGAAACCAACCGTTCGACTGCGGCCAATGCGCCGGGCCCCACAAACTCCACCTCGCCCATGTGACACACGTCGAAGAGACCGACGGCGGTACGGACCGCCTTGTGCTCTTCTAAGATCGACTCGTACTGGACCGGCATGGCCCAGCCACCGAAGTCGATCACGCGTGCCCCCAGGGCAACATGGCAATCATAGAGAGGTGTGCGACGAGGAGGCGAGGACGCAGAGGGATTGGCGGTGCTCATAGAGGGCTAGCATCATCGCAGGGCAGCCCGTACGGATCAAGCAGCTCAAGCACGGAAGGTTTCGGTTGCAAGCGGCTGCTTGGGCATGGGGCGTTGCGCACGCGCTCGTTCAGAAAAGTGCTGTTTGTCGTCGATGAAAGGACTCTTCCTTCTGATTGCCTCCGACTGATCAACCCGTCAAAAAGTGTTTTGTCCTCACCCGAGGACACTGCATCCTATGGGCCTGGATGTTTGAGGAAAAATCGATGAGGGATCGAATCAGGCCTCTGTGCTGGGCGATGGCGCTGGGAGCGCAGCTCAACCTTGGGACGGCTCATGCGCAAGACCCCAAGTTTGTGTATGGCACACCACTTTCTGATATCGAAAAGCCGATATGGAAGGCATCCGCGCAGGCAGGGCTCATCCTCGCCACCGGCAATGCCAACAACTTGACGCTGTCGGGCGGCGCAGCCCTCTCGCGGACGGACGGTCGCAACAAGATCGCTCTCGACGTCAACGCAGCGTACGGACGTGCCACCAACTACATAGCGAACGACAAAAATGGCGACCAGATCCTGAGCGGTCCTGACGAGATCGATACTTCGACGCAGACCAACTCCAAGCTGTGGAACGTCAAGGTTCGATACGACCGATTCTTCTCGAAGAACAACCTTGGTTACGTCTCAGCGCTGATCGGTGGCAACGAGCCCGCAGGCAAGCTGGTCTATGGTGGCGGTCAGGTGGGTTACAGTCGTCAACTGCTCAAAACCGAACGGAACGAGCTTGTTGCGGAGCTTGGGTACGATTTCACCTTTGAGTTGTATCCCGGTGCGACGACCCCGGACCGGCTGATGATTCACTCGCTGCGCGTGTTCCTCGGGCATAACTTGACGCTGAGCAAAGACACCGCGCTCGTCACCGGTGTCGAGGGACTCTTCAACATGAACCCGGAAAGTGCGCCGGGCTTCGACACAGAGGTCAGGCCGTTCCAGGACGCACGCGTCAACTTTAAGACCGCACTATCGACGACGCTCTACAAGAATTTGAGCTTCCGATTTTCGTTTACGGCCCGATTTGACAACGTCCCGGCCCCACGGCCGCCGCTGCCGATCCCGTACGCGACCGGATTCACCCCGCTCGCCGAAAAACTCGACACGATGAGCGAAGCCGCACTGGTGGTGAACTTCCTGTAACTATTGGCCGCGTAGCTTCTGCTTTTCGAGCTGGTCTTTCATGTACTTGACGACTTGCTCGGCATGCTCGCTGACGGTCTTGCGATAGGTGTTTTTGTCGTCTTCGACGTGCTTGAAGTTCTTCATGCGAAGCGCGTTTGCGACGTTCGGCTCCAGACGATCTTTGGGATGGTCCGGAGAAGATGCGGCAATCCGATTTTCTCCCATCGACAGTGCAATCAGCGTCAGATCACCTAAGTTGACTCGATCGTCGGTACGCGTCGGTGAAGCGCTGGCATGGGAGCGGATCGCCTCGAGCAGTCGTGCTGATGCACCAGCCTGCCCGCCCGACTGGATCAGTGATGACACCGCTTCGCGCATCGCCTTCTCGACGGCCTGCTGCTTGGCTGCTTCATCTTTCGGAGCATCGCTGCGCACTGGAGTTGGCGGCGTCGCAGTTCGACCAACCATCGACAAAGTGGGAGAACGAAGTGCTGCACCCGCTACTTGTGGCAAGCCTGCGGTCGGATCCTCACCGTCGTCTGCGGTCTCGTATGGCTTCAGCGAATTCAGGGCTTTCGGCAGCTCTTGCCAAAGTGGAGTCAGTGCAACGCCGCTCTGACGAAGCGCAGCAACCACCTTCATCGAAGGCTGCCATTCCGTCGGAAGCATCGATACAACTTTTTCAAGCCGCTGCACGTGCTGAAGTGTTGCCGTCGGCCACAACGATGTTGGTGTCGACTCTGGGTCGGTCGCCCGTTGCTGCCGAGGAAAACCCGTCAGCAGTCGCTGCGTGTACGCCCGCTCCACATCGGAGACTCCTTGACGAGACTCCATCCTCAGCGACGAACCTGTCAGAAGTGACATCACCGGCGAGGCAATATGCTCTGCGGAACGCACTGGCGTCGCAGACCGGTCAGCCAGGACCTCAGCCATTCGTCCGACATTGCCCGGAGCGGCCGACGGAAAGCTCTCCGTCCTTGCAGCAGCACGTCCATCCCGACGCACTGATGACGCTGTGTCAAGCCGCCCCCGTTCAGAGACCGATTGCCGCACGCTCGATGGAGCGCCGAGGAACATCAAGCCCCCTGCTCCACTCCAGGCCCAACGAGGCAGCGACGACTCGACGGCCTCTTGCTGCTTGGGCAGACTGGTTAGCAGTGAGGCAATATTTTCCCAGCCGGTGAGCGATGGGAAACTATCGCTCCCAACTTGATTGGCCTGAGGCCCGAGCAGCGCCGAAAACAGCTCGCTGCGCAGTGCCATGCCACCAAGCTGCGCATATGCCGCCGTCGACGAACGTGAAGCGCCCGGACCTGGCTGGCCAGCAGTCCGTGGTGCGTCCTGACGACGTCCCGACGGTTGTGCTGCACTTGCGTATTCCTTGGGGACAAAGACCATCCCACCCGCGACGGTAAGCCAGCGACCAAATGGCTCCTCTACGGCCTCGGCATCGCCTGCGAATCCTCGCTGAGCGGCCAGTCCCTCGTTCGTCGTGGCACGCTCGATACCGTGCTGACGAGCAAACGACTCGGCAGTGGCAGCAAGCCCCCCCGCAAGCAGTGAACCCATGGGTTGACGAGCAGCCAACGGAGTGGCCTCCGGCGACTTGAGCGACGGAGACGGAGACGGCGGCATCACAGCCCCACCCGGAACCCCAGCTGATCGTCGAGCCTCCTTCGACAAAGACGTCGTGTCACCCGATGGCGTAAATACCGACGGAAACACCAGCGAAGGAAGTAGCCCTGCAAATCGCTCGATCAGCTCGGGGCTCACTTGTCGAGAGACGAGCTGCCGCAGCCAGTCGGGAGCGAACGAATGACCCGAGGACACACCAAGAGCCTGCGCCACGCTTCCCGCTGATCCCGTGCCCATGGCCACACCGGTAGCAAACAGCTCCGCCAGAGCCCCCATCCCACCAAGGCTCTGCCACGGCATCGCTGGCGCAGAGGCACGCTCCACCGCGCGAGATCGATCCTGTACCGTCGCAGAAGGCGATTCTCGTGACGACGGAGACATGCCAGCCACCGGCGTCAACCCCAGAGCACTCACTGAAAGCGGTTGCGCCCGAACCGATGAGTCGAGCAGCGTCGGCATCACCCCAGGTTGCTCAGAGCGAGCAGCATTCTTCGCGGGCGATGTCTGTGGACGGCTCGAAGCATCCCTTGCTCTTTGGGTTTGCGAAGAAACCGCCTGGGCTGCGCTCTGCGAAGGCTGTGGCCCAGCGACAAACAGCAGGCCTTGCGGACCCATCGCCCAGCGCGGCTGCACTTCTTCTCGCTGCTGGGACAGAAACAGATGAGCCAAGCTCGACGGAAGGCCAGGAGCCCGTCCCCACTGATTTGCGCCCAGCGTCGAGTTCAACGGAAGAGACCCGGCCAATTGATTCGCGATCAGTTCGCTCCGCAAAGCCATGCCGCCGGGGCGCTGCCAAGCGGCCACAGGGATCGTCCTAACCAAATCTGTCTGGGCCTCGGTACGGAGAGCCTGCGGTGAAGACGTAGTTCCGTCCGCTCGTCGAGCCACAGCGCCAGACAACGACGTGGCAAGCGGACTTGCTTGAACACGTCGCTCTGCTGTTCGTCGGACATCCCCCGCAACCAGCACTTGACCACCGACCACGGAAACCAACCGCGAAGAGCTGTCCTCGGTGCCAACCGGAGTGAAGAACAGCTCATCGGCTCGAATGACGCCATGATCGCGTGCAAAAGCCTCGCTGCTCGCCGCCAGGCCGCCGATCTGTCCGAGCAGCCGCTCACTGTGAGGTGCAGCTTTGCTCGCCGCTGATCCCGTCGTTTTCGACGAAATTTCAGATTGATTAGAAATGTCAACTACAAACGGACGCTGAAACGACGATTCGGTCCCCGTCGAATCATTGACGGTCGAAGGAACATGAGCAACGGCAGTCCCGCCGGCAACCACAGCGGCTGCGGGCTGAGCAGTCGCTGGCAGCGGTTTCAGAAGTTGCGTGATGGCCGTCTGACCCGGGGCGGTTCGCGCAGGTGCTGGCGCAGACTTGGGCACCGCACGATTGTTTTCCGCCGACAGATAGGTCAACGCAGGCGCTGGCTTCGGTGACTCCTCGTCCCGTGGAGTCGAGCGATTCAATCGAACCGTTGGTTGCGCAAGCCACGACGGCAGCACCGATGGGCCAGACGCCAGTCCAACCGCATCAGCGGCACGTTGAGCAGATCCCGATGACAAACCTACGCCAGCAGCAAATAGCTCAGCTAGCGTTGCGACGCCACCGGCTTGCTGCCATGGACGAGTCGTGCTCGCCTTGGACGCAAACCCAGTGGGCGCGCTCTCTGTGCTCTGCGACGGCAACCCACGAGCGCTTCCTGCGACCGGTACGGACGGCAAGGCCTGAGACGATGTCTGAGGCGAGCCCTGAGCCGGTCCCATTGCGACGCGCTGCGGCTCGACGCCTGAAATCAAAGGAAGCGTCGCGGCAGCGACTGTCACCTGCGGCCCGTCGAGAGCCAAACTGGGCATGCGCGCTGCCAGAGGAAACAGCGACGGTGTCGCCTCTCTCGGAGAGCGGGAAGGAACCGAGGCAGGTACTGGTCTCGACGATGACTGTCGATCGGCAGCTCGCTCCGTCTGTGGAGACGGCAAAAATGGCAGCGACGGTACTCCCAGCCGTTCAATCGGCGCACTTGCCTCCGTCTGGGCCTGTGCTTGCAACAGACGCTGCACTGATGAGGACAGACCAGGAGCATGACTCCACTGTGCGGCAACCCGAGGACGGTCTGCCGACGGCAAACCGCTCGCAGAAGGAAATCCAACTCGTGCTGCAAACTGCTCCACTTGCGAACCAATGCCGCCGGGAGCGGTCCAATGCCTGGCACCTCGATGCGGTGGCAGGCCGGGCTCAGCACTCTGTCCCAACGTCAAATCGTGTTCACCACTTGCCGTCTCACCCAGCCACATCGAAGAGGAAAGCCTCGTCGACAGGGGGGCCAGCAGACCCGCCATCTCGGCAACGGCGGCTTCTCGGGCCGAAGCCGTTGGACGCTCCACCGCGACCCGAGTGGTTGTTCGAGAG
Organism: Polyangia bacterium; assembly: GCA_044228505.1. Taxonomy (GTDB): domain Bacteria; phylum Myxococcota_A; class Polyangia; order Palsa-1104; family JAEUJZ01; genus JAEUKA01. The sequence goes on along the minus strand of JBGAUT010000061.1, from coordinate 928 downwards.
GGAGAAGTGGGCACGGGCGCACCTGTCTCCGTTGGTGCAGCCCTGAGTTCCTCGGCGGCGCTCACCACCGACGACGGGCTCGTGCTCCCCAGATTCGGTGCAGGGAGAGACGCTGTTGCGGTCCTTGGTGCTGCCGCACCATCCGTCGCGCTCGGGGGCTCAGCAGCGGCCAGCGGCCGTGACTGGATCGTCTCAGAAACCATCGAGCGTGGCTGCTGCGACGTCTTTGCTCTGCTGGTGCCGACGCCATCGGGAGACACCATGAGTTGCGATAAGGCGGCACCTTGCGCAATCTTCGCCGACTGTCCTGGGGACACCGACTCAAAAGGACGCTCCACGGGGTGTTGCAGCGAAGGAGCAACACTCGTCAGCATCGCGACCAATGGATCGCCAGAGTTGAGTCCGAGTCGTGAGTCAGACCACCCAAGGTGCATGAAACTACGACCGAGAGCCGAGAGTCTGCCGATCTCTGGTGCCGAAAAAGGCAGACTCGATCGCGCCGAAGCAGACGCAGCGACCAGCTCAAAGCCTCGCGGCTCATCGAAGTTGAAATTCGTGGGGGTACCGTCGGTGTCCGCCAACTCGGGCAGAGCCGCCAGCGCCCTCGAAGCAGCCGTCGTGGCTCGACCCGTTGCAGCAGCGGACGGCCCAACCGTCGCTGTCGGGCTCACTACCCCACTCACAGCAGCCGGGACCATCGGCATCTCCAACGGGCCCACTCTGGCCGCGGACTGCTGCGACTGCGGCAACACGAGCGACGGTGTCGACGGTGTCGACCGCAGCGACTGCGGTGCCTGTGTCAACTGCGGTGACTGCGGTGACTGCGGTGACTGCGGCAACTGCGACAACTGCAGCGATGGTGGGAGCTGCGGCAACTGCAGCGACTGTGGCAACTGCAGCGACCGCGCTGGGCGTGCTGGAGCGGCCG
>JBGAUT010000060.1:0-31109 GCA_044228505.1 Polyangia bacterium | reverse complement strand
CGTCCGCATCCGGCAGCTTGTCTGACTTCCAGCTCTTGTCGACGGACTTGATGCTCACGACATCGGCGCCTTGCACCACCGTCACCGATTCGATCTGATCCGACTTCAGCGACAGGATGCTCTTGTCCCGAACGTCTTGCGGAATGTGCGCCACCGTCTCCAAACCGAACTTCTTGACGGTGAACACCTGCGGATTGTCGACGGTCTGCACATAGTAGTCGTCGCCCTTGAGCTGGCCAATCCGCACCCCCGCGCTCTTGCCTTCCTTGTAGCTGACGGTGACAGCAATCTGTCCCGGCGCACCCGGCGCAAGTCCCACTTCTTCCGGCTTGGCTGCATCCTGGAAGTCCGAAGCCCTCAGCGTCGACACCGACTGAACCATCCGATTGAGCAGGCTGTTATCGACCTCGAGACCAGGCTTTAGCACCGCGTCCCCTTCGACGATCTTCCACTTCGCTTCGTAGATGTTCTGGCTGCCCGGCTTGCCGTCTGCGCCCGCCGCTGGCGGAACTCGCTCGAGCGAAACCTTGGTTCCACCACCAACGATCACCAGCTTTTCTGCATCGTCGGCCTTCAGGTCGTAGATGCCGTGCTCGCGCCAGCTCTTGCCTTCGCGCTTGTAGGTGGACGCATACAAGTCCAGCGCTTGCCACACATCGTCCTTGCCCGCAATCCGCACCATCGTGGCATTGCCGCTCGCTTTGCCGATGTACAGGTCCGCCAGCACCGCGCCACCTGCGTCTTTGGCCACCACATGCACCGCCTTGTCATCGGACACTTCAAACTCGGCGTGCTTGGTCTTTTGCTGCGTCACCAGGTCGCCCCAGCGTACTTTTTCCAGCGCCTCGACCGCAGCCTTGGCCACCGTCGGATCCGCAGGCTTGTCATACGGAGCGATGACCTGCCACTTGTCGCCCTTCTTCGTCAGCGAGACCTTGTCTTTGTCGCCCGGCTGCGCCACTTCGAGCGAGCCAATCGTGCCCGGCTTGATCTCCGCAATCGCTCGCGCCCGCTCACCGACCCGCTCACCACGCTCCGGCGAGCGTAGCGAGAACACCGCCAGAACCGACAGCGCCACAAAAGCAACCAGCGCGTAGAGGTTTTTCTTTTCCATCGTCAGCCTCGGTTTCCGTTACAGCTTGGCGCTCTGCCGCGCGCTCTGACGCAGCCGGAAGCGAATCAGACCAATCAGCAGAATCAGGCCCGGCAGCGCCCCGATGTTGAGCAGCTTCACCATCGTCACCGTGCTCTCGGACACCTGATCGAGTGGCCGACTCTGCATGCCCTTCTTCCGCACCGCCGCCAGCGCTTCGTCCTGCGCCAGCCAGTCGATGACGTTCATCGTGTAGACCAAGTTCGCCAGGTAGTCACGCAGACCCGCACGCGCGCCCGTTCCGATGAACTGATCGCTGATGAAGTCGGAATCGCCAATCACCACCAGCCGCGCCGTCTCAGGAGCCTCGGTCTTCATCGGATCGATGCCCGGCTGACTCTGGTCGGGGGCCAGCTTGCTGCCGTCTTCCTTGACGATCTGCTTGCCCGCAAACGCGCTCTTAAACTTGCCTTGACCGACGACACCGAGCGCAAACGGACCCTTGTCCTCATTCGGCGTCGGAATCTGCATCTGCGGACCCGGCATAAACACAAACGGACCCGACGGACGCCAGCTCTGGTTGCTCGACTCCATCAGCTTCGTAAACTGCACCGGACCTTTGCCGTCTTTGGCATCACCGACCAGCTCCACCACGCTCGCATACGACAGGAGCGCGCCCGGCATGCTCTCGTTGATTGGGTGGTTCTGCGGCAGCGGCGTCACCTTCAGGAACACCGGGTGATTCATCAGGTACATCTGCTGCCCGACGTTCACCAGCCCCGGGAAGTTGCGCTTATCCAGCACCATGTCTTGCTTGATCTTGACGCCGTACGCACCGAGACGCGGCGTCTGCATCTGCTGTCCATCGACGAAGAACGCCACCGACTTGCCTGACATCAGGAACTGGTCGACGACGTACTTGGCACGCTCGGAAAACGGCTGCTTCGCACCGATGATCATCAGCACGTCGATGTCCGACGACACCATCGCCTTTAGCTCGACGTTGATCGTCTCGTAGCCCGACGCTTTGAGCTGTTCCGACAGAAGCTGAAGACCGCTGCCGTGAGCCAGGCTCAGCTCGCCTTCGCTCGTCGCAAAGCCGATCTTCTTCTTCTTCACCGTCATCTGCTTGATAAGACCCGAGATCTGAAACTCCAGGCCTTCGTCGCGGTCGATGACAGGAATCGCTTCGGTCTTGTCGCCGTAGCTGAAGCACACGCCGAGGAACGTCGAGCCAATCTCGAACTTGTTGGCCGAAACCACGCCTCGGTTCGACTTCTGGACGCCACACTTCGACGCCTCTTCTTCCTTCTTACGGGCTTCCTCGCCATCGCCAATCTTGATGACTTCGAGGTTGAACTTGCCCTGCGAGTAGGTCGCGTACTCCGACAGCAGATCTCGCGCAAACTGCGCATGCTGCTTGAACGGCGGCTTTAGCTCCTCGCTCATGAACAACTTCACGTTCATGCGGTCCGGCAGCTTCGCAACCAGATCTCTCGATCCGGCCGCTAGCGTGTAGACCTTGTCTTTGGTCATGTCGAGGCGTCCAAAGTGACGCAGCGACAGCACGTTCGCCGCACCGAGCGCACCAATCGACAGAATCACAAACAGGGCGGCATTGAACGCCGTCCGACTCTTGTGAAGTGGCTTGCTCATTAGTTCCACCTCCGGCTCTCGAGCGTGGTCTGCGTGATGAACAGACACGACGCAATGATGCTGAAGAAGTACAGTAGGTCGCGGGTATCAAAGACGCCACGCGCCATGTTTCCGATGTGGTTATCAACGCCAATCCAGTCGACAAACGGCTGAATCGACGGCGGCATGACCTGAACGACCTTACCGACCAGCCACAGCAAAAGGCACATCGTGACGGCCATCAAGAAAGCAACAATCTGGTTCTTGGTGAACGCCGAGGCCATCAGGCCAATCGCCATGTAGGTCGCTGTCGTTAGGTACAGACCGACAAAGCCCGCGAGCGCGGCCCCCTTATCCAGCGGTCCCAAGAACGCCACCGTCACTGCGAAGCAGCCCATCGCCAGCATCGCGTAGCCAAACAGAACCAGCGCCGCGAAGTATTTGCCCAGGACGATGTCCCAGTCTGTGACCGGCATCGTCAGCAGCAACTCGAGCGTGTCGTTGCTGCGCTCCTCGGCGAACAGTCGCATGGTGATGGCAGGGCCTAGAATGGCCACCAGCAGCGTTGTCCAGAAGCCATCGAACAGCTCGCGCAGCTCCGCCTGCTGCTGCAGGAACAAGGCGTTAAAGAACAAAAACGCCGAGAGCACGAGGAACACCGAGATCACCACGTAGGCGATCGGTGAGTTGAAGTACGCGCCGAGCTCGCGGCGCATGATGGTCGACATCTTTCGCATCGTCAGCTTCTCCTCAGAAGGGACTAGCTTGCGGAGCCGCCCGAAGTCAGGTTGCGGAACACATCTTCTAGCGACGCTCGCTCGCGGTGCAGCTCGAGTAGCTGCAAGCCCTTTTGCGTCGCCATTTTGAAGATCTCGGCCCGTGGATCCGAGCCAGTCTTGGCCATCACCACGAAGCGATGACCATCGCTCTTGTCATCCTCCTCAGCCGAAAGAGCCCTCACGGACTCCACCGCAGAGATCGACTCCAAGCCGCTCTTGGCCATCTGGGCGTCGCCAATCAGCTCGACTTGCAGGGACATCTGCCCCTGCGCTTTGCGCTGAAGCTCATCGGGACGACCATCGGCGGCAATCTTGCCTTTGCTGATGATCAGCACCCGCGAACAGGTCGCCGCCACTTCCTGCATGATGTGGGTCGAGAAGATGACCGTCTTCTTTTCGCCAATGTGCTTGATGACCTGGCGAATCTCGACGATCTGGTTCGGATCGAGGCCGCTCGTCGGTTCGTCGAGGATAAGCACCTCAGGCTCGTGCAGAATGGCCTGCGCGAGACCGACGCGCTGCTTGAGTCCCTTCGACAACTCACCGATGAGAAAGCCCAGTCGATCGCCCAAGCCGCACTGCTCGACCACCTCACGCAGCCGCCGCTGACGCTTCGCTCCCGTCGGGATACTCCGCACATCGGCAATGAAGTTGAGGTACTCCAGCACGGTCATGTCCCGGTACAGCGGCGTGCCTTCCGGCAAGTAGCCGATTCGAGCACGGGCCTCCAGGGCCTGATCGAAGACGTCGTATCCCGCCACCACCGCCCTTCCTGCGGTCGGCGACAGATACGAGGTGAGGATCTTCATCGTGGTGGTCTTGCCAGCCCCGTTGGGCCCCAAGAAACCTAAGACCTCGCCAGCGTGAACGTCGAAAGAGATGTTGTTGACAGCCTTGACCTTGCCGTAGTGCTTGGTCAAGCCGTCGACGTGGATCATGGTCTTGCCTTGCGCGTGTGTCGTCATCCCACAATTCCCAATCTGCTAGACGATTTAGCGGTGCATGATGCAGGTCAGAAAACCGCAGCGCACTCTAAGTACGGGTAGTTAGCCTGTCAAGTTGGGCGCTGCTTGATCTGTTGCGGATTTTTTCAGAGCGCATGCGGATGATGGGCTCCGCTTGGGTTTGGCAGGTGTCAGACGAGCGGACGAAACGTCACTTCGGGCAGGCGTCCACCACGAAGTCTTCGTCGAGCTTCTCTCCCCCTGGGAAGCGAAGCGCCAGCTTGCCGGCCACATGCTGATAGTGAGTAAGCTCGCTAATTCGGATGTAGCCACTTGCTCGGAGTGCCCAGTCCGGCTCGCGATTTTTGCCGACGCCATAGTGAGCGAGAGCGGCGTAGCGCATGTCGCCCGAAGTGCCAGTGCTGGCCGGATCGAACGATACGTCGTCTCCCGGCTGCACCGAGTCGACGGTCATCACCAGCGTGTAGTGCTCTTCTTTGTAAGGGAGCACCGGTAAGCCGGGCAACTTCGGGGTGCTTTCGCTGTAGCGCTTGAGGATGGCGCAGACCTCGCTCTGCGGCATGGTGTCGCGGACAATCGACAGCGAGAAATCCGATGGGAAGTAGGCGTAGGTGCTCTGGAACTTGATCTCTCGGCCCTCGAATGGAGCCTGACCATCATCCCGGGCAAACCCATCCTCTTTGCCACAGCCAACCCCCAGCAACGCCACGGCCGTGAGTAGTGCAATTCGCACGTTCATGAAGCACCTCCCAAGACCAACAGGGCTTGTCCGCCTTCGACAGTCTGTCCTTCTCGGACGGCAATCGAATCGACGCGGCCCTCGCCAGTGGCTCGCAGTTCGTTTTCCATCTTCATCGCCTCGATCACAAGCAGCGGCTGGCCACCTTTGACGAGGTCGCCGATCTTGCACAGCACCTTCACCACCTTGCCGGGCATCGCAGCACGGACCTCGCCGACCGCCGAGCTGGCACCAGCCGAGGCATCCATGGTCTGTGCATCTTGGACAGACACCGCGATCGGATCTCCACCATCGATGGCGAGCTTCAGGTCGGGGAGTGTCCCGTCGACGTCGATGCTACGCTGCCGCCCGTTCTCGTCGATGAGAGAATAGCAACCAGCTTCGCTTCGGACCGCCCGGATGGTCGTCATCTCGTTACCGATGCGAAGGCGGTATTCGCCGCCCTGTGCCGCTTCGAGCTGGACGAGCAGCTTGCGCTGGTCTTTGCCGCTCCCGACGGTGACGTTCCACTCTTCAACCCTCATCATGACTCCCCGATCTTTGGTCGTGCCTGAGTTCGTGCCAGCGGCTACACGTCCTCTTCCTCGTAGTCATCATCGTCATCGAAGAAGTCGTCATCTTCGTCGTCGTCTTCGTCGAAGTCTTCATCATCTTCTTCATCGGACACTTCGCCGTCTTCGTCGAAGTCTTCATCGCTGTCTTCGTCGAAGTCTTCATCGCTGTCTTCGTCGAAGTCTTCGTCTTCGTCGTCAAGGTCTTCGTCTTCGTCGAAGTCTTCATCTTCGTCGTCAGCCACCGCTGACAGCGGGACAAGCCATGACGGCCCTTCCTCTAGTTCCGAAACCTGCATAGGTCCCCTCCTGTGGATACGATGATCGATTTGCCTGGGTTTATGGTTTGGACTCGAGCGTGCAGATCGCTTGGGCGCGCTTGATACGCAGCACCGCGCACTCGAACACGCGGAACGGATGATTCATCTGCTCAGCACCAAGGTAGGCGACGCGGAAGTCCTGCGCTACGGCCAAGTCGAAGTTCTGCGGTCCCGTCGACACGAGTACCGCACGGTCACGAGGCAGTACGCTCGACCGGAACACACCGTCCGTGCACAGCTCGCGAATGTGGCCTAACTCGGAGACGCCCGTGTTTTCAACAAAGCGCGCCAGCTTGGCGTAAAGAAATGGACTGGTCACGAGGCAGTACGGTCCGTAAAAGCCAGCTTCGACGAGACGTTCGATCGCCACCGTCACCGATTGCAACGCCGCGCCGACCTGATTCCAGTCCCCAAGCGGCATCACGTTGCGACCCGGCACTGTCGCCAGTCCTGGTAGGCTCAGCTCGGGAATGCCGTTGAAGACCATGTCGTCTTCGCGATCGGCAACGAAGCTCGCTGCGCCCGCTGCCGCCGACAGATCGATCGGCATCCCAAACTGCTCGGTCGTCTGCAGGTCGCGCCAATACAGCGAAAAGTCCTTGTAGAGGATCGGCACGCTCAGGATTTGACGGCCAGCCGCCCGCACCGGTGCAATCGGTTCCTCGCCGAGGATGCCGATCGCAGCACGCTCGGTACCGGTATAGACGTCATTGTGGACGGTCTGCACGCCCGCTCCGAGGGGACCGTACAGATCCAGAAATCGTCGACCGACGAGTCGTCGGCGAGCGACATCCACAACCGACATATTCAATTCGCGCCACCGCGCCTCGGACAAGGGCAAATGCTCGTGGGTCAAAAAGTTGCTGGTGTCAGGCATGGTTGTCTCTTCGTGTTCGCTGTGGTCGAAAGCGGACGAATCGTCGCTGATCGATCTACTTAGGGCTACGTTTGAGGGCACCAACAGACCACGCACCGTCCGGGAAAATCGGCGGAGGCGGTGGCACTGGATCTCGCTCGATCGCTGCCGCCGGAGCGATCAGTTGCCCGCTCAATCCGGCAGCGGTGGCGGCATCTCGTTCAGAGCCAGCCACCGTCGCAGAGCTAACGAGCAATGACATCGCTGAGAGCTGCTCATGACTCGTCACCGAGCGCGCCCGCTGCTTGGGATCGCGATCCATGATGAGTTGGTACATCTCGGATACGTGCTCGCGTTCTTCGTCGGTAACATGGTCGATAATCTCGCGCAGCGCTGGATCCGAAACGCGCTCGAGCATTTTCTCGTAGGCGTTAATGGTCTCTAATTCGCGTTGCAAGATTTCGCGCAGCACGACGAGGTCTTCGCTCATTGTGATTGCCTCTTAGCCTTCAAGCCCGGCCAAAGTCAATCATCATCCGCGACGCCTCGCCACGTCGCTGTGCTTTCGCAAGCTCAGCGCGAGTCCCGCTCCCCGCTAGCACCACTCGGTGGAATCGCAATCAGCACGACTCCACCGATAGACAAACCGAGTCCTACACCCAGCAGCGACCCACCGATCGTCCCCGAATGAATCGTCTCGCGGCAAACCTGTGCTGGTGGCATCAGCGGTGGCACGCAAGACCCATCAGATGCTAGGCCCGAACCACCCAGCCCGATCATCAGAATGCCGGCACCTATGACCGCAGCACCTGTCGTGATTCGCCACAGCGGACGAGACCCATGCTTCGCCAGTGGTCGCGCTTCGCCACGAGGCAATGGCTCCGTGATCAATTCTGGCACGAGCAGCGACGATACAACCGCAGTTTGCCCCGGTGTCACGGTGGTGAAGAGCTGCTGACGCTCAAAGCCACGCACTGACAGCTCGATCTGCTGTGGTCCGACGAAGACCGGCCCCTTCCACGGAGTTTGACCGACGAACCGCCCAGCTAGCAGGACCTGGGCTTCGCTGGGAATGCTGCTGACGGACAGAACGCCGCGAGGGCGATTGCGACCCCGTCTCAAGACCGCAGCCACTTGCTGAGCAAGCGACGAAAGCTGACCCTCTTCACTGCATGGTACGCAGCGTGCGGACTCTTGCGCCGCCACTTCCCCGACCTGCGCATCCCACAAGGACAGTTGGAATTCCTTACCACCAACCACCGGGGTGACCTTCACGGCCAAAGTAAACCCCGCCGCGTGTTGGCGGGCGGCGTCCAACAAGCAGTCCGGTGCCAGGGTTCCACAAACGCTCAGCTTGCGGTTGGAGAAGGCGGGAGTATAGCCGACAAGCTGGCTCCCTTTTTCCAAGGCAGCAACGAGCCCGGGTTCTCCTTCGAGAGAGGTGCCACTATCCTGCGCAAATACAACCGTCGGTGGCACCGAAACCAGCACCGCCCCGGTCAGCGCATCGAAACGAATTTCTCGGGCTTGCCCACCGGGCACTTCCACCTTGCCCTTGGTGGTGCGTCCACCGCTGCTCAGTGCCACCGATAGGTTTCCCGCCGCGACCCGGAGCGGCAACACCAGCGGCAGGCTGCCGAGCAAGCGCTCGTTTACATAGACCAGGGAGTCCTTGTCGCCGATCACGTACAGGTCACCGAGTGGTGGTAGCGGCTTGTCCTCGTTGCGCTGTGCCTCGATGCGCTTCGCCGGGTCGATCGTGGTGCTGGGATCTGCTAGATACCGACGGAAGATGTCTTGTGCCTCGACCATTTGACGTTGTGCGTACGCGACCTGCCCGAGGACGAACAGAGCCTCCGGGCTCGACTGCTTCTTAAACGCCGACTCTGCCTTTTTTTGAGCACCGTCAAGGTCGCCACTGGCTAGCGCAGCCTTTGCTTCTCCGAGCAACGCCTGAACCCGAGGCTTGAGCCGCACCTCGGCCGGGGAATCCGTCGATCCATCGCCCTTGGTTGGTTCGCTGGGAACGGCGGCGTCGGTCGGCTTCTCCTTTGTACGGTGGGATCGATGGCTCGAATCGCTGCTGTGTCCTGATTTGGACTTTGGGCGACGACCCAGAGCCGATGGTTCCGCTGCCAATGCGACCACACACGTCCCCACCAGTGCCCCAACCAGGGAGCGGACGCGCCTTCTTTTCACCTGCCGTTCCCAGTTCACCTGCAGCTCCCCACGACGATTCGCTGCTGCGCGCTCACCTGTACTTGCTGACTCTTGCCCTCGACGGAAACAATGTGCGTTCCAGGCAGCACCCACAGACTCGACTGCTGACACTTGCCCTTCTTCGTACCAGCGACAACTACTTCCCCCATCTGCGAGGAAAGCCGCCCCACCGCAGACTGAATTTCACTGCGGCGATCCAGCCTTCCTTTGCCCTTGGGCGCACTCTTGAGCAACTTTTGGTACTGCGCCATCGCCTCGGGCAACCGATTGCCATGCTCCAACGACGTCGCCAAATGGTAGCCGCCTTCGAACGCCAGCAGCTCACAGGGAATGGCCAGTGTCTTGTTCGTTTTGCACCGTCCGTAGGCCTTATCGAACAACTTTTGGGCTCGTCGATAGTCTGACGCTGCGAGACCATCTACTCCTTTGCGAAGCAAAAGCTCCGACTCGGACTCCGGCAGCTTCAGCGTGACCGTTTGAGTTGGGACAATCTCAATCGTGCGCTCTCCGGCCAGCGAGCGCAGGACGTGCTTCCCAGCCGGCAACACGAAGGCTATCGCGGTCGCATTTTGCCAAGGCTTGTCATCGATCTGGATCAGCGTGCCTGGCGAAGCTTCGATCGCCAGCTTGCCCTGTCCCGTTGCTGTCCCTGCGGCAGGAGGCACTTCACCGGTCGGTTCGGTCTTGGTTTTGTCCGGCGGTGGTGGCTCTTTGCTCGGCGGCGGTGCGTCTTTGCTCGGTGGCTTGACCGGGGCCGATGCCGACGCAGCCGCTTCGTCCCGTGCCGACTCCAGCCGAGCCAGGATACCCCACACTCGAGCCCGTACCGCTGCATCACTGTCATTGGCCAGCAACCGCAGCACCGGAATGCCCGGCGTGCTTCTCAACGTTGTTCCAGGCAAATCTGAAGCCACCTCGACGACCAAGCGACGCACCAGTGGTTCCGGGTCGCGTGCAGCTTGCATCAGCAGCGGTAGCGCGATTCCCGGATCGAGGTTCTGTACGGATTCCACGAGCTGCATTCGCTTTTCAACGGGAAGAGCGGCCTGCTCGACGACCCCAAGCTGAGGGCGATCTGACTTTTCGCCCAGCCGATTCAGCAGCACCAACGCCGTAACCGCCTCGCTGCTTCCCTTGGACACCATTTGCCTTAGCACCGGCTTCGCGCCCTGCTCTCCACGCTCGGCCAGCCGCCGCGCCGCGACAAACCGCACCGCCTCGCTGGCGTCGCCGAGCATGGCTGACAAGAGCTCGTTATCAGCGCCTGGCTGTTCGGCCAAGAGCTTGCGAGTCTCCTCATCCGAGGAAGTCGCCAACTCACGCAGGACCTGTTTCTGAGTCGTATCCCCAAGCAAAAGTAGGCCGCTACGTGCCACCACCTGCTCACTGGCGCTGCCCTTTTGCGCAACCTCGCGCAGCCAGCCACTCACGCCTTCCACGGAAGGACGCTGTCCAGCATCAATCAGTCGCTTGGCCAGCCGCACCAGCGCTTGCAGTGATTCCAGGCGAACCGCCGAATCTGTGTCCGCTAGCTGCGCTCTTAGAACCGCCAGCGCCGACGCCTCATTCCGACGAGCCAACGCCCGCACCGCAGCCTTGCGGACCTGCGACACCGGATCGCGCAACATGGACACAATCAGCGGGCCAGCCTCGGCCTCTTGGCGATCGCTCAGCGTCGCGACACCGGCTTGACGAATCGCCCAGCTGCCACTCGACAGGGCGTCGCGAGCCCACAACAGGCTGCGCTCGGACATAAGCCGCACGTCCGTCGCGGCAAGTCGAACGACCGCTTCGGCTGCCGCAAGCTGCACTTGCTCATCGGTTGCTCGCAGAAGCTGCTGGTCGAGCACCTTGACGTCTAGCAATCGACCAGAGAGCCCCAGCCCCTCTGACGCCAGAATGGTCGCGGTGCTGCTCGCCTTGCCGTCGTTCAAGACGGATCGAAAGACCTGCGCTGTCGCGGCATGTTCCGTCGACGCCAGATAGCGAGCTGCCAACAGTTGGTCCCTTCCCGGTTCCCCTGCCAGCCGTTCCAGCAGCGCCTGAGCCCGTGTCTCCCCAAGCGGCATGAGCTGCTGCGCGGCCTTCAGTTGGGCCTCTCTCGGTTCGGATCGCTGGAGCCGGACGAGCAACGCCTTGTACGCAGCTTCATTCCCAGCACGCGCCAGACATCCCAACACCGATAGTTCGATCGGTCCACCGACCTGCCCTTTTTCAAGCACCGACACCAATAGTTCGACTGCGGTTCGGTTTCCACGATCGCACAGCAGCAGCGCAGAGAGCAGCCGCAGCTCGCCATCTTTCCCGGCCAGCCCCTCGTATAGCAACTGGGTGCCACGTGGTTCCCCGAGCCGTTCCAGGGCCACTGCGATCGCGGTCCGCACCGCTGGGTCACTCGATCGAGTGCTGCGGGACAAAAGAACGGCCGCAGCCGCCGGATCACCCAGCAAACCCAGAGCCTCTGCTGCCTGCGCAACCACCGCCGTGTCCGAGTCGTCCAGCAGTTTTTCCAGCAGTGCCCGTTGCGAGCCATCACGACTATGGCCCAGTGCCCGTAGCGCACCCAGCTTGAGGCGCTGATCCATCGAAGTCGCCTGCTTGATTAACACACTCAACGCCCGACCCCGCAGCGCCAGCAGCTCAGCCTGCGAGATCTCATCTGCGCTGCCCTTGTGCGTGCGCAACACGTAGAGCAGTAGGCCAATCAATCCCAGTGCCACCGTTCCCCACAGCGGCGCAAACCGACGAGCCACCCGCAGCAGCCGAGTACGCCCTGTCGAAGCAGCACCGGGAGCCATCTGCTCGATACAGGCCTGCAGCTCGTCCTCTAGCGCCCGCATCGACAAAAAGCGCGCTGCCGGATCCTTGGCCAGGGCCCGCAGCACCACCGACTCCAGCGCGTCGCTTATCTGAAGCCCCGGCACTCGCTGACGCGGCGGCACTACCCTCTGTTTGACATGCGCCGACATGATCTCGTCGGCCTTTTTGCCCGTGAAGACCGGCTGCCCGGTCAGCATGAAATACAGGATGCACCCGACAGCGTACTGATCGCCCTTGGCATCATGGAGCCCGCTGCGAATCTGCTCCGGGGCCATGTACAGCGGAGTTCCTACGAGCTGCCCCGCCTGTGTCAGGTTTTGACCCGGCGTGTCCTCAAGAGAAATATCTGGGTCCGGCTCGGAAACAGGCCCACTCTCGCTCATCATCGGAATCGACGCCGCGCTCACCCGCATCTGACCACTGGCTTGCAGCGACGGCACGGCTCGCACATCCTTGGCGATGCCAAAGTCGATGATCTTCACAAAGTCTTCGGTACCGTCCTGATTCACGAGCAGGATGTTGTCAGGCTTGATGTCACGGTGAACAATGCCCTGCTCGTGGACGTGATGCATGCCGCGAGCGATCTGGGCGGCGATCCGGCAGGCTCGCAGCGGCGTCATGTTGCCGTCCCGCACCGCAGCGCTCACCGTTGGGCCTGACAAAAACTCCATCGCCAGATAGGACTTCCCGTCTGGAAGCTCGCCGAAATCGATGACCTGAACGATATTCGGATGCTTGATCTGCGACAGGAGCTGCGCTTCCTGCAAGAAGCGTCGCCTGCTCACCTCGTCCTTCGGTTTGCGAAGAATCTTGACCGCAAGCAGGTTGCGCAGCGTGGCATGACGGGCCTTGTAGACCGTGCCCATCCCGCCCTGGCTGGCCTTTTCCAGCACCTCGTAACGGCCATCAATGATGAGTCCGTGGATCTCATCGGCCGCACCGCCGGGGTTCGTAGTTGGCAACGCCGCACCGCTCGCTGGAATCGCTGGGTTCGACGTCCTCGAGGCGCGTCTAGTGGGCTGCGTGAACACCGGCATCCCCGCTGCAGAGGCAGACCTGCCCGCCAGGCGATCGGACGTGATCGCGACGGCCCCCGGTACCACCGCAACTGCCGCTGGGGTCGGTTGCCCTGTAGCTTTCGTAGATTCTGCCAGCGGCGCTCGCTTCAAATCGCCGGCACCCTGGATCGATTTTGGAGGCGTGGCGACGGAGAGCGTCGGATTATCGCCCATCTCGGCGCAGTCATGAGCATCACCCTCGACAATGGTGCTGTCGCAATACGGACAGACCGAGAGCTGCCCCTCCTCGCTCGCAGGTCGCTCCTGCATCTTAGACACACTCATCTTAGCAAGATGGCGCACGGCTGTGGTAAATGGGGTGCTTGTCCCGCTCGGCCAGCGAATCTGCCTGTCTCTGAAACGGTGTTTTGGCGTGCTGTAGCCGACGCTGGAATCGGACCTTCGGCTCTGAGATACTTGCTCACTGGAGACCCCATGCTCGGAAACCATCACTCGACCACGCACGCCCTGACCCTTGGCACACTGGTGCTCTGCTCAGTGGGTCTATTCGGCTGTCCCCAGCAAGAAACGGCCAAGCCAGTGGTGCCCTCAGAGCCTGCTGCCCCAGCGCCTGCCGCAGCGCCCGCATCACCCACCATCGATCCGGCTCGACTCGCTGTCTTCGGAACCCCGCTCCCGCAGCAATACGACAGCAAAGACAACCCGCCCACTGACGAAAAAATTGCACTGGGCAGGCAGCTTTATTACGAAAAGCGTCTCTCGAAAAACCACGAGATTAGCTGCAACTCATGCCACGACTTGGCCCGCTACGGAGTGGATGGCAAAAAGTTCTCCACCGGGCACAAACAGCAGCTCGGGGGTCGTAACTCTCCATCGGTGTACCAGGCGGCCGGCCACGTCGCCCAGTTCTGGGATGGTCGAGCCAAGGATGTTGAGGAGCAGGCGGGCGGCCCGATGATAAACCCCGTCGAGATGGCGCTCCCCGACCACAAGCGAGCCGAGGCTGTCCTCCTGAGCATTCCCGGCTATGTCGAAGCCTTTAAGAAGGCATTCCCGACTGACAAACAGCCCGTTACCATCAAGAACGCCACCGCCGCAATCGGAGCCTTCGAGCGTCGGCTGGTCACCCCGTCGCGCTTCGACAAGTTTCTCGGTGGCGAAACGACAGCGCTCAACGATGTCGAAAAAGCGGGCCTACTCAAGTTCCTCGACACTGGCTGCGTCGCGTGCCACAGCGGAACACTTCTGGGTGGTAGCAGTTATCAAAAAGTCGGCTCGGTCAAGCCGTGGCCGAACCAGACCGATCTGGGACGGGCCGCCGTCACCAAGAATGACGCCGACAAGCTGGTCTTCAAGGTTCCGTCGCTGCGCAACGTCGCCCAAACCGCGCCCTACTTCCACGACGGCTCAGTGGAAAAGCTGACCGACGCGATCAAGCTAATGGCCAGTCACCAGCTCGGGCGTGACCTACCCGATGCTGACGCCGAGTCGATCGCAGCATTCCTGCGCAGCCTCACCGGTGATATCCCGAAGGAGTTCATCCAGGAGCCCGCACTACCCCCGAGCGGCAAAACCACCCCGAAGGCCGACCCGGCCTAGTCAGTCCCGCTACGGCTTCGGATGAGACATCAGGAAGTCGTAGATGGACGATGTGAAGAACCGGTTAAACACCGGGACGTGACCGCCACCTTGAATCGACCATAGCTCGACCGGACCATCCGTCGGACAGCCTGTGAATTGTTCGACGGTGGTTTCGGCCCCAAGAAGCACCGTGTCAATGTCACGATTTTCCCCCGAGTAGGTCAGTCGCCCGCCGCAGCCGTTTTTCTGTGCCCAGATCTGTACCGTCTCCCGCGCTCCCGGATAGAGCCCCGGTAGTCCCAAGTACCCGATCACCACGTCGAGCGTGCCCTGCACATGGAGAATCGGCACATGCTGCTTGGGCGTGCAGCGCGTTGGATCATTCCACTGCTGCCCCGCGAGGCTGACGATTCCTGCCACCTTGTCCGACAGCTCGCAGGCGATCCGATGGGTCATGAAGCCGCCGTTCGAGTGACCTACAACAAAGATGCGCTTCGGATCGACGTTGTAGCGAGCCTGCATATCAGCGATGACCGCGCTTATATAGGCTACGTCGTCGACACTGGATTTGAAGAAGTTGCAGCACCACTCCATCGCGTTCCAAAAACGCAGCCCTGCTGGGTTCTGAGTGCCGTCAGGAAATGCGTAGAGGAAGGTCTTTTGCTCGGCCAAAGTGCCGATGTTTAGGTACAGCTCCTCGATGCTGCCACTCGCGGAAAAGCCGTGCAGCATGATCACAAGTGGTGTCGGCTTGGTCTTGTCGTATCGCGACGGCACCTTGTACTGATATGGCCTGCCATCGAGCGGTCCCGCCGTCTGAGGCGATAACTCAGCCGTTAACATTCCCTCGCCTTGCGGCAGACGCAGGAGCGGTGCCCCCATAAGAACCGTCGACGAATCCTCCGCATTGCCACAGCCCAGCAGAAGCGCCAAACAAACCAAGAACAAGCTCCGCATGTGTCCCTCCTACGGTTGGGTCATCTCTCGACGCGGGTCGAGTTACAACACCGAACAGAGCTACCTGTTAGGCGTTATCAGTTCATCTTCCGCAGTAGCACCAGCAGGCAGGGACTCGACTCGCCGCCGTATTCCCAGGTGTCGATCGTTTCCCAGCCTTCGCGACGCAGCGCCTGCATCAGCTGCTGCGACTCATAGCGCCGACTGTAATAGACGGAAAACTCGCGTTCCGTGGTTTCTGAACGCACCCGTGCCCGCAGATCGACGCCGTAACTGCCCGGCACCGCACAGCTCATATCAAGGGCAGGCGTAATCTCGACGTCGGCCTGATCGGCCCCGTAGCGCTTGAACGGCCCGGCGAGGAACTCATCACGTCGCTGGCTCAGATCGTTGACGCGTCGAATCGCAAACGTCGGATCCTTGCTCCGAATCTCGTCGGGATCAGTCGCCGGGGCATACGCCAGACGAAAATCCATGACCAGCATGTCGCCGCTCGCGAACCCACAGAGGCTGTTGCGCATAAAGCGCAGTTCGTTTTCGAGATTGCTAAAGGTGTGCCCGAGCATCGTGATGATTCGTCGACGATGCGCTCTTCTGGGCGAATACAGGAGCTGGCCGTAGCGTGGCAGGTGGTGAAAGTTGCCCTGAATGGCAAACACTGCGCCGCCGTAATCGGCCAGCACCTCCGCCGCGTGCCGATAGGCCACCGATAACAGCGGCTGACTGATATCGAGCAAATACAGTCGCAAATCCGCATGCCCCGACTGCGTCAGAAGCTGTTTGACCAGCCGCACCTCGTTGCGCGCACTACCTGGACCCAGCGCCACCACATCGAGCCCGCACTGCCCGTTCGAGCGCACAATGCGCGCCGCCGTCTTTTCCAGCGGCATGCTCGACTGCATCGCGTCGTAGTCCTTCTGCTCGGCGATGGCACACCAGTGAGCCGCGCTCATGTGGTCCATGTACAAAAAGCTCTGCTCGATGTGCCCGCCGTGACCGTTGACCTGTAGAGCCAGGTCTTTGATCATCTTGACCGGGTCGAAGCCCGGCGCGAGCCAGCAGTTGAGCGCCAGGTTGGGATCCGATGCGCTCGCTTCCCAGGGCAACGAGTGTGTCTCCAGATCTAGTTCCGGCACGGATAGAAGGTGGAGCAGTGCCATCTGACTTGGCGCATAGGTTCCGCCCTCGAGCGCTTGCAGTGCACCCTCGGGAACACCCGACAATTCGGCCAGCTTGTGGTGACTCAGCGAGGCAGCTTCACGACGCTCACGCAGCGTCTGGCTCCATGCCGCGATCCGGTTCATATCTGACGGAGCAATCGGTTCCAGAAACGGCTCCCAGTTCGTCCCGCCCTCTTCCTGGGTGAGCCGCGAGGCCGCCAAAAAGCCACGCAGTGTCATCAGCGCCATCTGAAGAGACTGCTGTTCTGCAGGAGACTTCTCATGCAGGGCTTGCTGCACCGTCTCGATGACCAAATGCAGCGCTTGCTGCTCCCAGGGGAGATCCGAGTTTGGGTTGGACTGCATGGAAGCCTCTCTCGTACGTTGGACTGAGTCTCACAGCGACGACAGCGCCGTGGCCGCAGGTGGGCGCACTATAGCGTGCTCGGCAAAAAAACCCCTGCCGTTTCGTAAGACTACTGTGGTATGGCATCGTCATGGTTACTGCCCCGCGTCCAGGGCCAGATCCCCTGCCACCGAGCGCCAGTTCCGCCGAACTTCTGACCCAGGAGTTCCGGCTGCGTCGGTTCCAGAACTGGTTCTTCCTCGGGCTGATGTACGGCTTCTTCTACATGAGCCGGTACAACTTCAGTGCGGTGCAGGCTGCCGTCGCTGAGCAGTTTGGTTGGAGCCATGCCGACTATGGCTCCATATTGAGCGCGGGTCTGGCCACCTATGGTTGCGCGGTCTTCCTAAACGGCCCACTCGCGGATCGAATCGGTGGCAAGCGCGCCATCCTCATCGGTGCCGCTGGAGCCGCGATCTTCAACCTGTTATTCGGCCTGTGCCACCTGCTGATCTTGAAACCTGCCGTCGTGGTGAGCGGCCGAGTCGTCTCTCACGCCGAGCTAGGCGCGGGACTCAACAACACCTCGGTCATCGCGATGTTTGCGGTGTTATGGGCCTGCAACCACTACTTCCAGTCCTTCGGTGCCCTCTCGATCGTAAAGATCAACGCGGCCTGGTTTAAGGTGAGCGAGCGAGGCAAGTTCGCGGGCATCTTCGGCATCATGATTCAGACGGGCCGAACCCTGGCCTTTACGCTCTTGCCCTTGCTGTTGCGCTTCTTGCCCTGGCAGTACGCCTTCTTTGTCCCGGCGGCGTTTCTGACGATCATGTGGGTGCTCTGTTACTTCCGCGTCGAAAACACCCCCGCCCAAGCCGGTCATGGCGACTTCGACACCGGCGACGAAAGCCCCGATGAAGCCCAGGCCGCTGATACCATCGGATTTGTCCTTCGAAAAGTCTTCGCTCGCAAAGCCCCGTGGATCATCGCGCTATCTTCGATGTGCATTGGCTTGGTTCGACACTCAATCGACCATTGGTACACCCGGTACATCGTCGCGGTCTTCGGCGTCACCGCTCGCACCCTCGGTTCCTTTGGTCCGTACCAGTTTGCCTCGGTGGCGATGCCGATCGCGGCAGTCGTTGGAGGACTGGTGGCCGGCAATGCCTCTGATCGGCTGTTTCAGTCACGACGAGCGCCGGTGATCTTCTTCGCCTTTCTCGGAATGGCAGCGTGCATGACCGGCCTGCGCGGAACCATCCACAATGCCTGGGGCGCAGCGGTTGTTCTCGTCGCGGTTTCGTTTTTTGTGCAGAGCGCGCACTCGCTGGTCGGTGGCGCGGCCTCGATGGACTTCGGTGGACGCAAAGCAGTGGCAACGGCGGCTGGGCTGTTCGATGGAGCGCAGTACCTGGCGGGGGCCTTGGCGGGGGCAGGTATCGGCAAGCTACTAGAGCGTTACAAACAGCCAGGCGGCCAACCCGGCTCGGAGTTCGAGGTGTGGCCGTTTATGCCGCTCTTTTTCGCGCTCCTTGGCGCGCTCATCATCTCGCGGCTGTGGAATGCGCTTCCTGGTCGAGGCGGACACGCCGCCCCGATTGCGAAAAGCGGCGGACCTACTTATCCACTGACTGCGAACTTACCGGCGGAGCCGCAACGGTAATTACCCGCTCGACACCATCCTCGGACAGCTTCGGCACGTGAGCGGGTGCCTTGTCGGTCTTGCCACTATACGCCACGTTGCTCGACACCAGCGAAAACGGCATCGAGTCAGTGGTCGACAGTGCGCCCTGAGAGGCGAACACCGTCGAACCGATCGCGGGATGACCGTCGATGTACAGGTCAAACGTGACCGGCTGGGCGGTCAATCGAAACAGCAGATTCTGCGGGACAGCTGCATTGGTGACGCCGTTGAACACGATCTGGTTCTGGGCGGTCACACTGGCGCTGTCTCCCGGATAGGCGTTGTCAAAGCGGGCATAGGCGATCTGACAGCCCGCCGGACAGGTAATCGAGCCCTCAAACTGATGGGCATACCGATCACCCTGCCAAGCCAGAACCCAGTCGCCTTGGCCATTGGTGGTAATACCCAGCGTCGATTGGGGAAGTTCAATGGCAGCGCCCGCGTCGATCACGAACGTCGAGTACTGCGTTGTGGGAAGGCCGCCGCCACCGCTCCAGGTGTTTCCACAACCGTAGCTTCCGGTGCAGTGACGTGGACCCGAAGACCACGGTCCGCACCCAGCGAGTAGGGCGAAGGCCATTGCGGCAAGACTCTGAATTTTCATGGGCTGGCTCCTTTGTCTGTCGGCGCGAAGGTGCGCCTTGTTTCGATTATCGGCTGAAACAGTCGTGCACAAGGGTGAAGGCACCGCCAACTGATCGTGTACCGACGACTCACGACACAGCTGACGTTCACCCAGCTAGTAATATTCAAAGGCCGCATGTTGGACGGCAATTGCTACTTAAAACAATCCCTATGCCCCCATGTCGGCAGATGACTACACAAATGTCATGCTGTTCTATCAAATTACCGCTTTATAATATTAATAAGTCATTTTGAGGCATGGGCATGGCTAGGATGCGAGCGCTTCCGACCTGGGTGGGATTGCTGGGGATCGGTGTGGCCGGTCTGCTCTTGATTGGAGATGCAGGCAGCGCCGAAGCACGACGGCATAAGCGTCGCGAGCGTCGCACAGACGAATGCAAGACCCCACCGGTGGTGTCGCCGCCTGATCAAGAAAAGGCGATGCGCTTCTACGATAGCGCTGTGATCTACTGGGAATCGAAAGAATGGAACCGCGCCCGCTCTGATTTTCAAAATGCCTATAACATCAGCAAACTCCCGGATTTTCTCATTAACCTCGCCTTAGTATCTGAAAAACAACGTAAATTTAACGACTCAATCGGCTATCTGGAAGGATATATCGATAACTGTCCGAACGCCCCTGACCTCGACAAAGCCCGTCAGAAAATTGAGGAGCTCCGGATCGCCCAAGCCATCGAGGAGGGCAAAAATCCGCCGCGTACGGTCAAGGCTTCGCTACCGCCGTGGCCAGCGATGGCGCTGATGGTCAGCGGGGCCGGTTTGCTCATCGTGGGCGTTGGTCTCGGTGGTGGTGCCATTTCCAGGTCGCACATGATCAGCGACCCAGACAACCGCACCAAGCTGTGGTCGGTCGACTTGCAAGACATCGAGACGGCCGGCCAGCGGATGCAGACGGCAGCGTTCACCCTCGATGCAATCGGCGTGGCCGCCCTCACTGCGGGCGTAATCTGGACCGGTGTGTACTACGCGCAGGGCAACACCGGCCTGTCGCTGGCGCTATCCCCCCGTTCCGGCGGTGGCAGCGCTTTCATCCTCGGGAGGTTCTGATGCGGAGGTCGCTTGTTCTGTCTCGTTTGCTGCGTGGCCTCGTCATCATCAGCGGCCTCCTGGTCGGCACGAGCTGCTACGCTCCCGACGTCACGCACCTGCTGTTTCGCTGCAACGGCAGCGGGCCCTGTCCAAGCGGCACTGAGTGCCTGTACGGGCTGTGCGCCGCACACGGTGTCGAAGCCTGCGCGAGCGGCAACGGTTCCTGGCTCACCGATGACAACTTCAAGGCACTGTGCCCGGCGATCGCCAGCGCCACTGCCTGCGGTAACAACTACGAACCGGACGCAACCTGTCTTCCCGAAGCCGTGACTGTCTGCACCGATCCATCGACCACCAAACCCAACGCCGACTGCTTCCGTTGCTGTCGCAAGAAGTAGACATTGACAGAGCCACGCCGCGCTCGCCTATAGTCGCCGCCCATGGCGACGCCGACCTCTCCGCAAGACCCGCTGTTTCCGCTGCATAGCGCGCTCGCGACGAAGGCTCCAGCGCTCATTTACCTATGCGGCAAGGAACGCTTCCTGGTCGACCGAGCCATTGAGGCGATCAAGACCGCCGTTCTCGAACCAGCGACGCGGGACTTCAACTACGATCAGCTCTTCGGCAAGGAAGCGGGCGCAGCCCAGATCCTGGCGTGTGCCAAGACGCTGCCGATGATGGCCAAGAGGCGACTGGTACTCATTCGCGACGCGGACGAGCTGACCGCAGACGAGCTGGCCAGCCTGACCAAGTTCATCGAATCGCCCGCACCCGAGACGTGTCTGCTGTTCGTGGCCGAAAAAGCGGATCTGCGGCTGCGCTTCTTCAACCTCTTCAAAAAGCATGGCCTGCTGCTCAAGCTCGATCCGCTGGCCGACAAGCAGCTTCCCGGATTTATCGAGGCCGAGGCCAAGCGCCTGCAAGTCGAGCTAGAGCGTGGGGCCGCAGCGCGAATGGCCGATGAGATTGGTGCCGACCTCGGTCAGCTCGCCGACGCACTGGAACGACTGTGCTGCTTTGTCCCGGTGGGCCAGCCGATTCGGATTCGTGACATCGAGGAGGTCGTGGTCACCACCCGGCAGCACTCGGTGTTCGAGCTCATCGACGCAGTCGGGGCGGCGGATCGCTCGGCAGCGCTGTCGCTTTTGTCCGAGATGCTGATGCAGCGTGAACCAGCGCTCAAGCTGCTCGCCCTCCTCAGTCGTCACGTGATGAAGCTGTGGCAGACGGCGGATCTACTGGCCCACGGCCGACCGTCGGCGGGTGAAGTGGCGAGTGCGCTTGGGGTGATGCCGTTTGTGGCAGGCAAGCTGCTCGATCAAGCTCGCCGGCTCAAGCTACCGAGGGTGCAAGCCATGCACGAGGTGATCTTCCACACCGATCGCACCCTCAAACAATCCAAGCTCGACGACGAGCGAATCATGGAACAGCTCATCTTGGGTCTTTGTACGACCTAACCGACGACGCCAAACCTACGGAGGCGGAAACACCACAATCGGTAGTCGCTGATCGGTTTCCTGTCCACACCGTCGAGCCTCCATCACTGCCTCTGCTTCTTCGACGGGAACTGCACGGGTAAGCTGATCCAGGTCGAGCCGCGCTCGCGTACACAGCGCCAGCAGTTCCGGAAGCAGATCAGGATGCGGAGCGACCGCCGAGACCTGCGCCTGCATCGCCACGACGTGCTCCAACGTCGCTAGGCTCACAAGCTGCGCGCCTCCCTGCGGTTCACTGACCAGACCCCCGATCGTGCCGCCCAGTGGCTGGGAGCGCTCCAGCAAAAGCACCGTGCTCGCAGGCTCGGCCATCAGAATCGCTCGCGCCCGTGCCGCATCGCTACCGATCGTCTCGATGATACAAGCCCCGGCGAGAGGCAGTCCCTGAGCAGTCGCCAGCTCGGCCACTCGCTGCCGCGCTTTTGCCGGATCGAGTCGCGCTGCATCCTCTGCCGAAAAACGCACCACAAACAGCCCCAGAGCCTCTGCAAGCACCGCAGCAAGCGCCGACCTCACGCCAAGCCCCAGCACCAAACAGACCGTTCCTGGCGATACCCCAGCGCGAACCAGGCCCGCGTACGGCGTGAGCAGCGCATCGGCCAAGGCCGCAAACCGCCACAGCGAATCCGACAGAGGTGCCACTTCCACAAACGGCGGGTGCAGGGGCAACAGGTAGCGCGCTGGCAGCACCTCATACGACTGCGGGGCCGATGGACGCAACCGTCTGTGGGGACAGGCGAGCACAGCACCACGGCGACAGCACGAACACTCCCCACACGGCAAGATACGCGGCACAAGGACCGCTTGGCCTGCCAAGTGCTGCGCTGCGGCCCCTGCCTCAGCGACGACACCTACACACTCAGCACCAGGAAACGCCCCGAGTGCCGAACCACAGATTTGAACCACCACATCGCTTGCTTGCAACGTCACGGCGGCGGAGGTTTGCAAATTGCCCCCTGCATTGGCAAGCGATTGTCGGCGATTTGCGAGCGAGCAAAAATTTGCGCCCGCGATCACCGGGTCGTGTAATTGACCCATGTACGAAGCCTGCACGACCTGCGGTGAGCGATTCATCCCGCAGTATGCCTATCAAGTTGCCACCTTACCGAGCGGCGCGGGAGAAGCACCACGTCGTCAGTACTTCTGCCAGCTGAGCTGCCGACGCACCGCGCTTGGTGAAGTGAGCCACGCGGTCAAGCGAGCCCGTCGGATTGCCATCCTCAACCAAAAAGGCGGAACAGGGAAGACGACGACGGCCATTAACCTGGCGGCAGGCCTTGCGGAGCGTGGTTTCGAAACGCTGCTGATCGACACGGATGCCCAGGGCAACGTCGGGGCCAGTTTGGGCATCAAAGGCGAGCGCAGCCTCTATCACGTGCTCGTCGATGGAACCGATCCGTCAGAGGTCGCCGTGCCAGTGCGCGGACGGCTCGATGTCATCACGGCGGATGCGACACTGGCCGCCGCCGAAGTATGGCTGGCCCGCCGCGACCAAGACCGCGACCGGGTGCTCTCACAGCGAATGGGCCTCGCGCATCGTCGCTATCAGTATGTGATTCTCGACTGTGCACCATCGCTGTCTTTGCTAAACCAAAACGCGCTGACGTATGCCGACGAAGTACTGATTCCGGTGTCTTGTGATTACTTGTCTCTCGTCGGGGTGAAGCAAGTGCTAAAGACGCTCAAGGACATTGAGCGCCATCTCGGCCACTCGGTACGAATTGCCGGCGTGCTGCCGACGTTTTTCGATTCACGCATTCGCTTGGCACGCGAGGCACTCGAGACGCTGCGTGGACACTTCCGCGAAAAGCTGTTCGACCCGATTCGCCGCTCGACCCGGCTCGCAGAAGCCCCAAGCCACCGTCAGAGCATTTTTGAATACGACGTAGACTCCCCAGGTGCCGAGGACTATCGTCGAGTCGTCGAGCGGATCATGGGACGAGAGTCAGCGACGGTCACCAGCGCTGCTCGCCAGTCCGATTCCACCACATCGACCATGGAACCAGCATCTCTCGAGTAAGGAGTCCAGGGTCATGAGTGCCAAATCCAGCGCCCCACGCGCTCTGCAGACCGATCCACTTTCTGTTGATGACATCTTGGCAACCGGGTTCTATCGGCCCGAGCGGGACGGTGAGCGCGATTCCGAACGCGAAGCCGTCCACCATATGCCGGTCGGAGAGCTGCCTGAAAAAAAGCCGCGTCCGACGCACTACAAAGTGGTCTGTATCTCGCTCTACAATGAAGACATCGAGCGACTCGAAGGGCTGGTGCGTGAACTAAAGCGCCAAGGGTATAGCAAGGCCAACAAGTCGCTGGTGATCCGTGCTGCCCTGGAGCAGCTCGATGTCGAAAAAGTTCCGCGCTTCCACTAAGGCGCGCCGAGGGTGACAGTGTCTACGCAACGGAAGCTTCACGTCGCCGTGCTCTACGGTGGTCGTTCTGGCGAACACGAAGTCTCGCTTCAATCGGCGGCCTCGGTGCTGCGCAACCTCGATCCAGAGCGTTTCGTCGCCATCCCAATCGCCATCGACAAAGATGGGCGCTGGCATCCCGGTGACGTCTCGCGGATCGAAAAGGGAGCGCGTCTACTGCCAGTATTTCGCGACCAGCCGCAGGTTGTGCTACCGCCCAATCCACCAGGCGGCGATGGAACCATGCTGGTGCCCATTGAGAACCCAGCGCTGATTGGCATGGGATTGCCGCTCCCACAGATTGACGTGGTGTTCCCAGTGCTACACGGCACATTCTGTGAAGACGGTACGCTGCAAGGCCTGCTCGAGCTGGCGGACGTTCCCTACGTCGGCTGCGGCGTACTGGCGTCGGCGATCGGCATGGACAAAGAGGTCGCCAAGCGCCTCGCAGGGCTGGCCGGAATCCCGGTCGTACCGTATCTGACGATCCACGGACGAACCTATCCGTCTCAAGCGTCCTCGCTGCCCACCGAGGTGGAGCGCGTGCTCGGTTATCCCTGTTTCGTCAAGCCGTCGGGTTCGGGTTCCAGCGTCGGAGTCCACAAGGTCAAGCATCCTCATGAGCTTGACGCTGCGATCCGGGATGCGCTGCGATTCGACCGCAAGGTTCTCATCGAAAAAGCCATCGATGCCCGCGAAATCGAGGTGGCCGTGCTAGAGAACCTCGACCCATCGGGCGGTCCGCTTTGCAGCATCGTCGGCGAAATCAACCCTCGTCACGAGTTCTACTCCTACGAGGCCAAGTATCTCGACGAAAATGGAGCCGCGCTGCTGGTCCCAGCCCCCCTGTCGGCTGAGCAAGTCAGCGAGATCCAGAAGTGGGCTGGGCTGGCGTTTTCTACCCTCGAATGCGAAGGCATGGCCCGCGTCGACTTCTTCCTCGATCGCAAGAGCGGCCAATTTTACTTTAACGAGGTCAACACCATTCCCGGCTTCACCTCGATCAGCATGTATCCAAAGCTGTGGGAGGCGTCGGGCGTTGGCTATCAGGAGCTACTCAGTCGGCTCATCGATCTCGCGCTGCGTCGCGCCAGCGAGAAAAAAAGGCTCATCCACGACTTCCAGTCGATGTAGTGCTGCATGCCGACGCGAGGAATCAAACTGTGGCACTTCGCGTTGGCACTTGCGCTAACGGGGATCATCGCGCTGATGGTTCTGCTGAACCATCGACCTCCGGAGCCACTGCCGATAGACACCGCCGCAACGCAGTTTTCGGCGATGCGTGCCAAGCAAGACGTGGCAGCGCTGACGGCGTTTGGACCTCGTCCGGTCGGTCGCGATGGCAAGCCACATCCCGATTCGCACCGTCTGGCTCGACAGTGGGTTGAAGGAAGGCTGCGTGAGCTGGGGCTGCCCCCCGAGCTTCAGACCGGCAACGTGTGCGAGGGTGGCCACTGCTCTGAGGTTGAAAATGTGATTGCTCGTCGCCCGGTGGAGGGAGAGGCTGCGACCCGTGAGCCCGTGGTCCTGCTGTCTCACTATGACTCGGTGGCGCGGGGTCCTGGGGCGGGGGATGCCGCTGCCGGTGTTGCGACGGTGTTCGAAGTGGTACGTGCGCTAAACACCCAAGCCGACTGGCAACGACCCCTGGTGGTGGTCATCGATGATGGCGAGGAGGCAGGGCTGCTGGGTGCCCGCCTGTTGCCGTCTCATCCACAGCTGCGCACCGTTGCGGCGGTGCTCAACCACGAAGCGCGTGGCACAGCCGGGCAGACAGCGATGTTCGAAACCAGCCGACACAGCACTTGGCTCGTCGAGGAATATGGACACTCGGTCAGCCGTCCGGTGGCATCGTCGGCAATCTATCCGCTCTATCGGCTGCTTCCGAATGACACGGATCTGACGGTGCTCAAGGCCGCTGGCTGGCGAGGGCTGAACTTCGCGTTCGCTGAAAACGAGCACCTCTATCACACCGCGAACGACTCGCTGGCCAACCTCGACCTCGGTAGCGTGCAGCACATGGGGGATCAGTCGCTCGCCACCGCCCGAGCGCTACTGGCCCGCAAAACACTGCCCAGCGACGATCGCGATGGTGTCTGGTTTGACCTGTTTACGCGGATCTTTGTCCTGTATCGGACGCCGCTTGCTGTCGGACTCGGCGTTCTGCAAGGGCTGATCTGGCTCACCGCAGTCGGAGTGCTGCTGCGTCGGCAGGGTCGCTCGGGCTTCATGTGGCTTGGTGCTGGACTACTGCGCTTTCTCGCAGTGCTAGTCGTCTCAGCGCTGACTGGATTGGTGGTCATCAAGTGTATTGGCGCTCTAAGCTCCGTGGCCAAGCCGTGGCGAACGTCACCGCTGCCAACCTGGCTGGCGCTGTCATCACTGGCAGTGAGTGTCGCCAGCTTGATGCAGCTTGGTGCCTGTCGACTGTCGCCGCCCGCTTCGCTCCGCAAGCTGTGGGGGGAAAGTTTGGGCACGCTTTTGCCCTGGACGGTGCTGTCGCTGCTGCT
Source organism: Polyangia bacterium (assembly GCA_044228505.1). Taxonomy (GTDB): domain Bacteria; phylum Myxococcota_A; class Polyangia; order Palsa-1104; family JAEUJZ01; genus JAEUKA01. The sequence continues at coordinate 4,293 of JBGAUT010000060.1, read as the reverse complement.
GTCTTTGAAAGTAACCGATGCGAGCTATCTGTTTACGCTTCCGGCGCTGTTCGCAAGCCTGGCGCTGCTCATTGGAATCTGGACGGTCGATCGCGAGGACCAGGTGGGCGCAGCACTGGCTGTGGTACTCGGCGCGTCATTGCCAGTTGTGGTGATCTGGCTACCGCTGATTCGGGTGCTGCTGGTGATGGCCGGTGCCAACCTGCACATCGCGGTCACGCTGCCATGGGCGGTGTTGATTACGCTCAATGATCCGCTGCACCGGCTATTTCCCGTACGGCTGCGACTGGTTGTGCCGGGGGTGCTCTCAATTTTGGGTATGTGCGCTGCTGTCGTCGCTGGACTTTCTCGCTAGCGACAGTTCGACGTCATTTGACAACGCTCGGCGCAGCCCAAAAAATGGGCAGCGAGGTCAGTTGAGACCGCGATGGCTGAAGCAGAGGGTTCGACAAAACCAAAATGCCCGGATGGGGCACGATGCGAAGAGGATGCGCTGGCCTCGATCAAGGCGACGCCCAAACGCACCGCAATACGCCGTCGCAAAGCGGGGAGTAGCGATCAGCTCATCACCCTCAAGGCGATGGTTGATGGTGCTGGAACAACGCCGCGAGCAGTCCGCTTCTATGAAGCGGAGACGCTCATCTCGGCGGCCCAGCGTTCGTCGGGTGGTCACCGGCTGTTCGACAAGGGAGAGCTCGACAAGCTCAAGCTGATCATCAACCTGCGTGCCTGCGGCTTTTCGATCGACGAAATTCGCGAGCTGCTCGCTGCCAGACAGACCAGTCCCTCGAAGGAATCGGCCATGGCGCTGCAAGCGTTGCTGTCCCATCACATCGATGGACTCAAACGCAAGCTGGCACTCATCACCGAGTTAGGTCGTGAATTCCAAAGTGCGATCGTGACCCTCGATCGCTGCGCGACCTGCGACGATCCACGTGGCAAAGAAGCCTGTGGTTCATGCGATGTCTTGACGAGCCGTACCGCACCGCGCTGCATGCGCTTTCTATAGCGCGTGCCTGCTAGATCGTCGGGAACAGAAACCTACGGGATGGCCTGTTCCTCGGGAATCGTCACCATCTCGATGAAGCGAGGGTGACTGCGCAGGCGATCAAAGTCGCTCATCCGATACATCGACGCTCGCAGCGAGCTGCCTTCGCGGGCCCCGTGATGCCAAGTATCGCGCCGCGCCGTCTCGATCAATCGCACCACTGCCGCACGAGTCTCTCCAACGGCAAGATGGTAATAGATCACGGCCAGATCGATTCCGTCGCCTTGCAGCTCACTGTCTGGCAGCTTGGCGAACTCCAGTCGCGCCTCGGTTAGCTCCCCACGCTCGGCCAGCATCGCGGCCATGCCAAGCTGAACCTCGCGGTTGAAGCGGCTACGCTGAACCAGGGCTTCTCGATACGCCAGCAGCACCCGCTCGGCAAACGCAACGTCGAGCTGGCCGGTGAAGCCGCGTATCGCCAAAAACACATTATGGAGCAGCAGCGCCCGAAGCTGTACCGCCGCCGCCTGCTCGTTGCCTCGATCGGCCCGCAGCTTGAGCTGGTCCTCGATCAGCAGAAGCTGCTGAAGCTGACCTTCAAAATAGGCGATACGGACGAAGTGCCGACGGGGCAGTGGTCCTCGCAGCGGTCCATGGAGCAGCTCGCGGTAGGCAAGAGCCCGCGCTTTGCGGATCTGGATCAGTGCTTCCCGTAGGTTATAGCGACGAACCTCGCTCACTCCGCTTGCGTAGAGGCGTCGAATTTCGCCGTCGAGCCCGGCTTCAAGTTGATTCTGTTCCGTTGCGGACATGACCTCGACAAACTGATCGGTCACGACCGAAACCGCTGGGGCAGAAAGAGCCAGCGATGCGCCCAACAGACCCAAAGCAAAGATCGCCACGCTTAGGACTCCACGCCAATGCGCCTGTGAGTGAGCGCAGGCAGCTCGCTCCGGATCTTATGCAACGAAGCAAAATCCAGCTCGGCCACTGCCACGCCTTCGCCATCGGGACACTCACACAGGACGGTGCCCCATGGATCAGCGATCAGGCTGTGACCGTAGGTAAATCGCGTCGGGCTGTGCCGCCCTTGCTGCGCCGCCGCGAGCACAAAGCACTGGGTTTCGATCGCCCGAGCTCGCATAAGGACATGCCAGTGGTCTTTTCCGGTATGCAGCGTGAAGGCCGCTGGAATCGACAGCATCTTCGCACCAGCCGCCACCAGGCGACGATAGAGCTCGGGAAAACGCACGTCGTAACAGACCGACAGCCCAAGGCCGCCCCACGGCGTTTCGCTGACGATGGACTGCTCCACATCGCCGAACTCGACGGTCGACGACTCGCGCAGGCTGGTCGCCGCCTGAGCAAAGTGGACATCGAAGAGATGGATCTTGCGATACACAGCCACCAAGTTGCCGTCGGGACCGATATGCACGCTGCTGTTAAAGACCTTGCCGGGCGCTCGGCCAGCCTCGGGAAGTCCGCCCAGCACAAGATGTACACCGAGCGTGCGCGCAAGCTCTTGCATGCGAGCGAGGATCTTGCCCTCACCAGTTACGCCTGCGTCCGATTGGAATATCCGCACGGCCCACGCGAACTTGTCGTTTTCGTCCGGCGAAAGCAGTGCAAAATTTTCGGGTAGAACAATCAGCTCTGCGCCTCGGGCTTGGGCTCGCTGACAGAGCGCAGCGACGCGCTCCAAGTTGTGCGCCACATCCGCTGTCGAGCAGAGCTGAACCACTGCGGCTGTTAGGACCGACATTCCACGCAGTATACTGCTTGCCGAAGAGCCATCGTCTTTCCGATGCTGGAACTGAACAACCGCGCCCGTAAAATCCTCTCTGCGATCACGCAGGAATACCTGACGACCGGGGAAGCCGTCGGCTCACGCACGGTCACGCGTCGCTACGGCGTAGACCTGTCCCCTGCGAGCGTCCGCAACGTCATGAGCGATCTCGAAGAGCTGGGGCTGATCCGACAACCCCACGCTTCGGCAGGACGCGTACCGACCGACCTGGGGCTGCGCTTTTTTGTCGACTCGCTGCTCAAGATTCGCCAGCTCTCACCCCGCGATCGCGAAGAAATGGCCAGCCACTACAGCTTTTCGACAGGAGAAGTGGACGCCGTACTTCGTGAAGCCGGCAAGGTGCTGTCCGATTTGTCATCGCACACGGTTGTGGTGATGACGCCACGGGTGGATCTCGACGTGCTCAAACACATCGAGTTTGTTCGGGTCAAAGAAAACGCCGTGCTGGCGGTGCTGGTGAATACCTCGGGGCGCGTCCACAACAAGCTGCTCCAGCTCGATGAGCCCATCGGCAATGACTACCTGGAGCGCGTGACCAACTATCTGAACACGCTCCTCGATGGTCGAACGCTGTCAGAAGTTCGAACGCTTGTCGCTGAAGAACTGGCTGCGGAGCGAACTCGTTACGACGCGCTGGCCCAGCGTGCGCTGCGAATGTCAGCCCAAGCACTCCCCGCACAGCCACCGATGGTGTTTGTCTCGGGTCAGGCAAACCTGCTCTCGCATCTTCTTACCGAAGAAGGAATGCCGACGCCCGAACGACTCAAGGCGCTGTTTCGTACGCTCGAAGATCATCGGCTGCTGCTGCGACTGCTCGAGCAGACCGAAACGGCGCATGGCATCCAGGTCTTTATCGGCGCAGAGACCTCGGTGCCGGAGCTTTCGGACAAGACCGTGGTCGCGGCAAGCTACGGCCCCAATGAACGACCACTTGGTGCGCTCGGTGTCATCGGACCCACTCGCATGAACTATTCGCGGGTCATTGCGCTAGTAGACTTTACTGCGCAGCTTTTATCCGAAGTGGTTCGGCGGCAGTAACGCTTGGCGGTGTGGCTCAGCCTCACATGGCTCGCGGGCGGTGGCCGGAGCGGTGGCTAGGGTGCGGTCAGCGACTTGAGCCACAGGTCGAGCTTGGCCTGCGGCTGTTCCCCAGATAGGGCTTTCTCTCGGTAGTCTAGGGAATGGACTCAAAGTCCGGTGGCCGTCCCCGCAGATGGAGTCGAGAACCCCCCCGCAGCCAACTGGCTGCCTAGCGAGTTCGGCCATTACAATCTTTACGACCCCCAAAAAGTCCAAAGTGACCTGAATGCTCCCGTAAGCCGCTTACATGCTCACTCTGGGCGCTGGAAGGCTCCCATCAGCCGCTTACACGGTCACTTTGGCCGCTTGAATGCTCCCATCAAGCGCTTACACGGTCACTCTGGCCGCTTGAATGCTCCCATCAAGCGCTTACACGGTCACTCTGGCCGCTCGAATGCTCCCATCAAGCGCTTACACG
>JBGAUT010000005.1:0-300961 GCA_044228505.1 Polyangia bacterium | reverse complement strand
TTACCTGCCACCGCACGGTTCTTGCCGCTCGCGAACACCACCATGTAGGCCCCCGGCTGCATCAACGTGCCTTCCGGAAAAGCCCAGCGCGTCAAGTTCGACTTGCTGTCGGTCAGGTGATAGCCGCTCAGATCGAGCGGGGCGGTGCCGGGATTGTGAATCTCGATCCAATCCGATGTGGTGCCATCCTCGTCGGTGAGTCCTGCCTGATTCTTGGCAAGAAACTCCGTGATCATCGGCGGCGGCCCAGGTACCACCAAGTCCGGAGGACTGATTCCGCCATCCTCACCACCGGTACTGGTAGTGCTCGAGCAGCCTGCCAACACGACGGTTAGCGCAAGTGCCATCACGCTCACAACAGATCGAGTACACCTCATCGCCTGGCCCCCTGGACGTCAGCATCACGGTGTCCGCGCCGCTCTACGCAACCGAGGTCCGTCGGCTGTTGCGGCGAGACGATCATCATATCGGCGTTTTCCCGAGACGGTCGAGGCGAAAGTGCAGCCGCAGTCAAACCCGCGAGATTTGCTCGCACTTCCGATGTAGCTCAATTCCCACGCCCTCCTTATACAACGACGCTTCCTCCACGCCTCGATCGCGAGCTAGGTAACCAACACGCGCTGAATCAGGGTGTATGTGGGCTGCGAGAACACCGTGATGCCGTGATCCATCTCAGATGCGGCACGACTACAACACCGATGAGGGAGGAGCTGTCGTCCGATTCCGTTTGGTGATCCATCGCGACAAGACTCCTAAGACGGTATCGGCGTGAAAGGGCTTGGCAATGTGAGCATTCATCCCCGCTTCGAGGCAGCGCTGTTTTTCGGTATCAAAGACATGTGCCGTCATCGCAATAATCGGCAGGGTTTCCATTTTCAACTCGTTGCGAATCCGCTGCGTTGCTTCGTAGCCATCCATGGTGGGCATCTGAACATCCATAAGCACGGCATCAAATCCATTTGGTGAGGATTGCAGAATCGATACCGCTTCGGCTCCATGACTGGCAACGGTGACCTGAAGCTGCGCACGTCTCAGTACCTCTCTGGCGACCAACTGATTAACGGGGTTATCTTCAACCAGTAACACGCTCGCCCCAGCCAGCAGTTCCGGTAGTGTGCTGATCGATTGCTCCATCGATTGACACGCAAGTGAAGTCGCTGTGGGCACTCCGAATTGGATCTGAAACGAAAACGTACTGCCATGCCCCAGCGTGCTCTCACAGTCGATCTCACCGCCCATTAACTGCACCAATTGCTTGCAGATGGCGAGCCCAAGTCCAGTACCACCATACTCACGGGTGGTCGATCCATCCGCTTGTGAGAACGGCTGATAGAGCAGCTTCTGGTGTTCTGGACTAATTCCGATTCCCGTGTCTTTGACGACGAAACGTACGGTTGCTTGACTGGGCCCCGATTCGATCACGAAGACCGCAACAGACACACCTCCATGTGGGGTAAACTTGATCGCATTGCTGAGCAAGTTGGCCAGTACCTGACCGATACGCAGGGGGTCCCCGCAGACTCTGCTCGGTACGTCCTTGGCGATCCGTAGCTCCATCGCGATACTCTTCTGTGCCGCCTTCGGAGCCAACAGATCCAACTGCCGCGTCACCAGAGCCGCTAGATCAAAAGAAACATTTTCAATGTGTAATTTACCGGCTTCGATTTTTGAAAAATCAAGGAGGTCGTTAATGATGCCAAGGAGCCCGGACGCCGTGTCAAAGATTTTGGACAGATAGTCATCCACAGGCGGAGTCACTCGCATCTGCATTCCCAGCTCGCTAAGGCCAATGATCGCATTCATCGGAGTCCTAATCTCATGCGACATGTTGGCCAAAAACTGGCTCTTCGTTCGGGCGGCTCGCTCCGCCTCCTTCTTGGCCCCGTACAGCGATAGTTCCGCCCGCTTGTGCAGCGTCACATCCGCGAGAACCATGAGCCCCTTGCCGTTTACGGTATTGCAACTCATCTGATAAGTTCGAAGCTGACCGTCGAGGCACAGGATCTCTGCTTCATCGCTTCGCCTCCCCGAATCGGACACCACGCGTTTATGAAACTCGCCGCTACGTTGGGGCTTGTGGGATGCCACTTGGAAGGATGAAGATGTCGCTGTCCGCCACCAATCCACGATGCTCGCGACCTGCTCCGGAGTGTTGCCAATTCGCTCCGCGAACAAGCGATTGGACAGCTCCACTTGACCCCCGGCGCTTAGTACAGCGATCTCTGCCGGAACACTATTTAGGATGTGACGGATTTCTTCTTGTCGTGACTCTTGCTCGGCCAAAGCTCTTTGCAGATCGGATGAAAGCCGTTCGTTGACCGCCGAAAAAAACGCAGCCGTCAGCGGTAGTATCAGGAGTAGCGTGGCGACCGAAAACCACGCCAGCGGAGTTCCGAGTCGCAGCATTGGTCCTTCAACTGGTGCCACCAAAACCGCTATTGCTCGCAGAAAGCACGTCACCGTCAACAGCAGCATGCACAGTCCAACCCACTTTCGCTCAAGTCGCCGGAGTGAATCGCTCGGACTGAGGGTCTCGTAGGTGATACGACCCAGCAGATAGGTCGCCCCGAGCGATCCCACAAGGATGCGCAGATTGAGTGATGAGTAGTGCCAAAGCGACGGCTGTACAAGCAACAGTGCGGTCAGAAGAAGCACCACCAGCAGGATCAAGCCCACGTGCAGCAGACCTGGACGACGAAGTCCAAAAAACCTGATGTTGCCACGGTAGAAGAACTCCAGGGCGGCAAACATACAGAGATTGGCAAGAGAAATTGCCACGAAGAAGGGAAGAACACTACGGAGGGTCGAGCTGACTGTGGCACCCGTGAGCAGCCACAGCCCTGTAGACCAGCAGCGGACACCTGGATAGTTGTGTCCACGGGTCATCATGAAGGTCTGAACCAGACATAGCATCAGCAAGACAACGGAAATCACCATCAGCGCAGTGAAAAAATCCAATGGCGGCATTCAGCGTCCTTGTCACAGATCCTGGCTGCGACCCATTTCAAAGCAGGTAGTTTCCTACGGAGAGCTCCCCCAAAGGTGCTCCCATGTCGAAGGCGCAAGATCCTTGGGAGTAATTTTCGCACAACAGCGCACCCATCGCCAGTGGTGTTTGAATCAGGTCAAAATACACACCCAACAAGAGATCGGACGGTAGGATTCGGTCGCACAGGTAGCCTGTAGGACGATGCGTACCTGGCTACCGACTTCGAGTCCGTTCACCGATGCTGCGCCGGCAATCCATGCCGTGGGACTTCCAAACAGAGCCTAGTCGCCAAGCGTCTGTCGTACCCAAGGCGAGGAGAAGGTCCGACGTGGATCGAGTTCCATCCGCAATTGTTGAAAGGACTGCCACTGCGGATACAGAAGGGACAGCTCCTCGGATCGGTGGTCGTGCTCTTTTCCCCAATGCGGACGGGCGCAAAGAGGCCTCATCTCTCGCCAGAACCCCGCCAAGTAGCGCGCTGCATCAGGAACGTCTGTCGTGTACGCTCCAATCTGACATGTGTCTACGCCGTACGCCGGACTGAGCCAGATTGTGTCTGCACGCACGAATCGCACTTCGGCCAAAAAGTTGATCCGGAGTCGCTCTCGATCAACGAGTCGTACCAATCGATCGAGCGCTTCATCACTCCTTTCCATTGGCAAAGCGGCTTCAGTTTCACGGTGTTGCAGGGGCATCTCGGTACTCAACATCAGAGAACCAGGACCAACTTGACGCGGTTTCTCGAACATTCGGGAAATCAAGCGATTGAGTGGCGGAATGCACGAAGGAATCCTCTCTTCTAAATAGACCACCGACGGAAAAACAAAGGCTTGCAGAATCGCTTCATCAAACCAGCGCTGCGTCCATCGGCTGGGAAACCGTGACTCTTTCTCAACGGTTCGTTCATAGCGGAACACCTGCGCGGATTGCGCATTCGGCATCCACCACACCTTGACGTATTCAGCGCTGCGCGCAATCGCAGGCAGTGCACCGATAACGTGCTTCACCGGAATCGATTCCACAGTCTGTGCCAAATGGAAAGCAGGCTGCACCCGCAGGGTCACTTGTGTCACCACCCCGAGCGAACCCAGATGCACACGAGCCCCATCGAGTCGGGGGTCACCTGCGCACAGCTCAACCGTCTCTCCCTGTCCATCGATCAGTCTCAACCCGAGTACGAGACTCGCCAGATTGCCATGCACCAGACTCGATCCGTGCGTACCGGTGGCGATCGCTCCAGCCACGGACTGGTGGGCAATCGATCCGACAATAGGCAAGGACAGTCCGATCTGTGCCAGCGCCTGATTCAGATGACACAGACGTGTGCCCGCTCGCACGGTGACCCATTCACGCTGTGTGTCCACGGCGATGATTCCGCGACAGCGATCAATGGACACAGCCAGTTCATCAGGTGCAGCAATCGCAGACCAGGAATGACCGGCCCCAACCACCCGGACACGCTTTCCTTGCTTCACCGCACCACGTACCAGCGTCGATAACTCCTCTTCCGTGGCTGGCTCGTGCCAGCTAAGCGGCCAAGATGACACGCCGGAAGCCCAGTTCACAAAGCGTCCCCACTTATCGCGTGGCACACCCAGCACAGTGCGTCGCAGCGGGCTACTCCAAGTAGAGGTCGAGAACATCCTTGCGCCGTTCTGCCATGGTACTGACATCGACATCACCTGCGAGTGCTACTGAGAGGAGCGCAGCAACAAGTCCGTAAGGGCTTTCCGATGGCACCGCAGTTGCTCGATCAGCTCTTGGTAGATGTCCGCGATCTCACCGAGCGCTTTGAGGTCCGCCGGCTTTTTCGGTGCCGGTATCGTCAGCAGACTGTCCAGTACGACGAACCTGCGTTGCAACGTCGACGTGAGCCGATGGACGATCTCCGGTTCCTCGATGGTAAACATCCAAGCGGAAGCATGGAACTGAACAAGCACCCTCTGCAGCGAGTCCCTAATGTTCTTAATGAGCCATTTGACGGCCTGCCAACTCTCTTCCGTGGAGTCTTTCGCATATCCGCGAATGGTCCCAGGAATCGATCGTTGACTGGCCGAAAGTATGTCCATCGCGCTCAGGAGCTGGCGCATCGCTTTGCGGTCTTCGGTCGACAGAGTCAGCTTGCTGTCTATACTCCCATTCTCTAGTACCTTTTCGATGCCGCCGGTAAGCTGCATCGTCGCTCGCCCCATCTCTCGAATCTGCGAAACCACCGCCCGAAGGGACACTCCTGCAGGCTCCGCGGACGACTCCTCCAGCGGCTCCGCATTGGTCACCCAATCGAGCAACTTGATGTTCGCATCAGCACCGGGCTGCACACATAGCTCTGGCTCGTCTTTGTAGGCAACCAGATTGCTCTGTTGTGCGATCTTGAGCTTACCAAGCTCGACGGCTTGGTGGATGCTCTTCCCCATCGCAATTCCTCGATAGAGACCGACACCAAACTCGATCGAAGCGAGCGCTGGCATCTTGCCTTTCATTCCGATCGTAAACGGCACCCACTTGCTGAGTGCACGAGCAATATCGATTGAATAGCACGCGTTTAGCACCACCAACTGAATCGGTACTTGGAGCTGCTCGACCAAGGTCTGGAACATTAGCTGCAATGTTTCCAGGGACACTGGGTGGGAGGTCGCGGCACCCTTTCGCACAAACAGCAGAAAGTCGTCTTCTGTGCCATGACCTGAAAAATGCACGATGTGAGGCTTTTCGGTTTCGATGGTCTCTGCGAGGTGGTCTAGATAGACCTCGGTAATATGATGCAGAGAAAACCTGTCTTTTGTCCTTTCCTCTCGGATCGCGTCCTGTATGACTTGCTGCTCGGTTGCGACACGGATCGCCTCTTCGTCACTGGGGCTCGCTGCTAGCAGCAACACGCGAAGTTGCGGATCATGGGACATGGTAAGATACAGCTCCTCGTTCCCTAGTTTACCACGCTCATGGTCTTTGCTAACAGCAGGTCCAGTCACGGAATGACAGGAGCATCTGATGAGTGAGCCCAGGTTGCAGCTTTTGCTATCGGACCCAGACTCTGGACCCACCGTGCCGGAGGGACTCTCTGCTGAGCTGCTTCAGGCGGCTCCTGCTCCTTCTTCTGCGAAGAAGATGGCCTTCCGAGCCAGTATCCTTCACGCCGCTCATGATTTGGCTTCACAGAAATGGGCGCTGATCGCGCCGGATCCATCTATACCTAACCTGCGACGCAAGGGTAGCGACCTCGTGCGCTGGGTGGAGCGGCTGGTCTCACATCGTGCGGCTCAGCAAGGATGCCCGGTGCGTCCACCCTACTTCGTACCTCCCAATATGGACACGGAGGACGCAGCGCTTTGGTACGAAACACAGTATATGAAGGAGCCCGATCCGCTCCAGCGACCGAGGTATCTGCTGATTTTGGGAGACTTGGATGAAGTCTCTTTCGAACTCCAGATGTTTCTGGGTTCCCTCGACTTGTTTGTAGGCAGACTCACATTCGAGACAGAGGCGCAGTTCCGAACCTACGTTGACAAGGTGATTCACTGGGAACAGCCACGAACGCAACCAGTGGTCGGGCAGTCCTGGCTGTGGGGAGTGCGGGATGGCTCAAAGGCCACCAGATTGGGAGAACAGGGTCTGCTAGAACCGCTGGAGCTACGCTGTAAAAACAGTAGCTATCCGTATTTGACGGCTCCCCGGCGACATCCGCAGAGTCTTGACCCGCCCTCCCGCGATAGCTTTTTGCGCACTACCAAAACCGATGTGCCAACCTTCCTGCTCTCACTCAGCCACGGTGCCGGCAAGAGTGTCTCCGCGTGGGGAGGCGTGACCAAGCAGCGTGAATGCCAAGGAGGACTCTACTTTGGACCACAGGAAGTTCTGTATGCCGAAGATGTAGCGACTGACCCCTTCCTGCCCGGTGGATTCTGGTTCTATTTTGCCTGCTTTGGAGCTGGGACTCCTAGGGTCAGTACCTATTCCCACTGGATGAAGGTTCTACTCGCCGGTAGTGGTGCTCAGAGCGAGGACATCAAACGGCAACTCGAAGCCATCCAGCGCGTCATTCCTCCTGATTCCAGCGTGGGGGGCAGACCTTTTATCGCAGCGCTCCCGCAAGCCGTTCTGTCCAATCCAGAGGGACCACTTGGAGTGATCGGACACGTTGATTTGGCCTGGTCCTATAGCTTCGGGGACAAGTTCGGGGAACAGAGTGCGTCATTCCACCTGAGTCGATTCGCAGACACGATTGGTTCGTTGGCACAAGCGACGCGCATTGGTCTCGCTTTCCGGTCGTTGCTTGATCATCTGTCGGCGATCAACACCCAGCTACTTGCCAAGTACGATGCGGAAGCGGCGAGCGCAAAGGAAGGTCTCGTCATCAAGCGCGACCCCACTGAGCGTACTCGGTTATGGATGCTCCGACAGGACTTGGGCAGCTACATCTTGCTGGGCGATCCTGCGGCCCCCTTTCCGATCGGTGCCCCCACTCCGTCGGCCATTTATTCCAGTAACGAACCCAGCAGTCCGGAAGAGATCTCCCGACGAGAACGGGCCGTGCTAGCGTTGCTGGCCAGTCCAACCACACCGGATCAGATTGCTGCACACTTCGGAGTAGATCCGGCAACCCTTGGGGGCTGGAGCGCCGCGTATACTGCAGCAGGGCGAGCCGCGCTGGCGGGACTGATTCGTTCGCCAACCAAGTAACTCTTGATTCTTGGCAGCAGTACGGTCGGGAGCACTAGAACCGTCCGACTCTGCTGAGGGGAAAACCATACCATGGGCATCGAAACGATTTCCGAAACGAACGACGAAACAATCGATCCTGCTGAGCTAGCGGAACTGAAACAGGCCTTCCCACACCTGCATGTGCCGATTCCCATCGGAACGGAACTGCGTGAAGAGGAGCTCGACGGGGCCTTCTATACTGTCGAGAGCATCGCCTACATCGGAGACCCAGTCCACGAAGCGATGACGGAACGTGCGCTACAGAACACAGGACTGCTCGCTCCACACCTTACGTATTCCGACCAACCAGCGTGGGATTTCACACGGGGCGTGTTCTGGAATGATGATCCAGAGTGTCTGCTGTTTAGGTCAACCGCAGAGGCACTACCACTGACCACTTCCATCTCTGGTGGGATTCACTTCCTGCGGATCTTCAAGCGGACTGCCAATCTCGCGAAACAGTCAGGCACGACGTTCGGGAACCACGATCGGCTGCTGGTTCGATCGCACTTTGGAGACCTTCAGTTTCTCCATTCGATGGCCACCCGAGATGGCGAAGATCCCAGACAGACCCTGACCTGGATCCTGGAATGGGCAGAGTTTGTGTATGCAGTAGCGATGCGGCCTGAACTGTCCACAATGAGAGTCTGTGATGTGCCGCTGCCTCAAGTCGCACGCTGGTTTCCTAATGAAACACGCACGGTCGCTCTGCTGTTCGGAGTGCGCAGCAGCGGCAATGTGCAGCAGCGAGCCCTGGCCTCATTGCTCCATCTGGTGCAGGACTCGTTCGCCTCCGGTCATACCGCTCGACACTCTGGCAATGATCATCGCATCATTGAGTTCCACAGCTACGTCCACCAAGACGGAAACCGACACGCCAAGGGAGACAAGCTGATTCGTGGCAGCCTGGACCAAACGCCCGGAGCCCTGCAAGCCGTAGCCTCATGCACCGCTATCCTGCACATGTACCAGCGACAGGAAAGCTGGCAGAATCTTATGACCTTGCTACGCGACAGTATCTTTGAGCTGACGGACGCTCCTCTGCTCAGCAGCGCTGGCGCAGAGTTTGCGGCGGTTTGATCAGACGTCGTAGGTGGGTTCGCTGACCCCATTCCGACTGCAACTTGGCATCCAGCGACGGGTTCTTCGGTAGCGGCCGTGGTGCATAGGCAACCTCTGTTAGGATGCAGCGATGAGAGCAATCCTGTATCGAACCTACGGTGGCCCCTCTGTTCTGGAGCCGGCCGATCTGCCGCAGCCCACGCCCGGCCCCGGCCAACTCTTAATCCGCGTATGTACGACCAGCGTAAACCCTGTGGACTGGAAAATCGCTAGCGGCAAGTTGCGGCCGCTCTGGTTTGCCAAGTTCCCTCAGGTGCCCGGCTTCGATGTCGCAGGGGAGATTGCCTCGGTGGGTCCCGGTGTGACTGGCTTCTCGATGGGAAATCGGGTCCACGCAAGACTGTCTGGCGGAGTTGGCGCAGCGTCGGCTGAGTACACGTTGGCCTCTCCAGATGTCACCGCACTCATGCCCGAGGCGATGGACTTCGCCACCGCAGCAGGACTCCCTCTGGCTGGCATGACCGCGCTCCAGGGCCTCCGCAATGTCGGCGGCATGCCGCTGTCCGGTGCAACGCAGCGAGTGCTGGTACTCGGCGCTTCTGGCGGTGTCGGTCACCTCGCCGTCCAAATCGCCCGCGCTGCCGGAGCGACGGTCATCGGTGTCTGCGGTACCCGCAACCTTGCCTTGGTGGGGAGCCTCGGGGCTCACGAGGTCATCGACTACTCGCAGCCCGATCCGTACCGCAACCTTGCCCCCTGCGACATCATCCTGGACTGCGTGGGCAACGCCCCCGGTCCTTGGCTGCCAAGGCTAACCGCGAACGGTCGATTTGCCTCGGTCCAGCCCGGCCCAGCGGTCATCCTGCGCGGACTCTTAAACCCGCTGAGCAACCGCAAGGTGAGCCCCGTCATGCTCAAGTCCAACGCCGCCGACCTGCGCACGCTAGACGAGCTCGCCTCTACAGGGAAACTCCGCGTGGTGATCGATCAGCGCTTCCCACTTGCCGACATGAAGGCCGCGTGGGAACGCTCCATCTCCGGTCGGGCCACTGGCAAGATCATCATCGATGTCTCCGCAAAGCCGTAGGCGACCCCAATCCTCCCCCATACGCGGCCTAGCTACATCGAGGCATCTTGGACCAGTCGCCAGCCAACGGACAGTCTCTGCCACACAATGAGCGTGGACCCCGAGGCCGCTGGCTTATTCGTCGCTGTGCCCTGCCAAGATAGGCTCCACTTCATCGCCATCGTCACCGTATCGGCGGTCACCCGGGTATCTAGGATTTCGAACGCAAGTCGACCCATCGTCTCGGGAGCTTCTCCGTACTTCTTGCGAAAGCGCTCTTGCACTGTCAAGCGCCCACGCGTCACGCCGGTTGGGGTAAGAAAGATGCAGTCATCCGCGTACGGTGCGCAAAATCCGATGATATCGCCCCGGTTCCAGGCCTCCTTTTGCGCAGCCAGCACCGCCTTCACCTGATCGAGGGCCGAAAGACCTGCTGCTGCCACTGGAGTTTGGTGGGCCAAGGGAGCCGCAGCCAACACCGCCAGCAGTGCACGCCGCGACAGCGGGAGTTTTTTCATCGATTCCATGAAGGTCGGAGCTTACCGCTCATCGCGCCAGCCGCCCACGGCAAACCAATCAGACCGACCAACAGCCTGCGATGTACACCAATTGTAATGACTATCCGAAATAGATATTATTTATGATGATAAATTGGCTATACGAAGGCCTGCTTTTGTGGGAAATAGCCGTGCGCATTCTCTTGTCTGTCGTCTTTTTGAGACGATTCTAAAATTTGACCCAGCCGAGCAAATTTCCAGCTTTTGACCTCAAATTTGTCGATTTTTGCCAGTTTTTTCGGACTGAGTTTTGGTTTTCTCGACGCCCACATCGCGAATCGCCATTTTATGAAATTGAGTTCTTGCTTATTATCGATTTTGTCGGCAAGAATAGAAATTGCTTTTTTAGGACTGGCAACTCTCTGCCATCCTAGTTCGCGTGCAAAAAAGACATTCAACATGTCTTTACGACGCTGGCATGGGTTCCGATACCAGAAGTTTGAGGGTCAAGACGTTCTAGAACAGCAAATTCCAAAGAGCGACGGTCGGCGTCGCCAAATCACGAACCATCGCCAGACGAAGAAATTGCACAGGAGATTCACGTGGGTAAAAAGTTGTACGTTGGTAACTTGGGCTACGGAGTAACGAGCCCGGATCTAAATGATATGTTTGCGCCGTTCGGTGGCGTCACCAGCGCAAAAGTGATCGAAGACCGCGACACCGGTCGAAGCAAGGGCTTCGGCTTTGTCGAGATGTCTTCGGATCAAGAAGCCCAGGCTGCCATTTCAGGCATGCATGGCCAACAGAGGGATGGCCGTACGCTGACCGTCAATGAAGCCAAGCCGCGTGAGGAAAAGAGCGGTTACGGTGGTGGCGGCGGTGGTGGCTACGGTGGTGGCGGTGGATACGGCGGCGGGGGCGGCTACGGCGGCGGGGGCGGCTACGGTCGCTCATCGCGATAGTCCAGCAGCGCTCACGGACGCCCCCCGTCGATAGCAGCGCCTATGCAGCGTTCGCTTCCGCTTCGGTTTTGCGGAAGCCTCACGGGTCACTGACCTACAGACAGGAGCGCAGCAGATGGAGGAGCGCCACTTCTTCGATATAGATGCGAAGCTGGCGAAGCTTGGAGAGCGTCGAGTCGGCGAGGATCTTCTCGCCACATCGGTGTTCCAAGAGATGCTTGAAGCGGGGTGGATTTACCACGATTGCGCTCTCGAAGGCGTGGTCCTTTCCTTCCCAGAAATCAGAGATTCACTAGCGCGCAAAGCCATCGCAGATGGCAATTGCAGCGATGAAGCGCTGTCTACAGACATCCGTAGCTTCAAAGCCGCAATTGATGCCGTGCGTAAACTCGCTTCGCAGCAGAGCCGAACCATCACGGTGGAGCAGCTCAATCGGCTGCACGAAATCCTCACCCCCGTCGAAAAACCCCGAGGCACGAGCAGCCGCAATGGCTATCGAACCGATAGACCACATCATCGCGTCTATCATCACGATGTGGTGCCTTGCGATACCATTCCGTTGCGACTCAAGCAGCTTTGTGAATCGCTCAACCACGAGGACGAGCCGGTCCATACCGTGGCACGGGCCATAAGCGCTCACTTTGAGCTTATGACGATTTACCCGTGGCCCAAAAACAGCGGCAAAGTCGCACGCTTACTGATGAATCTGCTGTTACTACGCGATGGCTATCCACCGGCGGTGATCCCGGGCGTTGAACGGCAGCGTTATCACGAAAGCTTGCGTGCCGAAAACGACCGCCTCGCTGACCTCGTGGCCGATAGCTTGCGGAATTACTGCTCGGCGGCCAGTCGATTTCTCGATGACCGTGCTGCCCGAGCCAGTACGTAGCGGTTGAAAGCTGGGCGACCGAAAGGTCGCTGATGGGTGAAAATCAGGCACACTCTGCGCTGAGCCGCCGGATTTTGTGTATCTTGGGCGGCTGTGAAACTCCTACTCACCAACGATGATGGCGTGCGTGCCGACGGTCTTTCGATCCTGGCCAGCACGCTTTCCGAGATTGCGGAAGTCTACGTGGTTGCGCCGGATCGCGAGCGCAGCGCGACTTCTCACTCCTTCACCCTCTTTGATCCACTGCGCGTCGAGAAAGTTGGCCATTCGGTGTGGTCCGTCAGTGGCACACCTGCCGACTGCGCGTATCTGGGCCTGCTCGAGCTAGCCAAAGGTGCTGACTTTGTCATCTCCGGTATCAACCACGGCTACAACCTCGGCGGTGATATCTTCTATTCGGGCACCGTCGCTGCTGCCGTCGAGGCAGCGCTGCGAGGAACTCCATCCGTTGCCATGTCGATGGGCGTCGGTCGTGGGGCCGACTTTCACCGGGCCTCACGCTTCTGTCGTTCGCTGGTCCTTGGCCTTCAGAAAAACGGGCTGCCGCCACGCACGCTGCTGAGCGTCAACGTGCCCGGACCCAAAGAGCCCGTCCCACCTGCAGGAGCACCGGCCTATCAGATCACCCGACTCGGCCAGCGCATGTACCGCGATCACGTCGACAGCCGGACCGACCCACGCGGCAACACCTATTATTGGATCGGCGGGCCACTCGCCGCAGTCAACGAGCCACCTGGTACCGACGTCCACGCCATCCATTCGGGGCTGATCTCGGTGACACCGCTCGGACTGGACCTCACCCACCAAGAGCTCATGGGCACCTTGCCGTCGTGGGAGGTGCCCGGTTATCAGCATCTCCCGAGTGCCTAAGCACACTCGTCCGACGGAGTGATACGCTGACTGGCGAAGGAGTTGCGAATGAAGCCGTTTACGACGCTGTCGCAAGAGCTGCTCGCGGACTATCGAATCTTTCGGTTGCGCAAAGACCGCTGCCAGTCACCACGAACCGGCGGTGAACACGACTTCTACGTGCTTGAAGCCGACTCGTGGGTAAACGTCGTGGCAATCACACCCGATGAGCAAATCGTCCTCATCGAACAGTATCGTTTCGGAACCGGCCAAATCACGCTCGAGATGCCGGGCGGGATGATCGATGCTGGCGAGTCTCCGCTCGACGCAGCGGCCCGCGAACTGACCGAAGAAACCGGCTATCAGGCCGACTCCTTGTCGGTACTGGGCTTCGTCGAGCCCAACCCGGCGATCCTCAACAACCGCTGCTATACCGCGCTCGCGCTGGGCTGCCAGCCCACCGCCGGCCAATCACTCGATGAAAAAGAAGACATCGCGATCCGACTGTTTCCGATGAGCGAGCTGCCATCGCTGTTTCAGTCTGGACGGATCAGTCATGCCCTGGTTTGGGCCGCCTACCTGCACTACGATTTGTGGCGAAAACAGCGCGACGCCAGCCTCGGGCTCAAATCGGGCTGACCCACTTTTTGCCCTTGATCGGCACCGGCACCGGTTTCTGTTCGACCGGAGCGGGCGGTTGAGCGGCCCGACGGGCTTTTTCCATCGCGAGCCCGGCTTTGACCTCTTGCCAGGCCTTTTCGTACAGCGTGGTCGCATCTCCCACATCGCGCAGCGGCTCATGACGTCCACTGTGACCCCGCAGTGACTCGAGTGTGCCCCACATCCAGTGGGCTTCGGCATCCAGCATCCGCCGTCCGCCTTCGCTGACAGTCGGAATCATGCGGGTGTTGGCAATCTCCGCCGAGATCGTTGGCTCCAGCAGATGGTCGAGAAACGCAAAGCCGACCTCGGGCTGCTTGGCCGTCGAGAGCACACACACAAAATCGACGTACAGCAGCGTGCCTTCTTTGGGCAGCAGAAACCGCACCCGAGGATCCTTGCGTGTGTGCAAAAAGACATCGTTCGACCAGCCCATGCTGACCGAAATCCGACCACTCTGAAGCAGCTCATCCGGATCATCGACGATATCCACCACCCGAGGCAGCGCTCGCAGCAGCAGATCACGCGCCGCCGTAATATCCGCAGGTTCTCGCGAGTTGGGAGAGCGTCCGAGTTTGCGCAGCGCCATCCCCAAGGTCGCCCGCATGTCATCGAGCCACGCCACCCCCGGGCCGGTCGGCGCAAACAGCACATCGAGACTCGATGGTTCGCTCACATGCCCGGTCTTCGGTGGGAGAAACGCAAATCCAATCACCCACCAGATGTACGGCACACAGTGGTTCAGGCTCGGGTCATACGGCGGATTGCGAAAGTCGAGCGGAACCTGCGCCAGGTTTGGTACCCGGTCCCGTGGCATCTTGAGCAGCCGACCTCTGTCTATCATGTGCTCGACTGCATAACCGGACAGAAAAACCACGTCGAAGCGATGGCTGTCGATGCTGGCGAGCAGCGACTCGTTCGACTGAAACACCTCCACATCGACATGATTGCCGGTCTTCGACTCGAACGTCGGGAGTGTCCGCGTCCCAAAGTAATCAGCGAAGGCCGCCACCCGCAGCGTCTGTCCGGTTGGTACCTGCGGGGGCTTCGGTACCGACGGCAGTGGCTTGTTACAGCCGTGCACGACCGGCAGACCCAGCGAAAGCGTCAGCGCAAGCCCCCGTTGCCCGATTGTCGAGCCCAGCCAGGACCACAACGCTTGCGCGGATTTCCTGATCATCGCACCTAGTTCAGCATGCCACAGGAACCGGTCCGACCGATCGGCGCTTTTGTGCGATTTACGACGAGGTACTACAGTTCTCGAACTTCCCAGGTCATACCGGTCTTGCGCAGGCGGGCCACCAGGTGACCGCCCATCGCGACCGCCGGAGTCAGCACACCACCACGAGGTGGCAGCGCATCTTCGGCCAGGCACAACGCCGCTTCCCCGAGCATCCGCGAAGTCTCTCCATAACCCGGGTCGTGGTTCGCTTTGATGTTGCACTCAGCCCGAGTCACGGCACCACTGCTGCTCGGTGCACTACGGCCGATGATACGGATCACGAAGAACCCTCGGTCACGATCGCTCTGCGATGGACCCTCACCAGGTGCCGGCAAGCGCTTTTCCACCAGGCCAAGCAGGGTCGAGTTGCTGCCCACCACCACCATGCCGACCGTCATGGCCGCTGTGGCAGCCGCTCGCAGCAGACCCGCTGCCGTCTTCGGACAGGCCACCACTTCGGCGTAACGGAAATCGCGGCCATACGCAAAGTTCGAAATGGCGTTGGTGCGACGGACGATCCGGGTGTTGATGGCGGCCATCACAAACGGCGCAGTGTAGTAGCCGGCTTCGGCATCCAGCTCCACGCCTTTTTGGTCTCCGCAATCGGGACCACGATCTTTGCTGCGGTCGGGATACAGCGCGTAGGGATCGCCCAAAAGCCGACGGAGATCTCGATCTCGCTTGGCTTCGGCAAACATGTGAAGCCCGGAGGCAATCGTCCCGCCGCTCGCCCCGCCCCGCATCGCCACCACGTACAGCTTGGCGCTACCGATACGCTGGCCCTGCTTCGCAAAGTGTTCGGCGAGCAGATGAACCCCCAGATCCGAAGGCAGCGAGTCGAAGCCGCAGCAGTGGACAATGCGAGCCCCGGTCTGTTCGGCGATGCTATGAACGCTGTCGATCGAGCTACGAACAAAGTTCGTCTCACCGGTCAAGTCGCAATAATCGCTACCTTCTTCTGCGCAGACCTTGACCAGCGTGTGGCCATACTTGGCATACGGACCAACGGTCGTGCAGACCACTCGAGTCGAACGAGCGATCTCACCCAACGCTGCGGCATCGCTGCTATCGGCAATCAGGATGGGCAAATCGGCGCAGGCGGGATCGATTCGCGCCAAGTCGCGACGAACCTCTTCAAGTTTGGCGCGGCTGCGGCCAGCAATCGCCCAGCGCAGGTCGCTCCGTCGCAGACCGGCCAAATACTCCGCGACCAGCTTGCCGGTAAAACCCGACGCACCAAACAACACCACCGAATAGGGACGACTCTCACGAGCAACAATCGAGCTAGGCATGTTGCGATCCTACCGCAGAGGCCGCACCAATGTCTGACAGGACACTCTCGACATGTCCTTTGATTGAGACCTTGCCGTACACGGCCGCAAGTCGACCCGCTTCATCGATCACGAACGTCGAGCGGATGATGCCAAGGCTCGTTTTGCCGTACATGACTTTTTCGCCGTACGCCCCGTAGCGCTTCGCGACCTCGGAGCCGGGATCAAACAGCAGCACAAATGGCAGGCTGTACTTGGCCGCAAAGCGCTGATGTGAAGCGACCGAGTCGGGGCTGACTCCAAAAATGATCGTATCGCCGAATCGACCCTGCTGGTCACGGAAGTCGCAGGCTTCCTGGGTGCAGCCAGGGGTGTTGTCCCTGGGATAGAAGTACAAGACGATCCGGCGACCTTTGAGGTCGTGTAGCTGGTGCGTCTTGCCATCACTTCCAACGAGAGAAAAGTCTGGAGCGGGATCACCTGGCTTGAGTTTGATCTGTGCAGTCATGGCCTTGTGCTTCGCCTGTCTGTGACCCGCCGTCAAGCAGCATCGCGACAGTCGGCTAAGCGAATCACCGGTGCACCGGCGCGCAGAAACTCTCGCTCATGACAGGTCAGCACCAGGATCTGATGACGAGTCGCCCCTCTGCGCAACAGCTTGAGCATCCGGTCAAACCGAGCATCGTCACAGAACACCAACGCGTCGTCTAACACCAGCGGTACCGACTCACCACGCTGCGTCATCAAGTCCGCCACCGCCAGTCGCACGATCACCGCCAGTTGCTCACGAGTGCCGATGCTCAGCGATGAAAACGGCTCAAGGTGTTCGCCACGCCGCAGACCCACCATCGCCATCGTCGCTTCGTCAATCTGCAGTCGACAACCCGGCAAAATCGCCTGCAAATACGGCTCTATCAGACGAGACAGCGGCTCCAAATACGCTTCTCGAGCACTGCGGTCATGGGCTTGCAAGCTGTCATACAGCAGCCGAATCGCTGCCGCTTGTCGCTGCTTATGGGCCAGTTCGACCTCAGCCCGCGCAAGCTCTGCCCTCGTCTCTACTACCTCTTCATCGAGAGCCTGTTGCCCAAGGGTCCGCAGCTCGATCGTCAGGTCTTGGACTTCCCGTTCTGTCGACTGGAGCCGCCGCAACCGCTCTGCCACGGCATCCTGAAGCTGCGCGACGCTCTCGCGAACCCCGACTGGATCTGCCCCAGCCACCTCCGCAGCGAGCTGCGCCGCCTGCTCGGCTGCCGCCGCCACCGCCTGCTCCCGCGCCAACACTGCCGCCTCGATTTCAGCGTCGGAAAGCTGCTCCGACTCCTCGGCCAATCGCTCGCGACTCCGCTCAACTTCTCGCTGATGCTGGGTCAGTTTCCCGACGAGTAGAGCCTGCTCTTGAGCAAGCTGCGACACCGTCAGACGCTTACTCGTCGATGCCTCACTCGCTTGCCCCACTTGCTTTTCCAACCCGGTCAGCGCCGTCTCACACTCCAGCAGCCGTCGCTCTAGCTCCTCAATTGGCAGGGACTCACCATCGGTGCCGAGCAGCTTCAGCTTGCGATCAAGCCGAAAGATCTCCTCTCTTAGCGAGGACAGTCCTTCGGGGCAGAGCCGCTTTTGCCGCTGCTCCAGCTCGCGCAGCTCACCGAGTCGCTCACTCCGGGTGGCATGCTCACGCTCTGCCGACAGCATATCGGGGAGCCCCAGCTCGCCAAGCTGACGCATCAGCTGTTCTTGCTGCTCATCGAGCTGCTGACGAAGCTTGCTCGCCCCGGTTCGCCCCGGTGTCACCACCAGGCGAAGCTGCCCAGGCAGCTCAATCACCGTCCGTTCCGTCAGCCACAGCGGCTCTCCCGACTCGCTCAACACCTCTCCGTTGATGTTCAGCGGTCCCACGCCGAGCTGCTCGACCTCGATCTGCGTCGCCACCGCCTGCAGCTCGACCTCACGCTCACGGACCTTGCGCATAAGCTCTCGCAACCGCTGGAGCTTGCCGTCATCGACCAGAAGCCGCAGCAGTTCCTCACCCAGTTTGGTCCGCCGCTCCTCGACCGCAACCGCCTCCGTCAGTCGCTGCTCTCGCTGGGCCAGCTCGTTGCCTAAGCGAACCCGCTCAACGCCCTGGCGGAGCGCCGCCGCTTCCCGCTGCTTTTCTTCCCGCCGCTTGTGAAGCTCCCGATGCTCCGCGTCCAGCGTCGCCAGTTGCTCTTGCAGAGCCGACAGCTCGACCGCCCGGTGTTGCTGCTCGACCAAGAGCTTCGCCAGCTCCTCGCTCGCCCGCCGCCAAAGTTCCCGCTGTTCGTGTCGCCGACTCCGCAGACTGACCTCTCCCTTGAGCTTTTCGGTCAGCAGCTCTCCATCTCGCCGCAGAGACTCCAGGAGCCGCTCTCGTCGCTCGATGCCCAGCAGCGCCGCCTGCTTGGCCGCAAGCTCCGCCTGCTCCAGACCGAGCGCTCCATCTGCCCGATAGCGATGCAGCCGGGCTTGCAGCGCTCCGAGCTTGTCGACCTTGCCTTCGTAGTCGCGAAGCTGTGCCGAAAGCATCGTCAACTTGCCGGTCAACGTCTCCACCCGCTCCCGCGCCTTCTTCAGCTCCACCCCAGGCTGCCCGGTCTTTTTGGTAAAGACCTCCTCATACCGCTCGCGGAAGATATGGAGCAGCTTCCGTCCCACGTCCCCCGTCAGTACGCTGCCCACCTCCGCCTCGAGCGCCGATTGCAAGTCCCGCTGGAGCGTCGACGACGGGAGCTGGTTCAAAAACGACTCGCCTTGCGTCAGCCACAACAGACCACACAGCCCTTGGTGCTCAGGCTTGGGCTCAGCGCTGCCTTTTTGGGGGGATTCGAAACGCAGCAGTCGCTGTAGCTCTTCCTCCGCAGCACTGCCTTCCAATCTTCCCGTGGGCGTCGTCAGCTCGGCACGCGGGCTTTGACAGAACGCTTTGTAGATGGAATACGGTCGACCACCGAACTCCAGATCAACGCGCAGCTCGGGTCGCACCTTGCTACCAAACGGGAGCAGATCATCCGATACCCCTGCGCTGATCTTGTGCTTCACAAACAGCGCCGCCCGCAGGGCGAGAAGCAGCGTCGATTTGCCATCTTCGTTGTCACCCGCAATCACCGTCAGGCCATCACCGAGCCCAGAGAGCGTCAGTGGCCCGCGCAGCTTGCGAAAGTTGCTGATCTGAATCCGCCGAATTCGCATCGCCCTACCCTCTCTCCGCTTGGCGATATTCCGATAGCAGGAGCTTGAGTGCGAGCCTCGCCTCCCCGCCGAGCTCCCCGCCCACCGCCTGCTTGCCACGCAAATCCGCAATCACACTGCGCACAAGTCCCTCTGTCGGTAGTCCCGCAAGCTCGGCATCGCTTACTTCCGGTAGCAGCCCGCTGTCGTGAACTCGCAGCAGGTGCAGCTTCGCCTGCCACTCAGCAAGAAGTCGCCGCAGCGAGTCATCCAGTGACACCGGGAGCGAACCGCTCAGCGTCAGATCCACCACCAACCGCTCGGGATTTGTAGAAAGTCCGCCGAGCACGGCATCGAGCATCGCCAGGTCTTCCGCCGATTGGAGTGACAGCGCCCGCTTTTCCCACTGAAAGTGCCCAATCGGAATCGTCTCGACCTGCGGGGCAGCCCCCGGACCATCGATCTGAACCAGCAGCACATTGCCGCTCGGGCTGCGGTCCTTGTCCTTGAAGCGATCCGGCTCGGGCGTCCCCGAGTAATAGGTCTTGTCGGCGATTTGCAGCGTTCCGTGCCAGTCACCGAGAGCCAGATAGTCGAGCCGCGCCCGCTTGGCCCGATCCTCGGCGATTTCGTTGACCGCTTCGCTGCGCTCTGGCAGTCGGTTCTTCACGGAGCCGTGCGCAACCCCCACCCGGACCACGCCCGCCTCCGTCACCATGTCGTCGAGCGCTTCGGTGATATCCAGTGACTCGTGCCGACGACAAAGCGGTGCAGGCAAGACCGCCAAACGACCGCCGGCGCAGATCTGCGGCTCCGGCGTGAGCATTGGAATCACGTTCTTTGGCACGGGCAGTCGCAGAAGACGCGTCCACACGCTCTCGCCAAGCGCCGCGTCGTGGTTCCCCGGCAGAAGCAGCCACGGACCCGCAAAGCCCGTCATCGCATTGAGGGTCCGCCGAAGCAGGTCATCAGCGACGGTATGACTATCGAACACATCGCCCGCCACCACCACACAGTCCAGCTTGTACTCAGTCGCCAGACGTGCCATTCGCTCGATCGCCCGCAGCCGTTCGATCTTCAGCAGTGCCGCCCGATCCGAGTCGTGCGCCACCAGATCTGCGAAGACCTTGCCAATCTGCCAGTCCGCCGAGTGTAAAAACCGCACCGCCATGTCCGTGAGTCCCCTTTGTCGCGGCGACTGTAGTACATGCTGCGGGCTGCCACACAAGCGATGCGTGTTACTCGCGATGATATGGACTGCCGTCGAGGATCGACTGCGCCCGATAGATCTGCTCCATCACAATCAGCCGGGCCAGACGGTGCGGCAGCGTCAGCTTCGACAGCCCTAGCAGGTAGTCGGCCCGCTTGCGCAGCTCGGCACTGTGTCCATCCGCTCCGCCGATACACAGCGCCAGCCCCGCTGCTCCCGACAAAAACACCTGCTGGAGACGTTGCGACAGCTCCCGCGAGGACGGCTGCTCACCCCGCTCATCGAGTACCCAGATCTTGAAGCGCGGTGGCAACTTTTTGCAAAGCTGCTCCTCGTCCTTGACCTCGATGACCTCGACCGGAAGGCGTGGCCGCAGGCGCTTTTCGTACTCGGCACAGCCCGCAAGCACCCACGGATCACGCAGCTTGCCGATGGCCACAATGGTGAGCCGCACCGGCTACTTGGCACCGAGCGGATAGTGCAGCGTCGCCTTCAACCAGTCCGCGTTCTTCCGCACCGCAGAAAAGAGCTGCTCATTTGCGACGCCTCGCTTTTCAAACAGACGATAGCCCGCTCGGTCGCGCAGGTAGCCCCGTGCTTTGGGATGCTTCTCGAACAGCGCTTCCTCGCCCATCTTTTCGGCCCAGCGCGCATAGCGAGCCCGGTTGTCGAGCAGAGCCTTCGTGATAAACGGCATCACCATCGAGTAGTCGGCCTGCATGCTCTCAGTGGTGCGCTGGTAGACATCCTTATCGACCTTGCCCCAGGTCACCGCTTCGGCGGGTGGACACGACGACAGCGAGCCATCGGTGATCGGCGCGCTCACGATCTGCACATCGAACGTATAGCCGCGCACTTCCGAAAGCCCGAGCACCTGCGACAGACCCGGCTCCGGCTGCAAGTTGTAGTTCTTCGGTACGCCGCCACCCAGGATCAGCGTCGCCAGCGAGCCCGGCTCAACCTGGAACAGGCAGTGGTAGTGATACGCGCACGACTCGAAGACCTCGGCCTGCACATCGAGATCGAAAGAGAACTCGGGAATCAGCCCGGCCTGCTTCATCGCCCACAGCTTCATCGCGTTCAAGAACACGCTACCGTCGCCCGGTGCCCCGACCAAGATCGGAATCGCCAGCCGATTGCAAGTGCTCAGCAGTCCCGGCGAGACCCCGTTCTTCTGTTCTTGCTGCGCGTAGAGCCCGCCGAGTAAGTAGCGCAGCTCCGTCCCAGTCATTTTCTTCTGAAACTCGGGCCGGAGCAGACAGGCGGTCAAAAACCGATCCTGATCAAGGAGCACCTGCTCGTCGAACGCCATATCGGTGACGCGAATCGTACCCTCATCACGAAGCGCACCATCATCACCAAAGATCGGCACTTCGTAGACCGGGTCACGGTGATCATCGAGGCTGCGGTGACCATCGTGATAACAGACCGCATCGGTCGTGCTCAGGTACGCAATCCAGCCCGTTTCGAGCAGCGGGTTCAGCCAGGTGTGCTGCTGACCCGATACCGTCACCGGACCGGCAATCGCCACCGTCAGCGGACAGCCCGCCCCAATCGCAGCATCGAGTAGCGTATAGATCCGACGCAGGTAGGCCCCACCAAACGCCGGCAAGCAGTGCAGAAACAAATCGCTGAGCGACTCGACTTCATCTACGCGACGAACGAGCACTCGCCGACGGGTCGATTCATCGCCCCCCGACGGATCAGGGTTGTCGGAAGCAGTCTGGCACGGATAACGCGGCGTGGTCATGGCGGCGCACTATAGGGAAGGCTGCTTGTGACAGCAATACGCCTACCGCCGCAATGTCAAACCACGCTCACCGCGCCGGTCGAACCTCTGCCACGAACTGGCCGGGCAGTTCAATGGGGAGCTCCGCTAGCGCGAGTCGAGCCGCAGTGGCCGTGTGCTCCAGGATCTCTCGCCGGTCGATGCGACCGCTGACGACGACTCGCCCGCCCTTGGTCAGCGCCGGGAAGAGCGCGGGCAAGTATTCGGTCGGGTGAGGCAACAGATGCGCCACATCGGCCAGCAAGATCAAATCGTAGCGACCCGGCTCTAGTCCTGATTGCGCGGCACTCACCTGCCGAACCTCGACTTGGGGCAGGGTCCGCGTCCGCTGCCGCAGCGCCCAAAGCGCCGCTTCGTCAATGTCGGTCGACACCACCTTGCCAGCCACACCCACTGCCTCGGCCAGGTACGGCGTGAGGTAGCCACCACCTGCGCCAATCTCGGCAACAGTCTGCCCTGGCACAATCTGCAGCGCCCGAGTTAGCTCTGCCGGTCGCCGATAGGCATCTTGCGCCGAGGCAGCGCCTGGACGACTCACGGCGGTCTTCTCTGAAGTCTGGCACGAGCCCAGCGCCGAAAGCCCAAGCAGTCCGACCACGCGCAGCACTCGCCCGTATCCACGATTGACCCGACGAAGTAGAGCAGCTAGCGTCCCGAACATTCGCTCGATTCCTGTGACCGCAAATCGCTCTCGGAGGCTCGCATGACGCGCCGCTCTTACGCAACTGTGTGGCTGGTTTCACTGCTCTCGCTTCTGCCGCTCCAGATCGGCTGTAGCGTCGATCGACTCCCCGTGGATGAAGTGGACAGGCAAAATCCCACCGATGGCCCCCGCTCGGGCGATATGTCGATTCCTCCACCGGTCTGCAAAGGCCGCTTCTGTGACGTGCCCAAGTGCCCTTCCGGCACCACCACCGAGGTGGTCGGCAAACTCTATGCGGGCAACGGCAAAGACCCCATTCCGGGCGCTGCCGTGTTTGTGCCCGTCGATAACCTCCCCGAGTTCCCGCCTGGCCTTGGCTGCGACCTGTGCAATGACACGCCACCGGCAGTCACTCAGGCCATCACCAACTTCGATGGAAGCTTCCGGCTCAAAGGCACACCTGCTGGCAAGTTTCCGCTCGTCGCTCGGCTCGGTCGCTTTCAGCGTGTTGTGGCCATGGAATCCGTCGCCTGTGTGGAAAACACGGTCCCGGCCGACCCCGGCACCGGCACCGGCATCGTTCGACTGCCAAAGAAGAACCGGGAACTGTCTCCGCAAGACTACATCCCGCGAATTGCGGTGGTCAGCGGTGACTACGACCAGATCGAGTGCGTGTTGAAGCGGATTGGCATCGATGAGCTGGACATGTACAACGGTCGCGCCGTCGGTAGCCGTAATCCGCCCGCGATTGCCGAGCTGGGCGCGCTCCTCGCCGATGAAACGAAGCTCCTTTCGTACAACATCGTCGTCGTAAACTGCACCGACAATCAGTACCAGGGACTGCTTGCGACACCACAAGTCAAAAAGAACCTGGAAAAGTTCGTGCGCTCCGGTGGGCGATTGTATGTGACCGATTGGGCCTACGACGTGATCGAGCAGGTGCCGGAATTTGCTCCGTACCTGTGCTTCGAGCCGCAGTCCCTGCCCGGCCCGGCCATGTGTCTCGCTGCCCCTGAAAAGCCGACGGCTGCCGACTCACGCAGCTACTACGGAGGACAGTACCGGGTGCTCGACAAAGAAATGGTCAAGTGGCTGGAGCAGATGCCGGGCGTCATCAATCGCAATGCGCAGGTCGCCGTCGACTACAGCTTTGTGGTGGTATCGAAGGCATCCGACGATCCCAAGACGCAGACCAAGGTATGGGTAGACGGACCGGCATCAAGCTACGGCAATCGCCCGCAGACCGTCACGTTTGACTACAACTCCTGTGGACGGGTCCACTTCTCAACCTACAACACCGAACCCGATGGCGTCGTCAGCGAAAGCTCACGCTGGCCAAGTAGCTGCAAATCAAACTTCTCCCCCCAAGAGCGACTGCTCGAGTACCTGTTCTTCAACATCGCCTCGTGCGTGCAGGGCCCCGGCTGATCACGATGAGTCCGGGCGGGGGGATGGTTTGTGGGAGCTAGAAAATCTTGTGAACCATCCAGGTGATGCCGCTGTTCAGAAACGCGGTCACCACTGAGCCGATCAGCGCCGAAACGAAGCCGTCAATCCTTACACCATCGATGAACTTGTCGGTGAGCATGAACAGCCAGGCGCGGATGACCAGCAAGAACAGCCCCAACGTGACAACGACCAGCGGCAACGTCACGATCGCGAGCAGCTTAAACAAAAGCCCGTCGAGGATAGCAAACACCACCGCAAAGCCAACCGCACTGCGGAAGGAGCGAACCTCGATGCCCGGTACGATGCGCGCCGTCAGCATGAAGGCAACCGCGTAGAGCAGAAACGACACCAGCAGCGATATCATCGAAACGACCTCCGGGCGCAATCAGCAGCGCCATGTCGACATCTTGCACCAAGATCGCCCTAGGCGCACGTATTCGACGCCGTCCATTTTCCAAGCGTTCCTTCCGTCAAGCAGCGCAAATATTAGTCATATAATAAGACTAATATAAGTACCTCATTCCCCTTCAGGCCAGCGGCAAGTCCTTCAGAACCAGTCTGTTCGCTGCCGTACTCACCATGATACGATGGGCTATGGTCGCGACTTACTTTGCGTTTTTGGATGGAGCCTTCCGCTATGACTGCGCGTCCTGCGGCCAAGCGTGCTGTCGCGGCAAAGGGATCGCGATCACCGCACAACGAGAGCTGGTACCGCTGCTCGGACGGGTTCCCAGCATTGCGCCACTGCTTCACCCGCTGCCCGGTGGTTATGTGCGATTGCCTGATGTAACCGACGGCTGCTGGTTTCTTGCCAGCGATGGCATGTGCGGCTACGAGCAGACCTACGGACGCGACGCGAAGTTTACGACCTGTCGCCTGTTCCCATTTAACCGAGTCTTTCGGGTGGGGAGCACCCAGGTGGTCGATGTGAACAGCGTCGTCTGTCCACTACAAGACGCGCACGGCAGTGGTCACGGGGTACGCCACGAAGAGCTCCTATCCGAGCTGGCTGCCCTTGGCAGAAATCCACTCACCGAGAGCACGGTCCCGTTGCCCAGCGGTGCGCGGGAACTGCGATGGCTATCGCTCGAGACCACACTCCGGGATGACTCAGCGCGTTTTCTCTCCTCGCCGAGCTTTGCAGGCTTTGCCAGCCATCAGCAACAGACCACCGCTCAACACCTGGGGCTGCGCAGCGGTGGTACGCCGGATCAGACAATTGCTCAGCTTCAGTACTTCTTTGACGCGCTGTACGGACCGCTGCTTGGCCACAAGGAGTCGCCACATGCTGCCGCAATCAGCCGCGCTTTGACTCTGCTTGCCCCATCGCTACGCTTCAACGCGCTGTTTCGCAAAGGCAGCGAGGACTATCGCCGAATCGTGCTCGGACTGCCGGCGCAGCTGCTTGCGACGTTTGTGCTCAGCGTGCATGCCGCAACGGTCTGGAACAAGCCGCTCAGCCTGCGCGCCATCACCGAGCTACATCAAGCCCACAGCGAGCTACGGTCCCTGCTTGGCCGGATCGCGGAACCGGCGACGCTCGATGGGCCCTTGGTGGCCGCGGAACTCCCCCCCTCGCTGGTAGATGCAGCGACCCAGCTCGGTCAGCGGCTGCGGCATCCCACGGCTCGATCTCGCCCTCTCGGTGAACATCTACTCGCGGCAGCGGAGAGCTTGCCGGTTGCCGAAAGACCGCTGCTGCTGCCACTTTTGCTGCGGGCGGGCGAAGCGTTGCGCTTTGTGTCCTGACACCCTTGACTGCCCGGCCGAGTCAGATATCGTCACCGGCCGTGCAAGCAAACGGTCAAGTGGTGGAGCCCTCGACAAGAGGGCCAGTTCTGGTTACAGGTGGCACGGGTTTCCTAGGAGAACACCTACTGCGGGCGCTGCGGGGACGCGGTCAGGCAGTGCGGGTGCTGACTCGCGAGCCTACCGCTGAGCTTCGCGAGCTGGGCGTGTCAATCTATCAGGGGGATCTGCTAAGCGATTCCAATCGTGTCTCCCCCGAAGCAGCCAATGCCGGGCAAGACGAAGCCTCCAGCGAGGCCCTGGATCTGGCACTCGATGGTGTCAAAGAGGTCTATCACCTGGCTGGAATGGTGTCGCGGGATCCATCCCGAACCCAGCAGATGATGCACCTGCACGTCGACGGCACCAGGCGGCTGCTCACGGCTTGCAAGCGCGCCGGTGTGAAGCGAGTTCTCCTCGCGAGTACCTCGGGAACGATTGCGATTGCTCGCGAAGCGGAACCCATTGCTGATGAAAGCTGGCCGTATCCGGTTGAGCTGTGCGGCGATTGGCCCTACTACCTCTCAAAGATCTATCAAGAAAAGCTCGCTCTGGAGCTTGCCCCAAAGCTTGGGGTCGAGCTGGTGGTCGTCAATCCGAGCCTTCTGCTTGGACCCGGCGATCGTCGTGGTTCATCGACGATGGATGTTCGGCGTCTGCTCTGTAACGAGATTCCGGCGATTCCGTCAGGTGGCATCAACTTCGTGGACGTTCGCGATGTGGCACCGGCCTGCGTGACGGCAATGGAAAAGGGTCGCTCGGGACAGCGGTATCTGCTCGGCGGACCGAACTGGACCTTTGCCGAGTTCCTGGGTCGACTTGGTCGAATTGCCCGAGTCGACGGTCCATGGCTCAAGCTGCCTTCACGCTGGAATCGAGTCCTAGAAGGCGCAGTACGCGCCGTGGACGAGCTGTATCGTCACCGGGGCCAGACCAGTCCCGTCGAGCGCATCAGCTTTGAGATGTCTCAACATTACTGGTACTGCGACAGCAGCCTGGCGGTTCGCGAACTGGGCTTTTCCTCTCGCGACCCTGCGGAGACGCTCGACGACACTGTCCGCGATATCCGCAAAAGCCTACGGTATTAAAGAAACCCGGATGACCATCCTCACGGTTCAAGGGGTTGAAAAGAGCTTCGGTGCCCGGCGCGTCCTCGCCGGTGTTTCGTTTGCGGTGCAAGGAGCGGATCGCATTGCTCTTGTGGGACTGAACGGTTCTGGCAAGTCGACGCTGATGCGCCTGCTCGTTGGGCCCGATGCAGAGCCAGTCGGACAGGCCCAAGACGGCGCGCTACCCACCGACAGCCGTGATGCCGAGCCCGATGCCGGACTCATTACGCGGCAGCGTGGCCTACACGTTGAGTATGTCCCGCAGGAACCACGCCTCCCCATCACATCCTCGGTGATTGAAGCGTTACGGGCAGGCATGCGCCGTCACGGACAAGTGCTCGCCGAACTGGAAGCGCTCAGTCACGAGATCGAAGCCAGCGATGGCACCAAGCGCGATGCCGCCATTGCGCGCCAGGCAGAGCTTCACGAACACATCAAAGATCTCGGAGGCTGGGACGTTGAGCACGAGATTCGTGGCATCGCCGCGTCACTGGAGCTACCGCCGATGGATGCCATCGTCGGTAACCTCTCGATCGGTGAGCGTCGACGTGTCGCGCTGGCGGCAGCCCTTCTGGCTCGACCCGAGCTGCTGATGCTCGATGAGCCGACCAACCACCTCGATGCCCGTACCGTTGAGTGGCTCGAAGCGAGGCTACGCAGTCAGCCGGGAGCGCTGGTCCTGGTGACCCACGACCGCTATTTCCTCGACCGAGTCGCCACCAGGATTCTCGAGATCGATCGCGGCAAGCTCTATTCCTATGAAGGAAACTACCAGCGCTTTTTGGAAAAACAGGCCGAGCGACTCGACACCGAAGCCCAGCGCGAGCGCGACCGGGCGATGTTTGTCCGCCGAGAGCTGGACTGGATCCGACGCGGTCCCGCAGCCCGAACCACCAAACAGAAAGCGCGCATCGATCGATTCAATGATGCAGTGTCCGCCAAGCCCAAGCAGGAGGAGCGCTCGAACGTCGACCGCAGGCTGATCCTTCGCTTACCAACTGGTGGCCGGCTCGGCAAAACCATCCTGGAACTTCGCGGGATCAGCAAGTCGATCGGTGGCAAAAAGCTGTTTTCGGATCTGACGCTGCTGATGAAGCCGGGCGATCGCATCGGCATCATCGGTGGCAATGGTGCCGGAAAGACGACGCTGGTCCGGACCCTAATTGGAGACCTCGCGCCGGACTCTGGAGAGGTGTTGCGGGGGATCAACACCCGGATCGCCTTTTTGGATCAGGGTCGCGCTGACCTCGACGATAGCAAGAGCGTACTCGATGAGGTGTCCGGGGACAGTGACAGCGTCTTCCTAGAAGACGGCCCGGTGCATGTCCGGACCTTTTTGCGAATGCTGCTGTTTGATGACCGGTTCGCCGATGCCAAGGTCGGAACCCTATCCGGTGGAGAGCGCAACCGAGTCCAGCTTGCAAAGCTGTTGCGACGGGGCGGGAACCTCTTGGTGCTCGACGAACCGACGAACGACTTGGATCTGATGACACTTGGCGTGCTGGAAGAGGCCCTATCGGAGTTCCCAGGCTGCGCGCTGGTCGTGTCACACGATCGCTGGTTTCTGGATCATGTCGCGACCGGAATCATTGCCTTCGAAGGGGATGGCAAGGTCACGTTCCATGAAGGCAACTACAGCGATTATCTCGAACGGACACGCACAAGCGCGCCCGCAGCGACAGAGGCCGATGCAAAGAAGTCCTCAGCCCCGCGCACTGCGACATCCGCAACCAGCAGCGAGGCCAGCAAGCCTGCGGCCAAACCGACTCGGAAGCTGACCTTTGCAGAACAGAATGAACTCGCGAAGATGGAGGAAAAGATCCTCACCGCAGAGTCACGAGTGGAAGAGCTGCAGCAAAAGCTGAACAACCCCAACGTCTACAAGGAACATGCGGCAGAGGTTCCCACGTGGGTGAGCGCACTCGATGCAGCCCGCACGGAAGTGGATCGACTGTACGCACGCTGGCAAGAACTAGAGAGTCTGGCGAAGAAGTAAGTGGTTCCCACTGTCAGGCGGGATGAGAACCTGCTGCAAGGCAGCTCGGGAAGGGGCCAACAAGCGGCAGGCCGGACAGCGGCAGTGGTTAGCGCATCTGCTGAGCCAGTCCCGACAGACGGTTCATCAGGTCATCGACCTGCTGCTGGTTCATGTTCACATCGATCACGAACGAGCTCTTCTGCGCAGAGACTTTGACCGTATCTAGGAACGCAACCATTCCCATCATCTTGAGCATGGGCAGGTTCCTAAGCCCGGCGAGCTGCTCGGTCGCCTTGTCCTTGAGCTGACTCGCATCTCCATCCGAGCCCAGATCCAGGTAGGCGTGCATCTCAAGACCTTTGATGATCTCGACGGAGCCCGAGACGCTGCGCAGCGACCGCACCGGCCCAAGCTGAGGATTCGATCCGAGCTTTTCCGACATCTGGGCCGGCACCAGACCCGCCCACCACAGCGAATTGCTGGTCTTGGTGCGCTTGATCATGTCGATGAGCGCGACGTTCTTGGTCGCGTTATCGCCCTTCCCGGCATCCAGGTCGATGGCGCGCTTAACCCACTCCCCACCCGCCAGTACAACGCCCTTCTTCCCAATGGCAGTCATGAAGGATGACTGCTTGCCGACCCCGTAGATCTTGTGGCCGTTGTAGTCGGTCTCGGTAACCGGCTCGTTCTTGTCTTTGGCCACAGTCTGCATACAGGCAACGAACTTCTCCGGCGCAAAGCCACCACGCAGGATCAGCGCAAACTCCTTGCTCTCCGTCACGTTCGATGGCACCGCGATAAACAAAGAATCGAGCTGCTTCAGCGGATCAATCTGGCACTTTTTCACAACCTCGTCGTAGTCCGCCTTCGACTTCGGGTCTTGGTTGAACTTCTCGACGAATTTGTCCCACAGCGGGCTCTTGCGCGCCTGCTTGACGTTGACCATGAAAACGGCATCCGTTTCCTTGGGAACCATGTGCAGGTCGTCCTTCGCTGCCGACGTCCCAGAGGTGCGGTTGCAACCGCCCGCCCCCACGAGCACGGTCGCAAGGAGCAGCACAACCGACGTGCGCCTACTGCGCAAAACAGTCTGAGACACGGACAGTGAACGATCTGATGATGACATTAGGGAATCCTTGAGGTGAGAGTTGGGCTCTTGTACGACGCAAGCAGGGATACTGTCAACGAAGCCTCGTCGAGAAAGCCCAACCAATGGGAATGGCAGGTCTTTTCAAAACAGACGAACGCAGCGGCTAACCGCCAGCTTCTTCTCCATCTGAAGCAGCCTGGGTGCCAGTCAAGGCGTCGTCATCTCGGGCAACCTCGGCGATGTGCGCCGAACGCTTGCGATCACGTCGGAGCGACGGCGGCGTATAACGCGCTTTTTCACCCGGTCCAGAGTAGTCAATCCAGAACGCATTCTTTTGCCGACCGACATCGACATGGATGAAGCCGGAGTTTGGATAGTACCCAACCCCTATGTTGTGGTAGGTGCCGCGCAGGTAGTCACGCACCGATTCAATCGAGGTGCCGGCGACCTGGAAGTCCGCAGCGACCCCACGCTTGTGCGGGCTGCGTGGATTGCCCTTCTTCTTGGCCACCTTGGGCGCTCGGTAGCCTGCAACGATAAATAGCTTGGCGTTGTGATAGTGCCGAGCAACCTGATACAGAATACCGACGAGTCGCTCATTCATCGAGTGACGCTGTCCCGTGTGATGGCAGCGTAAAAAAGATGACACCTCTTGCATCTTTCGCTTCGAAAAGCCACCAGCCTGCGACGGCTGAAGCTCTAACTTGCGGTGAGTGGTGAGGTGTTCCAACTCGATGATGGGCGGTGGTAGCGGCTTCCTCTTAGACTTCTTGGCGTCGGCAGCGCTGCTGCTCAGCGAGAGCAGTCCGCAGACCAAGGCAACAAGAGCCCATTTTGGCCAGACCATCATATGGCTTTGGGTAGCAGAGGTTCCGGCGGATCGGCAAGTAATTTGTCCGCAGTGCCCACCAAGCGTAGCCCACCGTTCACAGTTGTGGCCCAAAGTGGACAGCTCGGATATTCACCCGAGCGCAAAAAAATCAACGTTGTCGACGGGTAATGGAAGAGATCCGAGTCTTGGCACCAAGGACGGTTAAGCTGGTCCAAGTCTCGCTTTGGCTTACGGGCAGGAGGAACGCCATGAAGACTCTACTTTCCACCATCACTTCGCTGGTCCTTTCGGTCTCGCTGGGATCGGTTGCCAATGCACAGACCCTCGACCCGTCGGCCAACATGAATCAGGATTGGCAGGATGGCCAAGGGGCCGAGATGTACCAGGCCCCGGCTCAACCGGATGAGATGTATCAGGGGCAAGCGCCGCCATCCTATAGCCAGGCCCAGATGTTTGGCTTCCACGGTCCGCACCCGATCGCCTACGACCAGGGCGGCGGATTCTGCAATCAACAGGGCGCGCACGGACACCAGTACCCTGTGTTTGATCAGAACCTGTTCACGATGTCGAACGGCTACGCGTACTTCACGGGAGATGTCGCTGACTTCGGCTACGGTCAGCCGAGCTACCAGTATGTGAACGAGCACCCGATTGGACACCTGCACGGTGGCGGCTACTGCTATATGAGCTGGCCACACCGTCACTGGTTCGCTCCGATGGGTATCAACTTCGTGCTAAATGCGGGCGGTTACATGTACAACGGCCCCTGGACCTCTGACTACTATGCGATGCGGCCTCGCTACGTCAGCTACTATAACGACTACTATCGTCGCAACTATCTAGGCGGTCGTTACTACGCGGTGCGTCCGCAGCACGTCTACTTGGGCGTTGGCTACCACCGACCGATGGTCCGTCCGTACGGTGGGTACGGCTCCCCGTACAACCGTGGTCCAGTCGTGGTTCGTCCACCCTATGGTGGTCCGGTCTATCAGCGCCCCGCGTATGGCGCGCCGATTCATCAGGCTCCAGTGTACCGCGCTCCGGTCTATCAGCGTCCAGTGTACGGTGCGCCGGTTCATCAGGCCCCGGTCTATCGTGCTCCGGTCTATCAGGCACCAGCCTACCGCGCTCCGGTCTATCACCAAGCCCCGGCACCTGTGTACCGTGCGCCGGCGTACTCGGCCCCCGTGCATCGCGCTCCGGTCTACTCGGCGCCACCAGCCGTGCACCGTGGTCCGGCTGGGGTTCATCAAGCTCGCGGCTGGCGTTAACTGCTGGCTCTCTGCGCAAACTCCCTCGCACCGGCCGCTACCTCTCCGCTGGGTGATGCCACCCAGCACCTTCGCTTCCAAACACAACCCATCAGCCTTGTCGACACAGTGCTCTAGAGAGTGAACAGGTGCGTCCTGCGGATCGGACGCCACGGATTGGCCATCAGACACCGCCGGTCAGCATCCTGAACCCTTGGTGCAGCGATTGAGAGACTGTGGCCTGGTATTCAGACCCAACCTCATTTTGTCCCAGTGTGTTTATGACGGTCACTCAACCGGTCTAGGTTGGTACGCGAACGCTTCGCCCTGCCTTGTGAAACGCTCAGCTTGCCTTCTAAACCCTCCGGCTTGGGTTCCAAACGCCTCACGTTGGCTCCGATCACTGGCCGGTTGGGGCCCGACTTTTCGGAGGTGCTC
Source organism: Polyangia bacterium (assembly GCA_044228505.1). Classification (GTDB taxonomy): domain Bacteria; phylum Myxococcota_A; class Polyangia; order Palsa-1104; family JAEUJZ01; genus JAEUKA01. Next base: position 268,031 of record JBGAUT010000005.1, on the reverse strand, counting down.
CAGCAGTTCGCCGAATCGTAGTACAAGCTATCCATGAGCGAGTTTCGCGTCTGCCGGTCTAACTCTGCAATGGTCGATGAGCTGGCCAAGATTCAACGTCTATGCTTCCCGACCGTCGGTGAAAACGAGCTCATCACAGCCGCGCAATACCGACACCACATCCAGTTGTTCCCGGAAGGACAGCTCGTAGTGGTACACACAGACGGAGAGATCGCCGCCAGCTCAACAAGCTGCCGCTCTCGCATCGACTTTGCTCACTACCAGCATACGTATATGGAAGCGAGCGGGCAGAACTGGCTGCACAGCCATGATCCCAGCGGGGACTGGCTATACGGTGTCGACATCGGAGTCCATCCCAGCTACCGAGGACGAGGACTCAGCAGACTACTCTATGACGCAAGAAAAGCGCTGGTCGAGCAGCTCGGACTGCGGGGCATGCTCGTTGGTGGCATGCTCAAAGGATTCTCGTCCTATCGGGCCACGATGTCCGCCGAGGAGTACCTGTCCGAAGTCAAAGCTGGACGGATCTTTGATCCGACAGTCAGTGTGCAACTACGTCAAGGCTTTCAGGTTCACGGACTGTTGCCAAACCATATCGATGACCCAACTATCGACGGGGCGGCAGCTCTCCTTTTGTGGCGAAGGGATTCGGCAACGCGTATCTGATAGGCTCCGCGCCCATGAGTGCCTTCCGCGTCATCGGAACCGCCGGACACATCGATCACGGCAAGACGAGCCTCGTCAAGGCGCTCACCGGAATCGACACCGACAGACTCAAGGAAGAAAAGCAACGCGGCATCACCATTGAGCTGGGATTCGCGCACCTGCAGCTTCCTTCCGGTACGACCGTATCGGTGGTCGATGTCCCCGGACATGAGCGATTCATCCGTACCATGGTCGCGGGTGCGGTCGGAATCGACACCGTCATCCTGGTTGTGGCCGCCGATGAAGGAGTGATGCCGCAAACCCGTGAGCACCTGGACATCTGCGGGCTCCTGGGAATCCGTAGCGGCGTGGTGGCACTCACCAAGTGTGACTTGGTCACGGCAGAGTTGCTCGATCTAGCGAAACAGGAGTTGCATGAGGTACTCGCGGGGACGTTCCTTGCGACCAGCGAGATCGTCCCTTGCTCTGTGAAGACCGGCGCGGGACTTTCAGAGTTGCCCGCAGCGATCGAACGCGCCTTACGTGATCTGCCCAGTCGAGATGAGGAAGCGTTGGTCCGACTCCCGGTGGATCGAGTATTCACACTCAAAGGATTCGGAACCGTGGTGACGGGAACACTGTGGTCAGGACGGCTCCAGATTGGTGATGAGCTGGTTTCGGTGCCCCAGCGCAAGACCCAGCCGCCCGCCAAGGTACGGGGGCTGCATGTCCATGGTGTGTCCGTTTCATCAGCGGTGGCCGGCCAGCGTATCGCCGTCAACCTCAGCGTCCCCCTTACCTCTATCTCACGGGGAGAGACGCTGGCCAATCCCGATCTACTGGCAGCGTCCTCGGTCATGGATGTCGAGTTGCGCTATCTGCCAGTCACCCACTCCGCACTTCCCAGACGGAGTAGGCTACTGGTTCACCTAGGGACCGCACAGCGACTGGCCAACATCACCTTGCTCGACCGCGAGCAGCTTGAACCAGGACAGACTGGCCTTGCGCAGCTCACGCTGGCCGAGCCGCTGTGTGTAATGCCTGGGGATCGCTTCGTACTACGAGGTTTCGCACTGCAAAAGAATCACGGGACCACACTGGGAGGTGGGACCATTTTACGAAACTTGGCCACTCCCCAGCGACGCAAAAGTCCGGCACTGGTCGAAGTCCTGCGGACCACGTCGCAGTCTGTTCTGATGCTGCACGCTCCCAAACAACGAGAGCAAGCCGCGACCACGCTGACCCGGCTGCACATCGAGCGCCGAAGCATCAAGGGAAGCTCGCTGTCTGATCTGCAGCGCTCGCTCCCAATCGGACTGCCAGCACTACGGCGTGCGATCGCAGCGATAACAGAGACTGGCGCAGCGATTCGACTTGCGGACCTTCCCGAAACCGAAGAGGGAGCATGGCTTAGTCAGGTTGTGCTTCAGCAATTGAACCAGGCCATCATCGAGGCCGTCTCTGCGGCCCAGCGGAGTCATCCAGACAGCCCCGAACTCGCCAAAGAACTCCTCCGTGCTCAGTTGGGTGGACCCCTGCGAGGCCTGTCCGTACGAGTGTTTGATGCGCTGTGCGCCAAGCTGATTTCGGAAGGGAGTCTCATTGCTGAGCGCGAACGATTGCGGCTCCCCATGGCGGTCCCTACCGTAGTGACAGATTCGCCGCACGTGATGGCCGTGCTGTCCGCGTGTGTACGTGTTGGTCTCGCAGCCCCCAGAATCGAAGACCTCCCCGCGTTGCTGTCGCAACAGACCCCTATCGTACCTGCAATCCGCACCGATGATCTCAAGAAAATCGTCGAGCAATTGGTACGGAGAGGTGATTTGGTGCGACTGAAAGATCTGCTGTTTTCACGCAAGGCGATTGCCGAATTGAGCGACCGATTGGTGGCATTCCTTACGACACAGCACGAGATCAGCCCGGGTCAGTTTAAGGATCTGGTGGCCCAGAGTCGCAAATACAGCATTCCGCTTGCCGAGTACTTCGATGCCCAGCGACTCACCTTGCGTGTCGGGGATCAGCGGCGACTGCGCGGCCGCACGTAACCTTTGACGACAGCGTATCGCTAGGCTTATCGTCCGTCCTCCACTGCTGATCCCGTATCTTCGAGGAGGTCCAGATGCACGGTTCTGTCCGGTCGCTGTTTGCCTGTCTACTCGTGCTCACGATTGGCTGCACAGCCAACCGCAGCGTGGATCTTGAGGATCCCTATGCCGTTGCCCACGGCAACGAGTGCAGCGACGGACAATGGCAGTGCCAAGACGGCTCGCGCAAGCAGTGTGTTCGAGGCAATTGGCTCACGCGTAACATTTGTCTCCCCACCCAAATCTGCGAAACCAAGCTCGGCTGTGTGGCTTGTTCGCCACGTCTGCCCAAGCAGTGTGATGGCGACAACGTCCGTGTCTGTGGTGCTGACGGTTCGTTTGGTGATCTGGTGCAGAAGTGCGACCCCGGAATGTGCAAGGGCGGAACCTGCATCAACACCTGCGGAGAGAACGCCGATCTGGTCTACCTCGTCGATGAACAGTATCGCCTGCTCAGCTTCAATCCAAAGGACGGCAAAAACGAACTGAAGCTGCTAGGAAACATCAACTGTCCGGCCGGACCCTCTTTTGATGGTGGAACCTCGACTCCGTTCTCGATGTCAGTCGACCGCGATGCCCGCGCCTGGGTTCTGTACAATAGCGGTGAGATCTTCTGGGTCAACACCAAAGACCTAAGCTGCAAACCGAGCGGCTTTACACCCGCCCAAGACGGCTTCGAGACGTTTGGAATGGGCTTTGTCACCGACGGCGTAGGCACTGAAGCAGAGACCCTGTTTGTGACGGGCGGCTCGCACCTGGATCCGGGCAAAGGTCGGATGGCACAGGTCGACAAAAAGTCCCTGATGCTCAGTGCCGTTGGCTCGCTTCCCACCACCGAATATGGTCCCGAGCTAACCGGGACCGGACGAGGCGAGCTGTGGGCCTACTTCCCTGGCATGTCGGAGTCTTTTGTGGCCCGGATGGACAAAAGCTCGGGAATGCCCGCCCAAAAGTATCCGCTGATGCCGCTACCTGGAACGGTTCGTGCCTGGGCATTTGCCCACTGGGGAGGACGCTTTTACATCTTTGTCACGGTGTTTGATCCGGCACTAGGTCGCAACAACTCCCAAGTCTTGATGTTTACGCCCGATGATGGAATGGTCGTGAAGGTTCTGGACAACCTGCCCTACATCGTCGTCGGTGCGGGCGTCTCGACCTGCGCTCCTGTGATCATCGGGTAAGGATGCCCATGCTGGTCACAGACTATCAACTCGATGGGGAAGAGGAGCTGGGGCGCGGGCACTTCCTACGGCTGCGGCGCGTTCATCTGAGGAATCGCTACGAAGACGGAACACTGTCTGCGCCCTACTATTGCGAACTAGTCGACCGTCCTAAGCACGGAACCGATGCGGTCGTAGTGGGTCTGTGGAGACGAGCGAAGGACTCCCAGCTGGTGGAGGTCCTGCTCCGGCAGGGGCTCCGACCGGCGCTGCGCTTTGGCCGAGACCCAGCACGAGTAGCGGTTCCTGACAAAGCCCCCTACTTACTACTTTATGAGGTAGTAGCAGGGATCTTGGAAGACCAAGATCACGGTCTTGAAGGGATCAAGCGGCGCGCTGTCACCGAAGCATGGGAAGAGGCTGGTGTCCAACTGGAGGAAGTCGACATCGAGATGCTGGGACATCGGGTATTCCCAACCCCGGGCATGGCTCCCGAGGCCTTTTTTTTGGTCTGTGCAGAGGTTCGAAAGGAACCGGAAGTCCCCACAGGAGATGGCTCCCCCATGGAACACGGTGCGAAGCTGCGCTGGCTCCCTATCGAGGACGCGCTAAGACTTTGTGACAGCGGTGAAGTAGAAGACGCGAAGACCGAGATCCTACTGCACCGCTTGCGACGACGACTGACTCCCTAATTGATCTTGGAGAAGACTCCTGTGCGACAGGAGTCGCAGCCCCTACAGGCGCTTGCCAGTGAAAGGCGTCGAGATTTCGAGCGAAGCGCCCAGCACCAGCGCTTCTGGTTTGCCAGTGAGCGGGTCCACCGCGCCAACCCACAGACATCCCCCCGCAAAACCGGTCTTCACCGAGCCGTTGGTCATCTGGGTTCCTTGCCAGTCGACTCCCTTACCGGTGGAAAGGAGGGTGGCAGAAGCACCAGAAATGCCGAGTAGCGCACAGTTTACGCCGTTGCTGGCGAAACCACCGCCGAGCAGCAGGTCGAAGCGATCTCCTGTCTCCGAGATCAGCCCGAAAGCATCTGCGGTCGTCGTGGTAACAGCGCCGCTGCAGACTGGCTTACACTCTGGATTGGGAGTCCCCGAGCCACACTGACTGGCCTGAGGTGCCATGGTCATGCCGCTGCACTGCTGGGTCGGAATCTTGACCCACATGCGATGCTTGTACATGGCATCCCGTTGATCAATGTCAACCGTGGTGGGCCACACCTCGCTCGGGCAGACCACTTCGGGACGAGCACAGTCGAGATTGAAGGAATAGGGCTTTCCCTGATGGGTGATCGAAAAGTTACCGCCGCTCGCCGACAGGGTCTGCGAGTACACCGAGCCACCAATGGTGACCTTCACAGCCAGCGTGTTGCCGTAGGTGATCGCCCACTTACCGGTCACGTCCGGGGCCGGAGTGGTCGAGGTAAACGCCCCACAACCACCGTCCGCCCCGATTAGGAAAGGAAGCGAGCTGCCGCAGGCAAGAAGACCAATTAGCGCAATTCGTGTCGTTTTCATGAGGCTCCTTCGTTTCGCTCTGTCCGATAGACCCTTCCACTATATTGCCAGCCTCAGTACTTCTGCAAACTTCTTAGAAATCGCGCACATCGCGCGGTTGCACGCACCAAGCGCGATGCTGCTGATAAACTTCATGCCCATGAGTGTGCGCAAGTGGCGATCCGCGTGCCTTGCTACCGTACAGGTTGCAACCATGGCGTGGACTGTCGATTCTTTCGCTCAAGAGCGCTCTTCGTCATCGCTGGTAGAAGTTCCGCCAGCAGCCCCACCGATCGAACCGCAGCCGCAAAGCGCCCTGCCACCTGTACCAAACGCCGCACCCGCCCTGGTTCCTGCGCTGCCACCACCCATCGCACCGGATCTGCCAAACGCTGTGGTCGAAACCTGGCCCACTGGAAAACCTTCGACCATCCGGTGCGGAGACCAAGCAATCACGCGCTCGCTGTGCCGCTATGGAGACTACACGGGCACGCTCACCACCTATCACCAGGATGGCAGCGTACACCAGGTGCTGTCGTTCATTGGGGGTCTTCTCGATGGGCTGAGTGAGTCATACGACAACGGCGGCCATCTGCTGTCACGCGAGTTCTTCTTCGCGGGAAAATCCCGCTCACCGGGCTCACTACCGACGGGCGTTCCCACTCGCATTGATCCCCCGCTACCACCGCCGCCCACGTTCGACTCGCAGTCTCCAGTTGCCACCGTGCCACGGATCACCATGGATAAGAGCGAGGAGGACACCATTCGTGGTCTGGTGGGAATCGGAGTTCGCGGGACGGTGGGATTTCTCGCCAGCAGCGCAGTCATTCCTTTCTACGGGGGAGGACTGCTGCAGGTCATTCCCAACTCCGGCCGCGTCCGCCCAGAGCTGGGTGCGGGCATCATGGTTGCGGCGCGAAACGACTACCAGCGAATCGATATCCCGATCTCTGTCGGGATGCAGGCCGATCTCATTTCAGGGGGCGACACCGTGTTCTTGGTGCTTGCCGTCAGCACCATCTTTGCAAATCGCAAGGTGCTGGGAAGCGTTCCCGGTCCCAACTCAGAAGCGGCCTGGCTGCTGGGTGCAGAGGGAGGCGTCGGCGTACGACTCCGGCGCTCTGCCTATAGCTACTGGCTGGGTGATGTGCGACTGGGAGGACTCGGACGTGCCGACACCGCCACGCCCATTTTGCTCCCGCAGACCGATGGACCGCCAGCTGCTGCGATTGGGGGTCAGTTTCGGATGACACTCAACCTAACCTTCATTGGAAACATCGGCACGTAGGAGAACCTCATGACCCGTGCATTCCTGTCCGGTCTGTGCCGCATCTCCCTGCTATTGGGAATCCTATCGGCTGTGGGCTGTGGGAGTAGCGCACTGCCCGAATCCGTAAAGCGCCGCAGTGGCACCGTGGTCGTTGAGAGCTGCACGCTTGATCCCTTCCAGCAGAGCGCGTTGCTCGGCGATGACGCTCGGGCAGTGGTCAGCGACATTGTGCTGCTCTGTTTGTACATTCGCGATGATGTGGCAGCGCCCACCGCCCCCGCCGATCGAGCCAGCGTGGCACAGCTAGTGTCGCTGCTGCGCCAGCGTGGCTACCGCGTTCAGCTTGGGGTCACAACCGGAGAGCCTACAACGCTTACGCCAAGCAAGCTCGATGCACTGCTCCGCGACCCGGCCCGTCGCACGGTCCTCTCGGCTTCGATTGCCGATGCGGCCAAACTGGCTGATGGGATCGTGATTGCCCCACCACAGCTCGCGAACAGCAGCGAGCCGGCGTTTCGCGCCTGGATCACCGAGCTGGCCGCCATGGTGCCCAGTCGTCGAGTCGGCTTATTTGCCCCACCGAGCAGCATGACGCCCAGTGACATTCCGGGGGGAGATGCCATTCACATAGCGGCCCTGCGTGATCAACTCGCGCAGGTCTATCTGATGACGCTCGACCTTCACTGCTGCGATGGACAGCCGGGGCCCACCACCTCTGCCGATTGGATTTCCCAGGTGGCGGCGTTCGCCCAAGTCACATACCCCACTTCATCACTAAGCATCACCGTACCGCTGTACGGAACGCACTTTGGATCGCAAAGCCAGCGACCGGTTTCCTATTTAGAGGCAGTGGGACTCGCAGGGCACGAGCATATCGAGATCGTGCGTACCAATGACGGGACGCTGCGCTTCGACTACCAAGAAACCGGCGGGGCGATGGCTCATGTCTATTTTGATGATGCTCAGAGTACCCTTCAGACCTTGTCGCAGGTCGATGAAACAGTGCCAAATTCCGTCGGTGTGGTGTATTACGGAGTAGGCGGAGAAGATCCGACGCTGTGGCGCACGCTCAGGGAGCGCATGAAGTGATTGCTGCCGCAGCAGACGCAATCCGGGTGGCTCCGCTGGGGGTCCGTGACCCGCTCGGCAATCCCCTGTTCGAGCAAGCGCTGGCACGAAACTATTTGATCTTCGATGCGTACGTCAGCGGAGAGCGACGCGTCGACCTACATCCCATCTTGCTATCTGCGACCCAGCATCAAGAGGCGGTTACTTGCGCGGTCACCACCGCCAAGCTGATTTCACAGGTTGCCGCGCTGGCTCATCAGGATGAAGCGGAAGCACGCTGCTATGGCTTTTCGGACGATGTACGGAGGCTCGCGGCAACCTCATGGAACGCTCACGATCGGTACTCATTGTACCGGGTTGACCTGCTATGGGGAGAGGATGGCTTTCGAGCCTGTGAGATCAATGCAGACTGTCCCGGTGGCCATAATGAAGCGCTTGGTTTGCCTCTTTTATCGCAAGCGGCTGGCTTCTGGTCAGGAGTAAATCCTACGACGGTGGTAGACAAACTCTGCGATGCGCTGATCGAGCTAGCTGGCGGTGAAGGTGCGATCGCGCTGATCTACGCAACGGCGTATGCGGAAGACTTGCAGGTCTGTGCACTGATCCATCGCGAGCTTCAGCGACGTGGTGTTGCGGCCCTACTCGCTTCTCCAACTGCTCTACGACGCAAAGGCAAGGGTCTCTGCATTGGCAGACAGAAGGTCTCTGTCCTGTATCGGTACTTCCCGACGGAGTACATGGAAGGACAGCGGAACCTGAACGCGATCATGGACGCAGTCTCATCGGGAGAAGTACGTACCCTGTCCAACTTTGCAGAGATCTTTACCCAGTCGAAACTCGCGTTCGCACGTGCCCATGTGCACCGAGAAAGGCTGTCGCACAGCGAGTGCGAAGGACTCCGCTTTATCCCGCTCACCTACGCGGTCAGCGATGTGTCGGAAGAGCAGCTCCACGCCGAACGACCCAAGTGGGTGCTCAAACGAGCGCTGGGTCGAGTGGGCGAAGAGGTATTCGTCGGCTCGCTACTATCTGAAGAAGACTGGGTTAGGGTGCTCGCACAAGCGAAGCTGGAGCATGCGCAGGGGGAAGCATGGATCGTGCAGGCATTTGTTCCACAGCGACCGATTTGGACTCCGCTTGGACCCCGGCTGCTGACACTCGGTGCCTATGTGCTAAACGGTCGCTTCTGCGGCTATTTTGCGAGGCTGACTCCAGACAGTCACGCCTCCCATAACGCGCTCTGTTTGCCGGTGTTCGTGCGGTCCGAAAGTGAAAAGGAGCCTTAATGCAGACCAAGTGTGCGGTGCCGCTTTTGCTGTTTGCTGGTTCCTGTGCCACGGCACGTCCACCGTCCGTCGACTTTTTAGCCAGAGCGGAATCCATCCCGCCGTCCCAAAGCATGCTGCTTCCCTCTTCACAGCGTGCCTTTGCGGCGTGGCAGCTTCCGCCCGATGATCCGTGGGTACGATTCAATAAGTGGACGCTGCTATCCTCTCTTGGGGATCAGGTCAGTACCGGTGAGCTGCCCGATGTCCGTTTGCTCAGCGTGGTGCAGCGGGCCGAACAGCTTGGTGCACGACTCGCAGCCGGAGGACTCCCAACCGATACGCTGTGGATTGTCGATCTACGGGGTGCCGCAGCGGTGGCCCTGGGGAACGCGATGAGCCATGCCGCTCCCCATCCGGTATCGCTGGTGATGACCTTTAACAACTGGCCTGCTGAGCACGAGATCATTCCGGCAGAAGAAACCCTCGCGGCGCTGATTACGCATCGCCCACGACTCCCGGACCCGGGGGTATCTGGCTCGCGGCCGGTGTTCCTGCTCGACTCGTGGCGGCTTGCCTATCGAGATCAAGATCCTGATGAGGATGCAACCGACAATCGCTACTATCTCACCAGCTCCGACTTCCCAGAGCCTGCGCAGCTTCAAGAGCGTGGCATCCGCCGAATCGTCTATCTGACCGAGACGCTTGGACGTGATCCCGAAAGTGCAGTGGAAGAGGATGACCTTCACGAGACGTTCCTGCGCTATTCGCAGTCTGGTCTGTCGATCGCAATGATGGGCCTTGACGAGCTGGACGAACCCCAGCCGATGGTGACGATTGCGCATCGTCGGTTCTACATTCCTAGGCCTCGACCGACGCTGGTGCTAAGTCCGGCATTCTATGCACGGTCTCGTGGCGGCTTTGGTGGACCCCGCGCACGCCCCACCTTTCACGGCGCCATGCACCGTTCCGGCCATGGTGGATAGCAGGTAGCCGGCTGAGCGGGTTGCGGAGCGGTCTGGAACGTTGAGAGCAGAGAGGGAGTTGCTGGAGGGAGAGGTCTCGGGTGCGGGCTCCGCAGAGTGGGAGCCCACAGCAGCTCAGGCTATTCGCCGCCTGCAGCTTTGAGCACGAAGGGATAGGTCACGACGACGATACCACCCTGCGGCCTTGGGAACTCCCAGCGACGGAGAGCGCCAGCGATACACTGCTCAACGGTCGGGTTACCGAGGGTCGAGGACTGCACGATGCTGGCCACAACTGCGCCGGTCGGTCCGATGGTGAAGTTGACCATGACGCGGCCTTCCATACCGGCGTTGCGGGTCAACTCACGCTCGTAGCAGAACTTCACTTCGTTGATGTGTCGACGGATGATTCGGCGAATCAGTTCCTTATCGAGCGAGCCACGGACTTCTGCGGTGCCGGGGACAACTTCGGGAGAACCGGCCTTGCGACCTTTGAGAGCGCCGACCTTGGCACCGTAGCCACCACCACCCGCGCCGTGACCGACGGTGCCGATGTTGCCGAGGCCGATGGTACCTTCACCAGTGCCACCGCCGCCGCCACCCGCGCCGACGAGGCCAAAGCCACCGCCACCGTAGGCATCGCCAGCTTCCGTACCGACGAGACCACCCATGGCGTCCGAGGCATCCTTACCAAGTGCCGAGTCACGACCGAAGATCGAGGCCATGTTGCCCATCTGACCCGAGCGAATCAGGCCGAGCACACCGGCGTTCTTGGCTGCATCCTTGGCCGCTTCCTTGGCGAGCTTGATGTCCTTGTTATCCTGCGGGCCCTTGATGTTGTAGAGCTTGTTCTTCTGGTTCGTGTCCTTTTTGCCCATCTTGCCTTCGGACTCTTTGGCCTTCTTGCCGCCGTCGTCCTTCTCTTCGGCCTTCTTCTTGAGCCAATCGGGAATCTCTTCCGGCTTGTCCTCGGGTGGCTTCTGCACGAGCTTCGCAAAGCGCTGATCGTTCATGAACGCATCGAGCGACAGCGACTTCGGGTCCGGCGGAACCGAGAAAATCAGCGCCATAAACAGCGCCACAGCTCCGAACACCGCGCCGGTATAGGACTGCGTGCCCCAGTCGATGTTGAGCGGTACCGGATAGGTACGCGCCTTGGCGACGGAGTTCACGTTGAAGAAGTTGTCTCCGAGCTGAAGGCTAAAGCGGCCCTCGGCGGGGATCATCATCGAGAACGAGCCCTGCACGTCGGACTGTTTGGCCTGGCCGGAGCCGAGCAGCTCGCTGATCTGGATGCTCTTGCCACCGACCTGGAGCTCGCCGCTCATCTTTTGGGTGAGCAGGATCTCATACTGGTCTCCGGTGGAGCGAACCAACGGGAAGCGCTCGACGGGCAGATCGTCGCCGGGGGTCTTGAAGGTCGTGCCCGGGGCCGGACCGATCGTAAACTCGTTTTCCTCTCTCTCTTTCTGCTTGCGCAGCGTGCCAATCGCGAGTGAGGCAATGCCCGCGAAGAGCAGGACACCAGCGGCAACGTCGTGAGCACGGCTGCCGGGGCTCTTATGAGGCTTGGCTGCTCGTTTGTCCGGAGCCGCAGCCGCGTTCTCAAGCTCCCATTTCTCCTCGATCGCAACTTCTTTGGCGACGGTGAAGTAGTTGGCGACGAACAGAATGAACACGATGCCGAGAGCGGCAATGCCACCGTAGACCATGCCATTGGTGGCGGGAGTGACCTTGCCACCTTTGGGATCGTCGAAGTGACGAACCTCGACGACGGCATCCTCGAACAGCGCGGCCACTTCTACGGCACGCGAGCCGTCTCGAAGCTCAACCTGCTCCAGTACCTGTGGCGGTAACTGCGGCACAAAGGCTTTCGGACCGTACGCCGGAGGAATCGACAAGCCACCCGCTGCCGGTCCGTGACCGTGACCGTGACCATGAGCGGCAGCGGCGGGTGCCGGTGGAGCCGCCGGAGCGGCAACCGGTGCACCTGGGGGACGCATACCGGGGAGAGGAGGACCTGCGGGCCGGGGCGGCGGTGCCGCAGCAACCGGTGCCGCAGCAACGACTGGTGGCGCATCGAAGGTCACGACCAGACGAACGTCGCCAATCTTGACTTCATCGCCACTGGTCAGCTTCTGCGGTTTGTTGGCACCGAGCCGGGCACCGTTGACGAAAGTGCCCTTCGTCGAGTTGAGGTCGACGATGGTGACCTGGTTCTCTGGCGAGACTTCAACCTGCGCGTGAAGACGGCTGACCGACTCATCTTCGAGGTTGATGTTTGCCGACGAGATTTTTCCGATCTTGATCGTTTCCTGGGTGAGCTTTTCGGTCTTCACCAGGGTATCGCCCTGGTAGACCTCAATCGTAATGGGGATGGCAGCCATCGGGTCCTCCCTGCCTGGTTCAATACTGTTAGCCAGTCACAGTTTCAGACACCTTTTGGTTTTCTGGGTTCCAAAAATTTTTCTTGCAGATTGAGGTACGCGTGCTAGCTAGGTCGAACCACCAGCCCGAGCTAGCTTCTCCGACGGCAACGGCCTAGACCTGCATTCACCTTCTCGTCGGAACCAATCCGCCCTTGGCATACCCACAGCCACATCTCCCACCACGATCGCGCTCGCCCGATCGCAGCGCACAGCACGCAGCAAAACCAGCGATCGATCGGACCACCGATCGGTCGAAAGGTTCCGAGCAAAGTGTGCGGACTTTATCGAGTAACGGAGAGGCCGAGGGTGATGATGTCGTAGCTGACTTCGTAGCGCCCACCGCCGATGCCACCTTGACCGGGTCCGGTGCCGATGTCGGGGCGGATCGGGTTCTGCGGCGCGAGTCGGCTGTCCTCGGGAGCGATGACGCGATCAGGCTGGATGATACGCGAGTAGCCGAGATCGAACCGCCACTGTGCGGAAGCAAACCGGACGCCCGGAATGAAGGCCCCGACAGAAATCATCCCTTTGGAGCTATCGGGCGACAGGATCGTGAAGGTGGCATCGGGCATCGCACCGCTCTCGAACATCCCGCCGAGCCGCGCCCCGATGTACTTCCAGATCGTTGCCTCCAGCCCCAGATGAACGGCATGCGTCGTCTGCATCTGCCGATCGATCGACACCGTGCCGAGCTTGTAGGTATCAAAGCCCTTCACGTTCACGAGGCTGACATCCTGGGGACTGACGATCACGCGATCTTGAATGCTCCAGAACTCGGCGGTGTACGCCAGCTCGATGCGGAGCCGTTTCTGCCATGTGGTCAGCTCAGCCCCCAGTCGAAGCACAGGCGGAAGGTTCATAGACAGGCTGGCGTTGCGACCCTCTACCGAGGCACCGTTGAACAGCTCACTGCTAGGTAGCCGAGTGTCGACAGATCCGTAGGCGCTCCGCACAAAAAACGGGAGCTGAAACGCCAGACCGACTTTGAGCATGTCGATCGGTCGATAGATCGCCCCCACATTCAGCGAAGGCACGGGCGCAAAGGCCTGTGCGACCACCAGCGCGTCATAGTCGGGGTTCTCCGGTGGACACATCACCTGCGGGCAGCCATTGAGCATCAGCTTGGCGCGAAACCACAACAGCATCAGCTGTGGCCCAATCCCTAGCTGGAGCTTGTCCCCGAGCAGCGAGAAGCTCACCACCGGGTTTAGCACCGCCATCAGCGTCGCTCGTGAGAGTGACCCTTCATGTAGCCCAATGAGCTGATAGCGCTGCGGTGCCACGTCCGGTACTTGGCGACGAGCTTCCTCGGTGTCGTAGGATGGCTCGGGATAGCGATTGAGACCGGTATAGGGAATCCACAGCCCCATCCCGATCGCCATCCCACCCCACGGCTTGTTCCACTTCCGAGCAAAGGCAAGCTGCGGAATGATGAACGGCGCACCACCTATTGCCCCCCCGTCTCCTCGCACCGTCGGACGCTCAATCCCAGCATCGTTTCGGGTATAGGCCACGTTCTGTAGCACCAGACCCGCATCGAACAGCACGCTCCAACCTTCGCCGCTCGGGTGGCTTAGGACGACCCCAGCGGGGTTGTAATAGATCGCGTTGAGATCATCGGCACCTGCGACGAACGCTCCACCCCGGGCAGTTGGGCGTGCCCCGTGGGTGCCAAGGAACATGCCGGCCGCCCGCGCCGAGCCACTGCCCAGCCAAAGCCCGCCGATGGACAGCGTCAGCAGTGCGGCCCGACGCAGCGACATCAGTGTCCTGCCAGAAACGCTTCGGCCTCAAGCGCAGCCATGCAACCGGTACCCGCAGCAGTGATCGCCTGACGCCAGCGCTTGTCCTGGACATCTCCCGCCGCGAACACGCCCGCCACCGAGGTCTGGGTCGTGCCCGGCTTGGTCAATATGTAGCCTGTCTCATCGACGTGAAGTTGGCCGGCGAGAAAGGCGGTGTTCGGGACGTGACCGATCGCGTAGAACAAGCCCCGGCAGTCGATGAGCTTGGCTTCCCCGGTCTGGATGTTGCGCACCCGCACGCCCTTTAGCGAGGTGTCGCCCACGGCTTCCTCGACGATGCTGTGCCACAGCACTTCGATCTTGGGATTGTCGCCGAGACGCTTCTGCATCGCCTTCGACGCACGCAGTTCTCCCCGACGGTGAACCAGCACGACCTTGCTACCGAACTTGGCCAGGTGGGTCGCTTCCTCAATCGCCGTATCGCCCCCTCCGACCACCATCAACACCTGATTGCGGAAGAGCGGCAGTGCCCCATCACAGACGGCACAGGCACTGATTCCGCGCTGCCACAGCTTCTCTTCGCCGGGAATCGACATCCGCTTGGCGGTCGCGCCCGTCGCAATGATAAGCGCTCTAGCGTACACGGTCTGGCTATCGGTCTGCACCAGGAACGGCTGCTGGCTGAGATCGACTCGTTCGACCGTTTCGGTGAGGATGCGAGTGCCGTGGTGTTCGGACTGGGCGCGCATCCGATCCATCAGCTCTGGGCCCATGATACCCGTCGGAAAACCGGGGAAATTTTCCACCTCGGTGGTGGTGGTTAGCTGACCGCCCGCAGCAACGCCACCGGCCATGAAGCCCTCTAGCATCAGGGGCCCCAGATTGGCCCGCGCCGAGTAGATGGCGGCGGTGTGGCCCGCCGGTCCAGAGCCAATGATGACAACTTGCTCGATCTGTTTGGTTTCGCTCATACCGTCCTCGGACTCGGGGTAATAGGCGGGCAAGCGTACCGAAAAGAGCGCGCTTTGTTAAGGTCTGCGCGACAGACGAATTGGATTGACCGATTTGGGGCGGAGCGCCGAAGATCCGCAACCGATGTCTCGGACGGACGATTCTGATTCTTCGGCGGCGCAGGCGGCCCAGCTGGCGGAGGTTCCCCTCTGCGGTTCGTTTGCGCTGGTGGTCGACGAGTTACGCGACAAGAGAGTCTGTGACCTGGGCTGCAACGACGGTCACTATCTGCAGTTTGCTGGCCCTGGAAGCCTCGGTTTCGATGTCAGTCAAGAATCGCTGCGGCTGTGTCACAAGCGCGGACTCCAGGCCAAGCACCATGATTTGAACCAACTACCGCTGCCGGTTGCTGATGCAGAATTTGAGGTCGTCCTGCTCAGCCACGTGCTGGAGCATGTTCACGCGCCGCTCGCGATGCTCCGCGAATGCAATCGGATCCTGCGTCCCAGCGGCAAGCTGATCATCGGGCTGCCCATCGAAGACGGCGTCTATTCGCGACTCCGAATGGACTACTTTGGCGGAGGTGAGGGGCACCTATATAGCTTCTCGCTGCGCAACTTGAGCAAGCTGCTCGGCCTGACCGGGTTCGTCTGTGAGCGAACCGTGTGTCATCTGCCACGCCTTGGGAATCGGACCTCGGTGTGGAATGAGCGTCTGCATCGGATCTTTGGGACGCGGCTCTATTCGCTCTCTGCTGCGTATTGGTGCGTGGCTCGGAAGATCTCAAACCCCGTCGCTGATCAGCAGTTGTCGGACTACTTTGAGCGCCAGTAGACCATGCGCCGACTTCGTCCTTTTGGTTTCGCCTTGCTGCTTCTCGCACTCCTAGAGTGTGTGCTGCGGCTCTGGCTGCCAGAGGATCAACGCGTGCTTCGGGATGTCCGCAATCCGTTTGGGTGTTTTGCCGATGACGAGCTGCTGCGGTTGGAACAAGCACGCGAATCCACAGAGCCCGCTTTTGATGTGGTGCTGGTTGGTGACTCGGTACTCGCTTCCGTCGAAAACGGACCCGGAGAACGGCTGGTCGATCTGCTCCCCCAGGAACTCTCTTCCCGCCTAGTGGGGGCGTATGCCAATCGCAAAGTTCGAGTCTGGTCGGTCTCGATGTCAGCCGCGAGAGCCGCCGATCAGCTGGCCGCGCTCCACATTCTGTACGATCGATTGCGCGCTGGTCGCCAAGGCACACGCGATCTGGTGATCGTGCTAAGTAGCAACCTGCTGTTCTTCTCCAAGCGCTTTGCCTCGGAGTCCATGAACTATCCTTGTCTATCCTATGCTCTTGCGGAGGATGGACTCCTTTTGCGCAGACTCGGTCTTCCCAATCCGAACCGAGGTCTGTGGGCACGCTCGGACACTTGGCTTGCAAAGGCCCTGGCACACCTGTACCTGTTTCAGCAGCGTCGTCATGTGGCCGAGCTTCTCGTCGGTGGACCGCTGCGACCACGACTTCGGGAACTGCTCACCCGAGCGCTGCGCCGACTGCATGGCCCCAAAGAAGTTCCGATCATCATCGATGCCAAAGTCCGGAATCGTCCTTGGTTTGAGCGTGATCACAAAAGAGAGTCCTTTGTCGCTCACTACGACTACCTACCCAGTCATTCTGCGGCTGCGTGGAACTGGATTGCGACCCGTGCTCTCATCGATTTTTTGCAGCAGCACCGTGACTTGCAGACCCTGGTGATGGTCAATCCGCACAATCACTACTTGATCGGACCACTCGGTGAAACCGATGGATATCGGAACCTGGTGACAGAGATCAAACAGTCGGTACAAGCAGCCGGTCTGGTGGTTGCGGACTATGATCGAAGACCCGAGTTACGGAGCGAGCACTTTCTAGACATCGACCACTTCACACGCGACGGCAATCAGGTGCTCTCTGCGATGATTGCGGAAGATGTAGCGAAGCGATTCTGCGCGCTGGAGGCCAAGTAAGCCGCCATGTCGCTGCTCAGTCTTAGCTATGGACTGTTGGTCCTGCTGACGGTGCCCCTGTATGCCTTGATTCCATCGCGGTTTCGAGCGCTGACGCTCTGTTTGGTTTCGCTGCTGTTCTATGCGTGGGGCTCCCTGCCTCATGCTGCGCTCATCTTGGCGCTGGGAGGGGTGGTCTTTGTCCTAGGAGAGCGCTTGCAGAGCGAGCGCCGATCGACGCTGTTTGCCCTTGGAGTCAGCCTGTGCGTGGCGGTACTTTGTTACTTTAAGTACTCGGTGTTGTTTCTGCGCAGCGTGGCCGCTGTGCTACCTACCGGAACAACTTCTGCGCAGCTATCCCAGCACGCCGAGGTGTTATCGCTGGAATTACAAATTCCTCTGGGAATTTCGTTTTTCACGTTCGAGTTTGTCCACTATCTGACCGATATCTACCAAGGCAAGATTGTTCGTCCACATCCGCTACCACCGCTGCACAAGCGGTGCACCGACTTCTTCCTGTTTGCGCTGTTTTTTCCGACGCTACTGGCTGGTCCAATCAAGCGCTATCAACAGTTTGGAACAGACCCTGCGCTGGCTCCATCCGGGACTCGTCAAGAGCAGATCGCGCAAGGGCTATGGCGGATCCTTGTCGGGCTTCTCAAGAAGGTACTGATTGCGGATTCCCTGGCCACCATTACGCTGCGATTGAAGGCCCCCGAACTGGTTACGCCACTCGGGCTGTGGATGGCAATGTATGCCTACGCAGGTCAGATTTACGCTGACTTTTCGGGCTACTCCGATGTCGCAATCGGAGTCTCTCTGCTGCTGGGATATCGCATTCCCGAGAACTTCAACTACCCCTATGTTGCGCGCAGTTTGCAAGACTTCTGGCGTCGCTGGCATATCTCGTTGTCGAGCTGGATTCGTGACTACTTGTTTATTCCGCTCGGGGGCAGCCATGTCCCACCGTGGCGCGCCGTCCTCAACCTACTGTTTGTGATGGCGTTGTGTGGGCTGTGGCATGGACCCGCCGGTCATTTTGTAGTGTGGGGACTATGGCACGGAGCAGGTTTGGGAATCGAACGCCTGTATCGGAAGCTACGCGGACAGAGTACGGACTCGCAGTCCCGATGGAGCGGATTTTGGGGTTGGCTGTGGACGTTCCACTTTGTCTGTGTAGGCTGGGTACTGTTTGCTGCACCGTCTCTGAAGGCAGCAGGGATTGCGCTAGCGCGGATGGTCTTCCTGCTTCACTGATCCTGGTGCTGAAGGCATCTGTTGACGAGTAATCCGGCCCACTCCGCGTGCCTCTTTGCGCAGCAGCGCTTCATAACCAAACATCCAGCGCTCCTCTTGGGAATCGCGATGATCCATCCCGAGCAAGTGACACAGCCCGTGGACAGATAAGTGACACATCTCGGACAATAGGTCGTGACCCTGCGCATCGGCTTGACGCTGCGCGGTTTCCACAGAGATGATGACATCTCCAAGTGGCTCGACGGCCCCGGGAGGGAGTGGCACCACAAAGCCAGGGTCGGCATCCCGCTGCGCAAACGACAGCACATCGGTGGGATGATCTTCATCGGCATACTCGAGGTTCAGCTCGTGCAGTTCCTCGTCATCGGACAGGGTCAGTGCTACGAGCGCCGACTCGACGCCAGCCGCTCGCATCGCCCGACCCACCTGATGACGGAGTACCCTACGCAACTCGGCCGGAACAGCGCGGCGAACAGAGTCCCGTACTTGCAAAGTCAACATGCGCCGCGTTGTATCACAGCGGCGGAGCAACGACTACTTACGACCGCAGGTGGGACAGGGCTGACCTGCGGCTGCAGGGGCGGCCGGCTTGTGATGCAGACCCCCAGCGACCTTGCGAGTGAGAACCTGCTGAACCACCTTGGCACAGGCCAGTGCCTTATTTTGCGGAGGAAGCATCATCCGATCAAACCAAGTGTTAAAGGCTCGGCTGACTGCCTCTGGGCTGCCCTGAGGATTTTTTCTCATATCGTACTGGGCCATGAACATTGAAGCGATCTGATCCACCGGAAGATCAAGCATTGAGAACCCCCCTTACTCTCTCTAAAAGAGAGACTACTTAGTACTGTCTTCCTCACAAATCATTTTAGTCAAGACCGAACGCTGCTGAAAAATTCCTCGCCGCAGCAAGTGTGCTCCTTGGTATAAGGGCGGCTTACGAATCACAAGCTGCTAAGAGGTACACTCTCCATGCCTACCTTCACTCGATTCGGACGGAACACGATTGCTCCTTGGCTGCTCGGGCTGGCTCTGCTTGGTAGCTGTAGCGCGCTGCGTGACGGGGACACAGATGTCGTTGGTGCAGGCAATGGCCGCATGCCCGAAGATCCTCCGATGGGTGCGCTGCTCACCGTGCTGCCTGGTGATCCGGTCCTGACGAGCGATGGTAAGAGTCCGCTCCAGCTCGACTTCAAAGTCATGCGAGGTACGGAAGACATCACCGGTCAAGCACATCTGTCGATCGATGATGAACGACTCGGTCACTTCGAGGGCATGACGTTCCACGGTAACCCCGGACAAGCCGGAAAGAGCATCGTCCGTGCGCAGCTCGGAGAGGATCGCGGCCAGACCACGCTGACGGTGCGGCTACAGGTAGTGGTGATTGCGCCAGGTGCGCCCGCGGACTCGCCATCAAAGTTTGGCGGTCCGAACTATTCTAAGCGCGCACCCGAGATTGCCTATCCTCCAGCCGGGGCTCTTCTGCCTCCCAATATCAACGAGCTGGAGTTCCAGTGGCGTCCCAATGAAGCGACGCTGTTCGAGCTGAACTTGGTGTCGGATTCTCTGGATCTGCGAATCTACACTCCCTGTACCAAGGCGGGGGATGGCTGCGCACTGCTGCCGGATGAAAAGACCACCGCACTCATCATGCAGGGAGGTCGTGGCCAAAAGATGGCGCTGTCCATGCGAGGCGCAGCTCCCGATGGTGGTGGAGTCGGTTCGACCGCCAAGCAGTCTCTGTCGTTTTCGGAAAATGACATGAAGGGCGGCTTGTACTATTGGGCGGCTTCGATTGGCGGAATTGCTCGCTATGACTTCGGTCTCCGTGGCCAAAAAGCAGAGTCCTATTATGGACCGGTGCGCGCCGTAGGAGTCTGTGTCGGCTGTCACGCGATGAGTCGGAATGGCAAGCGCATTGCGGTAGGAATGAACATTCCTGGTCCGGCCATGATGCGTGCACTCGACACCGGAACCCGAACCAAACTGTTTGAGGTCGGCCCCGGCGTGATTGCTGGATCGAACTTCCAAGCCTTCACCAGTGATGGCAAGTACCTGCTCACGACAGAGTATGGCGGACTCGCGGTACGGGATGGTACAAGCGGAATGTTAACGGGCAAGAACCCGAGCCTGGCCAACGCCACCATGCCGGATGTCTCGCCAGATGGAAAGACTGTGGTGTTTGCGCGCTCACCGACGCTGTGTATTCCACCGCTGTGTCCGAATCTGTCGACCGAAAAGGCCAGTCTGTTCACGGTTGCATTTAACGCCGATGGGACGTTTGGGAATCCCACCGAGCTGGTGAAGTCAGCGGGAGAAAACAACTACTATCCAGCCATCTCTCCTGATGGACGCTTCGTGATGTTTAACCGGGCGGCGGGCGATTCCTACGATGCGATGGATGCCAAAGTCATGGTGATTCCGGTCGGTGGTGGGACTCCGATCGATCTCACGTCTGTCAATACAATCGCAGGCAACTCCTGGCCGAAGTGGAGCCCGTTTGTCCACCGCTTCAAAGGCAAGAGCATCCTGTGGCTGTCGTTCTCTTCGCGACGTCCGTACGGAGTACGCGGCGGCACGAACGCCCAAATCTGGATGGTTCCCGTCGAGATCAACTCGCTGGAAAAGGGTCTGGACTCCGGCTATCCACCGCTGCGCTTGCCGTTCCAGGAACTAAATACTGGCAACCACATCGCACAGTGGGTCGAGCAGGTGGACCGCGCACCGTGCAGCGTGACCGACATGTCCGGCTGCGGCATGGGAGAGCGCTGCACCGACGGTTACTGCGTTCCGGTCATCCAGTAACTCCCATCCAGCGCGTGGCACAGCTACTTTGTGCTGCGCCAGTTGGGCTTGCTACGACTCTTCGCTCTTGGGTGCTTCGCTCGGTACGGACGGTGGCGCTGCCAGTGGTTCCTCTGCCACCGCTCCGATCGGAGTCGGTGCGACAGGAGGAGCACTCTCTTCCACCGGAGCAGGAGCACTCTCTTCCACAGGAGGAGGAGAGGCAGCGCTCGCCATCGGAGTCGTTTCCACCGTCTGCCGAATCAAACCATCGACGACCCGCTGGCTCTTGCCAGAGATCAGCGCGGTATACACATCATCGAGCAGATCCACATCGCGGATTGCGTCGAGATGCTCCATCACCGGCTGGTCCATACGACCAAAGAACATGCGATAGAGGCGGTTGATATCCAGCGCCATTCCCGATAGTCCGGGTTTGGTCAGATCGCTGACGATCCGCTCCAGATCTTCCATCTGTAGCGTGCGCCCCTTGTAAAGCAGCGTCAGCTCGTTGCCATCGGAGCCAACCACGATGCCATCAAACCAGCTTTCGCGAGTGACACCATCGTTGCGACGGATATCGATCCGCCACGTGCCATCTGCTTCGGGCTGAGAGCGCGGCATGAACGTCGCTGCATAGCCTCGGGGCAAATGGAGCAGCGTCGAAAAAAGCTGAACCAGCCGTCCAGGCCGCACCGCCACAGCATAGCTGGAAAAGTGGATGGGCCGGTTTTCGCGCTTGGCAAGGTGTTCCACTCGAAACGAAAGTAGAGCCGTAAGTCGCTCGATCTCGTCGCGGATATCTTTCATCGTGCTGCGATGGTAGCACGTTTTTGGTCCAATGTATGGCCACACACCTGCGACAATCGCCGACGAGCGAAGTAGTCAAATGTCGACCCAAAACCCACCAGAGATTCCCACGGATCGACACAAACAGGCACGCGTGCGCCGTTCGGCTGCGTGATATGTTGTCGGCTAGCGTCACGATGCAAGGAGACGATGCGGATGAGTGAGACTCGGTACGACGTCGGACTAATCGGGCTGGCGGTCATGGGGGAAAACCTCGCGCTCAACATGCTCGAAAAGGGCTTTTCGGTTGCGGTTCATAATCGCACCAGCGATCGCATCGATGCCTTTTTGAACAGAGCTCAGCGCGAGGGCTTTGGGCAGACCTATGGAGCACGTACCGCTGAAGAGCTGGTGGCCTCGCTGAAGCGTCCGCGCCGGATCATCATGATGGTGAAGGCTGGCCAGCCTGTCGATGACACCATTTCTCGACTGCAGCCGCTGCTCGAACCCGGTGACATGATTGTCGATGGCGGCAACGAACACTTCACCAACACCGAGCGCCGCGCTCGCGAGCTATTGCCCCACGGGATTCATTACCTGGGCATGGGCGTCTCTGGCGGCGAAGAAGGGGCGCGGCACGGTCCATCGCTGATGCCCGGAGGTCCGCGTGAGGCGTTCGACTCGCTGGCCGAGGTATTGCGAAAGATCTCGGCCCAAGTCGATGGCACCGACGGCGGACCGTGTGTCACTTACATCGGACCTGGTGGCGCGGGCCACTACGTCAAGATGGTCCACAACGGCATTGAGTATGGCGACATGCAGCTCATCGCCGAAACCTACGACATCCTGCGCCGTGTAGGCGGACTCTCGAACGCTGAGCTGTCGGAGGTCTTTTCGGCCTGGAATCTTAGTGAGCTGCAATCGTTTCTGATCGAGATCACCGCTCGCATCTTCCGCACCCCTGATCCCGATGGGAACGGCGAGCTGATCGACAAGGTACTCGATACCTCGGGAATGAAGGGCACCGGCAAGTGGACGGTCCTCGATGCGATTGAGCTGGGTGTGCCGATTCCGGTGATCGCGAGCGCGGTTGATGCTCGTGTGCTGTCGTCACAGAAAGCGGCGAGGATCGCAGCCAGTGGCAAGCTGGCCGGTCCGACTCCGCAGCCGCTCGGTGCCGAAGCCCGCCGCCAGCTCATCGACGATGCCCGTGCCGCACTGTATGCCAGCAAGGCCTGCTCGTATGCGCAAGGGCTCCAGCTCCTGCAAGTGGCTTCGCAGACCCGAGGTTGGAACCTGCCACTGGGCGAGATTGCCGCGATTTGGCGAGGTGGCTGCATCATCCGCGCCCAGTTTCTGTCGCGCATCAAGGCCGCGTTCGATCGCGATGCCCAGCTTGCCAACCTGCTGCTCGATCCCAGCTTCGCCGAGGAGCTCAAAGGTCGTCAGACGGCTTGGCGACGGGTCATCGGCTTGGCCGCAGAGCACGGCGTTCCAACGCTGGCGATGGCAGGAGCACTCTCTTACTACGACACCATTCGACAAAACCGCCTGCCCGCGAGCTTGATTCAGTGTCAGCGCGATCTGTTCGGGGCGCACACCTACGAGCGAACCGACCAGCCGGGCACCTTCCACTCCGAGTGGGCCAAGTAAGCCTGCGCCGCCCTTACCAAGACTACCGAATTTCGATCCGCTCTAGCGCTCGCCGACGAATCAACCATTCCTCTCGGCTGCTCTCTTCGCCGCACGCTAGCTGCTCCTCAATTTCTTGACGGGTCCACGGACTCAGGCGAGCCCGACGAAGGCGCTCGTGAAACACCGTGCGAGAGCCGCCAGACAGACAGACAACCTGACCCCGGGCTACGCCATCGAGAATCACTCGAATCGAAGTATTCCCATCGCTGGATCGCAGACATAGCTCTGCCAACTGTGCGCCCTCTGTATCCGGATTCCATCGAATAAACAGACACTTCCCTAGGGCCCGCAGCAGCGCGCTCCGATCCAAGCTCGGAACAAACAGGAGGGTTTCCGGCTGACTGTCCGCAGGCCACCGCCGTCTGCCGTTCGCCGCCGCCGACGGTTCTAACTCGAGCGTCTCCTGAAGGTAGCTGGCAGAGTCCGCAATCCTCGCATACTTCGAGGCCGTCAGCCGTGTGAGCAGAGGCCCGGCTTGCGACCACTGCCCTTCCTCGACCGCTTCAAGTAGTGTCACCAACACCCGTGGATCAGGATGCGTGCACAGCGGATCCAAGGCAGCCACCACGCGATCGGCATCCTCGGGCAGCGCGGTCTGCATGATCTGCGCAATGGCTTCGATGACCTGCGTACCACTCGTCAGTGACGCCAATTTCGCCAATAGATCGTCGAGCCCCAGCAGCCCGCAGCCTACTTGCGCCAGGTCGCGACCGACTCGCTCCGGCCCGTGACCTTCCGCCTGGATCAAGCGCAAGGGGATCGGCGATTCGATCGTGAACTGATACAGAACGCGACACGCTCCGTCAGGAGAAAACCAGTGCTGCTCGCGAAACGGCAGACCAGACAGCTCATGCGATCGAAACTCCATCGGCACATATCCAGCGGCCCACAGAGCGCGCAACACCTCACGATGATTGGTGTGCTCCGGAACCCGCCAGATCCGCGTGGATGGGCTGAGCAGACGAAAGCGGGCTTGCCATTCGGCGATTCGAGGAGTGACGCATCGCTGCATCCACGACGAAGTGAAGTCACAGAATCGCGGCTCAGGCACCCGCACGATCTGTTCCGCCAAGATCTGGTGGCACGCTTCGCAGGTACCCAATGCAGAAATGGCCACCGACGCAAAGAAGCAAGCCTCAGCATCCGCACGACCGAGTAGCTGGTGAAGCTGCGCATGAAGCCCGTCCAGCGCCAGTCGGTCGGACCGGCTCGCATGAAGACCAAACAAGATCGCAAGCTGGCTTAGCCGATCCGCAGCGTCCGTCTCCAAAGGCATGCCCTGGATGACTTGTTCCGCACAGAGCACTGGAAGTTCGGTTGCTACGACCTGTGCATGACCAGCCGTTGTGGGAGCAACCAGCAGCATGCTCAGATCCAAAAATGGCTCCTGTTGATAGCTAACCAGCTCGTCTCCGGCCCGGAACGTCAGCATCTCGGGGGATTCCACCGTGCACGGAGTCCGATCCGCAAAGATCCAGCCTAGCTCCGCTGCCTTGGCCAGGAACGCTGCCCGCGACAGTGGCTTTGCGACAAAGTACGGTGCTGGTGGCTGCTCGGCTTCCGGTGTCGCGCCCTTGCGCATTCGCTCCAGCAGACCCATCACCAACTGGGCTCGCCTGGCAGTATTCGTGGTTTCGAGCACGCGCTGCTTTTCGATCGTCGGTACATCCAAATTTGCGCCCATCAGCGAGGCAAGGTCTGCCAAGTTATCCATGGTCGCAATCATCTCGAGCGCCGCTTGTGGTTCAGCAACAAGCTGCTGGATCACGGTCTTTGCCAACGATTGCATCTGCGCAAAGAGTCTGTCGCTCTCCTGCTTGTCTCCTTCCACATCTGGCAGATCCTCGACGTAGGCCGATAGATAGGGAGTCGTCTGCCCAATGTCCACGATCCGAAAGCGCGAAATCCCCTGCAGCAGGACGATCAGCTCAGCTGGTGCGCCCGGCAAGCGCGACAGCTTCGCGATGGTTCCCACTTGATAGAGCTCTGCCTTGCCCGGATCGTCCACTGCAGACTCACGCTGCGCGACCACGCCGACCAGCTGCCCGCCCGCCAACGCGTCCTCGATCAGGGCAATGCCCTTGGTCCGGCTGACCCGGCTGGGCATCACACTGCCAGGTAGCAAAACCGTATTCCGCAGCGGCAAAATCGGTAAATTACGTCCACTTGGATCTGTCGTCATCTCGGGTCTCACCAATCGTCTGTTGAGGCTCGCTTCAGCATCCACAGTGCCGCATAGAGCCCCGCATCCAGGCAACCTTCGGTTCGCGATGAGTCATGGTTCTGCCGATCGTCCTGTGTTACAGCGCAGGTTATGCGGCAGCTTGTACGCAGTCTGTGGAGCCTGCTTCTTATCACCGTGACCCTCATCGCAAATGGTCTGCTCCGCCCCCCTTCTCGGCGCGGCCGCTAGGCACTCCCTTGTGCGCACACCATCCTCGCACGCTCGCGAGTTGCTGGCTAGCCGTGCTGTGCTACCTGCTCGCAATGGTAGTCGGGCCCGGTCTACACCTCGTTTGGCATAGCGATGATCACGACCACGATTCGGGCGGCATCCACTATCACCACGGTCATGACCACGAGCACCACGACGACCACGAGCACCACGACAATCACCACGAACGGGACGACGACCACGAGCATGACGACGATGATTCCCCCTCTCCGCTAGAGCACGGACGCGGCAGCTTGGCTCACTTTGCCAGCAGCTATCTCATCCGTTCGCTGGCTATCACGGTTCCGCTCTGCGCCCTCCTTCATCGACTCCCCATGACGCTGCTGGGTGAGGATCAGCACCCAAGCCGGCATCAGGCTGGCCCTCTCGGTGCCCGCGCCCCACCCTGCCTAGTCTCCTTTTCACTTCTGTAAAGACAAGCCAACGCGTAGCTGCGGACTTCCACTCCGCTGCATTGGGAGTGGTGCGCCCAGCATCGGGGAGTGTACCATGCCTCGTCATGATATTATGCGCATAACACGCATGTTATTGCGCGCCGTTCCACTACTTCTTGCGCTCGCACCACTACGAGTGACGTGGGCGCAACGTTCAGAAACCACCGACTCCGAACCAAAGCTCGACCTCAAATCAGACCCAATTCCAGAGTCAGCACCAGCACCAGAGCCAACGCCAGATCGCCGCTTTACGACGATGGTGATGGCAGACAAGCCGATGTCGGCAGCTTCGAGTCTGACCGTTCGCGAGCAAGAGCTCCGACTGCGTCCCATGCAACGGGTCGGAGACCTACTGCGGGTTGCGCCGGGCCTTATCACCGTTTTGCATGCCGGAGGTGGCAAAGCCAATCAGTACCTTCTGCGGGGCTTCGATGCCGATCACGGAACCGATATCGCGCTGACGCTCGATGGAATTCCCATCAACATGGTGTCGCACGCACACGGTCAAGGGTACGCCGACACCAACTGGATCATTCCCGAGCTTATCGAACGAATCGAGGTGGTCAAAGGACCGTACTTTAGCGAACTCGGTGACTTCGCCACCGCAGGAGCCATCAATCTGGTCACAAAAAGCGGACTCCCAGAAAACTTTGTCTCGGTGCAAGGGGGCAGGTTTGACACCATCCGAACTGTCGTCGCTGCGAGTAAAACCTTTGGCAAACTACGAACACTGATTGTTGGCGAAGGCAGCTACTCGAACGGACCGTTTGAAAACCCGGAGCGCTTCAAGAAGTACAACCTCTTTGCCAAACTGACCTACGATCTGTCGCCAGGCTCATCGATCTCGATCGCGGTGTCGAGCTATGGCGGTGACTGGTATGCGTCCGGACAGCTTCCGCTGCGCGAAGTCGATGCCGGACGACTCGACTTCTTTGGGAACATCGATCCGACCGAGGGCGGCAACTCGGCGCGTCAAAACCTCTCCCTTTCATACCAAGTTCGCGACGACAAAAACGAGCTGACTGCGCTGGTCTTCGTCTCGCGTTACACCTTCACGCTGCTGTCAAACTTCACCCTGTTTTCGCGTGATCCGATACACGGTGACGGAATCGAACAGGGAGATGAGCGCTACCTGGGTGGACTGCGCGCAACCTATCGCAGAAGGATGCGCTGGCGGTGGCTGACCTTCGACAGCAGCATCGGAGTCTCGGCCCGCTTCGATGACATTCACAACAGCCTGTACTACCAACAGAACAGAGAGCGACTTTCCCCGGTGGTCGAGCACGATATTCGGGAATCCAGCCTGGCTCTGTATGCGAAAGAGGAAGTTTCACTGTCTCGCTGGGTACGACTGATCGTGGGACTGCGAGCCGACTACTTCAGCTTCGACGTGAGCGATCGACGCGAAGCGCTGGCCACCCAGGGCGATGCCAGCTCCGGAGTGCGCGGAGACATGCTACTCAGTCCCAAGGCAACGCTGGTGATATCTCCGCACCGCGTGGTGGATCTGTTTGTGAACTTCGGACGAGGCTTTCACTCGAACGATGCACGCGGAGTGATTCGCACCGTAGATCCCGTGACACCGCTCACGCCCGCCCTGGGCTATGAAGTAGGGGCTCGGACGCGACTGTTTCAGCGACTCGATCTAGCCGCGAGCTTGTGGGGTCTCGACTTGGACAGCGAGCTGGTCTGGGTTGGCGATGAGGGCGTCACAGAGGACGCTGGCGCAACCCGCCGACTCGGCTGCGAAGTCGAAGCCAGACTGCGCATCACCGATTGGCTGTTCGCCGATGTCGACTTCACCTGGAACGATGCTCGATTTCGCCAAAACGCCGGCAATGGCACCGCAGTGGCACTCGCCCCCCGCTTCACCATTGCCTCCGGGCTATCGGTGATGACCCACTTTGGACTGCGCAGCTCACTTCGCTTCACCGGCGTCGGCCCCCGCCCGGCGACCGAAGACGAGTTTCTGCAAGCCCAAGGCTCGTACCTGCTGGATGCCTTCGTCGGCTATCGCTGGCGCTTCATCGAGGTCGGACTGTCTGTCGAAAACCTCACCGACAGCCGCTACCGCGCCGCGCAATTTGCCACCACGTCTCGCCTTCGCAGCGAGCCACCGACCAGTGCCCCGCCGCCCGCCAGCGCTTGCCCGCACGGCACCCGCGTCCAGACCCATCCAGACGGCAACTTCATCGGCTGCGAGGACATACACTTCACCCCCGGCTCGCCGCTAAACGTTCAAGGCCGCGCCACGCTCTACTTCTGACGATTCTTCAGGAGCTCTTTTTGCGACTGATGAATCCGCCAGATCTCACCCACATAGGTCACGATGTTGCGCAGATCCGCGACCTTGCTGCGTCCTGACAGCCTCGGTAGACACTCAATCTCGGTCGAGCCAATGCGCTTGCCGAGCGAGCGGCTCTTGGCCGCGATCTCCAGTCCGATCGAGCCCGCCGAGCGATTGCAGACCAGGTGAAGCTCGTCGATAAGCGCCCGCCGAAACAGATACGGACCTTCCAATCGATCGGCAAATCCGGTCGCGGCCCGAACCAGCAGCCGCACCGTCTTGGACATCGTCGCTCGCCACAGCCCATCAGGACGATGCCGATAGGTGGTCAGCAGCAGATCTTCACCGCGATAGGCCCGCAGCATCTTGTCTAGCTCGGTGAGCGCAATCTGGCCGTCGGCGGGAATCCACGTCACCAGCTCGCTGTGAGCACCGAAGAAACCACTCCGCAGCGCTGCCGTCAGTCCCTGGTTGTGGGGATGGGTAAGGACGCGCATCCGCTCCGGATTTTGCGCCGCAAACTCGGCCGCCAGTTTGCCGGTTTCATCACTTGAACCATCGTCGATGAGGAGGATCTGGCAGTTGACGCAGCGCTCAGCGATGTAGCGCAGCGCCTCGGGCAAGACCACCTTTAGGTTCTCGGCTTCATTGAAGGCGGGAATGACCAAGGTCAGCGAAGGCTCAAACAAGCTCACGACATGCCTTTATCACGACGCCGCCGACTATGGAAACGATCACGGTGCCGCCTTTTTGCCGACCACGATGTACTGGTCGGGAAGCTCCTCTTGCATCACTTCGCTGACAAACCCGGCGGTGTTTAGATCAAGCATCACCGCGTCAGGGGTTAGACGATGCTTCACCGGCGGCCCATGCGACGACTCTTTGGTGAAGTCGATGATGTAGACCGCTCCGCCGGGTTTGAGCGCTTTGAACAGCTTCTCTGCATAGGCAATCCGCGACGGGACGTGATGCCAGGTATCCAAAAGCACGATCTTGTCGACACTGCTCGCCGTCAGCTTGGGATCACTCGGCTCGCCAAGCTGCGCGCTCACCTGACCAAGCTTGGCTTTCTTCGCTCGATCCGTG
This sequence comes from Polyangia bacterium, assembly GCA_044228505.1. GTDB lineage: Bacteria > Myxococcota_A > Polyangia > Palsa-1104 > JAEUJZ01 > JAEUKA01. Next base: position 238,195 of record JBGAUT010000005.1, on the reverse strand, counting down.
AGGTGTAGCACCATCTTCGGCTCGATATCGATCGCCAGCACCTTGCCCTTATCCCCGGTCGCTTGAGCCAAATGCGGCATCAAGTAGCCAGTACCCGCGCCAATGTCTGCCACCGTCATCCCCGGCGCAATCTGGAGCCGCTTCACAATCTCTTTCGGCTTCTGCCAGGCGTCCCGCTCAGGACCATCAAAAACCGCGGACCACTTCGCTGGGTCTTCGAAGCGATGAACCATCGGCTTGTCGCCACCGGATTCGTGACCACCGTGATGACCGTCGTGATGGCCATCGTGAGCCTGTGGTCGGGGTGGCGGAGCCTTGTCGGCCCAGCCAAGTCGTGGGGTGAGCAACACAGCCAGCAGGAACCATCGCACATAGGGGGTCTTCATGAGCCGTCACGCTACCACAGCGCCGATTTGGTGTAGCGTGGTGCGATGGATGTTTATCTGCCACTTTTCGCGTCGCTGCTGCTCAGCCTCTTTGCGGCGTTCATGCTGTGGCGGCTGTGGCGGTCGGTGCGACATGGGCTGTCGATTCGGATGCAGGTCTTCGTGGCCATGGCGACGGTTTCCGGCGGTTTTGCGGCCTTGCTCGGATTGCTCGCCGTGCAGCGGCTGGAGCTGCGCGCTGCGCGCCTGCTTGGCGAGGTATCTCGCGAAGAAGCAGCGCTATTGTCCTCGGTGATTTCGCTCTCGGGTCGGTCACCGCAGGAGCTGGCCCGTGTTCCGTCGCTGCAACAGCTAGCCGAGGTCCACCCCGGGGGGCTGCGAATCGAGCTTCTCGACCCAGCGGGACACCTACTGCTGGCCAGCGGCCCACCGATTCCGCAGCGTCCCATCGAGCAGGCCCTGCTGAAAAGCGTGGATGGAACCGTGCTCGGTGCGGTGCGGGTATCCCGCGAAAGCCTCGGCTTTCGGCAGATTCTACGCGAGGTGGCCTCACGCGCCGCCCTCCTGACACTGCTGCTGGTGCTAGCGACCGCCAGTGCTGCTGCGCTGATTGGTCGAGCGATTGCATCGCCGATCGAGCGGTTGACCCAGGCCGCATCGCGCATCGCTCAAGGCGAACGTCAGGCCGTTCTGCCGCCGCCCTTTGGCCGCGAGGTCCGTACCCTCACCCACGCGGTGGAGTCGATGCGGCGCGAGCTAGAGGGAAGGCACCTGGCCGAAAAGCTGGCGGCGGACCTGTCCCATGAGCTGAAGAACCCGGTGGCAGCAATTCGGGCGGCGGCAGAGGTTTTGGCCGATGGCGCACTCGATGAGCCCGATACTGCCCGACGCTTCGTGGCACGGATTGCCGAGGCAACCCACCGGCTGCAGGGCATCCTCAACAACCTGCTGATGCTGACCCGACTACAAGCGCGTGGAGTGGTGCGCGAGCCGGTGGACCTGGCAGAGCTGACCCGCCAATCGATCGAAGCCCACGCGGCGCAAGCGGCGCATCGAAGGCTCGAACTCCACAGCGAGCTACCGGCCGAGCTGATGGTCCCCGGCGATGAACCTTGGCTCCGCCGTGCAGTCGACAACCTGATCGACAACGCGATTGCCTTTGCCGATGCAGCCGCAGCCCAGGCACCGCAGGTCACAGTCCGCCTCCGCCACGAGCCCGAGCGCGCCATCCTCGAGGTCATCAATCGCGGGCCAGGCATCTCGCCCGACGTTCGCAACCGACTGTTCGAGCGCTTTGTCACCACCCGTCGTGACACCGGAGGCTCGGGCCTGGGCCTCGCCATCGTGGCCGCAGTCGCCGAACAACACGGGGGCCGAGTCGAAGTCAAAGACCCCGGTCCCCCTGAGACCCACTTCTGCCTCACGTTACCGGCATCCCACTAGCACACGAGCCCCGCTTGATTGCGCTCGCTTGCGACCAAGCTTCTTCTAGCTTCCGCTTGATTGCGCTCGCTTACGACCAAGCTTCTTCTAGCTTCCGCTTGATTGCGCTCGCTTGCGACCAAGCTTCTTCTAGCTTCCGCTTGATTGCGCTCGCTCTGTCGCCAGAAACGCACGCGCACCGCATAACAGCCGTTCGGCTGCGTCAAGCCAGCGGCAAGTGGACTTCAGAGGTGGTTACAGCGGGAGCTGCGAAGAACAAGAAGTTGCCCAGTCGAGGTTCGATTCCGAAGCGACCGGCGAAGCCGTCATCGGTGAGGCCAAGGCCGCTGGCAGGTTGCTCGATGACACCGAGGTCTAGGTGCCGAATGTCGTACGCAGTCAGCAGATCAACAATGCGCTGGAGCCGCTTGAGGAGCAGCGGATCGAACACCCCACCGCGTGGCAGTTCGCGCACCACGGCCAGCGGCATCTCGCCATCTTTGCGCAGCTCTAGTTCCATGGCGACTTCTTGGACGCAGGCGACCCTGGCCACCGTCGATAGCGCAACCCGCAGATAGCGTTCGCTGATCCGCTCGGCTTCGAGTCCCTCTAGCACGCTCGACTGGCGAAGCTCGACCAGCGCAGGCTCGCGACCCACACACAGCACGTACAGGTAGCGGCACAGCTCCTCGTCTTGCGCTGGAACGAGGTAGACCGGCGCTTTGGTCACCGTCGCAATCTGCCGCCCAAGCTGCTCGCACTCCTCTTCACGAATGCCCGCTTCATAGGCCGCCGCAACATTGAGCTGGCCATAGGTGCGACTGGGATAGATCTTCGGTAACAGGTCATCCAGAAACAGCCGCTGCGCGCTTTTTTGAGTCGAGCAACCGCCATCACTGGTTCCGCAGCCGGTCTTGCAATCAGAACATCCCAAGTTAGCTCCTCGCTTTGCGGGCTTTGAAACGCGCTCGCATCAGTGCGGCTGCTTCCAGTTTGTCCTGCTGCGGCACCCGCGACACCGTGAGCGCGCCCGCTGGGACATCGCGAGTCACCGTCGTACCAGCGGCAACAATCGCGTTCTTTCCGATCCGTACCGGCGCGACGAGCTGGCTGTCCGATCCGATGAACACGCCATCCTCGATGATGGTCTGATGCTTGGCATAACCGTCGTAGTTGCAGGTGATGGTGCCGCAGCCAACATTGACCTCGGACCCGATGGTGCTGTCCCCCAGATAGGCCAGGTGGTTGGCTTTGCTCTTGCGACCTAGTTCGGTCTTCTTCAGCTCGACGAAGTTGCCGACATGAGATTCTTCCAGCAGACGACTGTCGGGCCGAAGGTGCGAAAACGGTCCGACCTGGCAACGCGGGCCAATGTGACTCGATGCGGCGACGGTGTAGGGCTTGCAGTGCGCGCCGGGCTCGACGATCACGTCCGTGAGCACACAGCCCTCTGCAATCACACAGCCTTCGCCAATGCGGGTCTTGCCGCGCAGGGACACGCCGCCAAAGATCTCGCAGTCGCGGTCGATCTCGACGGCGTGCTCAATACGGGTAGTGGCTGGGTCGTGTAGCGTCACGCCCGCGAGCATATGCGCCTTGCAGATGCGGGCACGAGCAATCGCCTCGGCTGTGCCAAGATCGACCCGGTCGTTGACCCCCATCACCTCATCGGATGGTGCCGAGATCACCGTGACCAGCTCACCCGCCGACGCGGCCATTGCGACGAGATCGGTCAAATAGAACTCTCGCTGGGCATTGTGGCTCTGGACCTGAGCGAGCGACTCGACCAAAAACTGAGCATCGACGGCGTAAATCCCGGCGTTGACCTCACAGACGGCGAGCTGCTCGGGCGTGCAGTCCTTGTGCTCGACAATCCGCTGCGCCCGGCCGTCTTGCCGGATCAACCGACCGTAGCCGTGGGGATCAGCGAGGGTCGTGGCCAACATGCCCAGCTTCCCCGTCGTCTTCACCAGCAGCTCTCGCAGCCGTTCGACTGTCAAAAGCGGCGTATCGCCATACAGGATCAGCACCTTGCCGCCAGTCGTCGCCAGCTCCGGCAGTGCCGGAAGCGCACTTCGGACAGCGTCGGCCGTACCACGCTGCTCGGTTTGAATCGCAATGCGAAGGTCGGGAACGGGTAGTCCGCTCGACCGTACCGAAGCTTCGACCGCCGCTGCCTGATGCCCAAGCACCAGCGCGGTCTTTTGCACCCCGAGCGGGGCCAGCAGTGACAGCGAGCAATCGACCATGGTGCGGCCCAAGACCCTGTGCAAGACCTTGGCCACCGCGGAACGCATCCGGGTGCCCTGCCCGGCGGCAAGGACGATGGCATAGAGCGGCGCAGCGGAATTCGATTCAGCAGGAGACATGATCGTGGACCTCATCCTCTCAAACTACTCGCAGCACGGTGTCGGGGCCTCGGAACGGGCAGCCAGCATCTGTTCGACATACGGCAGGTAGTACTCGGACTCCATGCGAGGCTCGATGTCGCCCGAGTCAATCTTGGCCAGCAGCTCGCGCTTGAGATCACCAATGAGTTTCGACGGCGGCATCCGAAACTTGGCCATGATGGCGTCGCCGATTCCGCTCGGCAGCGGCGGAATCACCGCGTCTTCGGCTCGAATCCCGTCAATGCGACTGGAAAGGGTGTCGATGTTGCCGAGACCCTGCTGCCGCCGACCCGGACGCCGCGAGGTGATGTCAGCCCGCGACAAATCGAGCAAATCCGGCAGATAGGGCCCAATCTCTTTGGCAAAGCGACGCACTGCCGAGTCAGTCCACGACGGCAGATACGCATTCGGCCGCAAGTGATGGAGGATGAGAAAACGCAAAGTGCGGTGGCTGTCGCGCTCGAACTTGAAGCGCCGGCCGATGTCATCGAACATGCGCGCCCCGACTTCGCTGTGACGATGAAACGTCACCTTGCCGTCCGGGGTAAAGGTGCGGGTCTTGACCTTGCCGATGTCGTGGAGCAGCGCCGACCAGCGTACGAGCGGTCGGGCTGGGGACTGCCACACCACTTGCTTGGTGTGCTCCCAGACATCTTTGTGGCGACGACCCGCTTCTTGAGAAAAATTCACCGTCGCGTGTAGCTCGGGCAGAACTTGGGCGAGCGCACCACTGTCGTGGAGCCACTGCAAACCAGCGGAGACACCATCGAGCAGCAGGATTTGTTCGAGCTGCTCGCGGACCTTGGCGGGGGAAAAGCTCTGTAGCTCAGGCGCTTGCTCTTGGGCCAAGGCACATAGCTCTTCATAGGGAGGGGTCTTGACGAGCAGAGCAAACCGCTCGCCGTCCTCGGCCAGCAGTCGCCCAGTCCGCAAGATCCACTGGGCATCACTGCTTCGTAGCTCACTCAGGAGTTCGGGACGCATGTTTTTCGGTCTAACCAGGGCCGCTGTCGACGCGACGCGGTGTGCCAGGCTACGAACTTGCCCCCTGGTGCGTCAAACAGTTTTGTGAGCGATACGCACGGTTTTCCTAGCAGTAGCCGACCCTCGCCGTCCATTGCCCCTGGCGTAATTCCACCGGGATCGCTCGGTATCCGTCGTCTTCTGTCGAAACTGAGCACACCCTGTCTCCTTCGGGAGTACCGATGGACACCCAGGTCCAGCCCGCCGCCGCCAGATACACCTCATCGGTGCCCGACAACGTGACCCCGTGCTGCTCGCGCAGTGAGTTCCAGAACTCCGCAGGGATCGCCTTCGCCCTGCCCACATCCATATCCGCCGGTCCGACTTCACCGGCGACCGGCTCGTCATCGTCTCCGTATCCGCCAAACGTAATCAGCCCGATCACAATCGGCGTATACCGCACATCATCCGGCCAGTTGATCGTCGTGCCGCAGTAGACGAGCCCGAGCGGCAGCGACAGCTTCTCTCCCCACGCATCGACCGCCGCCGCGAGCGCCTCGATCGGCTCCGGTGAGTCGTACTCATTGCCAACCACCCGCCCGATCACCACCAGCCCTTCGTTTTCCATTTCGTTTAGTCGTGAACTCATGGCCGCAGAGCATAAAGACACCGCCGTGCTCGCACTACGAAAAAACAGGGGTGCAGACCTCAAGACCTCGGCGGTCTGCTCTGCTACGGGGGACTCCCATGCTGCGAAAGGAGTTGGCGTGCTTCCTTGTGGCGTCCGGTCTGGTGCAAAATCTCAACGAGCCTTTGAACGGCTCCTTGATGTGGATGGGAGCCGCTGGGACTGCGGGTTAGGATGTCGCGAGACAGCCTCTCAGCCTCAGCGAGTTGGGAACAGGCAAACAGAACGGTTGCGACCTGGTCGGCGACCGTAAGGTCATCGGGAGTCCGCGCCAGATCGGACTTTGCTTCGGTAATGGCCTGCTCCTGCTGCCCTGCCAGTGCCAGCAGAAGCGGACGGTAGACCACTCTGTCTATGGACTCTAGGAGCATTCCCAAGTCTTTCCGCAAGGCCAGTGCATCGTCGAGATGACCGTTGTGGGACAGGTCCATCATGGTCTCAATGAGCCAGGCCGAGACATCGACTTCGGACTCCTGTGCGAGCGCCCACAACTGCTTCGGACGACCCACCAGCGCCGTGCAGAGCCGCTTCGCCACCTCCAAATCGACCGCCAGTTCTTCCTTGTCCGTTTGAACCAGACCCGCCGCCCGGCGCGCCATCAGCGATTCCCACGACTCGCGGAGTTCCTTGCCAAAACCCCGGAGATCCGCGTCGAGACAGAGGGATGCCAAAGGCCCAATGGACTCGCCTTGATCAGTATTCATGCGGCGCACGATGCCCGGTTTGGCATCGGATGACAAGGTTTCGGGGGACTCAAGGGGGATGAAACGACTCGGACAGGAGGGCCGCGCTACGTGATGCGAGGTCGGAAGGTTCGTGGTTCCGGAAGCACGTTCGTTCCGGCACGCACCATGCCTTGCAAGGCTTCACTGTAGAACACGTAGGGATATTCGGTCGGCAATCTGCTCGCGTCAGAAAGTCGAACGCGCAGTGCATCCGGTATCGTGAAATCGAGTGCCGAAAGGTTGTCTTCGAGCTGCGCGAGCTTGCTAGCACCGATGATCGAAGAGGTCACACCGGGCTGCGTACACACCCAATTCAGAGCGACCTGCGCCGGAGTGCGACCAACACTCTGCGCGACTTCATGGACGACCTCTGCAACTGCAAGGTTGCGATCTGTAAGCTTGTCAAATACCGGATTGGGCGCGCCGCGCATGGCCTGAAGCCTTCCCTCTCCTGCGATGCTTCCCTGATCAGCGCGTCGGTACTTGCCACTTAGGACTCCGCCGCCGAGTGGACTCCACGGACAGATTCCTAAACCGAGCGCAAGCGCCGCAGGTACAAACTCCTTTTCGATGTTGCGCTCGACCAAAGAATACTCGTACTGAAGGGCGATGATCCGTTCGTAGCCACGCCACTCTGCAAGCGTCTGCGCACGTCCCAGATACCAAGCCGGGACATTGCTGAATCCGAGATATCGCACCTTGCCACTGCGGACCAGCGAGTCCAGCGCGTACATGACTTCTTCTACGGGGGTCATGCCATCCCAGTTATGCAGCCAGTATAGATCGATATAGTCTGTCCCGAGTCTTCGCAGGGAGTCTTCACAAGCGCGGATGATGTTCTTCCGTCCGTTGCCGCCACCGTTTGGATCACCGAGGCCACTGTGCTGCTTGGTACCGCCAGGATTCAGGCTGGTGTTGAATGTGAACTTGGTCGCAAGGACCACCGCTTCTCGGCAACCCAGCTCGCGCACGAACTGACCGATCAGGCGCTCACTGGTTCCGCCCGTGTAGCCATCCGCAGTGTCGATGAAGTTGCCACCAGCGGAAAGATAGCGCGAAAAGATCGCACGTGCTGTCTCTTCGGGACTGCCCCAGCCCCACTCCGTTCCGAAGGTCATCGTTCCCAAACACAGGGGAGAGACGCGAAGTCCGCTCCGCCCAAGCAAAGAGTAGGTCGCCACACTGGGAATCACTCGATCTAGGCTCACCTGAACTACCTCCTTTGATCACTGTGAAGCTAGCGGTACGGACTGTCAACACCTGCGGCACACCAAGGGATCGTCAGAGCCGAGCGAGCACCCGAGTGCTCAACGCGCTGCATGTGTGGAGACGATCATCGCCAAACGGAACAGTGAGCAGACTGCTTTGTGAGGTACACTTTCAACATGGCCGGTTCGTTCAAAGATGCGCTGGAAAAGTCGGGAATCGTCGAAAAAAAGCCTGAACCACCTCGGCAGGATCCCAAGAAGTGGAAGCACGAGATCTCCGACAAGGATCATCCACCCTTCATTCCGTTCGAGGCCCCAGCGCGGACCAAACCCCGCGAGCCCACGAAGGAACGGAAATGACGGTCACGTTGTCCAACTCGCAATGAGAACACGGACCGACGGTAGCATTGAGCCGGTAAGGAATGGGCGGCGATGCGGTCGGCTTCGATGTTGATGATGATCTTTAGCGAAAAAACACTCGAATTTCCGATAGTCTTAAGAAGACGTATTGCGGAGCGCTAGTTCTCATTTTCGTTGTTGAATGTGGCCTTATTTGCCAGCCATACAAGAAAGCTTTTGGCTTCAATTCGTCGTGATTCATCATCGTGATAGAAGGAAACAATTTGCCCGTGAGTCCCTCCCTTGCCTGGGGCGATGTCGATGATGTCGTGATTTCCCGCGCCGTCGTAGGTCACAGGGATCCATTCGGGAATCCACCACACCGTTTGAACGCCTTTGGTTCCATGAGCGTTCTCTTCGTCGAATTCCCCTTTGTCGAATAACTCTTTCCAAATCTTCCATTCGCCAACCATGCGACGAAGGGAGAGCAGTTCGCGATTTTCAACGAAATAAGTATCGCCTCCGCCATCGTGGCAAAGATAGAATGCACACACCTCGTCGGGCAGCCTGACGCCCATGGCCTTTTCGGCCTTCGCGATGTCTGTTTTTTTGGCACCTCTTGGCAATTTGACGCCAACGGCTTCGGCCTTGGCTTCGATTTTCTGGATCAGTGCAGCAATATCGACCGCTGGGCCTTTTCGTGCCGCTGGAGCCCTCTTCTTGGTCAGTGCTTTCTTTACATGTGAAGCAGGCGATTTACCCATTTCCGTGTAGCCATTCCTGCTCTTTTCAGTGATGAGCTTTTCGTACAGCTCCTTCGCTTTGTCGATATTGCTTTCGGCTTTTCGCGTCGATCGACCGGCGGAACCGATTCGACCATAGCGAGTGCACACCTCAACGCCGTCAATCCAAACTTCCCAAAACTTGCTGGAGTTTCCTGAAACGAACTCAAACATCCGTTTGGCTGTGGCCATTGTTCACCTCGTCTTGCCGTCAGAACACGGGGGGCAGCACGTATTAGGCATCAACAATGTGGATGATTGCTATACGTTTTCCGTTGGTCGGCTTCGTCGTGCCGCATCCTTCGGCACACGCTGGCGAGGCCAGTAATGAGGACATTTTGCCGGCAGGGGAACCCGGAAGGCCAGCAGTTTGGCGAGGGATGAAGCGCGAGTCGATGGTGTGACGCAGTCCGTGAAAGCCCTGCCACAGCGGCGGGCATCCAGCGACCAGTCCAGTCATTTGATACAGGATTACCAGCGGGCATGCACACGCTTCGGAGTCGGGTGATCGCAACGCGGAGGACAGCCGATACCAAGTTCACGTCACGCCAGCGGAGTCCCTCCAGTCTCCCTTTCGCATTCCGGTGTACATGGTGATTGCGCTTCGGGGGGACTGATGGGACCGAGTGCCGTTGCGATGGCGATCAGGAGGCTCGTTCTGGCGCTTCGTCACGAAGCGGACGGCCAGGACTCCCAAGTGGGATTCACAACGAATTTGGACGAGCGACAGAGGGGGGAGAACCAGCGTTCGGAGGGACGCAGATGTACTGGGCTTTTTCGCTGCCGTCGGGCCAGGTCTGTCCGGACAGACTTGCCATGAGGCGGTACCCGCTCTGGCAGCGCGGCGGACAGCCGCAGACCTTGGGCGGCGGTCGATGCTCGCTGGCTGCTACGCCCTGCTGCACCGGCTGGCACGTGAACGAGCTGTGCGAAGGACAGACCCGCCACGCAGGTTTGCTCGTCGGATGCTCCTTCGCCCCGGGCGAGGCGCTGCTCGGTTGAACTCGCGGAGTCTCGCTCTGGATGGGGCTGCCGCCCGCCTGGGTCGGCATCGGCCCGACGGAGGCGGCACTGCTCGGCGGCAGACTGCCGATATCGTCCACCGCCCAGCCGCCCTCTCCGCAGCGATAGCTGACCTGCGGACAGCTACCATAGGTGCATACCTTACCGGGCGTGCGGCAGGCCTTGCCAGCCTGGCGCTCCGGGTCGCTAGGACAGTCGGCAGGAAGGCAGACCCAGTGGTAGTCAAGCGCTGCGCCAGGGCTGGGGTTGCGCACCGCACCGTTACACGGTGGCACGAGCGTGCAAGCGCAGCTTCCCTGCGGATAACGGCATTGCGTATGCGCCTGAGCTTGCTCGCTGCTACAGATAGAGGCTGCGCTCATGGTCACCGGACAACCCGTAGGATTGGCACGGCTCGCGGAGACAGGCAGCCAGACCGATAGGACCCAAAGGCTCGTGCACAGCCACTGGGACACGCCGCTCCATCGCACGCTGGCTTGGTAGGACATGGACCCGTGGTGGAATCGCTCTTCACGGAACGTGCTACGCGTTGGCATGGACACCTCGCCAATCATTATATAAGAAGTACGGCGTTCCATCACCGGGGACCGGGCGGGATGCAACGCTTCACCTCCGCCTCCTGTGTCTCTGGTTCGCCGCCATCAGCATCACATCGACCTGCGGCCTGACGTTGGGGCGGCGTGCCAAGTCCTGCGCGTGGTAGCTCGCCGAAAGGTGGGCGTAGCAGGTCGTCTTCGAGATGTCCTGAGGTCTCAGGAGTGTTGCACCGCAATCCGGTTGCCCGGTTCGGTCCATCGGCCTAACATCGCAAACATGAGACCTGCGCTTTGCCTCTCGCTCTTCCTGATAACACTCGTTTCTCCGCAAGCGGACGCAGCAGAAAAGCATGCTTCCGAGATTGGCTCTCAAATTCTCCAGATCAAGCGAGCTATAGAACAGAGTCCAACCTGCACCAACGGCTGTGTGTTCCTGAGTGCCTGGGATTTTGATGGAACGATTCTAAAAGGCGATGCCAGTGAAGGATTGATTGAAAATAGCAAAACCATCTATCCGGGTCTTTCCCAAAAATCCATTGAAGCTGGATACTCTAAGGTTTACACCAAGCACGATTTTCAAAAATTCTGGAAAGAATATGAAGAAATGGACAAAACCCAAGGCCACATCCCGGCTTACACGTATTTAGCAAAAATCTTGAAAGGATCGCGATCTGTAGAGGTGAAAAAATTTGCGGCGAATTACTACGCACATGTGCTTAAGCCTTATTATTTTATGTCATCCGTCGAGATCTTCCATCAATTGCGACAAAACGGCATCACTCCCTACATCATTTCAGCGGCACCTCATGTCTTTGTCAGCTCGGCTGGGCCGACTCTCTCGATCGATGAAAGCCATATTTTTGGCATCGATGTTGCGGTTTCAGCAGATGGCACGCTGACCGATCGCGTCATAGAGCCCATTCCCTATGCAGAAGGCAAAGCCCAGCGGCTAGCGATGATTGTCCATCACGAACAGACGCGCAGCAAAAAGCCTGTCTACGTACTGGCGGCTTTTGGGAACAGCTATCATACCGATTCCAACTTCCTACACTGGACGCTTGCTCAGAAACTTCCTGTAGGAAAGCCGGTAGCGGTGATGATCAACGGTGGCATCGCGCCTCGGGATCATAGCGGAAAGTTCACCGAAGTAACACAGACCGCCGTGCTGGGTAACTAGCGGAACCAGCGCAGGGCAGGCGACCGAAGCATCGATCCTATGCGATGGCGTGCTGCTGTCGGGAGGCTACTTGTTCACACTCTGTCGCAGTTCCTTGACCTCGTCCAAGATACCGGACAGCTTTTCCTCTAGTGAGGCCAGGCGGTCCGTCGACGAGTTTGCTGTCGTCTGATTCGCTCGCTCGCGGTCTGCCAAGGTCAGCTTGTTCTCATCGCTGGCTTCTTGGACTCCGTTCACGATGACACCGACAAACAGATTCATGATGATCATCGTGCCAAGCAAAATAAACGTCACAAAGAACAGGGGAGCCCATAGTGGCTCGGGATGGGAGAGCGCCCCGGTCATGGGCAGGTTCGAGGCATGCTCTGCCGATCCGAGCATCTGCGTGTACATGAGCTCCACCCACCCCTCCAGCGTGATCACCGAAAACAGGGTCAGCGCAGCGCGGAGCAGCGAGCCAAAATGACCCGGATCATTTTTCCCAAACAGAGTCACTCCCAGCACGGAATACACAAAGAAGTGAAGGAACAGAAGGAGTCCCACGTACGAGACTCTGGGCAGGCTGTTCATCAGTGCTGAAACGATCAAGCGCAGCTCGGGCAAAATCGTGATCATCCGCAGCGCTCGCAGCATCCGACCGAGTCGCAGAACCGGTGCCGTGGCGACCATGCCCGGGATGACACACAGTCCGACCACCACAAAGTCGAAAATGTGCCACGGATCATGAAAGAAGCGCCAAGGTCGTGGCCAGTTAGCCAGTAGCTTGAGACCGATCTCAATCACAAACAGAGCGGTGATAAGAGTCCGGATCCGGACCAACTGAGGAGTCAGTTCATCAACAGCCGGATCGACCTCAATGGCGACGGCAATCGAGCTGATCACAATCAGGATCAAGACCAAGTATTGGAACGTCTTTGATTCCACCAATTGCTTGATGCGGCCAATCATCCGTTGCTCCTCCTTCTCGTTCCCGCCACTGTGATCATGACGGCCCCCCTATCAGATCATCGTGTACGGTGACACGATCGGAGTCGGGTATGCAACTCTCACCCCAAGGCGCGACGAGCTTGATGCCCACCGCGTGTTAGCATGCGGAACGATGACCGAAGAGGGTGGAACAAGCACGGCAGCTGGCAACGAGTCCAAACCGGCGACACTGAAAGCGACGATTGCGTCAGGCTGGGGGTCGCTGAAGGTTCGCTTTGCGCGGCTTTTGTTGACGATCGGACTGGTGTGGCGTAGCTCGCCTTCGCTGACACTGTGGCTGTCGCTCTTGACGCTGGTGGGGGTGGCGCTGCCGCTTGGCGTGGCGTACGTCGGCAAAGCGCTGGTCGATGCGGTGGTGGCCCATCAGCAAGCAGTGGCGATGCGGCTGGTCGGTCTGGAGCTCGGCTTGATGGTGCTGACCTCGCTCCAGTTTCGACTGCTGGGACTTCTGCGGATGCTGCTCGGCGCACGCCTGTCGGTCGACATCAACCTTCAAATCCTGAACAAGGCAGTCTCGCTCGACCTACAGCACTTCGAGGATCCAAAGTTCTACGATCAACTCACCCGTGCCCGCCGCGAAGCGTCGTCTCGACCGCTCGGGATGGTCGGAGATGTGCTGCTGCTCATGCAGGGCGTGCTGACGCTGATTGGCTACGTGGGTCTGCTGTGGACGTTTAGTCCGCTGGCGGTGCTGGTGCTGCTGGTGGCGGCGCTCCCGGCGGCGGCAGGAGAGGTGCGGTTTTCACGGGCGGCATTTCGGCTGCGGAACTTCCGGGCTCCCGAGACAAGGCGACTCAACTACATCGAGTACATCCTGGGCAGCGACGAACACGCCAAAGAAGTCATGGTGCTTGGGCTCGGCAAGATGCTGCTCGATCGCTACCGAACCTTGGGGGAGTCGCTGTATCAAGGCGACCGCAGCTTGGCGATTCGGCGCGCCGGTTGGGGCTATTTGCTGTCGCTGCTGGCCACGCTCGCGTTCTACGGCTGCTACGTGGTCATCGTCGGGTTAGCGGTCGCGGGAAAGATCAGCCTCGGCGATATGACGCTGTACGTGGTCGCGTTCCGACAAGGCCAGCAGGCGTTTCAGACGACGCTCGGCAGCCTCGGAGGAATCTACGAACACGACCTGTATATGTCGAACCTGTTCGAGTTCCTGGCGATTCCAACGGTCACGATGCGTCAACTGGCCGCCCACACCAAGCCTGCGGACGTGCTGCCGCGCACTGGGATCGAGTTTGAGCACGTAAGCTTCCGTTACCCCGGAAGCAGTCACGACGCACTCCACGATGTCAGCCTGTCGATTCCAGCGGGCCAGAGCCTGGCGCTCGTCGGTCACAACGGAGCGGGCAAGACAACTTTCATCAAGCTGTTGTGCGGGCTGTATCAACCCACCGAGGGACGGATCTTGCTCGATGGACAAGACCTGCGCGAGCTACCACAAGACGAAGTCCGTCGTCGCATCGGAGTGGTGTTTCAGGACTTTGGTCAGTATCAGTTTTCGGTGCGCGATAACGTGGCGTTCGGCAGCGTGAATCACTTTGACGATAAGCCCCGGATCTCGCGAGCGCTTGATCGAGGAGGTGCCGAGGACTTCGTGCGTGGCTTCCCAGAGGGGATGGAAGCGCTGCTCGGTCGCTGGTTCCACAAAGGCGTTGAGCTGTCAGGCGGCCAGTGGCAGCGGATTGCGCTGGCCAGAGCGTTTATGCGTGAAGAGGCGGACATCTTGGTGCTCGACGAACCGACGGCGGCGCTGGATGCCGAGGCTGAACACAAGATCTTCGAGCGATTCCGGGAGCTGACCCAAGGTCGCACCGCGATCCTGATCTCGCATCGCTTTCCCACCGTGCGGATGGCAGACCGGATCGTCGTGCTAGAAGGTGGACCCGAAGGCGGTCACATCGCCGAACAAGGCACCCACGCCGAGCTGGTAAAAAGCGGGGGTCGCTACGCCGAGCTTTTCCGGCTGCAAGCGCAGGGGTATCTGTAGCCGCGCTGCGGGCCCCATCACCACAGCGTCGGTTTCACCACCATCACCACGACCGTCGCGGCTGCCGCCAAAAACGCTGGCATGCCGAGCAGCATCCACTGCCGCTGCGCCCGCAGATAATCCGGACCGACGGCCGTGCCTCGCTCTACTGCTTGCTTCGAGAGGGCACGCATCTTGATTTGCAAAAGCGCCGCAACCACCCACAGCAGCCCCGCGATGGCATACAGCGCAAACGCCGTGACCACCCACGAGGTCGAAAACGGCAGCCGCAGCATGATCACCATCGAGCTGCCCGTCACCGGCATGACGACACCGGAGGTCACCGTGAAGATCCAATCGGCCCACACAATTTCGCGATCACAAAAAGCCATGATCTTGGGATCGCCGCTCCGCGCCGCTCGTAGCTTGTAATAGGCGCTGCCGAGTCCAGTCCCCAGGTACAGCATCGCGAACAAGACAT
The DNA here is from genome assembly GCA_044228505.1 of Polyangia bacterium. GTDB lineage: Bacteria > Myxococcota_A > Polyangia > Palsa-1104 > JAEUJZ01 > JAEUKA01. Next base: position 223,119 of record JBGAUT010000005.1, on the reverse strand, counting down.
GGGTCGCTTTTAGGAAGAACCACAGCACGACCGCCTCACGATCCAGGTACCGACCAGAATCGGCATGTTTTTGATAAACGGGCCAAACGGATGAACATAGAGCGTGGGCTCTAAGAACCCCACGGCGAGTGGCAGAACAATGAGCGCCAGCGCCTGACAGGTGAGCAGCAGCTTGAGAGGCTTGCCAGTCAGCACCAGCGCAAGCACTCCCGATAGCACCTGGCCGATCCCGAGCGCCCCGACCAGTATCGATGGGGAGATGTGGGAGATGCCAATCCGAGGCACCATCGCCAGCTCGATCTGTTGCTGAAACAGCAGCTTGGGAAATAGCCCCTCGGTAAGCCACACGACCGCCATCCCGACGCGCAGCCAGGAGCGGGTCTGCGCGGTCCACTTCCCATCACGCGCCACCTGATCGATGACCGCCAGCACGACCAGGATTTGCAGGTTCTTGGACAGCACGCCAAACGGACTGGCAAGCAGGAGCGGCTCGTGAATCGCAAGGATCACCGTAAAGCCGAGCACGAGCCCGATCTGAAGCACGGTCAGCCACCAGCGAGGCCGCGTGAGCAGCACCACCACGCCCAGTGCCAGCTCGAATGCACAGGTCAGCGGCATCAGTGCCGTCGGCAAACCCAGTTCCTTCAGATACGACCCACCGATCGCCCGGTAGTACGGATGCAAGACCCCAAGAGCGGTCGCAATCCACACCAATGCGATCGATCCGCGCAGCCACGTCTCCGCAGACAGGTGAGAAACCCGCTCAGCCGAAGCGACGGAAGGTGAAGAAGCCGGGTGATAGATAGAACCAATAGACCACCATTTTCGGTACGACGAAAGGGGTCTTGGGGCGGGGTGAGGGACGGCGGCGGCTAGTACGAATCGTACGAAACGACCTCGAACTCGGCGTCTTTGAGTCCGGGGAGCTTCTGAAGCGCAGGCATCACCGTTTCCGCCGTGGCGACGATGGTAATCAGCAGATCATCGGGGCGCAGCCAGGTCTTCATCGCGGTCGCGATCTCGGCCTCGCTCACCCGTGCCACTCGGTCGGGATAGGTTTTTTCATCATCGGCAGGCATGTCGCACACCTGAAGGCGAGTGCGGAGCCCAAGACGATCGTCGGCGGTCTGAACCGTGAAGGCGTGGCTTTTCTGCAGATAGCTCTTCACGAAGTCAAGTTCACCGGGACGAAGCCCCTTTTCGGCCCACTCTTCGTAGAGCCTGAGCACAAGCTCGACCGTCTCGGCAGTCTGCTGCGCCGAGGGAAAGACGTGGGCATACAACGACCGCTGGCCTCGTCCGTTGCCCAGCCGCGCCGACGCTCCGTAGGACAGACCGCGCTTGGCCCTGACCTCGTCCATCAGCCGCGCCGTAAACGTGCCGCCAAATGCCATCGTCGATACATGCAGTGGCAGCCAGCTCGGATCCTTCCAGTGCGGCGCAAGCTGACCGATCAGAATCTGCGACTGCGTACGCTCAGGTTTATCGACGATCAGAACCTTGCGCCCACGGCGTGAAGGTGGAGCCGCAATCGGCTCATCCCGACGAGGGCCGAGGGGAATCTCACCAAAATGGCGAGACAGCAGCGACTCCACATCCGACCCCGAGATCGCACCCGCTGCCCCGGTTACCAAGTTGCCCGTGACCAGGTGATGACGGTGCCAAGCCTGCGCGCCGGGCAGGTTCAGCGCCATCGTGCTCTCTTCGGTGCCAGCAACGGCTCTTCCATACGGCGTGTCCCCGTAGAGTGCCCGTGCGAAAAATCGATGTAGCAGTCCACTGTCGTCGTCGCGAAGGTCGTCGAGGTTGGCGAGCAGTTCTCGCCGCAGCCGCTCCGATTCGTCTTGCGGGAATGTTGGACGGAGTACTACATCGGCCAGGATCTCGACGGCCCGGTCGAAGTGCTCACGCAGCGACATCACGTCGTACAGCACTTGATCGTGCCAACAAACGATCGACAGACCGGCCCCCAGCCCGTCGAGCGCTTCATCAATCGCCGCCCGCGTTCGGCTTCCCGCGCCACGCCGCTGTAGCTCGCTCGCAAAGTTGCACAGGCCCAGGATCGGTGTACCGCCCGAGGCTGCCGTACCTGCCGCCGTCTGATCCGACGTCGAGCCGACCCGCATCGTCAGTTGCAGTCGACACAGGGGCAGATCGTGGTTCTCTTCAAGAATCAATCCCTCGCTGAGCGCACTCGCCGGGGAAGAAGTCTGTGTGGTGGACATGCTCATGGACCTCCTACGCCTCCGCCCCTTCTTCGTCATCGTCTGACTCGTCACCCTCGACGGCTTCACCGCTCGGCTCGGCGATCACCACCGTGCGGCATTCCTTGGAGAGGTAACGCTGGGCCACACCATGGAGGTCCGAGACGGTGATGGCCCGAAGAATCTGCGGCACTCGCCACAGCTCGCGATAATCACCAAGTGTCGTGTGTGACTCCCCGAGCGACGAAGCCTTGCCGTGCGCCGTCTTGAGCGACATGTAAAAGCTGGTGAGCATCCGCGCTCGCGCCCGCTCGACCTGTTCCAGCGTCGGACCCGTCGCGATGACCTGTTCAATGTGCTGGTCAAACATCGCCAGCCCTTCGTCGGCAGTGTGGCCACGATGAAGCGACGCCGAGATCTCCCACAAACCGGGATCACCAAACGGTGTCACCGAGCCTCCGATCGACGAAAAGATCTCCTTTTCGATCACCAAGTCGCGATAAATCGGCGACGAGGCCCCGCCAATCAGCAGCTCGCCGAGCAGCTCCAATCGCAGGTGGTCGGGATCGAGCAGCGCCGGAGACTTGTAGCCCATCAGGATCTTGTCGGTCAGCACCGGCTTGCGAAAGCGCACGCAACGCTCACCGCGCTGCACCGGCTCAACCACCTTCTGTTCGATGGGAATCGTCTGAGCGGCAATCGATCCGTAGTGCTTCACGATCAAATCGAGCGTCTTTTGCTCATCGATGTCCCCGACCACCACCACCGTCGCGTTGTTGGGCGCGTAGTAGGTTCGATAGAAGTTCACACAGTCATCGAGGCTGAGATTCTTGATGTCCTGCATCCAACCAATCGTCGGCCAGTGATACGGATGATTGGTGAACGCGAGCCGGAATAGCTCCTCGCTCATGAAACCGTCGACGTCATCGTCCACCCGCATCTGCCGCTCGGAGATCACGACCCCGCGCTCCGTTTCGACTTGGCGCTCGCGGACCAGCAGGTTCTGCATTCGCTCCGACTCCAAGCTCACCGCCAGCGCTAGCTCGCTCGCGGGAAGATCGTCCTGGTAGTACGTCCAATCCACCCACGTCGCCGCATTGGTGTTGCCACCCGCCAGCTCGAACCGACGATCAAACTCGCCATGCGGCAGGTTCTGCGTCTCATTGAACATCAGGTGCTCGAACAGGTGCGCGATGCCGGTCTTGCCCTCTTTTTCGTGGCGCGAGCCCACCGAAAACCAAGTCTGGTAGGCAAACACCGGTGCCGATGGGTCGCGAAGCAACAGCACCTTGAGCCCATTGCCCAGCACATGCAGACGAGACAAAAGGCCACCTTCACCAAACGGCTGCTCCGACACAAGCTTTACGTCACTCATTAGGGTCGAAATCCTCGCAGGTTCCAATTGTGCGGTGTATCGCTCGTCGAGCGCTCTGTCAAAGAAGAAGCGTCTCGCCCACAGACTGCGATATCCTGCTTGCTCATGAAGCTACACGAGCTAGATGCCACGGCTCTCCTCGCTGCGCTCGCCAAAGGCGAGACATCGTCGGTCGAGATCGTCAACGCGCTCATCGACCGCCGCCGCGCAATCGGTGACAAGGTCGGTGCAATCGTCCTGCCTCTCGACGACAGTGCCCGCAAAGCGGCTGAAGCGGCCGATGCAGCTCGCCGACGAGGTGATCAGATCGGACCGCTCCACGGCCTGCCAATAACGATCAAAGACAACTTCGAGGTCATCGGCACACCGGCCACGCTCGGCGTCACCAATCGGCGCAGTCATCACAGTCAAAAAGATGCGGTTACTGTCGCCGCGCTCAAATCTGCCGGCAGCATCATCCTGGGCAAAACCAACGTTCCTCAGCTTTTGCTCGTGCAGGAAAGCGACAACGGCATCTATGGAACCACCAAAAACCCATGGAACCTCGGTCGAAGTCCGGGTGGCTCCTCGGGTGGTGAAGGAGCAGCCATCGCAACCGGACAGTCGCCGCTCGGCCTCGGCTCGGACATCGGTGGTTCGATCCGCATCCCGGCGCACTTTTGTGGCATTGCAGGACTGAAGCCCACCGTCGATCGCTGGTCGACCCGTGGCATGCTCGGTGGCATCGACGGTCAAGAAGTCGTCCGCGCCGCGTCCGGTCCCATGGCGCGCACCGTTCGAGATCTATCGCTGGTGATGACCGCACTCGATCCAGCCTGGCAAGCGCGCCGAGATCCGGCGGTTTTGCCACTGCGCGTCGAGCATCCGAGCCATATCTCGCTAAGGGGACTGCGCATCGGCTGGTTTTCCGATGACGGCTTTATGTCGCCCTGCCCCTCCATCGTTCGTGCCGTCGAGCGGGCAAAGTCGATCTTGCAGTCGGCAGGCGCTCACCTTGTCGACTATCGGCCGGTGTCTCCAAGTGACCTCATCTATCTGTGGATGGCCGTCATCAGTAGCGACGCTGCGGTTACGCTCCAGAAGCAGCTCGCCAACGAGACGGTCTGCAAGCAGCTTCAACCAACGCTGCAGGCCGCCCGGCTGCCGGACCTGCTGAAGCCAACGGTGGCGCGGCTGCTGGCGCTCAAGGGCGATGCCCGACTCGCTCGATTGCTGCAGTCGCTGGGACGCAAGCCCGTCGAGGAACTGTGGCGGTTGACCGCTGAAAGAACCGCCATGCGCAGAAGCGAACTGGATGCCTGGAACGAAGCCAACGTCGACGCCGTGATCTGCCCGCCACACGTCCTGCCGGCGATGCAGCTCGGAACCTCGGGTGATCTGACGCTGACGCTGTCGTACATGTTCCGCTACGTGATGCTCAACTTCCCGGCTGGGGTCGTGCCGATTACCCGCGTCGAGCCCGGCGAGACGACCTGGCTCGGCCCCCCGCCGCTCGACGGTATTGCCAAACGCTGCGCCAAGGTGGTGCGTGGCAGCGAAGGACTCCCGATCGGAGTGCAAGTCGTCTCTCGACCGTACCGTGAAGACGTAGCCCTCGCGGTCATGTCTGCGATTGAAGAAGGTGCCCAGCTCGATGCCGGGTATCCCAAGACGCCGCTCGATCCAGTCGTTCACTAACGGTATGGTGGGTCGGTGATGAATCCGACCAATACCTTCGTCCTCGCGTCCGATGATTGTCCCGTCGACCAAGGTGTCATTCCGACTCCCAAAGCGGACAAACAGACGCTCGCTTCTCTTCAGTACCAAATTCTGACCAGCCACCCCTATCGCTACACGCTCGACGAGCTGATCTTGGAGGTTCATTTGCGACGGCTCGGGCTGTCCGAGGCAGAACGTGCCCAGCAAGCTCCGCAGATTCGCGCCGAGCTGTTTCGCAAGTCGCATCCCTGTATGCGAGCCTCTCCGCTTCCGAAGACCTACGGATTCGGAGTTCACTACGATCAGCAGGGCCGCATCGCGATCTACCCAATCGACTCTGCCGAGTATCAACGATTGGCTCACAGCACGGACCTCACCGTCGTCAAAGGGCTGCGAAACCGGCGCGCCGCGTAGGCTGCAGGATCGTGCTATAAGGCACCCACCATGCATTCCGCCAGCCACGACGCCACTGCCACCAAAGTCGACGCCGCCCTTGCTGCTGCCGAGCGCCGCCACGCCAAGGATCCCGAGCGGGCCGAGCTTATCGCCCGCGCCCGCCGCTTCAAAGCAAGCTGGATCGAACTGGCCGAAGCCCTCTCTAGCTGCCAAAAAGGCCAGCGCTACACCGAGTGGGGCTTTGTCTCATTCGAGGAGTACTACCGCAAAGAGCTGCACCTGAAGACCGCTACGGTCAATAAGCTCGTCGGTTCGTACGCCTTCTTGCGCCGCTCTGCCCCCGAAATCCTCGAACGAGATGGCCTGGGCGAGCCGATTCCCAGCATCCAGACCATCGATTTTCTCCGTCGGGCCGAGGAGGCCATTGAAAGCGGTCAGGCACCGAGCGATCTGCTGTCGGAAGTTCGACGAGCCGTCTTCGATGACAGCCTCAGCCTCGGCAAGCTAAATCGTCAGTTCAAAGAGTCGCTGTTCCCATCCGATGCCGATGTGGAGGCACGCAAGCGTCGCAAAGAGATGCTGCGGCTCGTACTAAAGCTTGTCGAAATGCTCGAGACGCTGCGCGATACGGTGCCCGATACCGTTATCGCTGAAGCCGAGCATGCGCTCCGTGGGCTTGCGGAATCCCTTCCGGCTGAAGAGGAAGAGGCCAAGGACGCCACCGAAGCCGCTCCACTTCAGTAACAGCTTCCAATAAGAGACATTCTATATGTCTCTTATTGCACACCTGCGCTCTCATCTGGCACTGCCGAAGTCCAATTGGCATGACCATTCGAGTCGCTACGCGAAGTCCCCCCTTCAGTACTCCGATCCGGTACAATGCCGCAATGTCCGGTCACGATGCACGGTCCATGTGGCAGCCACTGCGGCGCTGGGTCACCCTGGCAGCCACCTTTTTTTCGCTCTTCGCGAGCGGTTGTGACCAGCTCTTCGACGCTGCAACGGACACGGCCAATGGCCTTCTGTCCGCGATTGAGATTGTGGCCTATCTGGTATTTGCTGGCGGCGTTGCGATGGAGCTAGGACTCCTTTTGTTGATCGCCATCGCACTGTGGCAAGGACAACCCCGACGATTATTGATTGCGGCAGCGGCGCTAGGTTGTGGAGTCGTACATGTGAGACTCGCAACTCTGTTCATCGCTGAGATCATCGCTCGTCGAGATGGCATCCCACTACAGGAGTCTCTGTTTGCCTACGCGCTGATCATTCCTGTGGCTTCGGCCGTGTTGATCTCAAGTGGGATGCTGCTGGCTCGGATTCCTGCGCTGTCCCGTACTCCCAAGCAAATCGCTGTATTGGCATTTGCGCTGGCATTCCTTGCTTGTCTTGCCACCGGATCGCTCATCACTTCTCAGCTCACCAAAGGGATCCCTCCTGGTATTCCCTCGGGCAGCGCGGTCGTGTCGATCTCTTCCAGCGACACCCATCACTGCGCACTCACCACCAAGGGAACGGTCCTGTGCTGGGGCAGCAACCGCAAAGGCGAGCTAGGTAACGGCCGCCGCAGAAAACGGATGATGCCAGCCTCGGAAGTGGTGACGCTCGACCAGGCCAGTGCGGTCGTCACCGGCGAACACTTTAGCTGTGCGCTCCGGAGTAACCAGGTTCTGTGTTGGGGAGACAATCCACGCGGAATGTTCGGACCCGACTTCCCAACCGAATCCGACCTTCCCAAAGCAATCGGCGGAACCGACGCTGTCCTCGAACTCGTTGCACGCGACCACAGACTATGGATGAGGACGGAGTCCGGACGGATCATCCAGATGCCTTCCCATGAACTCCTATTCGGACAGGCAGAGAAAGGGGAACCCGATGTGGTCCCAACAGACACGATCCAGTTTGCCCCTGGCAACACCTTCTGGTGTGCGCTCCGGAGCAGTGGCAGCCTCGTCTGTCGTCCCTATGGAAGTTCCTTTGAAAGGATCCATCCACCGTTTGTTCCAAAAACATCGACGCTGCGCTCGATTGTGGCACTCCCGGAAGTAGTATGTGGACTGCAAGCAAACGGGCAAGTCGTATGTGGCAATCCGCAGAGCATCCACCAAGCACGCGCTGAGCGGATCAGAGTTTGTCAGCTCCCGTATTTGGTGCGTGCGATGGCCAAGCGACACATGGCCCAACGAGAAAACTCCGAAGCAGAGAGCGTTCCTATGCCCGCACTCGGCGACAACTGCGAAGAGGAACTGGAAAATGCACAAGGTGCGGCGGCGGCACCTACGCTGACTGCTCTGCCCGGAATCACCGATGCCACCGCAATCACCGTGAGCGATGACATTCTGTGCGTAAGCTCGCTCGGCCAAGGAGTCCGCTGCGGAGCAGGAGCGCGCTCGGTGAAGATCCCAGAACTCACAGAATCGCTGCCCGCTCTGCCAAACCATGCGGTGCCAGTCTTTTCAAACCAAACCCTGTCCTGCGTTCATCCCACTCCGGCCAAGCTCTTTTGTTGGAAGGGAGCGGTCGGAAAAAGCGAGTCACAGATTTTGAAACACCTCAAGCCGGATTTTCCTCGGTAGAAAACTGCTGATATCCTAGCTTTCATGAGCCGGACCAAACTAGTCGCCCTGCTGTGCCTAAGCGTGCTGTTCGTAGGGTTGGGACTGTGGATCGCGATCTCTGGCGATGTTCGACTCGGGCTCGGGTGTGTGTTGTTTTTTGGTGGCGGACTGGCGGTGTTCTCGATTCAACTGGCGGATGCGAACCGAGAGCAGGCCTCTGCGCAGCTAGACGGAACCGTCCGATTGCCAGCCAGCGTTCCTCTCCGCGATGATCCGAAGCGATTCATCATGGGAATGGCGCTGATCGTCCTGGCCGGGATTGGATCGATCTTGGTGGGGAGCGATCGCCAGCCGCTACTGGTTCCGATCGGTGTACTGCTGCTGGTGGTAGGTGTGGTCGTGGGTATCCTAAAGTCGCTCGGCTACATGTCCTCGATGATCATGTTTGCCCCTGATGGCATCCACCTGATTCATAAGAGACAGCGCTACGTCATTCCGTTTGACCAAATCGTCCGAGCGGAGTCCGCAGAGTGGAACGGTCACCTGCTGGTGATGCTCTGGCCGCAGTCCTTGGAAGCAGTAGCAGAGACCGTTACGCCCAGCAGTCGAAAGGAAGCCATCTTACGCGCCATGACCAAGTCGCAGGAATGGATGGGGGCTCCGCTGGTGATTTGGCCTCAGCGCTTCGCGCTAGAGGGGGGGCTGCTGCTACGGGCGCTGGAGCGCTACATCACGGAACCAAGCACCCGGGCAGAGCTGGCACCGCAGGCGAAGCTGCATCCATAACTGCTGACCAGGATCGTCAACCATAGGAACGCGCTCACTTCGCGCTACGTGACATCCCTCTAAAAATCTGCGCGATTCCATAGATCACAGCCCCGTACGCGAGCACGAATCGTCCACCACCAGTGGATGACGCCAGGGTGTAGCTGGCAACCGTAACAATCAGTCCTCCAACGAGCCAAATGACTCCACTCACCATCATCCGATGACCACTCTGTGGAGCACCCTCGCCAGGCACAGACTCCGTAGCTTCAGCAGCCGTCCCATCACCTTGCAGGCTGTCTAGATCCCGTCCAGCCCGCGAAAGAACGTAGATGAGGAGTCCGGTGGCCGCCAAAGTAAATGGCTGACGAATCGCAAAGAAGGCCCAGGAGTTCTCGCGAATCCAGCCGTGAAACGGCGAGCTATACAGCAGCAAGACGGCGATCTCGACAAATACCAATAGGCCCAGGACTCCGCCCATCGCAAGATCAAACCCACGACGGGAACGGCGAGCCAGTGCCACCAGCAGCAGCGCATCCCCAATCAGCAGCAGCGCAAAAGTCCCCATCATCCCAACGCTGCCACCGATCAATCGATAGGCGGATTCCGGCGCGATCAAGTACCCGACAGATACCAGCAGACTCATGCCACGCAGCAGTACTGCCAATTGTGCGGGAGTTGCAGCGGTGGTACCCACAGAGTGGCGATAGAAACCATACAGTCCGTACACAAACGCGGCCGAACCGAGCAAGGACATCACGTGCAACGTGGTACGCGGCAGACTCAGCGCGGCTATCGCCGTTGAGCCATGCCCCGAGGTGAGCTGCGCCAAGATGTAAGTCTGCAAGATCCCGGACATAAAGCCGATGATCATGGTCGCGACCGTGGCAAACAGAAGAACCCGCACGCTCCCCGCAGCTTCACGGCTTGAGCCGGCTAATGTACTCATGAGTCCGATCGTACACGAGAAGCGCAGTCAAAAACTACTGCCGCTTGCCCTGCCCTGGCTGCGGGTCTCTGAGCGACGGTTACTCACGTGCGATCTGACCGCGACGAGCGCACCCAAAGCTCGGCGCATCAGAGAGTAGACGATAGGCTCTCAGCCGAAAAGCCGTGCCCTGCCCCGTAGCGCTTCCGACGATACACGGACCACTTCCCCGCAGTGGCCAGCAGCTCGACGCGATCGGCAAACCGACCAAATAGCAGCGCCTGCGGAGGCGCGGCATGCGTCAGGAAGTAGTCAAAATAAGCGACTGACTCTGCGATTGGAAAAATCTCCGGTCTCCACTGATCCACAGCAGGAAGAGCCGTGGCCCCCGGCTTTCTCCTACACGGAGATCCCGGTGCTCCGCAAAATACAATCGGCACCAGACTCTGCGCAGAGCGACGTTCGATCGGATAGTAGGCAGGAAGATTGACCAGCGTCGCACCAGCAGACAAGATCCGCGAACTTCTGTCCCCATAGACCAGACCAAGGGTCTTCCCCCCCGGTGGCATCGCATCCAGGACCGCCCCAAAGTCCGCAAGCTCTCTGTCAAAACGGTGATACTCCATTGATAGAGTCATTCCGTACAGACAGGACGGTCCCAGCGACAACAGAGTCAACCCTCGCAGCCACGACCCTGGACAACGACCGAGTGCCTGAGGAATGAATGGGAACGCCAGCACCGCAGCCACGATCGCAAAACGAGGAAAGATGGTCTGAAACTCTGGAATGTGATGTGGGAGTCCCAAGTAAGCCCCCATGGCGAGCAGCCCTGGTAACCACTTGGCCCATCGTGTCAATCGACGCTCGGGGATGCTCTCCCTCTCCCGGCGCTGGATGAGAAGGCCGAGCCCGACGTACACGCCGAGTGAGAGCAAAAATACGTTTGCCATCACCTGATCACTGCTGTCCATAAACCCCCGCAGCAAATGCACCTGAAACAGAAGCAGCCGACGTAGTGGGTCAATCAGATACTGCAGCGGAGTATGGAGTTCGTGAACCCTTGCGTGCCAAAATTCCTTCATGACATACAGAAGGTTTTTGGTCGGCGCTTTGGCAACAGACTGAAAAATTCCCCCTGACTGCCACACCCCTAACAGCAGAACGGAGGGCAACAGAGCAACAGCAGCAGCCAGGCGTCGCTGCCATGGGAATCCTGGCAACAGCGATAGACACATCGTCAAGACCAGCGCCAAGCCATAGGTTTGGATATGGCTCAGGTACAGAAGGACTCCCAATCCAGCCAGATACGGAGCATCTTTTCGTAGCAACTGCTCTTGCGCCAACACCAAGACCAGCTGGGATAAAAAGAGCACCAGAATCGGAAGCGAACAGGCAAAGCTCACAAACCCGTAATGAAGCGGCATATTATAGGCCAACGGAAAGGCCATCAGCGACGGCAATCTGCTAATTCCGTAGCTTTTTAGGAGGCGCGCACACGCCAGCGGGAGCAGCGCAATTACGCCACCCATCACGACCCGATGGGCGAGCTGAATCGGCATCCACTTCGCGAGTTGAGCCAACAGGAAGTAGTACGCAAAGTATCCAGAGGGAGTGAACTGGGCCTGGTAGATCTCGTGCTGCGGTGAGCTGATCTGCCCAGCTTTTAGAACCGCATCGATCAAAGACAAGTGCAGCGGTAGATCCAGACCGGGCAAAAAGCGCGTCATAAACAGGGGAAGCAGATACAGCGGTAGCAACAGCAGATAGCCAAGCCCTAGCCACTGTCCTTCGGTAAGCGGTTGCCCACTCAAAGGACCACAGCGGAAGCAGCGTTTCACCGACTCGAACATCTAGCCTCTCATATCACGATTCCAGTCGGCTGCATCCAACTTACTATGGATGGTTCAGCAGCATCTTGGCGATGCGGTACGCGGTATGCGCGGGCAACACGAACACCACCGCCATTCGAAGGCCCAGCAAGAAGACGCCCAGGATCATGACGCCGAGGCTCACCGAACCATCCGGAGTGATCAGTCCACCATTCTCCGTAAGTGACCCAAACAGCATATGCAATAGCAGATAGCAGACCAGCACGATCGCAGGGGTCCGTAGGAGCGGGGCACAGCAGCGAAGCATCGAGCTCATGGTGCCACCTCGGGACCGGAGGTAAGAAACGCAAATAGGAGTGCGTTCCCGATCGGACCGCCAGATGTGAAACGGGTCCGCCCCGCCCAACTGAACGGCATCCCAAACAAATGGGTGGTGCGATAAATTCGCTCGAAGGAGTCCTCTTTTCCAAACGCTCGGGCTGGCGCAAGCGCAAAACCGGTTGCAGATACTGACACCCCAAAGATCACCGGACCGCTGTCAACGTCTCCGAATCCATGGTGCCCACTTGCGTATTCACGAATCGCACCGAAACCAAGGAACGTTGATTCATGCTTAAACAGACCTTCGGCCAGAAGTTGCGCGGTGCGACGATCAGCAAATCCCGCAAAGTACGCGGCAAGCCCCGTTCCAGAGCCGCGTGGGGCATCATGCGGCTTGCCAGATCGGGCCCCCATCCGCTGGATGACCAGGCCACTGGCAGCGTCGATTTGCACCCGTTTCACCTGCTCGGCCCAGTGCGCAAGGACTCTGTGATGATTCTCTCCGGTAACACGACCATGCACGGCAATCGCCGCGGCCACTGCGGCTACATCGGTGGGATACGCCTCGCCGGGATAGGTTTCAATGAGACCTGTGGTAGAAGCCAGCAGTCGACGTTCGTACGCAGCGATCAGGGCGTCATGCCGATCCGCAATGGACTTGGGAAAGTTCGGATCGAGCAGTCGAGCCATTCCCACAGCGAGTGCAGAGTAGCTAAGGTAAGCGTGTCCGTGCGTTCCCGCCAAGCTCTCCAGCGCATCTTCCCCGTGCCACGCTCGCCTACCGAAGTCGCGCATCTCCGGCAAAAAGCTCTTCTGCGCGGCACGGCTCAATATCGGCACATATCGTTCCTTCCACTCCGGATGGGCCAGACAGAGCTGAGCCAGTCCCAACGCTGTCATTTGATGGGTCACAAGCGCCCACTCACTGGCAAACCGATTCTTCGAGGATTTATTGCGAGCCACATCATCTCGCAGCTCGAACGCGATCAGTTCTTGGGCAAGTGACTGTTGCAGGACAGGATCACCGCGCAACCAACGATTGGCATCGCGACCGCACACCAGTGGGGGCAGGATTCGAGCAATTAGCAGAGCGACCAGTAGCGGAAGAACCTGGCGGAGAAGCTTCACAAAGCAATGATAACGCAATTGGTCAAGGTGACCACTGGTCACACCACACAGCACGTACACCCCGGGTGTGACGCTCTGCCCATACACTCACAAATTCGTGTCCGTTCCGCCCCAGAAATTTCCACCAATCGGGTCACGAATGCATGGAGCCAACGCAACGGACTCCGCTTCGCTCTTCAAGCAGAGCGAAGCGGGCACAGGAAGGATAGAGGATGTTTGGGTAGGGATCTCAGTGTTACGGCGTGAACAGACGCAGGCTTGCGATCGACGGCGAAAGCGGGAACTGGCGAGCTGGTTCCGAATCCGACACACCCGCCAGGTCGCGCAGTGCTTTCTGGATATGCTCCGGTGTGATCCGGATTCCGTTCGGATCTTCTGCAAGCGTCGCTGGATTGAACTTGCTCGCCTTAAAGTTCGCATCCGTCCCGCCAATCAACCGCCCACCGGTAATCCCAGCCCCCATAAACATCATGCTGGTGATGTTCCCAAGTAGAACTATGGGTCGACGGAAAGACCGCGCCTCAATTCCACTGTCATCCCGTTTTTTATCCCATGATCGGATGTGGTAGGGTCTGCGCAGCCATCGCAATTCAGAATCAGAACGGGAGATCCACGCACATGACGTATCGGCAACGCAGGTCACTTCAGCGAGCCCTGAGACTTCTGTTCCGCGTCCTCAGTCGCATCACGGTATTTTTTCTGCGTGTACGTGCTCTACGTCTTCTGCTCTTCGTAGCGACCGTGGTTTTCTGCTTGCGTAGCTGCTCCGCTCCCATGCTGCGGATTGGGACGTTTAACGTTCGCACGTTCGGACTTCAAACCGATCGCGTGCGACTCGGTGAACTCCTTCAGGAAGCAGATGCGGACATCATCTCACTACAAGAAATCCGCGACTCGCAAGCGCTGGATCAGCTGGCCGCAGAGCTATCAGCGAAGACATCCCGATCCTACCAAGCGGTACGCTCGGACTGCGGAGGAAAACAGCGGCTTCATCTTGGCTTTCTATTCGATATAGATCGCGTGCGCTTGGATTCTGTCCGTGAGTTTCCGGAGCTACGCGAAGACCGGGGCGGTAGCTGTTTCGATGGCGATCGCGCAGGTCTGCTCGGATCTTTTTCGAGCCGTGGCCGTTTCGCTGTTCGCCGATCCAAGCTGCACCTGCTCTCGGTCCACTTCCCCGCTGGTGCGGATTTGGGACAGGCACAGAGTCGACAGGTGTTCCTCCAGCGAGCTCTTCGAATTCTTGAATCGATCCGCCAACGTGGGGAAGACAGAGTGGTTTTGCTCGGTGACTTAAACACCACTGGCTATCGCGATGACCAACATGGAGAGCGCAGCGCGGTCCATCGCCAGCTTGAGCAATCAGGAATGAAGCCACTCACCGATGAGGTTCGCTGTTCGGCCTACTGGAAACCGTCCCCATTTTCTCCGTACCTGCCGGGAAAGCTCGATCATGTGATCGCCAGCAGCACCATCGATGCTATAGAGCCCCCTTCCGTTCAAGGATTCTGCGCAGAGCTACAGTGCCAGCAGGCGCAGCGCATTCCCGCTGACTTCGACGCCGTATCAGATCATTGCCCGGTCGTTGTCACCGTACGGTGAGGCATCCCGATCTCGCGCAGACTTTACCAGCGCCACAAGTAGCAACGAAGGACCGGGTCTGGACGATTTTCGTCGACGGGTAACCTTGGGAAAGGACCAGGTGGGAATGGGAATCGGAACACAGCGAGGCCCGCACCTGAGATGGTCATCAGATTTTCGAATTCACGCCGTTGGCCGATTCGATTCCCCCGCTGTCAGCGCCTTCGGCACCTGGCCCGAGTTCTCTGGTGGTGTAGGTTGGTTCGCTCGCTGGTATTCTCCTCTCGCCAAAACTCCACCACCTTGACTGGACTCGTACGCCTCCGGAGCAGCAGACCAAGTTACCCAGTGCTTCGTGGCGAACCCATACCACTTACTGACCCTTTCCGTTCGTCCATTCCTTCGGCAAGATAGATAGTCATGATGCCACAATGGCGGTATGTAGGAGCGCATCGCTATTATGTCGAAGGCAACCTGTTCGTAATGGAGCTAAATGGGGCCGCGACGCTCCAGGAGATGACGGAGCTCTTGCTGCCGCAGGAAGTCCTGCTTGAACAGTACGAGCGAGTGCTCACCCTGTGCATCCCAGACCAGGCCCAGATTCCATCTGCGGACATCCGCAAGTTTCTGGCAGAGCGCGGTCAGCGAGTGGATATCGATCGACTGCATGTGGTCGCCGTGATCAAGAGCCAGTTGCTGCTGACAATCCTCCGATTGGTCGAGCGCGCCACGGCGCTGCTGGCCAAGACCCAGCTTCATAACACCTTCGTCCACAGCGAAGCAGAGGCCTGGCATTGGGTCGAAGGTCAGCGCCGCCAGCATCCACTCAAGCTCCGCGTCACCAAGTAACCCAAGCCTTTCGCATCGCCCTGCGCGACACGTTGCCAAGATCACTTGTCGCAGCAGGACGTCAACGGGAGTGGCGGCTCAGAAAGAGGAATCCGAGCATGCCGACCCTCGTGACTCGTCTCCTTCGTGGTATGATAGATATATGAAGTCTGTTACCCATTCGCCTACTCTCTGTTTGGTAGTACTGTGTCTGATCGTGTGGAGTGGCTGCCACAATCTGTGGGCACCGTTTCTGGGTGGGAATCCGGAGTGTCAGGCCAACGCTGCTCTTTGTGAGAGTGAGACGCTCGATGCTACTGTGACTCCTGTTTGCAGCAGTGACAGCTGGTGCCTGCGCGGGTCTGTGTCCCAGGGTCGTGCTGTCCGAGCCCTGTGGGGCAGCGATCCACTGAACATCTGGATCGTGGGAGATGGCGGTACCATTCTGAAATGGAACGGTAGCGCCTGGTCCTCTCAATCCTCTGGCACGTCGGCGAACCTGAATGGGGTCTGGGGCAGTAGCTCCGGAAGCGTCTGGGCGGTGGGCGATGCTGGCACCATTTTGAAATGGAATGGCGGCGCTTGGTCGTCACAATCCTCCGGAACCGCACAGTCGCTTTCTCAAGTATGGGGCAGTGCTGCAAACAATGTCTGGGCGGTGGGGGCAAACGGTACGGCCCTACGGTGGGACGGCAGCGCATGGTCCCCTCAACTCCCCGCTACGAGCAATAATCTCTTAGGAGTGTGGGGCAGCGACTCCGCCAACGTCTGGGCGGTGGGTCTAGCTGGTACCATTATGAAATGGAATGGCACCGCGTGGGCCCCTCAAACCTCTGGTTCGTCCAAAGACCTCTTCGGAGTCTGGGGAAGCGATGCCGCCAACGTCTGGGCAGTGGGGGCTGCGGGCACCATCCTGAAGTTGAGCGGGAGCACTTGGGCTTCACAGGCCTCAGGGTCGTCCCAATCTCTTCGGTCCGTGTGGGGTGTGGATTCGCGCAGCATCTGGGTAGCGGGCAGCGGCGGGACGGTGTTGAAGTGGAACGGGACCGCTTGGGCCACGCAATCCACCGGCACCACAGGAGACCTTGTCAGCGTGTGGGGCAGCGGAGCCAATAACGTCTGGGTTCTGGAAAGCTTCGGTTCGACCCTGCACTTTCCTACGCCGTGAGTGATTCGTAGGAAACCGTTCCACGGTAAGGGGCCGCTAGAACGAGATCGCCAGTGCGGGGGCGTCCTGTGGCAACGGATAAGAGAGCTCTATGCGGTCTATTTTCTTGTTGGGAATCGCCAGAAGCAATACTCCGGCCACCGTCACAGTCAACCCCGCTCCGAGCAGACCGCCGCCGATGCCGTTGGTAAAGTAGATCATCGGACAGGGCTTGCCATCTACGGACGGCATCGTTTCATCACACTCACCATGAACAGAAAGTGCCGAGACTCCCATCGCAGCGGTCAGGAGTCCGCCTCCGGCCAGGACCCCGCCCAGGACCAGACGCCAAGTCGAGCGAACTTGGGGTCGAGCCGCAGCGGCCTGTGGCGCTAGCGTCAGGAAAGCAGCATTCGAGCGACCGAACTGCACATCCATGATCCGTTCGTTTGGCTCATAGCCGTCTTTGACTCCCTTCACGGTATGGGAGCCCGCGAAGGACATCCGCTCCAGCGGAGCTTGGCCCACCAGTTGCCCATCAACGTAGACGGATGCTCCAGGCGGAATGGTGGTAATGGTCAACATCGCTCGCGGACGACTGTTTGCTTCCGCAATCATTCCTCCGGCCATCTGTCCGAACCGCTCTAGGATCTGCGCAGGACTGCAGCCCTCACAAGAAAAGGTACGGCGGGCCGCAATCTGTCTGGAGGCAACATCTCTGACGATCACTTCGGCCCCCAGGAGTCCCGCTGTGGCGCTCGGGGTTTGCGCAGAACGAACCAGGTTCACCTGCACGACCGAGCGAGCTTCCGCAATCTCAGCCACTCGATCTTGACAGTCTTGCTGATCGATACAGTCAGCGGGTTCCTTTTGTAGAAGGGACTTGAGCCGTTCATCCGAAAGCACAACCGTTTGCTCTTTTGCGAGTGCGCCAGAGATCGTTCGTCGGAGTGATTCCACTGTCGAAGAATCACGACCCTGCACTGCCCCAGAGAGTACCACCAACACCGCAGGAGGCAGGCTGACCACGGCAATCGCAGCCCCCTTCGATCCTGGAGTGAGGTTCACTTGCGCCGTCCGTCCTTCGGGGATCGAGAGGGCATCGCTCTCATAGCGACCGTGAGTGGTCTCGATCATGAAGCGATGTCGACCGGGGGACAGCAAGGCAGCACCAACGAGAGGACTTCTACCAACGAGCTGCCCATCGACCCACAGAAGGCTGCCTTCAGGACCGGCTAGACGCACCTCACAGACCGGCTGCTTGAGCGCTGCTTGATGAGACTCAATGACCGCTTTGACAGCGGGTTCCAACTGACTACCCACCAAGTCACGATAGCGTCGGAAGAGATCTGCGGCCAGAATCGCATTCCCTTCGATTTGTGCCACCCGGCCAAGCTGATAGAGCGCTTCCGGAATTGCGCTCATTCGATAGGCGCGCTCGAAGTATTGACGTGCTTTGGGAGTCTGTTTTGCTTCCAGTGCTCGCAGTCCCTCCTGAAGGACTCCAAGCGCAGGGTTGTTGCCGATGGCGGTCGAGTCCTCGCTGCCGGCTGCCCACACCTCAGCACCCGGTGCGGAGTGAGCGGCGAGGAACAAGCCGAACAACCCAGCGCGAACCCAGCGAAGCCGCATATGAGAACACGGCGGAGTATCGCCCAGCGTCGAAACTGGGAATCGACGCTCGTGGCGGTCGTTGGCGACAGGCAACATGCACCGATGGTCGCACGAAAGCAGCCCTATCGACAACCTTGGCCATGCTCGGGTCATCAGCCTGGTCAAAAGCTGATGCCTGTTCGCGGCGATTGGGTGGACTAGCTGCGACGTACACCAGAGACGAACATCTCACAGTGTCGGACAGATTTTCTTGCTGCGACACGTGCGGCTCGAAAAGGCAGATCAGTTCGGCGGCGAATTGGCTAAGATGCCAGCGGTAGGATCATCAGCGCTGTGTCGGAAAAGTGGCGTCTACATGGACTTGGGCCCCTATCAACTCATCAAGAAGCTTGCTGACGGATTCGTCGGGCCGATCTTACTGTGCGAGGACCGACACGCACGGGGCCGGTTTATCGTTCAACCGCTTCCGGCGATCCGAGACGCTCGATTGCTTCGTCAGCTCGAAGAGCTTGCGAGCAAGGTAGCGCGGTCGGAGCCTCTGTATGGAGGATCAACTCCTCTCATCAAACTGACCGAAGGACGCTATCTGTGGGTGTCTCCTGTGCCAAGCGGGCAGTCGTTCGCAGAAGTACTTGCGGCATGCGCAGGACGGCGATGTGGTGACGGTCTTCAGATACTGGCAACCTTGGCAGAGCAGCTTGTGCGCTGGCAAAGCCACGGAGTCTGTCACCTCGCTCTTCAACCGGCCCTGATCTACGTGAACTGGAACTATGATCCACAGGGCCGTTCCGACGTTCGCGTCCTCGGTTCGGGCCTGGCCTCCGCTCTGCGACTGTTCCGCCCCATTGCAGACAATGCCGGGTTCGCGTACCTCGCTCCAGAGCAGCGCAGTGATGCTACGGAGCAGAAAATCGAAGGGGCTGCTGATATTTATTCACGACCGACTCCCTGAGTGTCTCGCGACAGATGGGAGAGTATCTAGATAGGCTCCTCAAGCAGGATGTCGCACCTGAGCTCTTACGTCTGCTTCGGCGGATGCTGGCACAGCGCCCGTCGGAAAGGCCAGCGCTTCAGGAAGTTATCACGACTCTCCGAGCGGTCGTGGAAGTGGAACAGGAAGATGAGACGGTCTTGCAAAGCCGGTTGCGACCCGACGAAGTACAGGCCCCAGTGCAGCCGCCGACTCAGTCGGTCCCCGCAGCGGATGAAAGAGTTGGGTTACTGTGTGGGAATTTCCGCATCTTGCGCAAGCTTGGTGAGGGCGGAATGGGGGTGGTGTACGAAGCTGAGCACTGTCAAATCGGCAAGCACGCGGCCGTCAAGATCATGCACCCTGAGTTCGCAGAGAACTCCGAGTTTGCGACCCGATTCCTAAACGAAGCGCGTGCCGTAAATATCATCAGGCATCCCGGTCTGGTCGAAATCTTCGAGTACGGACAACTTCCGGACGGAACACTCTTCATCGTGATGGAGTTCCTCGAAGGACAGACACTATTTGAGCGGTTCCTAAAGAGTGCCAAGCCGAGTCCGCTGCTGCCAACCCTTCAGATTGCCTGCCAGGTCGCGCAGGCGCTTGCCGCTGCACACGACAAAAACATCGTTCATCGTGACCTGAAGCCTGAGAACATCATGCTCATCGATGACCCGGTGCATCCCGATGAGCTGCGGGTCAAAGTGTTGGACTTTGGAATTGCCAAGATAGCACGCCGCTCAGCGCCCAATTCTGCCAAGCGCACCGGTATCGGCTCGTACATGGGAACGCCCCTGTACATGGCCCCCGAGCAACACGGTCGTGCAGAAGAAGTAGATGGTAGAGCGGATGTCTTTGCATTTGGCGTAATTCTGCACGAGCTGCTCGCTGGGAAGTCTCCCTTTCAGGGCTCTGCAATCTCTCTGCTCGGGAAGCCGGCTCCCACGCTAAGCAGCCTGCGATCCGATCTTCCACCGGGACTTTCTGAGCTGGTGCAGCGGATGATGAGCCTGGAGTCCGCGCAGCGGCCAACGATGACAGAGATTGTCGAATCGCTCTTAGGCTACTTGCACAAGCCAAAGCCGCAGCTTCATTCGAGTACTGCTTCACGACTATTGATTGGAACCACGATCGGTCTTTGTGTCCTGCTTGCTGGTTTCCTGTTGATGAGAACCCTCCGACCCGTCACGCCGGCTGAAGCACGAGTCAAGGCACTCGCAGTGGTTACAAACTCACTGCAGTCGAGCGATGAGGCAGAGCGAGTGTGGGCCCTGTCCGCGATTGCGGAGAGCAAAGACAGTAGCCTTCGAAATTACGTGCTGCCTCACCTTCAGAGTAGTCAGGTAGCGGTGAAGGAAGCGGCGGCGCGGGCACTAGGAGAGATTGGATCTCTGGACGCGACACGAGACCTCCTGCCACTGCTGGAAGCCCCTTCCGAACCGATTCGACTGGCGGTAGCGAGAGCGCTAATGAGACTCTCGCATCTGAGTGGCCAGAAGGGATTGCGAGTACTCTTAGAGCAGGGCTCGGATCAAGCAAAGATCGAGGCTGCGGTAGCTCTCATGGAGTTCGGAGATCTCTCCGGTGCGGATCTCCTCCATCGAATTACTTCTCGAAGCAGTGCCACCGATGCTCGTGTATTGTCCATCGTATCTGGCCTTGCGAAAGCGGGAGATGTCGAAGCGCGTCACCAGTTGTCGGAACAAGTGGCGGCCTCACTTGGTAGCGCGCACGGACCTCAGCTTGCGTTTGCGCTCGCCCGGGTCGGTGACCGCCCGGCTCGCCGACGACTGGAGGAACTGGCGATGAAGTCTGGGCCCGCGCAACTGCTCTGTGCTCGACTGCTTGCGGGCTTAGGCGACACAACTGGATTCCCTCTGCTGCTGGAAACCGCACGCAGTGGCGAAAAGACAGAACCAGAGCGAGCCATTGCCATTGATGGTCTGGCCGATCTATCCAAGATCGAAGCGACTGTACCACTTAGCAAGGTGTTGGGAGAGCGCGGGATCAGTGCACGACTTCGGCTACTTACCGCGGGTGCGATTCTGGAACTGGTCGCGGGGGAACGCGCCCAGCTCGCGGAGCAGAGCTTGGCCTGGGCCCGTACCGCGCTTGGCAGTGACAGCGCATCAACCCGTGAACTCGCGGCATCACTGCTGGGGGAAATGGAGTCTCAAAGCACGATTGCGCCCCTTGCGCAGGCTCTCAAAGATCGCGAACGAGAAGTTCGCCGTAGTGCGGCGCGGGCACTGGGCAAGAAGCGCGCACGAGAGGCGCTCGCTGCGCTGACTGATGCACTCGATGATTCAGATGATGAAGTGCGGGCGATTGGTGCCCGCTCCATCGGGAGCATCTCAATCGCGCTCAAGGCCAAGGGAGGGAATTCAGATAAGGAGGCCGACCGGCAGGTGATCGATCGGCTGCAGCGGCTTGCTCAGTCACGCAGCGAGCAAGACCGAGTGGTGGCGGCCGGTACGCTTCTGCAAATGGGAGACCGCAGCCAGCGAGCGGTGATTGAGGTCAGCCTTCTGTCAAGCAATCCTCTCGTTCGTCGTTTGGCGATCGAAATGATCGATGCGGATTCTCGGGAGCTGCTCAAGGCACTTTCAGATAGCGACCGCCTGGTCCGCTTTGCTGCGGCACGTCGACTGGCCGCCAAAGGGATACCGCAAGCGATTCCGATCCTCCGTGAAATCGTTTCCGCCGGAGACATTGAAGGACTCACCGCCTACGGAATCCTAACGCGTTTAGGAGAAGCCGTGGAGCAGCCCCCCGGTCTGCGGAGTCTGCTGACCACCGGCTCGCTCTCCGAGCGTTTTGCCATCATGGATATTCTCGACACTCTGCCACCCCCTCTTGCCTACCAATTGCTGCTGGTGGCTGCCAACGATCCGGCATCTGTGATCAGGCGTCGAGGAGCAGACTCGGCCAGTCGATTCTTCCTCCAGACCAGGCAGCTTGTCTTCATCCGACTACTGCGAGTGATGACAAACGATCCCGAGGCAGCGGTGCGCTCGCGTGCCCGAGAGTTGCTCGCGGCGGTGCCTGCGGATCAGGAATCCCAGGCAGCCGATACCATGGAGAGCGATGAGCTCAGACCTGCTCCGCCCAAGCCCGTGGATCCGTCAAGCGTGAAGCAAGGACAACTTCTGCTCGTGGGAGAGGAAGGGGTGCGGGTGCAGCTCGATAAGTTGCCGTGGTCTGGGATATCAAACAAGCCGCTGACTGTCTCTGTTGGCAGTCACTCCATCACCTACCTGGGGGGTCAACAGCAGTTCTCCGTTGGATCTGGCGAGGTCGTCACGTTGAAGGTTCCCACCACGATTGCGGAACAACTGATCCAAGACGCGCTCGATGCACTCAAGAGTCGAGAACTGATGCGCGCCCAGGGCTATCTGGATCGCAGCCGTCGCTTGATGCAACGCGTTGGAATCAAGCCGATCGTGAAAGGCGATCACATCTACGTGCAAGCCAAGGTCGACGAGCAGAAAAACCAACTCCAACAGGCGGCAACAGCGTACTCCAACTATCAGCGCCTACCAGCAACGCAGCAGCGACCAGAGTACTTGGCGGATGCGAAGGGTAGTCTCAATCGGTTGGCGCTTCGAATGGGAAGAATCCAGATATTCACGATGCGCGACGGCAAATGCCAGATGGCAGAGGAATACTATCTTCCGCCTGGAGACCCGGTGATAAGCCTCGGTCCAGGACAGACCAAACGGATCTCGGTGTACGCGGGAATCACGACGCCGGTTCGAGTCTGTCAGTAGGAATCGTCTGTTTGGACGTGACAGGCTTCGCTCGCCCCGCAGGTAGGTACAGACTTCTGCGCCACTCCGTTTCGCCCCCAAAAAGTGAACCTGCTACCGCTACTGGGCTATTGGTAGGCACTACCACAGCACTCGAGTCACGGGAATGGAAGGTCGATGTCCAAAACCCAAGTACTGGGTTTGTCCTCTGGACCCAACGGCAGCGCTTGTTCTGCACACATCCCATCACAGCTTGATCTTCCCCACCTCCCCCGCCAGCGCGCCAGGGGCCAGGTGTGAATAGATCAGGGACATGTCCAGCGACGAGTGACCGAGCAGTTCTTTGAGCGCGAGAATGCTACCGCCCTGCTCCATCAAGAGGCTCGCGAACGTGTGTCGCAGCGCGTGCCAGGGTCGTGGAAAGTACGGACAGTCAGCCGCAGAAAAGAGCTTTTGAAACGCTATCATTCCCATCTTTCCAAGCGGACAGACCCAAAGTGCTGGTGCACAGAGCGCCTTCCACTCCGTGAGTTCTTGTGCAAGCGGCAGCGGAATCGGCAGCGTCCGTGGCTTCCCATTTTTAGGGAGTCCTTCATAGGAGCGAGCCACCGTCAGTCTGTGATTCCCCAGATCGACATCTTGCCAGCGCAGGCCGAACACCTCACCTCGCCGCAGTCCAAGCCGCATGGCGAGCGATACACCGATGAACAGACTGTAGTGGAGCTTGGTCGGCTTTTTGGATTGCGCTCTCTGTTTCGCCACATGAAGGAGTCGCTTCGCTTCCTCTGCGGTCAGTCGGTCGGTGCTGTACTGCCGTCGCGGCAGCGGAATCTTGGTCATCGGCGACTGCGCGATCAGTTCCTGCGAAATCGCCCAGGAAAGCGCCGACCCAAGGGGTCGCAGGCACGCCCGTACCGTATTGGGCTGGTACTTTTGGCTCAGCTTGTCGCGTGCTGCTTCAATGTCTATGCGCCGCAACTTCTGCAGCGGAATTTTCCCAACGATAGGAAGGAGCGGACGGAGCCCTACCTTAGCCGCATCCCGATATGCCTTTGGGTCTTTTACACGCGGATGGGAGGTCGATAAGAATCGCTCACACAGCTCGGAAACCGTCAGTTTGTCGTCGATCTGTGGCTGAGGATTGCTTCGTCCGTAGGCGATGTCTGCTTCGATTTGAAGCAGTAGCTTGCGCGCTTCGGAATGGGAGGACTTGCCGCTCGCTCGCATCCGCCGCTTCCCTTCTGCATCGTAGTAGCGAATGTAGTAGCCGCTCTTCGTTTTGATGACCTCACCCATCGTCGCCGCTCCTTTTGCGCGCATCCCATTTTCATCCCATCACTGGGTGTAGGTGCTCGTCGATCGGGCCATTGCCCGGCAAAAGTAGAAAACAAACCAGCCTCGCAAATTATCATCATTGTTAGTCTTTTCTGTAAGACAAATCGCATGCTGGTGATGTTCCAGTGGTCTTTGCCGTTTTGGGCGTTGTAGGCAGGGGTACGTCCGAAGTCCGAGCCGACTGCAATGACCACTTTTCCGGCCAGTCCGGCGTTGGTGATCTCGGTCCACACCAGATCAATTCCCGCCAGCAAATTACCCATCAGCGGGATGTGGTTCCCATCGTGGTTACCGTGGGTGTCAAAGCCACCGATCGACAAGTTCGCTGCGACCGCCAGGCCCGTCTTAAAGCCAGCGACCGCGACCATCGCTTGCTTTTGTAGACTGTTCGAGGCTGCGTTCACCGCCGCTTGAGTAGGCAGAGCCGCTGCCAGCGCGGCCAGATCATTGGCCGGATCACGCGCCATGAACAGCGCGGCCTGTCCACGGTTGAGTCTCGGTACCTGCGTTCCATCTCGCAACGAAGCGAGACGGTCGCGCTGCGCCTGGTTGATGCGATTCCAGGTTGCATCTGTGTGATACAGAGACGTTGGATTCGCCGGATCACGACGGTTGGGATACGCGATTCGCTGGGTCGTATCAATGTTGCCAAGCCGCGTGAGCGAGGTCAGACCTGCCGTGGCCTCATAGCCTCCGTTCGAGATGAAGCCGAGCGGATTGCCTGGAGTCTTGGCAGCCGCAAGCACCGCGCCAAAGCCTGGATAACCTTCAGCAACACGACCACTCCAGATCACGCGAGTACCTGTATCGTGGTTACCCGTGGTGGTGTCGATTCCGTTTATCACCAAGAGCTGGCTCTTGTACTTGGTGAAGAAGTCAAACGGCTTCATGCCGCTCGCGCCGTAGTCTACCGACGCGGGCGGAGTCTTAAAGGCACCGACGGGAGCAATCTCGCCCACCTTGAACATCTTGTTGATGTTCACCGGCCCATCGCTTCCTTTCGGATCGCAGAGGTAGGTCGGATCCCAACCTCCACTTGCGTGAATCATGATGAAGAATGGACCCCCATAACGAGGTCCTGCGGCGTACGCCGGACGAGTGAATGCTGTCGGTGCCATCACAGCGATCCCGCTGGTGGCGGCGAGCTTTAAGAAACTGCGACGATCCATGGTGCTCTCCTCCTATTCCGTTGGGATTACTGGTACAGGTACTTCCAATCCAACATCATGTACGTATTGGTTCCAGATGTTGTTTGCTATCGTCGCTGCGGAGCGAGAATCGGGCAGGCGTGAGCCTGTGGTGAGCCAGGAACCGACTACAGAATCGGCTTCACCATCCAAGCTTGAACATCGACCCCAAACGGATCAGTGGGCTGAGCTGGATCGGGAGGATTCGCTGGCAGGACCACACCACCACCGCTCTTGCCTCTGGTCAGTTGGGGCATATCGCCTCCCGACCAGGCCAGCGCAGAGAGCTGATGCTGATCAATGTAGTTGTGGAGCTGAATCATCCAGCTATGAGCGGCACTCTTACTGCCGAGCCCGAAGGGAGAACCAGAGGAGTCGTCCACCCCGTACTCCCCCACGAGAACCGGGAGCACTTTGGCGACATTCCCAAACTTGGCGTCCCACTCGGGTGCCATCGATGGTGGAGTTGTCTTCAAAGGATAAGGATGAGTCGCATAGATGATTGGACCGAGCCCAGTAATCCGGTTGATCGGCTGAAGAAGAGGCGTCAAATCGTAAGCGTAATCAAGTCCCCCCACAACGACCAGTGTGTCACTGGCACCGGCTGCTCGAATCGCTCGAATGATTAACTCGGCATTGCCCTTCCACGTGGACCACGGCACATCATGCGGCTCGTTCCAGATGTCGAACAGGACATGGGTCTCACTCCCAAAGCGCTGTGCGATCTGTCCCCAGAACATTGGAGTACTCGCCGGATCGGGCTGCGCTGCGTTGAGGTTTGCAGCGTCGTAACCATGTAGCTCCAGAATGACGTAGATACCGAGCGCTTTGGCAGCGGCCACAATCGCCCCAAGGTCCTGCCGGTAGGAATCGTAATACAGATAGTAAGTCTGTGCGATAGGGAGTCGAATCACCACCGTCTTCCACAGATCGCGCCACTGCTGAAGTTCTGTCGCTGGAACGCCACCAAAACCGGCCATCTGAAGTCCGATTTTGTGTTGCAGTCCAGAACGATTGATTCCCTTGAGCCGCGTCGGTACCATCTGGCCTCCGCAGTTCACCAAGAGCTGATTCCCAACCACCGTGAGCCGACCCAGATTCATCATGCACTGCCGCAGAGGGTCGCTCACATAGCTTCCGCTGCCACCATCAGTTGTCGCGTCTGTGCCATCCATGATCTGGTCGTTGCCGCAGCCAGCCGTCAGGGAAGTCAAGACCAGGGACAGCGCCCACCGCGCCACGTTCGAAACTCCGCTCATTCGATACCTTCCTCCCATGGGTTCAGCATGGCTCTGCGCCAACTTCTTTAGCCTATCACGTCGACGGATTGCCCACAGCGACAGCAAACAAGCATCTTGTGGACCATGAATTGTAACAGGTCGGAAACTTTTTTACGGGAGCGTGGCGTTTCGGCTTCCCCCTAGACGGCGGTTGCGTTAAGGAGGCGGCGGGTAGGCATACCTCGTGACCTTCGCTCATCTTAGACATCGATTCCTGGCCCCTGTGTTTGGCCTCCATCTCCTGTTCGGAGTCGCAGGCTGCGATCCGGCGATGGATACCCGTACCGCGCTCATCACCCAAACCTTGGTTGATGCGGATCGCGACCTGGTTGCCACCCGACCGACGCTGGTTGCCGAAAAGTATCAGGTGATGGCGCAAGGACTACAGCCCTATCTGCGGGGGACGGCGCTCCTCTTCTATCGCGATCTGTCACGTTACCAAGACAGCCAAGCATCGATTCTGCATGGTACCGGGGCAGAGCAAGTGCAGCTCTACGGAGATGTTCACCTAGAGAACGTGGGTGTCACGTTTGATGTAAGCGGCGCTTTGCTGGATGTCATCGACTTCGATGCGACGGCGCGTGGCCCCTTTGGTTGGGAGGTACGCCGCTCAGCGCTGGCGCTGCGAGTGGCACTGTCTTTGGGAGGCGTTACTGATTCGCTCCTAGATGCTGTGGTGGCGCAGTTCGGACAGTCCTATGCCACATTCATAAACGAACAGAACCAGCGCCAGCCTCCGGCGGTGATCACCGTTCGCGAACAGTCGGAGACAGCGGGGAAAATCATCACCGATCTGTTGGCCGATGGGCGAAAGCGAAATGAACAACGAGAGGAGCTGTCGCAGTACACCCAGGTGAAAGACGGAGTCCGGTTGCTCCTGAGAAACGACGATCTGGTTGATATGGATGAGCCGTGGCGGAGCGACTTGGAACAGATGCTCGCGCAGTATCGGACGAGCCGTCATGCCGGCCGTGGTGAGGATTCCAACTTCAGGATCTTGGATGCGGTACGCAAGCTACACTCAGGAGTGGCATCCCTGCCGAATCTACGCTTCTGGGTGATGGTGCAGGGCTCTCCTTTTCCCGACACCACAGAGCCCGATGCGGGCGTGTGGCTGCTTGAATTCAAAGAGGAGCGCGATCCTCCCATTCCGATTGGCTGGCTCGGTCGAGGTCCGATCGGTAGCAATGGAGAGCGGGTCTACTCGGGTACGTTGGCCCTGCTTGGGAGTGCCACCAGCGAGGCCGACTTGGGCTATGTCACGTGGGGCGGTGTGTCTTTTCAAGTTCGCCGCGTACTCCGAGGTCGCCGGGATCTGGATGTAGCCAAGCTGTCTGAACGAATTGCCAGTGCCCGATATGGGAACGCGGATCTGTCGAACTTGGCGACCACCCTGGGCCGACTCGTTGCATCGGGACATGCTCGCAGCGGCCAGGCTTCGGCGATTGCGGCTGTACTGACAGCATCGGATGGAACCGGCGATGCGTTTGTAGCGAATCTTGTGCAGGCAGTGGCAATTGATCAGCAGCGCCTGGAGCGAGATCTGGCGCTGTTTCAAAGCGCCCTGGCGATACGTGGACCGCTTTTGGGTGCTCGCAGCAACTAGGAATCGTATGAAAAGAACCATAGGACTTCTGTATCGGTGGCGCGTCATCTCGGCTGCAACTGTCAGTTTGGGACTGTTGATCGGCATGTGGACGCAGAATGCAACCGCGAATCCGATGCGACCAGAGACCGGTCTGCCGTATTCCGCAGATGCCCAGGCACTCCTTCCACCGCAGAGTACGAATTCCCCAGGACAACTCCAGGGAGCGGTTGGTCCCTTGCGGCTCGGCATCTTGGGTGATCTGTTTGCGACCTATCGACTCAGCAGTCGTCAAGATCAGCTCTTCCACGACTTTGAGCTATCGCGGGTTCAGCTCTCTGGATGGGTCAGTTATGAATCACTAGCGGGTGTTAATATTACAGTAGACACAGTCCGTTCGTCGTCCAATCGGAGCTACATCGGAATTGATGGAGATGCGATTCTACCGCGCCTAAAATGGGCCTTTGCGGAGACGACCCCATGGAAGCACTATCTGTCGCTGCGGGCTGGTATTGTGCCCGACTTGCTCCTGCAGTATGCCGAGGCATCTTGGGGATTTCGAGCGCAAGGCCCCACCGGTCTCGAACGCGATGGCTTGTTTTCTCCCGGTGATCTGGGAGCGACGATCGAGGCAGCACTCCCCTACCAAATCGGATCAATTGCCGTGCAGGTCGGCAATGGGGAAGGCCTGGCCATGCGTGAGCAGAACAACGGCAAGAACGTCACGGCGGCACTACGCATGGCAGTGCTGCGCTCAGCGGCACCGGATCTCTTACTTCACTTTCTGTTTCGCGATGGCTCGATCGGTGCGGGCAGTGCTGCCGATCGACGAGCAAGTGGTGGGATTACCTATGCTTCGGCCAAGCTGGGAGTCGGTTCGATCGCAACCATGGCGCTCGGCTATCGCGGTATCGGTGATCGCTGGGCGGCACACCTTAGCACGTGGTTCCGAGGCGAGCTGCCGGTCCATTTCGCGCTCCTCGGTCGGATCGATGCACTTTGGCCAGACGTGGCAGACCAAAGCGCGGTGCAGCTACGGCTCATTGGTGGTGTAGCGTATTCCCTGCCCGCGCTGGTTCGGCTCATTGTCAGTTACGAAGGCACGCTTCCTTTCGGAAACCTGACCACTCAGGTTCCTGCGCTCACCGAGCATGCTCTCCTCATCCAAGCAGAGGTTCGCCTATGAATTG
Source organism: Polyangia bacterium (assembly GCA_044228505.1). Classification (GTDB taxonomy): domain Bacteria; phylum Myxococcota_A; class Polyangia; order Palsa-1104; family JAEUJZ01; genus JAEUKA01. The sequence continues at coordinate 193,454 of JBGAUT010000005.1, read as the reverse complement.
GTTTCCTACCACTGGATCCCTGTCGATCCCAGCCACTCCGCTGCTGCTACTTTGTGCGTTGGGAGTCGGCTGTTCGATGGCCAATAGTGACCCTCCACCGGACTCTCCGTTCGCTCGCACGGACCTAAAGGAACAGAGTGATCTGCCCATCACCTTTGATCTCGGGAAGAGCCCCAAAGATCAGGGAATGGATCAAGGAACCACGCCCAGCGGATCACCACTGGTGATAAATGAGGTCTTCCCTCACGGGAGTGATGTCAACACCGATCCCGATTTCATCGAGCTATACAATCGCGGCTCGGGACAAGTAAACCTCCGTGGCTACAAGGTACGCGATCACAACACGACCTGGGCCACACTGCCCGATGAGACCGTGATTGCGTCGGGTGCCTATCTGGTGATCAACTGCGATGGGTTGACCATGGGCGGACTCCCTGGCCCGCATGTCCCGTTCAAGCTCGGCGGGAGCGGGGATGAAGTGCACCTAGCTTCCCCTGATGGGACAGAGATCGACAGCGCCGTGTGGGGTGCGATGACCATTGACGTTCCCAAAGGACAATCGCTCGGACGGAATCCGGACCAGACTGGCAACTTCACCGTACTCAGCAAACCAAGTCGCGGAAAACCAAACCAGTAGCACAAGGTGCCGCTGCGTCTACTGAGATGCAGCGGTGAGCCGATTGTGAGCCGTTGAATTGTCCCCCTTTCCGACGACTGCGCTTTGGCATCGTGGGTGAGCATTACTCTGCGGCTGCCGAAGGATGCAAGATCGTTCGATCTTTTGAGCCCCTCGGAAACATGTACGTAATGACCGCCATCCACGACCGTACTGTGTAGTACTTGTCGTCTGTGACTCCGATCAGGTTCATCGGCAACGCGGCTCCTGTGTTCTGATCCCAGCGGCCCGTACATTCGTAGGGAAGCGCCGTGTTCTTTGAAGTGTGCAGCTCTCGATACGTATCTAGGAAGAGCTTATAGGTACGCTCAATCTCTGCATCGGTAACGTCGATCCGTTCCCCCCAGAATCGCTTGTGCAGATGCAGGATGTTCTTCTTGAGGTTGTTGCGCAAGGAAGCCACCATCGAGACATTGCCCGCTAGGCTCGCCGTGCGGAAGTGTGCGGGAAGACGTTCCGCGCCAAACCAAGAGCTATCGTGCACTTACCGCAGTGTGCGATTGCGAACGTAGACAACCAGGCCGCGCTTTTGGCAAAGTTCTATCGTCTAGATCGGCAGACCATTCCGCGAGGACACATACCAACATGGGCTACATCTTCGACCCAGAAAAGCTGCACTCATTGGCCAAGTGCGTGGTCGGAATGCCGCGCAAACAGATGATCGCTCAGCTCATCAGCGACCTTGCTCAGGCACACCCCGGCTACATCGAGACTCGTCAGAAGTGGATATTCAATCTCTCTGGCGGAGCAACTGGCATCATGACCGTGCTACACGCCTCGTTGTCCGAGTACCTCATTATCTTCGGCACGCCGATTGGCACCGAGGGTTTTTCGGGCACCTTTCGACTCGATATCCACGACTTCATGCTCGATGGGCAGATGTGGATCTATACCGATGATAATCCCGAGGAACGAGTCGAGCACCGAGCCGGTGATCATGCCCTGCTGCGCCGAGGACAATCCAAGGCGTGGAAGAGCCCGGAGAATGCCTGGATGCTCGAGTACGGCCGTGGCAACATCCCAAGCTGCCTACCGCTGGCTCTTGGCAGTGCGGTGTTTAGTGCTCTCGATCCCACCATCGTTTGGGATACCATCGCAACGTATGGCTCACTAACGATTCGTTCTCTGCTCAAAGGCAAGCTGTAGTCTTCCACCAGCAAGGGTGACGCATGTCGCAAAAAGAAGTCACATCCGATTCCCAACCACTTGAGCCCGACGCTGCCAAAGAGAAGTTTGGATTTGGCGCATCTTGGCTGCCTCTTATGCTCGCGCTGCCGCCGCTGGTCTACTACATGTGGATCTGCATGGTCGACCATGGCGGTGCCTTCTATATCCCAACGTCCATCGATGAGCTGCTGGCTCTGGTAAAGCGGGTTCCGGCCCCCACCAGGGCTTCGACTCTGTTTGTCGTACTGTGGTTTGGCGGACAGGCGCTGCTCCAGATCTACGCACCAGGAGACTGGGTCCAGGGGTCACCCCTCCCTGACGGGAGACGCCTCAAGTACAAGATGAACGGCTGGTTTTCGTTCTGGCTGACCATCTTGGGTCTGTTCTTCTGCTGCTGGATGGGATGGATTCCGGCCACGTTCCTTTGGGATGAGTTTGGTCCGATCATGACCTCCATCAACATCCTGACCTACGTGCTCTGTCTGTATCTGTACTTCAAGGGCAAGGCCTCACCCGAGCAGACGTATACCGGCCGGGTCATGTACGACTACTTCATGGGCACGCAGCTCAATCCCCGAGTCGGGAACTTTGACATCAAGCTGTTCTGTGAAGCTCGCCCCGGTTTGACTCTGTGGGTGCTCATCAACTTCTCGATCGCGGCAAAACAGTGGCAGCTCCACCACTCCGTCTCCACCCCGATGATGCTGGTATCGCTGTTTCACTTCTTCTACATCATGGACTACTACTTCCATGAGGAAGCGATCCTCACCACCTGGGACATCAAGCACGAGAAGTTCGGCTGGATGCTGTGCTGGGGAGACCTGGTGTGGGTGCCCTTCACGTATACGCTGCAAGCGCAGTATCTGCTCACGCATACAGGAGAGTTGCCGTTGTGGGCCACGCTGGGGATCATCGCGCTCAACCTTGCCGGCTATGCGGTATTCCGTGGCACCAACATCCAGAAACACCACTTTAGCCGCAATCCGGATCATCTGATTTGGGGTCGACCGGCGACCTTCATTCAAACAGTGCGGGGGACCAAGCTGCTCACCTCGGGCTTTTGGGGCATTGCCCGCCACTTGAACTACTGCGGCGATCTGATGATGGCGCTCGCCTGGTGTCTGACCTGCGGTGTTCACAACCTCCTGCCGTACTTTTACATCATCTACTTTACGTGGCTGCTCGTGCACCGTGAACGCCGTGACGATGCCTTCTGCCACGCAAAATACGGCAAGGATTGGGAAGAATACCGTCGGCAAGTGCCATGGCGGATCTTCCCAGGGATTTACTAAGCCGCACGTCCTGAACAGGCCCAAGCTCACTCCGTGTGCGCTGCACTGGAGCGGCTGCGTTAGCTCACCTTGAGACAACCTGACTTCCCTCCCGCTCTGCCTCAAGAGAGGGAAGTACGCTCCGGTTTTCCGAGCCAGCGAATGTTCTTCTTGATGTTCTCAACCGAAGCCGGAACCGCGAAGCCGTTGTCGTCTTCCGGAACCTGACTCACTTCGATGTGCGGGAACAGCACCCGCTGCGCCGCAGGCTTGAGCAGATCCCAGGCGACTGCGCTGCACGAAACCTCATTGGCCATCCGCTGACCGACATTCCCAATGATCGCATTGGGAACCGTCAGACGCTTGATGACGTTTTCGGAATCAATGCCACCGTACAAGATGTTGTAGTCGGTAGGCAGTGCGTCAGCGCGGTCGTAACGAACCCAGCGAACTCCCGTTGTTGCCGGTAGCTGCCGAGCCATCGACTCTGGAGTCACCAGTCGTCCAGTTCCAAACGGCTCCATCTCACCCGCTGGCAGATCATGTGCTGCGTCAGTGCGATAGATCGGACTCATGATGAGACCCTTGAAGATCGCCTTGACGTTGTTGCCACTGGCCGCAAAGTCCGCAAGGATGTTCTGGAAGATCCGATTCTGCTCGCGCCATGCCTTCACCTTCGAATCAAACTCCGGATCGTCCGAGGCTGGGTAGGCAAGCGGCGTCTGGCCAATAATGCCTTGGTAGACGTTGGTCAGCACCGACATTCCAAAACGAGAATCCGAGGCCACCTGTCCACTCAGCCACTGGGTTGCCTTGGGATACTGCTGAACGTTGTCGACAATCTTGGTGCCAAAGCCCGGCTGCGGCATCTGCAGCGGCCACGCCAAGTCCGGCTGGAACCGCCCGCTACCATCCCACTTCTGGAACCCCCTACAAAGGCCCGCACTTCCGTCGAACAGCGCTTAATTCGCGAAGGGCCAGGACTCCCATGTCGGGTTCACTGCGAGTCGCAGCAGGTCAGGCACCGGTCTACAACCACGTACCGCTGAGAAGTGGAGGCGGAACGCTGCGGAGCGATACCGGAATCTGAGGCTGTCCGCAGAGGCTCACAGACTCCCTTGGGACAACTTCCGCTTGCGATCCGTGGTAGCGGAATTTGCACGCGGCTGGAGCAGAGCCTTCGCCTTGGCGGACTGCTCGGGAGAGAGCAGCCGCTCGCAGATTCCATACATCACATCCTCACGTCGGCAGTGGTCGGTGTACAGAGCCCCAAAGGCGGCCAAATGACGGCTCAACGCAGAGACAGAGGCCGTCTTCCACTCTGCCAGCAGCTCATCCAACCGTCCGCGCAGCACCTCGTGTTCTCGGCGCAGAGTTGCCGTAGGCCCCTCTGAAAGCAGTCCACTTTGGGACTCGAACTCCCGAAATAGAATGTCGTCTTCCAGATCGATGTGCGCATACAGATTCTTCCGCAAGCGCAGCAGCAACCGCCGCGAAGCCGCCCGATCTTCAGGTGCGGTCAGGTGCAAAACCGACTGGGTCAGCCGACCGAGCAGCCTCTCGATGAGGTGATGCTGCTCGATCATCGTGCTGTAGATCGTTGCATCGGGAGGCAACGGTTTTTGGGGCTGGCCCATTGCCAATGGCTTCTTGCAAGACTTCGGCCAACCTGGATTTCATGACACCCGGCACCCGTGGTAGTGCTGTCGGACCGTCTGTCACCTTTGCCATGGCTTGGCGGTAGAGGACTGTACCGATTGGGTACACTGCCACGAGTGCTACTCTAGGCCAAAGCGACGCAAGCTGTCATAGAGACGATGCCGGGAGATGCCGAGTCGACGAGCGGCTTGCAGCTTGTTCCCACTTGTGACACTGAGTGCCCGTCGAATCAACTCTCGCTCGGACTCCTCAAGCGTCGGAATGGCGTCCGCCGCACTCACCGGCACACTGGGTCGAACAACCGGTGCCTGCTCCCTCCCGCCCGCCGAGGATGCCTCCTGTTCGGAATCGACATCAGGCTCCGCCCCGCGCAAAACGTGGGGTGGCAAATCGGAACGTGTCAGCACCGAGCCAGTGCCAACGGTAAGCGCAAAGTCGATGGCGTTGCGAAGCTCACGGACATTGCCCGGCCAGCTATAGGTCGATAGCGCCCGCAGCGCCGAACCATCGAGCGTCGAGATAGCCCGCAGACCACGGGCGGCAAACAGTTCGGCGAAGTGGTGCACAAGCAGCGCAATGTCACTGCGTCGCTCTCGCAGCGTCGGCAGGTCGATGCGAAAGGCGCTGATGCGATAGTACAAGTCCTCGCGCAGAAGACCCGCTGCGACGGCCTTTTGTGGATCGCGGTTGGTCGAGGCAATCAGCCGAAAATCGACGGCAATTTCGCTGTCTGCACCGACGGGGCGAACCACTCGCTCTTCCAGTACCCGCAGCAGCTTGGCTTGAACTTCCACGGCCATTTCGGTGATCTCGTCGAGAAATAGCGTTCCGGTCGAAGCGGCACGGACCAGGCCGCCGTACTCGTGCTGCGCGCCGGTATACGCCCCACGACGGTGGCCGAACAGCTCGCTTTCGATCAACTCACGGGGCAATGCCGCGCAGTTGACGGCAATAAACGGTCGCTTTCCGCCCCGACTCCGCTCGTGCAGGGCGCGAGCCGCCAGCTCTTTGCCGGTACCACTTTCGCCCACCAGCAGCACCGCACCCGTTGGGCTACTCGCCGCCGCTGCAAGCTGGCTGGTAAGTCGCCGCATCGCCTCACTCCGACCGACCAGCGACGAAAACTTCAGCGCGGGCGAGTCCGATTCCTCGGCGCTCGCAAGGTTGCGCAGGCGGAGCGCAGCCGAACTGGACTGCTCGTCAAAGTAGGCGCTCGCCAGCACGATGATGCGGCAGTGGCTGAGCTTATCGAAGATCTGAAACACCCGCCCCGGTAGCTCACCGCGTGCCACCAGCGGTCCAAGCACGATTCCCACGCTCTCCTCGAGCAAGTGCAGCGATGAAATCAGCTCGGCAAACGGAACGCCTCGCTCGCAGAAGATCACGCCGAGCGCTCGCACCTCGGCGGCAAAATCATCCATGTCGCAGTCGCCCAGGTGAGCGACCATGGCGTCGACATCGCGGCCATACAGCTCCGAAAAATCACGCCAACCGAGCGTCACCTGCGACCCGAAGTGCGAGACATAGCGCTTGAAAAACTCGTCGAGGAGCATCGCCCGCCGCTCTCGCAGATGACCCAGCACCGGCAAGAGCTGACGCAGCTCTCCATCGCTGAGCAAGTGGTAGTGGCGAGGACGAAGTGAAGCCTGCATCGATAAGCGCGTACTCTATCAGACGATGTTCCACCGTGGGGATGGGCAGTGTGCCCGTTTGGTACAGTTTGATAACTGGACCGCTGTACCCAATTGGCACAATACTCGCTGCTGGTAAGGCGCTCCCGTTGCTGACTCGGCTTGGCAAAGCCCTTGCTATTCGGAAGCTGCAAAGCGTCGCGGCACAGACGTCGCGAAATCCCCGGAACCAAGGAGCCAGGGCGGCCATGACCGCTCCCACTGTTTGTCCACACTGCAACACGCCCACGCCAGACGGAGTCCCGTATGGTCCGTACTGCTGCGTCGGCTGTCGGGCCGCCCACGCGCTGGTGTCAGCGGCGGGACTCGATGGCTTCTATCGCTTGCGTGGTGACACCAGGCTATCAGCGGTCGGAGATCGCAGCGTCACGCCTCAACCCGAACGATTGTGGCTGGTCCACAAGCTTCAGGAAGCCGAAGCGAGGGCAGGTGGGAGTGCGCTGGTACCGCTACGCATGGATGTTCAAGGGCTGGAATGCGCGGCGTGTGTGTGGCTGCTGGAAAAACTGTATCTACGTCATCCGGGTGCCGCATCGATCGAGATCAATCCGGCCATCGGACGCATCGAGTTAAGCTACCGTCGAACGGACTCAGGTCAGGTCAAACAGGGTCAGGCTGCCGTCGCGCAGTTTGTCGAGGAAGCGGAGTCCCTTGGCTATCGGACCGGGCCCGCGCAAAAAGCTGGCGACGCACCGCTGGATGACTTGGTGTTGCGACTGGGACTGTGCGCGGCGATGGCGATGAACAGCATGATCTTTGCGTTTTCGCAGTACTTCGGACTGTCGAAAACCACGGACGCTTCACTGTATCGGCTGTTTGCAGTCGGCGGACTGATTCTAGCCACAGGGGCCGTATTAATTGGTGGCACGGTGTTCTTCCGAAGCGCTTGGCTGGCACTCCGGCGGCGGATCTTGCATATGGATGTCCCGATCGCGCTGGGAATCCTTCTGACCTATGCAGGCAGTGTGTGGTCGTTCTTTGCGGCTGAAGGACGCTCTGCCTACTTCGATACCCTGTGCATCTTCATTACGCTGATGCTGCTCGGACGACTGCTGCAGCGACGGCTAGCCAGCCACAATCGGCAGCGACTCCTTCACGATGACACAGTAGACGGACTCCTGGTTCGCACCGTAACAGAGACGGTGTCGAGCGATGGCGAAAAGCACAGCCAGCTTGCACTCCTTCCCGCTGCCAACCTGCAGCAAGGGAGTGTGCTGCTGTGCGCCCCCGGTGAGCTGCTGCCCGTACAGGCCAAGCTACTCGATCCGGGCGGAGAGTTTTCGCTCGATTGGATCATGGGCGAGTCGACTCCCGTTCGCTACCACAGACACGACTCGATTCCTGCGGGCGCACACAATCGCGGAGAAGCAGCAGTCCGATTAGAGGCGCTGGAGCCATTTCGTGCGTCACGGCTTCGCGATCTGCTCTGTTCATCCTCGCTGGATAAGCCCCTTCCGGGGGAACTAAGCGCGCCGGCAGACGCCCCCCATCCTTCTGCCGCGCAAGCCCACCCGCCCGGCGATTTTTGGGATCACCTGAGCCGCTATTACGTCGCGAGCGTGCTCAGCTTGGCGGCACTGGCGTTTGCACTGTGGACGAGAGCGGGCGTGTTGCGAGCAACGGAAGTTGCGGTCGCAGTTCTGGTCGTAACCTGTCCGTGTGCGCTCGGAATCGCCACGCCACTGGCCTACGAACTGGCGCAGGCCAGACTCCGCAGACGTGGTCTGTTTGTACGTACTCCGTCCTTCTTTGATCGCGCTCTGCGACTAAAGAAGATCCTGCTGGATAAGACCGGAACGGTGACGCTCAGCAAGCTGGTGTTGTCGACGGATAGCCCCCTTACAGAGCTCACCGCAGAGTCTCGCGAAGCGCTGTTTCAGATGGTGGCACGATCCAATCATCCTGTAAGTCGCGCCCTGCTCACGGCCCTGCCCCATCCACCGGCACTTGAAGAAACCGCCGAGGTGCGCGAGCGCGCTGGAGAGGGACTAGAGCTACGCCGCAATCATCACACCTATCGCTTGGGCCGCTCGCGCTTCGCCCTGACGCAACCTGCGGAATGGGAACAGCTCCCTACAGACTCCCAAGTGGTGCTGAGCTGCGACGGTAAGCTAGTGGCTCGCTTTTCTCTTCGGGAAGAGCTGTGCCGCGATGCCCGCAAAGAGGTACAGGCCCTGCACGAATCCGGGTATCAGCTTCATATCTTGTCCGGCGACCGCCGCGAAAAAGTCGAACAGATTGCCAAAGAGCTGGCGATTTCCAACGCTCATGCTGAGCTAACCCCAGAACAGAAGTGTGCGCTGGTCGAGCAGCTCGATGGCGGAGCGCACGACACGCTGATGGTCGGCGATGGCATAAATGATGCTCTGGCGTTCTCTGCTGCGGCGTGTGCGGGCACTCCCGCGATTGATCGTCCGACGCTACCGGCCCGTGCTGACTTCTACTTTGCTGGAGTCGGAATCGGACCGATTTCCGAGACCCTTCGCACCGCGCACTATCTGCGTCGGGTGATCGTGCGCAATATGGTTTTGGCGGCACTGTACAATAGCGTGGTTCTGGGTCTGTCGTTTGCAGGACTCATGACGCCGCTGCGCTGTGCGCTGGCAATGCCGATTAGTTCTCTGTTAATGATTGCACTCACGGTGTACTCGTTCCGTCAGCCGAGTGAATCTGCCATACGAAGTAACACTCCGGAATCGCTGGCGCTGCCCTCCCACCCGGGTGGTAGTTCCTCGCCGATTGCGCTGGCCGAAGGAGTATCCTCATGAACGCGATGTATCTGACGCTATTTGTAAGCGCCGTGCTGGTGTTTGGATCGGGGCTACTGTTCGGATTCTTGTATCTGAAGCGGAGCCACGAATACGCCGACCGCTTGTCTTTACTGCCGCTGGAATCCGATGAAACGGAGCACTCAGCGCCACCCACTACGACACTCCTAGAAAAGGAAGTTAGGTCATGAGAGAGGTACGGATCACGTACGACGATGTCTCTGTCCGGCGCTTCATGCTGGCCTCGATGTTTTGGGGTCTGATTGGCATGATCGTGGGACTCTTGATTGCGACTCAGCTCGCCTTCCCAGAGCTGAACTTCGCTCCCCTCCTGAGCTTTGGCCGGCTCCGTCCGCTACATACCAACGCCGTGATCTTTGCGTTCGTTGGCAACATGCTCTTTGCGGGCGTCTACTACTCGACCCAGCGGCTCTGCAAGTCGAGGATGGCTTCTGATGTACTGTCGAGCCTGCACTTCTACGGCTGGCAGGCGATCATCGTGGCAGCGGCTATCACGCTGCCGCTTGGTTACACCCAAGGCAAAGAGTACGCCGAGCTAGAGTGGCCGATCGACATCTTGATCGCGCTCATCTGGGTGGTGTTTGCCATCAACTTCTTTTGGACGCTGGCAATTCGCCGCCAGAAGCACCTGTATGTTGCGCTGTGGTTCTACATTTCGACGATCATCACCGTCGCAGTGCTTCACATCGTCAACAGCTTGGCGCTGCCGGTGTTTTCGGGCCTAAAGAGCTACTCGATCTACGCAGGAGTGCAGGATGCACTGGTGCAGTGGTGGTACGGGCACAACGCCGTTGCGTTCTTCCTAACGACGCCAATCCTCGGCATCATGTACTACTTTCTCCCCAAGGCCGTCGATCGTCCGGTCTATTCCTATCGGTTGTCGATCGTCCACTTCTGGGCGCTCATCTTCATGTACATCTGGGCCGGTCCGCACCACCTGCTCTACACTGCGCTGCCTGACTGGGCGCAGTCGATGGGAATGGTCTTTTCGCTGATGCTATGGGCACCGTCTTGGGGAGGTATGATCAACGGACTCCTCACCCTGCGTGGTGCATGGAACAAGCTGCGTACTGATCCAGTGATCAAGTTCTTCATTGCTGGTGTCACCTTCTACGGAATGGCAACCTTTGAAGGGCCACTGCTTTCGATCAAGAGTGTGTCGGGACTGGCGCACTACACCGACTGGATCATTGGTCACGTTCACACCGGAGCACTCGGTTGGAACGGTTTTATGGCCGCAGGTCTGTTCTATTTTCTGGTTCCCAAGCTGTGGAATCGGCCTCTGCACTCGAAGCTCCTGGCTGATCTACACTTCTGGACCGCAACGATCGGAATCTTGCTCTACACCATTTCGATGTGGGTCAGCGGAGTGACACAGGGCCTGATGTGGAAGGCTGTCACCGATGAGGGTGCGCTGCTCTATCCGAGCTTTGTCGAAACGCTCATCGCCATCCGTCCGATGTACCTGACCCGCATGGTCGGTGGCACTCTGTACATCATCGGCTATGTGCTGATGCTGGTGAACCTGATCCAGACCATCAGGGCTGGCGCTCCCGAGGAAACCTCGGTGACTGTGGTGGAAGAAGAGCCATCCACGGAAAAAGAAGTCGCGTGGCCAGCGCTCGTCTTCTCGCGGCCCATCCTTCTGGCGGGGTTTGCGGTGCTGCTCATCGGTGCATTCTTCCTGATCGATTCAGTGAAAATCTGGATTCCAGTGGTGACGCTGATGTCAGGATTCCTGGTCGCGGCATGGATTGCCTACGCCAGCAAACGCAATCGCGAAGGACAGCTCAACGTTCACCGGGCGCTGGAAGGTCGGTCGCTGATCTTTACTGCTCTGGTGTTGATTGCGGTGCTGATTGGCGGTGTGGCCGAGATCCTCCCAACGATCGTACTCGATCGCGCTGTCCCGCTGACCGGCGAGATCCAGAAGCCCTATCGACCGCTGGAACTGCACGGCCGGGACATCTATGTTCGCGAAGGATGCTACGTCTGTCACAGTCAAATGATTCGTCCGTTCCGTAGTGAAAAGCTGCGCTACGGAGATCCCAGCACCGCCGGAGAGTTCATCTACGATCACCCATTCCAGTGGGGCAGCAAGCGCACGGGACCGGACCTACACCGCGTCGGTGGGAAGTACGGCAATCTGTGGCATTATCAGCACATGATGGACCCCCGATCTACGTCGCAGGGATCGAACATGCCGTCGTATGCCTTTTTGTCCAAGAGCAAGCTCGATCTGGGGGACACAGCGGTCAAAATGAACGCGATGAAAACGCTGGGAGTGCCGTATAGCGGCCAAGAGATTAGCGCGAGCAGTGGTGAACTGGAGACGCAGGCCAAGAGCATCGTGGCGGATCTGCGGAACCAAGGAATCAACCTGGATTGGGACAGCCAGATGGTTGCGATCATCGCTTACCTACAGCGACTCGGAAGAGGCCCAGTTCCGATGGCTGCGAGCACGAAGTAAGGAGTCACCCATGTACCAAGAGTTCTTCATCCAAAAGGGAGTCCTTCTGCTTCCGATCCTAGCGATGCTGGCTTTTGTGGGAACGTTCCTGACCGTTGTGATCGCGACCTACCAATCGCAGCGGCGGGCCGAGTTCGACAAGGTGGCGCAGCTACCGCTTGCGGAAGAGTCGGAGGAGTGTAAGCCATGAGCGGCCTAGACAATGCCAGTGCCCCCGGAAGCGTGACCTCGGCTGCCGGCGAAAATGTGGATACGGGTCACGACTACGATGGTATTCGAGAGTTTGACAATCCGCTGCCGCGCTGGTGGCTGGTCACTCTGTACGCAACCGTCGTCTTCTCCATCGGCTACTGGTTCTACTATCACACGTCCCAAACGGGAGATTCCCAGATGGCGGCGTTTAACAAGGAACAGGCGCAGGTGAAAAAGGAGGAAGACCAAAAACTGGCCGCGCTGGAAGCCGCTGGCAAAGGAGTCACCGAAGAGCAGCTTGTGGCAATGGCGAAGGATCCTGCGGTCATCGAACGCGGCGCGGCGGTATTTAAGCAAAACTGTCTCGCATGTCACGGTGATCGTGGACAGGGAGTGGTCGGCCCAAACCTCACCGATAAGTACTTCCTGCACGGTCCCAAGGCCAAGGATGCCTATAAGGTGATAGGCACCGGCATTTTGGAAAAAGGAATGCCAGCGTGGCGGACCGTGCTCGGCAGCTCCAAAGTACAAGAAGTGACCGCGTTTGTCGTCAGCCTGCGCGGCCAAGAAATCGCCGGACGCCCAGCCCAGGGAGTCTCGGAACAGGGAGAGCCCGCGCCAGTGCAGAAGTAATTCGGCACACGGTGGGGGGGCGGTAGCGGGAAGGGATTGTGAACTATGAAGCGGCAAGAACCGAGCCTTGATAAGCTGCACATGCTCGACGAGCGGGGCAGCCGCCATTACATCTATCCGGCAGAGGTATCTGGTCGCTATTCCAACCTCCGACCGCTGGTGTTTGCGGTCCTTATCGTGATCTATGTCTCGCTGCCGTGGATCGAGGTCGGGGGTCATCCGGCAGTATTTCTGGATATTGCGGCACGACGCTTCTATCTATTCGGTCGCACGTTCAATGCTCAGGATCTGTATCTGGTCTTCTTCATCCTCACTGGGGTGGGATTCCTGCTCATCTTGCTGGCGGCTCTGTTCGGTCGCATCTGGTGCGGTTGGGCTTGTCCCCAGACGGTCTTCCTAGAAGGCGTGTTCCGTCGCATCGAACGAATCATCGAAGGCCCGGCCAGTCACCGCCAAGCGCTCGCAAGGGCACCGATGTCGCTGGAGAAGTTTTTCCGCAAGTCACTTAAACATGCGGTGTATGCGGTGGTTGCGTACGTACTGGCGCATCTGTTTTTGGCCTACTTTGTCTCGGCGTCACAGCTTCTGCGGATGATCAAAGACGGCCCGGCTGCTCATCTGTCGACGTTTTTGTGGGGAGTTGGCATGACCATTGTGACCTATGCCAACTTCTTCTGGTTCCGTGAGCAGCTCTGTCTGATTGTCTGTCCGTACGGGCGGCTTCAATCGGTCATGCAGGACCGCGATACCGTCGTCATCGGCTATGACAAGCAACGCGGCGAGCCACGCGGCAAGGTTCACTCCCAGGGAGCCGGTGACTGCGTCGATTGTCATCGCTGCGTGGCAGTCTGTCCGACCGGCATTGACATTCGCAACGGACTGCAAATGGAGTGCATTGGCTGCGCTGGCTGTATTGACGCCTGCGATGAAATCATGGTCAAGCTGGGACGCAAAAAGGGTCTCATCCGCTACGATTCAGAGCGCGGACTACAAAGTGGTGAGCGACGATTCTTCCGACCACGACTCTATCTGTATTCCGTGCTGGGAGCGCTTGGGCTGATTGTGTCAACCACCTTGTTTTTGCGTCACACGGCGTTTGAGTCAAACCTGTTGCATGTTCGCGGAACATCGTATGTGATCGACGGGGACATGGTTCGTAACCAGCTCGTGGTTCACCTGATCAACAAGAATCCGGGCCCCACGGTACTCACGGTGAAGAGTGCCTCGACCGCACCGATCGAACTCATCATTCCACAGCCTTCTGTGAACCTCGATTCACTGGCGAGCATGGAGGTTCCGGTGATTGCGTCCATTCCGCGCTCTGCCTATCGGCTGGGAATGCGGGTTCGACTCGAAGTCACGGACCAGGTATCGAAAACTTCTCGACTGATTGATGCGGCGCTCACCGGACCCCACGGAGGCGCAGGCCAGTGATACTCCCTGCCGCGTATGCCCAGGTATTGGGACTTGGCGTGCTCTGGACCAGTGTCCACTGCATCGGCATGTGCGGCCCCCTTCTGGCGGGATTTGATATCGCTGGAGTGATGCGCGGACGAAGTCGACTGCTAGGAGTCTGCGGAGTCCTCTTGTATCAAGCAGGACGAGGTCTCACCTATGCTTGGCTGGGTGGTCTGGCAGGGCTTGTGGGGGCAGGTCTGGCTCGGATCACCACGCTTTCTTTTGGCATCCTGGCTCTAGGTACGGGTCTTATTCTGAGCTATTCCGCGCTGCGCTCACTGCAACCCGTGTCAGGCTCCGCAACGCAGCTTGTTACGCTCCGCAGCACTCGGAAGACATCGAACTTCGGCCTCGATATGGTCGAGCGAGTCGTAGCGCACGGTCGCCGCTCGCTTCTTCCGCTACTGTCTAGTCGCCATCCCCTGCGCGAGCTGGCCCTTGGGGCGCTGATGGGCCTTTTGCCCTGCATGATTCCGGCCTGGGCACTATCCCAAGCTGCGCTCACGGGTTCGCCGTTTCATGGGGCGCTGGTGATGCTGTTGCTGATTGTATTGACTACGCCCGTGCTGCTCATCTCGACGCAGTTACCGCGACTGCTTGGGCTCCTTCCCGATTCCCTGCGCGTCCTTCTGCCCAAGCTCTTCCCGGTGCTGTCGGGCGTGTGGTTGATCCTCATCGGGGGCGCGGGTCTAGGACTGTGGTCGCACGCTCATCTGGCGCTCTCCGTTGTGGGAAAGCCTTTTCTGATGATGATCTTCTAGCCGGCTTCTCTATCTTTCGGCCCAGCAAGTTTCAGCACTTGTTTTGTCGCCCAAGCACAGGCTAGCGTGCGACCCATGCGCGCTGTCTTCGCACTGCTTTTTTTACTCTTCACGCACAGCCTTGCCTTTGCGACGGACTTTACAGCCTCTCAAAGCGGCTCAGCAAGAGATCAGCCGGACGGCCCCCGCACAGTCGGCACCGTGGAGCAAGGGAGGTCGTATCCGCTCCTAAAGCGTGGTGGACCTGGGGCCAAGTGGTGCAAGCTCGGACTTCCGACAGGGCCCGCATGGGTACTCTGTAGTGAGGGAAGTCTCAGCGACCAGGGGACGACGCCAGTACGTCCTGGGCAAACCAAGTCAGCGTCAGCCCAGTCTCCTAGCCAGCAACCTGCGGCCCTTCCCAACCAAGGTTCGACGACGCTGAGTTTTGACTACTACTTGCTCAGCCTGTCGTGGTCGCCTTCCTTTTGTGCGAGCAAAGGTGCCAGCTCTCCGGAGCAGTGTGGTCTCGACAAGCGCTACGGATTTGTCGTTCACGGACTGTGGCCCCAAGCCGAAAACGGAGACAATCCGATGTCCTGCTCACTGTCGGTGAAACCATCCCCCGAGCTGGCCGATCGCATGATGGACGTGATGCCCAGCCACCACCTGATTGAGCATGAGTGGCAAAAGCACGGAACCTGTTCTGGTTTGTCGCCCGAGGAGTACTTCGCGAACCTGCGCAGCACTTTCCAAAACGTCCGCATTCCCAAGACACTCCAGCGTCCAGTCCAGCCGGTGCGCCTTTCATCCGATGACATCAAGTCACAGTTTGTCGAGTCCAACCCAGGTCTTACCAAAGAGATGTTCACCGTCCACTGCCGAAACGTCTTTTCCGAGATCCGATTCTGTCTCGACAAACAGTTGCGTTTTCGAGCTTGTGGAAAGCGAGTTCGTGATGCCTGCGCGGGCATGACCGTCTTCCCGCCTCTTCGTTAGGTAGGTCATAGCGCAGCAACCGTCGTGCGGGTGCCGTCATCCGAGACGGCTTGACACTCCAGTATCGGCACTGTTAACCATCGAGCCCTGTGAAGGACAGAACATGACCCAACTGCCCTCTTCCGCACAAAGGGAGTCCCGCGAGCTTGGTCCAACATGGCTGCGCTCGACAGTATTCCCACTGTTTTTGCTTGGCTGTTGCCCCCCCTTTGTGATGCTGCTCTGGTATACGCACACGCAGCTAGATGGCTCTGTGCTGAAGCTGGGTCGGGTGCTGTGGAACGAAGGACTGACTCACACCCTCGCCCAAATCTGGCTGCCGCGCATGTTTGGGAGTACCACCGCATGGCAGCTGCTCGGCATCTACATCGCCGTCGAGCTACTGCTGCTGCGATTTCTACCGGGCAAGCTGGTTCATGGTCCGATTACCGCCAAGGGACATATTCCCAAGTACGTTGACAACGGGGTGGCGTCCTTTGCGGTGACGATCGGGCTGTTTATGACCTGTTCCTATGTCCTGCACTGGTTCCCAGCCAGCATTCTGTACGACAACCTGGGCGATATCTTGGGGAGTCTCAACCTGTTTGCGCTGCTCTTTTGCGCCGTGCTCTACCTGAAGGGCCGATTTGCTCCCTCGACGCCGGATCACGGACTGTCCGGCAATCCCGTTTTCGACTACTACTGGGGCACGGAGCTATATCCGAACATCCTCGGTTGGGATGTGAAGCGCTTCACGAACTGCCGATTCGGAATGATGGGCTGGCCTCTGCTCTTGTTGTCCTACGCCGCGAAGCAGCATGAGGTCTACGGGCTCAGCGATTCGATGATGGTTGCGGTGGGAATTCAGCTTGTCTACATCGCGAAATTTTTCCATTGGGAGACGGGGTATCTACGGACGCTCGACATCATGCACGACCGCGCTGGCTTTTACATCTGCTGGGGTTGTCTGGTGTGGCTACCGTGCGTGTATACCTCAGGAACGATGTATCTGGTGCATCATCCGCATCACTTGGGAACGCCGCTGGCCGCTGGTATCTTTGCGCTGGGAGTGCTGGCCGTACTCGTAAACTACCTGGCCGACGAGCAGCGCCAGCGAGTCCGCGCCACCGCCGGGAAGACCACCGTGTGGGGCAAGCCTCCCAAGCTGATGATCGGTCACTACACAACCGAAGGCGGCGACAAAAAAGAGAACCTCCTGCTCGCTTCGGGATACTGGGGACTGGCCCGACACTTTCACTACCTACCAGAGCTGGCAGCGGCCTTTTTGTGGTGTGTTCCGGCGCTGTTTGACTCTGTCCTGCCGTACTTCTACTTCATCTTCTTGACCATTCTGCTTGTCGATCGCAGCTACCGCGATGATGAGCGCTGCGCCAAAAAGTACGGCTCGGATTGGGAGGAATACCGCAAGCTCGTTCCTTACCGAATTTTGCCCGGAATCTACTAGAAAGGCCGTCCACTCTGGTGACCGGCCGCGCTCGCTACTCTAGATTCTGACCGTCTTGCTCCCGGCACCGCGGATGAGGTGTGCTCACTGCGCGTGTCTGTCTGCCGCACAGATAGGAGGTAGCCACATGGATAAGTCGGTGACTGTTGGCTTCGCTGCTCTGTTCATACTCGTGCAAGCGACGTGTGGGAGTTCGTTACCTGAGGGCAACGTCATCCCAGCCCACAAGTCGGACCATCTGCGCATTGCCCAACGACATACGCTCGCGGCAGGCGGTCAGCACTCTTTGGTGATTGGGGGCAAGACCCCGCAGGTCTATTCGTTCGGAGACAATGGTAGCTGGCAGCTTGGCAGAGTGAAGGGGCCGGCGGATGACTCTGCGGTGCCGATCACCGGCTGGGACAAGGTGGTTTCCGTTTCTGCCGGTGAGAGTCACAGCCTGTTTCTGAACGCCAGCGGTGAAGTGTTCGGAGTGGGAAAGAACGACTTTGGCCAGCTCGGCAGAAGCATCCCGCTAACCTTACGGAGTCCGACCAAGATCGAATTCCCACCCGGCGCTTGGAGCATGGTCCATGTCACAGCAGGAAAGTCGTTCTCTCTGGCACTGAGCGCCAACGGTCAGCTTTTCTCTTGGGGGGCCAATCAGTATGGTCAGCTCGGAAGAGCCGCCCACACCAGTCCCCCGGTTTCTGAGCCGATCCCTGCCGCGATCCCAGATTCTGATCTCTCGGAGGTCGTGACGTTCGCTGCTGGCTCAGAGCATGCGCTAGCGATCGATGCCCAAGGCCATCTCTACGCATGGGGAAGGAACGACCGCGCTCAGGTCTGTGGACAAGGAGCCGCCTGTACGGACATCCGCGGAGCCTTGCGGACCATCATCAGCAAACCGACATCGCTCGCGGTCGACTGCGCTGGAGCTCCGCTGGAGCCGATGATCGCAATGGCCGCCGGTTTCGATCACAGCCTGGCACTCTCTTCAAGCGGCAGCGTCTATGCGTGGGGCAGCAACTCGCAGAAGCAGCTCACCAGCCTGGCCCCGAACCCGTCCAAGTGCCCATTCGAAGTCTCGCTGCCAGGCACCCATGGAGGCATCACGCAGCTCGCTGCAGGGAAGGGATTTTCGCTGGCCCTCACCGCGGATGGCAGACTCTTCGCGTGGGGGGCCAATGACCGAGGCCAACTCGGCACCGGGGACACCGTCCTGCGGGGCACCCCCATCGAGATCAAGCTACCGGAGCCGCTGATTGAGATCGTGGCCGGAACCAGTCATGTCCTAGGCAAATCAGCCTCAGGAAAGACATATGCATGGGGACTCAATTCCAGCGGTCAACTGGCCCAAGATTCCAGCAAGGTTCCCAGTGCTTCCGCCCCCCAGCAGGCCGAAGGAATCGAGGTCGCACGTCGCGCCACTGGACTGGCTGCTGGTGACTCCCACCTGCTCGTGCTGCTCTCGGACTCGTCCGTCCTCAGCGCCGGTTCCCAGAAGAACGGCCGACAGGGGAACCTCAAAGACGATGATTCGCTCATCGGTCTTACGGAAGTATCGCGCTTCGAGGGGTTGAGCAGTCGTCCGATTGCGCGGGTCAGCATGATAGCGACCGGAATGGCTCACTCGCTGCTGCTGCTGAGCGATGGGGAAATACTCCCCTTCGGCTCGAACCTACGCGGCGAACTCGGTCTCAGCTATCCAGTTCCCGACCCCATGAAAGCAATCGGCGGTGTGAGTTTCTGTCCTGCGTCGAAGACGATTGCCAACACCGGTCTGCGCGTTGTGCAGATCGCCGCAGCACAGACCCACAGTCTGGCGGTACGCGCCGACGGCAGCGTGCTGGCCTGGGGGCTCAACGCCAACTATGAACTGGGGCTTACCACCGGCAGCATCAAGAATGCACCCGAAGCAATTCCACTTCTGTGGCCAGTCCGCCAAGTCTCGGTAGGTGAGGAGCACAGTATGCTCCTTACTGAATGGGGAACGGTCTACACAATGGGAAGCAATCGCAACGGGCAACTCGGGGTGCGATCGGTACTCCTGCCGACGTCGGCACCGACCCCGGTGACCGCCCTCACCAAGCACGTGGTGTCCATTACGGCCTGCGGTCAATCAAGCTTTGCGATCACCAGCGATGGTTCTGCTTTCGCATGGGGATCGAACTCCATGGGACAGCTTGGCCTGGGTCTCTGTCCAGCGGTAGCGGGCAATCAGACGATTGCCACCCCCACAGTCATTGCTGCACTCAACGCTCCTGTTGCAGAGATCACCTGCTCTGGCGTCCATACGCTGTTCCGAATGGCCGATGGGAGCCTGTACGCCACCGGAGCGCAGAACAGTGGTCAGTTGGGAGCCGCTGGCGCAGTGGACGATGGCAGTTGTCTGACCTCCGCAGAAAGCAGGGATGTGCCTCCCCCCATCCGCTCGCTCGTTCCGGTAAAGGTGCAGATGAGCACGCCGCTTGGAGTCACCGCAGACCTCAGGGATGTCGTGAAGGCTGTCGCCGGAGCTTCGGCAGATTCGCCCCTGCGGAAAGGATTTTCGGCAGCGATCACGGCAGATGGTCGACTGTGGACCTGGGGGGAGATCACCAGCGGATCCGGCTCGCTGTTCGGTACTCGTATGGCGACCGAGACTCCGTTCTAGACCGGTTCCAATCGCCCCCGCTACCACTTCCTAAACACAAAAAACACCGCCATCGCCATGAAGCCGAAGCCGACCAGGTAGTTCCACTTGAGCGGCTCTTTTAAATACAGCACAGAGAATCCGCAGAACACGAGCAGGGTGATGACCTCTTGCATGGTCTTGAGCTGCGCAGCGCTGTAGACGCCGTGGCCAAGGCGGTTTGCGGGAACTTGCAGGCAATACTCGAAGAACGCAATCAGCCAGCTCACGATGATGACCTGCCACAGCGGCACGTTCTTAAACTTGAGGTGCCCGTACCACGCGAAGGTCATAAACACGTTCGATAGGATGAGTAGGAAGACGGTCTTCATGGCGGGCCTGGCCAGGGCTAAGGGTCGCAAAGTTTTTGCCCGCAAGACCGGCAAAACTCGCTGCGAGCACAAAGTTTTTTGCCCCCGAATCAGCCCAAGTCGGTTTTTTTGCAAAAAACATTCAACTGTTTGGCCCGTAAGGCCGGGCACGGGCTTGGCGCATCCACCTTTTTCAGGTTGCCTGCCGGCAAGTCGCTTTCAGTATGATGCCGCTTTCTTTGCCTCCAGAGATGGGGGCTTACGAGGAGGCTCATATGATCCGATTTCTGACCCAGACGAGTTCCCGCAGCCATCGGTGGGGACGACTGCTCGCCTTTGCGGCAACTCTTTCGGCGGCGGGCTGCCACAGCGGCTCGATGGCGATGGACGATCCTGCCGCCCAGACCGATCCGCTCACCGACCTCGACCGCTATGTGAAAGCCAAAGACCCTAGCTACACCTGGAAGCTGCAAAAGACCGTGAAGGGCAGCGGCTACACCGCCTATCTGATCGACATGAAGTCGCTCACCTGGCGGACCAGCAAAGAGGTCGACCGGCCCCAGTGGCAGCACGACCTGACCATCATCAAGCCGGACAACCTGACGCCCGGACCGGCGGTGCTGGCAATCTCGGGTGGTGACAACGGCGGTGCGCCCCCGACCATGGCGGATAGCGACATGGTGACGATTGCCAAAGGAGCAGGTGCGATCGTCGTCAACCTCGAACAGGTGCCCAATCAACCGCTGACCTTTACCGGCCATGACGGCAAACCACACGAGGAAGACGGCATCGTCGCGTTTTCGTGGTCGCAAGTGATGAAGACGAGCGATCCCACCTGGTCGGCGCGATTCCCGATGGTCAAGAGCGCCGTGCTGGCGATGGATACTGCCCAAGAATTCCTCAAGTCAAGCGAGGGTGGCAGCCTCAACATCGACAAGTTCATCGTGGCCGGAGCCTCGAAGCGGGGCTGGACCACCTGGCTGACGGCGGCGGTGGACTCCCGAGTGGCGGCAGCCATTCCGATCGTGATCGATGTGCTGAACGTCGAACAGTTCATGGTCCAGCATGTCGAGACGTACGGATTTTGGGCCAAGGCGCTGTACGACTATCACTACAACAAGATCACCGAGCACATCGGCACGCCCGAGATGGCGTTTATGCTCAAAAACGAAGACCCGTACCTGTTCCGAAAGCGGCTCACGATGCCCAAGTACATCGTCAACGCGAGCGGAGATCAGTTCTTCCTACCCGATGGCTCACAGAACTACTGGAATGATCTGCCGGGCGACAAGTATCTGCGCTATGTCCCAAACGCTGACCACTCACTCGGTGGCAGCGATGCGCTAGAGAGCGTGCTGGCCTACGTGCTCGGTTTCCGCGACGACCGGCCCCGTCCAACGTTTAGCTGGAAACTGGAAGGGAGCGACACGATCCGCGTGCAGAGTGCCGACAAGCCGACCAAGGTTCAGTTGTGGCAAGCCACCAACTCGAAGAGCCGCGACTTCCGCGTCGAGACGCTCGGCAAAAAATGGATGGCGAGCGATCTCACCGACCAAGGCGGCGGCGTATTTGTAGCCAAGGTCGATAAGCCCGCCACCGGCTATACCGCCTTCTATATCGAGCTGACCTATCCCAGCGGCCAGATCGTGCCCTACAAGTTTTCGACGCAGGTGCGGGTGGTGCCCGATACCAGGCCGTTTGCTGGAATCAATCCCAAGACCAGCAAGTACGAAGGAACGGGTCCGTAACCTAACCCTAGCGCTGCGGAGTGGCCCAAGTTCGCTCCTTTCCCACGGTTCAAATGGGGCTGATATATTCCCATTGTGAACTCACAGAACTCCTGCACGATTCATCCTCCTAGGCGTCGTAGTAGTGGGCGGCTGCGCGGTGTTCTGTTCGCGCTCAGCCTGGGGTGTCTGGTCACCTCAGCGATTCGCGCCCGCGCCGAACCCCCGCCAGAAAGCGACGAGTTTCACCCCTCTTCCGAGCTGGACCTTATCGCATTATCACAAGCGGTACGCGATCACTCCCCCGCGCTCCAGCAAGATCACTTGGCTGTCGATCTGAGTCAGTCCGATGCCCGGCAGAGTCGGCTCATCGACAACCCGGTGCTCGATGCTGCGGTGGGAACCATTCCGCTTGGTACCGCGAACCCATCCGATCTGCCAAACCCGCTGCAGAACATTCCCAACTACGGCGTCGGGCTCAGCATCCATCCCGACCTTGCCCGACGGAAGGCGCGCATCGAGCGTGCCAGTCACCTGGTCGAAGCCGCCGATGCCCAGAGACGGGCTTCGGTGCGGGCGCAAGCGCTGGCCCTGCTTCGGACACTCGGCGACCTGGCGATTGCGAGCTTGCGACAGTCTGCAGATATTCGCTTGGTCACGCAGTCCCGCTCGGCACTTCTGCTCGCCCGTGAGCGGGTCAAGACTGGCTTTGGTCCACCACTTGATGCCGATCGCGCAGAGATCGAGCTGCTGCGCTTAGAACAACAGGTCGCCGCAGACCAAGGCGACATCTTGGCGGCCCAAGCCATGTGCGGCCAGTTTGTCGGCAGCCGCTGCGCGACGTTTCCAGATGAGGCGGAGGCCCGCCGATTCCTGGCCCGCTGGTTCAGTCGAGCCGAAACGATGCCGCCACGAATCGAAACGCGTCCCGATCTGCAAGCCCTCACCGCCCTGCAAGCCGCCGCTTGTGCCGAAGAGAGACAGGCCTACTCGCAGCGGATTCCCGATCCGACCATCCGGGTGGGCTATCTGTATGACCGGTTTGTCGCGTCCGGTAACCAGCAGCACTCGATGTCGGTGTCGCTGAGCACTCCGCTGGCGCTGATCGACCACGGCCAAAGCGGGGTTCAAGCGGCGCAGTCGCGGGCGCGACGATTTGCGGAACAAAAACGACTCACGCTGCGCTCCTCCGCAGTGCGGATTGACTCGCTCAAGCGGGCGCTTCTGACACAGCGGCAGCGGCTCGGCACGTTGCAGGAACAGGTGTTGCCACGCGGACAGGCCATTTTGCGCGATGTCCGACGAGCCTTTGAGGCACGAGCGGTTCCCCTTACCGATCTGAACCAGGCCCAGCGTGCGCTCGACGAGCTGCTACTGCAAGAGGCCACAACGCTAGGTGACCTGTTCCGCCTGAGCGTCGATTTGGTCCAAGAAGGAGTCAGCGATGAGTAAACCTGTAGTCCTTGGCTTTGTGGCGGGAGCCATCACCACCGCGCTCGGTTTTGGCACTGCACTGTGGTGGAAGGGAGGCGCTCACCGTAACGCCGAACCAGCGGGATTCACGGTGACCAAGACCGACGTAGTGCTCAAGCCTGGGGTGCCGCAGCCGATTCCGTTTGAGACCGGCGAAGTCACCTTGGGCGATCCGCTGCCGATGCCGCCAATCACCGCTCGCATCGCCGCCGTCGAGTCCCGAACTGCTCCCAGCTTCGCCCCGATGGAGGGTCGAATCGATCACGTCGCCGTCAAGCTCGGCGATCATGTCGAGGTGGGTGCCAAGCTGGCGCTGATTCGCTCTGGAGACATGGCGACGCTGCTCCGTGAACTGCGGGCCTCGTCCGCGCTGTCGCAGACCAAGAGAGCGCTGGCCGAGCGGATGCAGGTTCTCGTCGAAGCACGGGGTGCCTCGGCCAACGACTTGCTCGTGGCCAAAAACGATCTCCGCGATGCCGAGCTGCAAGCGCAGACAGCCGATTCCCGGCTCAAGTCGATGTCGATTGCGCCCGATGCCGACAACCGCTACTGGCTGCTCGCACCACGAGCCGGCGCGGTCATTCAGGTCGATGCCGCACCCGGTCAGCAGGTCGGTCCGGGCAAAGAGCGCCCGGTGGTGACACTCGCCGATTTGGAAGAAGTGCTGGTGCTAGCGGACGTGGCACAGTCCGATGTTGGAAGCCTCCACGTCGGTGATCCGATTGACATTCGCATCCCCGGCGACAATGACAGCCTGGGTAGCGGTCAGGTCGAAAACATCTCGCAGGTCGTCGACATGGACCGGCAGACCGTGCCGATTCGCGCCCGCGCCAAAAACCCCGGCGGACGGCTGCGTCCCAACGCTTTCGTTGAGGCCCACTTTGGCAAAAGTCCCACCGGCAAGCCCAGTGTCCTCCGTGTACCGTCTCAGAGCATCGTCAGCGACGGCCTCGATTCGGTGGTCTTTTTGCAGAGCGCCCCCGGACACTTTCACCGCACCGAGGTCACGCTCGGTCGTCAGCGTTCTGGCATCACCGAGATTCGCGCCGGGCTCAAGGTAGGCGACCGCATCGTCACCCGAGGTGCCATCCTGCTCCTCAACGCCATCGATATGGAGGACTAACCCATGTTCTCCGCGCTGATTCGTGCCGCGCTGCGCAGTCGTGCCGCAGTGCTGATCGCCACAGTACTGGTCCTGATCTGGGGCCTGTTCGCATTCCGAGAGCTGACCATCGAGGCCTTCCCCGATCCCACCGACACCCAGGTCAACATCATCAGCATCTATCCCGGTCAGCCCGCCGAAGAGCTGGAGCGCCAAGTCTCGATCCCGATCGAGCGCGCAGTAAACGGCACCTTCGGCCTGGTCAAGGTCCGCAGCCTCAACCTGTTTGGTCTGTCGTTTGTAACGCTGACGTTTGGCGATGGCATTGATGTGCTGTTTGCGCGAAGTCAGACCCTCGAACGGCTGCGCCTGGCCGAGCTACCACCGGGAGTGACGCCCCAGCTTGGCTCGCTGTCGACACCAATTGGCGAGATCTATCGCTACTCGCTGCGCTCGCTGGGAAAGCAAGGCGAAGCGATCCAAGGTGACCCGCTGCTTCTGCGCACGCTGCAAGACTGGGTGGTCAGGCCCCGCATCCTGCAGGTCGATGGCGTCGCCGATGTCGTAAGCTACGGTGGCCTCGTCCGCGAAATCCACGTCCGCGCCGATCCGGCCCTGCTGGCGGCCAAGGGACTGACCCTGCGCGAGCTAGAGGAAGCGCTGCAAGGTGCCTCGGTCAATGCCTCCGGTGGCGTGCTGATTCGTGGCAGCGAGCAGCTCATCATCCGCAGCGAGGGCCTGTTCGGAAGCCCTATCGACATCGCCAAGGTCGCCGTCGCCACTCGGGGTGGAACGCCGATTTTGGTCAAAGACGTGGCCTCGGTCGATGAAGGCTGGACGCCCCGCCAAGGCATCTACAGCCGAGGTCACGACACCGACGCAGTGGAAGGAATCGTACTAATGCGACGGGGCGAAAACCCATCGGCAGTGCTCGCCCGCGTGCGCGCCAAGATCGACGACATCAACGGCCGGGCCTTACCCGACAACGTCCGTGTCTGGCCGTTCTATGACCGCACCGAGCTGATCAATAAGACGCTGGAAACCGTCGGTCGCAACCTCGTCGAGGGCGCGGTGCTGGTGCTGATCGTCCTACTCGTGTTTCTGCTCGATCTCAAAGCGGCGCTGATTGTGGCGAGCACGATCCCGCTGTCACTGTGCGCTGCCTTTATCTACTTATATACCCGAGGCATGTCGGCCAACCTGCTGTCGATGGGCGCGGTCGACTTCGGAGTCATCGTGGACGGTGCGGTCGTCATCATCGAGCACATCGTCACCACGCTCCAGCATCCGCCCAAAGACGCCCCCGATGACGTACACGAGCGGATTGGCTGGGCGGTGCGCCAGGTCGCAAGGCCCACAATCTACGCGCTGCTCATCATTAGTGCAGCGTACCTGCCGATCTTTTTGCTCCAGCGGGTCGAGGGACGGATCTTTGCGCCGATGGCACACACGGTGGTGTCTGCGCTGCTGGGAAGCTTGCTGTTTTCGGTGACGCTCGTGCCAGTGCTGGCGACGCTGGCCTATCGCAAAGGAGCGACCCATCGTGAATCGCCGGTCCTCAAAGCGGCCGAGGTACTCTATCTCCCCTCACTGCGGGCGGCGCTGCGACATCCGTTCATGGTCATCGGAACGGCGGTCGCATCGCTGCTGCTCGCGGGCTACATCCTGGCCAATCGTGGCAGTGAGTTTCTGCCCGAGCTAAACGAAGGCGCGCTGTATCTGACCTTTACCCTGCCTTCGAACGTCTCGCTCGACGAGGGCCGCCGACTGATGCCGCGCATCACCAGCCTGATGGAGACGTTCCCACAGGTCGAGTCGCTCTCGTCTCAGCTCGGACGACCCGAGGACGGAACCGACGCAGCGCTGCCTAGCAACCTGGAGTTTTTCGTCAAGCTAAACCCGATGGATAGCTGGCCCAAGGACACTCCCAACCTGGGCGCGCTCATCGAAAAGATGAATGGCGCGCTCAAGGTCGTGCCGGGGCTATCGGTGAACTTTTCGCAGCCGATTCGCGACAACGTGAACGAAAACATCTCCGGTCAGATGGGTCAGATTGCGCTCAAAATCTACTACCACGATATGAAGGATCTACAGGCTACCGCCGAGGCTGCACTGGCAGCGATTGGCGACGTCAAAGGCGTGTCGGATCTGGGTATCGTCAAAAGCGCGCCGGTGCCCCAGCTTCAGATCAAGCCCCGACGGGAGCTGCTCGGGCGCTTCGGCCTGTCGATGAGCGATGTCCAGCACTTCATCACCGTCGCACTGGGCGGCAGCCCGGTCGGCACGCTCTGGGAAGGTGAGCGCAACTTCGACGTGGTGTTGCGACTGCCCGATGCCGCTCGCGACACCATCGAAAAAATCAGCGCGCTGCGCATTCCAACCAAAGGTGGAGCGCTGATTCCGCTATCGGCAGTCACCACGGTCCGCGTCGACTATGGACGGGCCACGCTCAATCGCGAAAACGGTCGCCGCTACATCGGACTGCGAATGAACGTCCGTGGCCGCGACCTGGGAAGCTTCGTGCTTGATGCACAACACGCGGTCAAAACGAAGGTTCAGCTCAAGCCCGGTATGACCGTCGAGTGGGGCGGAGAGTTCGAGTCCAAAGAGCGATCGATGGCGCGGCTCCGATTGGTGGTTCCGGTGGCGCTCCTGCTCACGCTGGCACTTTTGTTCAAGGCGTTCGATTCGATGGCGCTGGCACTGCTGGTTCTGCTCAACGTGCCGTTTGCCCTCGTCGGTGGCGCGCTCGGATTGTGGCTCGTCGATATGCCGGTGTCGATTGCGGCAGCCGTCGGCTTCATCGCGCTGGTCGGGCAAGCTTCGCTCAACGGCGTGTTGGTGGTGTCTTCGATCGAAGAGAGGCGTCGGCACGGAGAGCCGCTCGATCAAGCCATCATCAAGGGCAGTCAAAGCAGGCTCCGGGCGGTGCTGATGACGGCCGCACTGGCGGCGCTGGGTCTGATTCCAGCAGCGCTGTCGCGAGCCATCGGAGCCGAAACACAGCGCCCGATCGCGGTGGTCATCGTCGGAGGCACGCTGTCTGCAGCCCTGCTGACGCTGATCGTGTTGCCGGTGATGTACCGAATCCTGCTCCGGGTGCTCGAGACTCGCGGCACCATGACGCCAGCGCTCACCCCCGGCGGACCGCACAGCCAACCACCTCCGTAGCGCTCTCGGTCAGCCCATCTGCTAGGGGACGGGCTCGTAGGCACCGATGGCCACGGCGCTGGTCGGACGAGAACGACCATCCAGATCCATCGTCGGGGCCAAGATTCGCTCACCGCTCACCTCGATCTGCAGCGCACCACCGGTCTGGAGCTGCGGACCTTCTGACACCGGCGTCACCGGCAGCCGCAGATCCCGCGCCGCTGCATTGCGCAGTGGGGTCGCATCCATCGGCAGCACCACGCTCTGCCCAGCCCCAAGCGCCGGATCATTCGAGCCGACGTGACTGAGCAGCGCGCCACAGGTGGGATCCACGTAATGCTCCTCTGGACTGGACAGCAGCGGTTTATCCCCAAGCAGTAGCGTATTGAGCAGCACCAATCGGTCGCCAACCGCCACATCACACATCAGCGACGTAAAGTACTTGCCTAGCTTGAGCAAGCCGCTCTGCTGATACAGCGTGCTATTGACCACCGTTGAGCGACGCACCCCTGGCGAGAGCGAGCGCACTCGAATGCCACCAAAGCCGTCTTGCCGAAAGTCGCCGTTGTCCGCAAACACCGTGTTGACGATCGAGAAGTCGCCACCACTTACCTCGATGCCACGCACGTTGCCCGGTGCATCTCCGAACACGCTGGACTTGGGACCACGGCCTAGCCAGCTATCGGCCACGGACAATCGACACCCAGCGGCCGCCACCATCGCGGTATCGTTGCCGGTGAGGTACGAGCGCACCACCGATAGCTTGGCATCGGTGCCCGTGCACTGCACCCCGACCCGATTGCCCCGTACATAGACCCCGTCCAAATACACCGACGACTGCGACACGGTCAGGCCATCTTTCACCTTGGACCCGCCGATCATGGCCCGTGGCTCGGTGGTCGCTGTGGCAGGAGACTGGTCCGCCAGCGGTCCAATGATGTGAACGGTCAGGCCTTTGTGGCTGGCCTGGGTGCCAATTTGCAGATCGCCAAAATCGGTCGTCGAAGCGCCTTTGCGCAGGACAATGTAACGATGGTCAGCGTCGAGCCTGGCGATGGCTTGACGCAGCGTGCAGAACGATGGACCGGAGCCGCTGCACAGTTCCTGATCCACCACCAAGACCTGCTTGGGAGGGACACACGCCCCACGCGGCACCCCAAAGTCCGCATCGCTGCCGTCCCTGACACAGACGCCGGAAGTGCACTCGCTGTGACGCAGGCAGGGTCGACACGCATAGCTTCGCGGATCGCAGATTGGGCTGGGGCTCAGTACGGCACTGGTCACCCCGCACTCGCTCGACTCGGCGGCCACCTCACCGGGTGGACGGCAGGCAGCGCAACGACCGCTGACGCAACGCGGTGTGCTCGGGCTGCGAGCCGCACACAGCGCATCTTCACCGGGGAAACAGGAGCGACAGACCTTGAGCTCGCCATCACACAACGGCGAGCCATCATCGCAGGTCACGCTCTGGGTACAGCTTTTGCGGCACTCCTCGACGGAGCCGATGCGCAAGCACTGCTCGCCAAGTGGACAACCATGGTCATCCCCGCACAAGTCGGCGGTGGGAGACACGCAACCAACAGCAAAACCCCAGGAGCAGGTCAGGAGCACAGCGGGCAGAGCACGGTTGAGACGAAAAAGCATGGCCACTCCATTTGCGGCGACAGAAAGCCAGCAAGAGCGGCGGAACCGTATCAGAAGTTAATCGAGGTGAGTATCCCAGAGTAGCGGGGTGACACGCTGGGCAGGATCGAGACGCGCTGGCTCGGTGGCGAATAAAAACGCGGGTTGTGCGCAGCGTTGTAGCCAAGCCAGATAAGTCCGGACAAAAACGCCGCCCCACCAGCAGCCATCATCGAGTAACCGGCGGGGGCATAGTTGGTGACAAACAAGCAATCCTGGTCGACGCAGCGACCATCAAATAGATACAGTCCAGCGCCCGCACCGGCCGTGAGCAACCCCGCCGTCATCAGGAGCGCGCCCGGCCACAGCGCCGGTGGACGAATCACAGCATCCGCACTGCTGTTGGGGCGAACCTCGACAAGGCGGGTGAGCCGCAGCCCGCGAAAACTAGTCGCCGTCACCGAGTGCAGCCCTGCGGTGGTCTTGTGCGAGGTTTCGATCGACATGCCATGCTCGGTGAATCGCTCCGCCGGCAGGATCTGACTATCGACACTGACGGTGTAACCCCGTGGCACTTCCACCCGCAACGCGGTCAGCCGCTGGAGCAAAAGCCGCACCGGCTCCATGTCGCGACGGACTTCGATATCGCGGACCATCGATTCATATGGCTTGCCCGGAGGTGCCAAGACTTCGACCCGATGTGGTCCTTCGGACAGTTCCATCACCGGGTACTGCACCCCGACCGAGCGGTTGTCGACCCGGACGATGGCGTCTTTCGGTTCCCACTCGAAGCGGACCTCGATCGGGCGAAGCTGTAACTCGACCACGACCGACGCGCCGGTCTGAGTAACGGTGACGGGCAGGTCTTGGGCCAAAAATCCAGGCTTGTCGGCGTGGACGGTATAACCACCGAGGAACAGACGAATCGGCACCTTGCCGCTCCGCTCAGGCTCGGATAGCTCGCGAAGGCCGCCACGGCTATCGACGATCTTGATCTTCGCATCGATGGTTCGCACGTCGAGACGAAGCTGAGCGGTCAGGCGCTGGGTCGCAATGACCTGCTCGACCGCTTCACTGATGGTGCTTTCGAGCTTCGCCGGATCACGCTTGACCTCGCGTTCAACGTCCGCAGCAATGCCACGCGCTGCTGGATCGAAGATCGACACCGACGCGACCAGATCCTTCTGCCGAGGAGACTGGACAATGACGTCGATCAAGCGCCACAGGCCAAGCTGCTCGGTAATCGCCATCCGGCACGAGTCGTTACGGCAGCCGCGCAGCGATGGCTCTTTGGTGAACAGGGTCTCGATCTTCGACGAGTCAACCAATTGATAGCGACGACCGGCGGCGGCGCTCGCTGCGGCATAGGCCGCCTCACACAGGCCATTCGATGAGCCAACATCACAAGCCAGGCGCACCGCGGCAATCGGCAGGTTCGAGACCACTGGCGGTGGCACGTCGGGCTTCTCCACAGGTGGTGGCGACGCCTTACCGGTCGATGCGTTCTTGTCACCGCCAGCCCGCTTGCGCTTATCGGCACCACGCTGCTTACCAGTCCGCTTGGCCAGCACGTCCGTTGGCGACGACAGCGCCAGCGCGGCCACCAGCAGAGACCGGGTCACGGGCCCCGCCCACGTCAATACACGCGCCAGGCCCGACGGTGGGCAGGTGGTGCAAGTGGGACGGGCTGCGCCAGGGTCTAACACCAGGGGACTCAAGGGTGAAAGTTCCATCCCCCGCTCAACGAGGGGGCAGCAAAGTGTATCGTGGAACGCACGCCAAGGAAAGCTAGCAGTCTCAACCTAAAACGGCCATGCAGCCAAATTGCCTCTCCACGAGCATTTTGATTTTTTCTCGGTGGATTCGCACGGTTGGGACGAAGTACAAACAAGGGCTGTGACTAAGCTCCGCAACAAGCACTACTACGACGAGTTCTCGACGACCTATGAGCGGCATCGGCACGAGGGCTATCACGCATTTATCGACGAACTGACCACCGACCTAGTCAGTCGCTACATGACGCCAGAGACGCGACTACTCGAGGCGGGCTGCGGCACCGGGCTCATCTTAAACCGCTTGGTTTCGCATGCCAAAGTCGCCGTAGGTGTGGATTTGTCGTCAGGCATGCTCCGCAAGGCTTCGGCCCGCCACCTACAGGTGGTACAGGGGTCTGTCAATGAGCTACCGTTTGCCGACCACTCGTTCGACGTGGTGTGCTCTTTCAAGGTACTGGCCCACGTCGAGCAGATCGAGCAGGCCATGCATGAGTTGTCGAGGGTACTGCGCCCCGGTGGCTATCTGCTCGCCGAGTTTTACAACACGATGTCGTTGCGCTACCTGATCAAGCGGATCAAGCGACCGACGGCGATCTCGGCAGCCGTGAACGACGAAGCGGTCTATACCCGCTACGACTCGCTCGAGCAGATCCGCTCCTACCTACCCAACAATGTGCAGGTCGAAACCGTCCATGGCATCCGCGTGGTGACACCGTTTTCGCAGGCTCATCGCTGGCCACTTGTGGGTCCAGCGCTGCGCATCGTGGAACGGCAAGCGGCGGTCCTTCCTGGTGTGCGGCGGCTGGGTGGCTTCCTGCTGGTGGTTGCCAAAAAGAGTCCCTAGTCCCCTGCCCTGGGCAACAGGGATAGCAGCGGCGTAGGGAAGTGGGAATCTTAGGAATTCAATAAGAGTCACCTTAAATGACTCTTATTTGGTCCGAGCGAAATTACTACAGCTCGACCGGAACTATCGATTCAGCAGCGTCTTCATCGCTGCAATCAGCGCATCGTAGGTCAACGCGTACTTGCCCTGCGCCAGCCGCAGATCCTGCGCAATCATCGCCATCACGTCCACCGCTGGCAGTCCGGCATGCTGACCGAGTTGTAGTCGGTACTCAACGATGGTCTCCGCAAAGTTCGCTCCTGCTCTTGGAGTCGCCCCCGTAGCAGCCTTTTTGCCGTCGGTTTGTACCGGTCCGGAATTCACCACCGGCTGTGCTGGGGACTTCGCTTCCAGCTTTGCCGGATGAGCGAGCGTCTTTTGCTTTCCAGAAGCTTCCTTGCTGGACAGCTTTTGGCCACTCGCTACTTCTGGCGGAACGCTCGTACTCGATGCAGAGATCGACTTCTGTTTGCCTGTCTTCCGACTTTCCAACAGCGCGGTCAGAATCGGAAACCACTCGCTAGGAAGCGGCCACATCCGTGACTCGACCACTCGCACATCCACCGCACTGGCCCGAAGATAGCGACCCAGCTCTTCGGGTGTCAGCCTGAGCAAAGCCCGCTTTTGGCGAAGCCACGCACCGTTTAGCTGTGACGAAACATTCAGCCGCGCTGCCGCCTTCGACTGTTCCGAACTTAGGATGCCGAGCTTTTGCAAACGCGGAATCCAGCGCAGCGGCAGTCGAATGTTTTGCCGCTCCAGCGCATAGAGCTCCGCCTCTGTAGTGACCAACTTATGAAGCAGAAGCTGTAGCGGAATCGCCTGCTGATGACGTCTCTCACGCAGCCATCGACCATGAAAGAACTCGACGGCCGGAGGTACCGAAGCAGATTCAGCCGGAGTCGCCGTTGGCACCACACTCTGCGCATCTGATGGGACTGCCGCGAGCGGGCTCTCCATCACTTCGACCGGCGGACTCTCTGCAACGGGCATGGTCACCACAACCGGAGGTTCCGCTGCCTTCGGTGTCTCCTGTGCTGCCGCAGACGCAGAGGTTTCCGCAACCACAGCCGCGTTCGCGACCGGAGCCGCTGGCACACTCTCCGGAATGCGCTCCACCGGGACTTCCAAAGCCGCCAGTGCAGCCTGTGGAACCGCAGCCTGTGGAACCACAGCTTCAGGGATGCGAAACTCCAGGTCCCGAAGCACGGTCATCCATTCGGCAGGAACCGGTTGTCGACGCCACTCCAGGGTGTTTAGTCGACTCTCGGTTGTCCCGAGCCGTGCCGCAAGCGAGCGTCTACCAATCGCCACTCGTTCCCTTTCCCGACGAAACCAAGCCCCATCTAGGGTCTGCTGCGTGGGCGCTTCTGCTTGCGGCTCTGGATTCTGATCTGGCTGGTCCGACATCGTTATCCTCATGATTCTGACCAAAGAAGGTCTCCACGCCAGGTACCTACAAGAGAAAGTGAGAGCACTTCCACACAGTAGATTCCCCCCCTTTAGGCACCCTATAGAGAGCGTGTGACCCCAATCGGCATTTGGCCACAGCGTACCGTGTCTTATCAGGCTACGGAAGCCCCGTTTTTTGAGAGCAAAGGTACTCCTAAGCGCCTGTTCTGCGGACACTATGGACGTTCGCGGTGAAATGTGCGACACACTCGCAAGTCACTCGCAAGTCACTCTGAACTCACCTGGCATCGCGAAAGCTACGTCCTGGATCGAAAGCACATGGAAGCAAAGGACGAATCGACTTCTTCCTGGCAACGTCTGGTGCTGTTCTTTGAGCTTGGCAAGTTCAAGATCGTAGAGCTGTGGCTAGGCTTCTTGGTCGGCACCTCTTTGCTCGGTCCACGAGCAATCGCCGACGTTCGGTCGGTGGCGATCTTGGCGCTGATTCTGGTGGCCGGAATTGCTGTGATCGCGGCGACGTGCAGCTTGGATGACATCGCAGGAGTACGGGATGGTGTTGATCAGGCCAATCATCGTGCAGGAACCCGCTGGGGAGTGAACAAGCCGATCCTCACCGGACACCTTGCGGAGGGCTCTGCGCTACGGTTTGTCCACCTACTTGGCGTCGTGGGCCTGCTCTCTTACGCTGCGGTGCTGGTGCTGGCCTGGCCACTACCGACCGTCTTTTGGGCAACCATGACGGTGACCATGTTCATCGCACTGAACTATTCCTATGGACTCAAGCTAAGCTACCTCGGAGCCGGGGAGCTGGTGATCTTTCTCGGGGGAGCTGGCACGGTGCTGATTCCCTATGCGCTGGTGGCCAAGAGCGCACCCGCGTCGCTGGTGTTTTGCTCTGTCCTGGTCGGATTATGGCACTCCCAAGTGGTGATGTGTTCGAACACCAAAGATGCGGAAGGCGACCGCGCAACTGGCCGAATGACCATCGCCGCACGCACCACGCAGCGCGGCAACCAGCTCTACATCGCCGCAGTATTTATTACGGTGTGGAGCTGTACGTTAGCAGCTCTGCTCAGCCGCACCATTGCGGCCCGCTACGTGTTCGCACTCGCGCCAGTTTGGATGCTTCAGGGGTATCAGTTGTGGCTGGGTCTTCACCGACACGATTGGCTGGGGGCTCGTCTCGTCGGATTTCGGGCTCTCCGGTTAGGAATCTGCGCCCTGACCCTGATAAACCTTACGTTCCTGTTTACCTGAGCTTTGCAATTCCCAAAGCGCACTTCCATCAATTCGCCAGATTGTGCTTCCGCTTCCAAATGATGCCATCAACGATGTAGTGGTGAACCGTCAAACTCAGCGAGAGCAGGATTGCGGTAGGAATCGCGCTACTCTGAAGCAGCGCATCCACTCCAGCCCCTAGTCGCAGCACCAGATAATAGGCGGGCGTGGCGATGGCCAGACAGGTCACAAAATAGAACGTAGCGCGCTGGTAACCAGGCTGTGAGAGCCACGACAGAGTCCGGGTCTGAGGAACGACTCCCCCCGCAAAGCGACGACGGTTGTACAGCCACACATAGGCTAGGTACTGCACGTTGTGCCACACGTTCACCAGCAACCAACCCGAGTTGATGTTGTCAATGAGCACGTAACCGCCCAAGTAGATTCCAGCGTGCGACAGCATATACAGCGTGTGCCCCCAGGACAGCTGCCCACGACGAAACGCCAGTACACGCGTGAACCCAAAATGGAGCCACAGCACGACGCTCGCGAGTCCCACGATCAGGGCAACCGATTCCGGGACCTGCGGTAGCCACAGCGGCTGGTAGAGAAACTCTTCCGGTTGCTGCGCACAGCGATGCAAAAATCCCCACAACGGCACCGACCACAGCGTCATTTCCGATAGCCACACGGAATCCCAAGGGAGTCCCCCAGCGCGCTGCCGATACTGCTGCGCAATTCCCCAGCTCTGACGGACCGTGTGAAAAAACTGACCGAGGAAATACAGAACATACAGTCCGGTCAGACCAGACAGTCGACTGACCGCAAGCAGCGCCCCAAATACCACCGGTGGCAGAAACAGAATCAAATGGCGGTGGCGTGCCCGATCCTCGGGACTCCCTGCCAGCTTGGTGTACGTCGAAATCAGATGATCGTATCCAAACAGCCAGGTATGCGCAGTCAACATCGGCAGAAACAGGATCGGCCACAGCACAGTGGCCCCTGACATCATCGTGGCAAGGACAGCGATTCCAAAGATGAAGCTCAGATCGAATAGCGGATCTTTGAGCCACCCCGAAGGGACACCTGGCCCTGTGACAAAAGTAGCTGCTCGCATCGCTGGCTACGTCACCACAGGTACCAGCGGACCCTTGCTGGGGACACGGGCACACTCCTTGTGGTCGCCAACCGGCACACAATCGATGTTCGCAGAGGAGTGATCACAGTCGCTGCTGGTCTTACAGCGCTCGCCCACCTTGGCTTTGTTCGGGTTTGGTGGCGGCCGCTTTGCCTGGGAGGAGCTTCTAGCCGGCGGTGGAGGTGCTTCGTCGGCACGGGCACGCGATAGGCTCAGGGTCGAGCCACCGTAGGCTCCAAGTAGCAGCGCACCGGTACAGAGCATCGCAACGAGCGGGGGACGAGTGGACATTGAGACTCCTGGTCAGCAGACCTTGCCTGATTCTCGCCGCGCCAGTCGCTCCTCGCTGTAAAAAAATCGCCGGACCGCCAAACCACTCGGAAACGCTCATGGTTCTTGACCAAAGGAGACCATGTGCGCACACAGTACATTTTGCTTACATACCTATTGATCTTCGCCTCGTGGTCGTGTGTACATATGAAGTATTGAAAATATGGTTTTGGATCGCCGATCCATAACCAATAGCAAGACGTACCGTTTTCGGAACGCGTCCTCGGCAACGCACAAAGAAGTGAAGAGAGATGACCATGCGGAAGACAAACAGGAGTGTCGCGTTGGCCCTGTCACTATCGGCAGGACCGCTTCTTCTCGGGGCCTGCAATGAGGGACCAAATGGCTCGCAGGGGGGCTCAGCGGGAGGCAGCAGCCTGGGAGAACTACTGAAGGCGCGTGGTCTGAGCGAAGCCGATGCGGTTGCCGCACTCAAGACGTACACGCCCACCGGAAAGAAGGATGAGTACCTGCTGTTTGCATCGGGAGGACACGGCGGCAACTTGATTGTCATCGGTGTCCCGAGCATGAGAATCCTCAAGTACGTTGGCGTCTTCACACCGGAACCGTGGCAAGGCTATGGCTTCGACGATGGCAGCAAAGCCGTACTAAAAGGGGGACAGCGCAACGGGAAAGACATCACCTGGGGTGACATGCATCACCCGGCGCTCAGCGAGACAGCAGGCGACTACGATGGTCAGTTTATCTTTGTAAACGACAAGGCCAGTCCACGGGTTGCGGTGGTCAACCTCAAGGACTTCACGACCGTGCAAATCGTGACCAGCAACGTCCTACAAAGCGAGCACGGCGCGACCTTTGTGACTCCCAACACCGACTATGTAATCGAGGGCAGTCAGTATCCTGCGCCGCTTGGTGGGAAGTACGCCGACATTGACAAGTTCAATGATGAATATCGCGGTGCCGGTGTGTTCTGGAAGTTCGATCGTCAAAAGGGACGCATCGATCGCGAGCAGTCGTTTGCGGTAGAGTTCCCGCCCTACATGCAAGATCTAGCGGACGCAGGAAAGCTCGCGTCAGATGGCTGGGCATTCTTCAACTCGATCAATACCGAGCGTGCCACCGGCGGAAACATGGAAGGCAAGCCGTCTTTGGAATCGGGCGCATCGCAGAGCGACATGGACTATCTCCACGTCGTAAACTGGAAGAAGGCAGAGGAAGTCTTCAAGGCCGGCAAGGCCGAACAGATTGGCGATATGAAGGTGATTCGCCTGCAAACCGCCATCGACGAAGGCATTCTCTACTTCATTCCAGAGCCCAAGAGTCCGCACGGCGTGGACGTCACGCCCGATGGCAAAGAGATCGTGGTTGGTGGCAAGCTCGACACTCACACCACCATCTACAGCATCGACAAGATCAAGCAGCTTATCGCCGACAAAAAGTTCCAAGGCAAGGACCCCTACGGAGTCCCGATTCTGCCGTTCCAGGACTCAATCAGGGGTCAGTGCGAGATCGGACTGGGACCACTGCATACGCAGTTTGACGGCCAGGGGAATGCCTATACCTCGGTCTTCATCGAATCCAAGGTTGCCAAGTGGTCGCTCAAGGATCTCAAGGTCATCGAAAAGATCTCGACCCACTACAACATCGGACACCTCTCTGCAGCGGAAGGAGACACGGTCAGCCCTGACGGCAAGTACCTGGTGGCCATGAACAAGTGGGCGATCGATCGATTCACCGATGTCGGGCCGCTTCTGCCACAGAACTTCCAGCTCGTCGACCTGACCAGCCAGAAGCTCCAGCTCCTGTACGACATGCCGCTGCCGCTCGGTGAACCGCACTATGCGCAGATGATCAAGGCCGACAAAATCAAGGCCATTGATGTGTACAAGCCGATCGGTACTGATCCGGTCACGCACCAAAAAGATCCCACAGCGACCGAAGGTGGCAAGGAGCGGATTGAGCGTCAGAACGACGGCGTTCATGTCTACATGAGTGCGGTCCGTAGCCACTTCACACCAGACATCGTGCGCGTAAAGGAAGGTGAGATGGTTCACTTCCACATCACCAACGTCGAGCAAGCGAAGGATGCCACCCACGGATTTGCCATCGGCAGCTACAACATCAATCTGTCGCTCGAGCCCGGCAAGCACGCGAACGTGAGCTTTTTGGCAGACAAGCCCGGCGTCTATCCGCTGTACTGCACCGAGTTCTGTTCTGCGCTCCACCTAGAGATGGCTGGCTACTTCCTGGTTGAACCAAAGGGAGACGGAACCGCCAAGCCCGCTGCGGCGGCGACCAAACCAGCCACCGCCAAGCCATCACCTGCGAAAACCAAGTAGCCACAAGCCCGAGGGCCTCGCCCAGATCGCACCCACGCCGTGTCCAACATCCTGTGCTCTATCGCATTCCTCCCTTTGGTCGCGGCCTGCGGCGAGCCGGTCTCTCCCATTCCGAACACCGCACCGCCCCACTTGGCACCGGCTGCACCAGCGGACTGCATCACTGTGAGTCCGCAACAAGCACTCCAGCGGACGCTGGACGAAGCCCCGGATCAAGCCCACTTCTGTCTCGCGGCGGGTCGCCATCAGGGACCACTGCTTATCGCACGCGGTCAGACGGTCTTTGGCCCCCGAACCGCAACCATTGTGTCGAGCGGAGAAGGAACCACGGTTCGTCTGCGCGGCAAGGGCAGTCGACTGTTAGGAGTCACGGTGAGCGGCAGTGGGCCGCGCTTTGACAAGCTCGATGCCGCAGTTCAGATGGAAGGCGAGGACATCGTGGTCGAGGATGTCACGGTCCGTGGTGCGACGTTCGGAATCCTGGTGGACAAGTCCAAGCGAGTTCGCGTGCATCACTGTGATATCGCAGGACGTACTGATCTGCCGTTCGGGCTGCGCGGTGATGGCATTCGCTTTTGGGAAACGCAGGACTCGACTCTGTCCGCCAACTTCATCCGCGACGCTCGCGATCTGGTAACGCGCTACAGCCAGCGCATTCACATCGAAGACAACCTGATCACTCGCAGCCGGTACGGTATGCACCTGATGTACAGTCGCGACATCACCATGCGCGGCAATCGATCCCTCGGCAATGTCGTTGGTACGTTTGTGATGTACAGCTACAACATTGACTATCGCGGAAACCTGGTCGCGGCGTCAGGAGGAGCGGCAGGAATGGGCCTTGGGGTCAAGGAATCAGGAAATCTCACCGTCGAAAACAACGTGTTTCTGCGCAACACTCTGTCCGTTTATCTTGATACCTCGCCGATTCAGCAGCAGCATCACAATCACTTTGCGCGCAACATGTTCCGCTTGTCCGATGCGGCGGTCGTCTTCCACAGCAGCCAGCGCGGGAACCGCTTTATCGGGAACAGCTTCCATGACAACCAGATCCAGGTGCGAGTCGAGGGTGGTGGTGATGCGCTCGGCACCCAGTGGCAAGGCAATGACTGGGATGACTACGCGGGCTTTGATCTCGACGGAGATGGGATCGGTGATGTTCCCTATGAGCTACGGAGCCTGACTGCCAACCTCATGGAACGATTCGCAGATCTTCAGTTTCTTCGCGGTACACCCTCGCTACGGCTCACTGAGGCGCTCAGTTACATCTTGCCGCTGCTCAAACCACAGCCAGTGCTGATTGATAAGAGTCCGGTGATGCGCACAATCAATGTGGAGTTGCCCAGTGGAAATTGAGCTTCGCAACGTCCGCAAGTGCTTCGGGGATACCGAAGTTCTGCGTGGACTCCACCTCCGCATCGCGAGCGGACAGAGAGTCGGCTTGGTCGGTCCCAATGGCTCCGGAAAGTCGACGCTGGTGCGAATCCTGCTGGGATTGTGCGCAGCCGAAGGTGACGTCCGCATTGCGGGCAAAGACCCCTTTTCTGATCATGCGAGCTTGCTTACCCAGATTGGCTACGTCCCGCAGATTGCACCGCAATTGGGAGCCCCCGTTTCCGAGGTTGTTGCTGCGGTCTGCGACCTTCGCGGCATTCCGGTAGACTCTGTTTCGGCACTCTGTGATGAGCTGGCTCTGGACCTTCGCGAGCTTCGCAATCGGCCACTTCGGAACCTATCCGGAGGAATGAAACAGAAGCTCCTCATAGCCCTTGCGTTGGCCAGTCAATCGCAGCTTTACGTACTGGATGAGCCAACGGCCAGCCTCGATGCTCGCTCCCGCGATCGCTTCTTTCGACTCTATGCCAAGCACGCTGCTTCTGCGACTCTCATCCTGTGCTCTCATCGCTTGGAAGAGGTGCGGCACTTGGTGGATCATGTATTGGTCTTGGCAGAAGGTCGAGCAAGCTACTTTGGCCCGGTGCAAGAGTTCTTGGGAGAACGAGCGCTCAGCATCATCGAGCTGGTGGTGGATGCGGATGCGTCCCGGCAAGTTCTCATCGATCTCGGGTTCTGTGAGGGAGCGCGCTCGCTATGGACAGCCACGGTGCGGCACGGTGACAAGCTTGATCTGCTCGGCCGACTCAACCAGCAGCTAGGTAAACATCTCGTCAACCTAAATGTCCGCGAGCTGGAGTCGATTGACCTTCCTACTGCAGCCGCAACTGATTCGACCCCGTCCCAGGTACCCGCATGAAGCGACTCATCCTTCTACTCGTGCTGATACTATCGTTTGGTGGAGGTCTGCTGTTCACGCTGCGCTGGCTCCAGCGACTCCCGAGCGGTCCTGTGGACATTGTCTGGGACAAGGAAGCCTGCGCGCACTGTCACATGCACGTTGGAGAGCCCCGCTTTGCGGCCCAGCTACAGACCCAAGAAGGCGACATCTTGAACTTCGATGATCCCGGCTGTCTGCTGCGCTATCAAGCGGAGCAGCATCGCGCCGTACATGCAATCTACTTTCATCACCACAGCGAGGACCGCTGGCTCACTGGCAGTCACACAGTGTTTGTTCCCGTAGAGCCAACTCCGATGGGATACAACCTCGGTGCTGCCGCTCCCGGTGTGGTCGGCGCGATCTCGTACGAGGAAGCCACTCGCAAGGTAGTTGCATCTGGAGCCACGCCATGAGTACCGCACCGGGCTCCAGCAAAGCCGTACGTGTCAGTGGATTCCGCTCCGTGGCGCGGCTCGATTGGGCCGAGGTTCGCCGCTCGCGCTGGCTGCTGCTGTGCATCGTCCTGTATGGATTCCTCTGCGGTGCGTTTGTGCTGGTCGGAATGCGAGAGTCAAGCTTCATGGGATTTACGGGGACGGGCAGAGTCCTGCTCTCTTTGGTCCATGCGCTGCTGCTGCTTTTGCCGCTGCTCGCACTCATGGCCACCGGACAGGTGATCGTCTCCAGTCGACTCGACGGTACGCTTGAGCTCTTGTTTTCCCATCCACTCGACCGCAATCGCTACTTTCTGGCGGTCGCCACCGTGCGCTATCTATCCCTGCTCCTGCCGTTTGCCGCACTCCTTGTCCTATGTAGTGTGCTGCTGCGAGTCCTGCTTCATCAGGCGATTCCGTGGCCATTCCTTGGTCGTTCACTGCTGGTGTCTGGGTCTCTGCTGTTTGCCTTCACAGGATTAGGACTGCTCATTTCCACCACCGTACGCAGTCAGACTCGCGCCATGATCTACATGCTGCTCGCGTACTTTGTGGCGGTTCTGCTGCTCGACTTTGGATTGATCGGGCTGCTGCTGCGAATGCGACTGCCGGCGGCTTCGATCCTGCTTTTGTCGGCCAGCAATCCGATCCAGGCAGCCCGCTTGGCACTCCTATCGGCCGTCGAGCCCGAGCTATCCACACTGGGCCCGGTGGGTTTCTTTCTGGCCAATCGTCTGGGCTCCGGTGTGC
This sequence comes from Polyangia bacterium, assembly GCA_044228505.1. Classification (GTDB taxonomy): domain Bacteria; phylum Myxococcota_A; class Polyangia; order Palsa-1104; family JAEUJZ01; genus JAEUKA01. The sequence goes on along the minus strand of JBGAUT010000005.1, from coordinate 151,710 downwards.
TGCTGGGACTCGGTCTGGCCTGGCCTACCCTCTTTGGCGGACTCTGTCTGGCCGCTGCGGCCCGCTCGTTCCGTTCAAGTGATTTGGTGTAACAGCGATGAAGCTATACCTAGCGAAGTTTTACGAGTTTCTGTCGAGACCCATTCTGCCGCGCTCCCGCTTGGTCCTCGCGCTGCTAACGGTGCCTCTGCTTCTGTCTCTGTGGTTTCCACTGTGGAAGATCAGCATGGAGGCACCACAGTATCCGCAGGGGCTATCGATGGACATCTACGCGTACAAGATCGTCGGAGGCAATGAGGGACACGACATCCAAGAGATCAACACCCTCAATCACTACATCGGTATGCGCAAACTCGATCAGCGTGCGTTTGCGGATCTGGATTTTCTGCCGTTTTTTCTCGGAGCACTGGCACTCCTTACCTTACGAGTGGCGGTGATTGGAGATATCCGAGCACTGGTTGATCTCACGGTACTGTCTCTGTACGGAGGCCTGTTTGCATTCGGCCGCTTTGTCTATCAGCTCTATCTGTACGGACACGACCTGTCACCAGAAGCACCGGTCAAGATCAAGCCGTTTACACCCGTCATCTTGGGAACCAAGGACGTCGCCAACTTCACCACCCACAGCTTCCCGCAGCTCGGCAGCATCATGGTTGGGGTGTTTCTCACCGGAATCACGCTGACCCTGCTTGGACATCTGTGGATCGGGCGACGGAACGCCGCAACCGGACACGAATAGATCATCCTGCTCTTCCGGCCCGCTACGGCTGATTCATCACGCTCGTCAGAAACTCCACGACCGACTCTGTGACCTGATCCTCTTTGCTATTGATGCGAAGGACCATGTCTGCGTGGTCATGACCCGCCAGTTCTTTGGCTTGCGGAGTAAGCCCTAGCGATTTGATTTTATCGACGGCGGAATGCCCCGCTTGCTTCACAAACGGATAGTCCCTTTCAGCCCACAAAATCAGCGGCATAGGCATCTGCGCAGAGAATTGCTGTATCGGTGAAAACCGTGCGAGTCCATCCCGTGCTGTCCCAAAGTGACGGTCTGTGACTTCTTTGTTGAACTCGGCATCTTGCCCTGCCGCCATCGCAGAAATGTCGAGAACCCCGGACACAGAGACGCATCCGCGCACTACAGAGGGCTGCGCAGACACCTGTTTGAGTCGTTCCGGATCCACACACAGAGACATGATCAGGTGTCCTCCTGCTGAAAAGCCAGCGAGCACCAGCTTGCGTGGGTTGCCTCCGTATTCCTGTGCATGGTCGACAGTAAACTGAGCCGCCGCCACGACATCCGCAAGCTGATCCGTAAGCGAGGCAGAGGGAAGAAGTCGATAGCTTGCCACCGCCACCCCAAACCCACGTTTTGCGAGCGCTACCCCCACATTTCCATGCAGCCCCGTGAATGCTTGGTAGTAGCGACGATCCTGATTCCGCCAAAACCCACCGTGAACAAACAGCACCATGGGGAAGTCTCGGGAGGTCTTCGGAAGGTACAGATCGAGACGCTGTTTGGGATTCTGACTGCCTCTCACATAGGGCAGATCCTCGACAATACGAACCTGATCCCGAGCCTGGCGAATCCGCAGGCCTGGGCAACCGCTGCACAGCAGCACTGCCAACGCGGCGAATGCGGGCGCGATCGGCCAACTGCGACGAGTTTGTTTCATGTAGACCACAGATAGAGGAGGGAAACGGAGATTGGGGGAAACGGAGATTGATTGGGACGCTAGAACACCGGTGCCAGTAGGTCTTCCTTTTTCTTCTTCGGACCCTTCGGCTCCTTCGTTTCTTTCGCGGGCTTGGCTTCCTTCACCGGCTTGGCGTCTTTCGGTTCCTTGGCGGTCACCGACTTGGCGTCCTTCGGCTCCTTCGCCGGCTTGGCTTCCTTCGAATCCTTCGCCTCTTTGGAATCCTTGGGTTCCTTGCCGGGCTTGGCTTCCTTTGGCTCCTTGCCGGGCTTGGCTTCCTTCGGCTCCTTGCTTTCCTTGGCTACCTTGCCCTCTTTGCCCTCCTTGGGCTCCTTGCCGGGCTTGGCTTCCTTCGGCTCTTTGGTCTCTTTGCCGGACACGGTCTCGGTCTTCGCTTTGGGAGTCGAGCTGGTATCCGTCACCGGTGGCTCCGGCGCTTGGACGTGCTTGGCCAGTGTGATCTCGAGGTTTTGATCCTCGGACGGATTCACCACCCGGCTCTCTTCCTGATACCCAGCGGACCGAATCTTCAGGTTCATCGCGCCACTGTCCTTTGGAACGACGAAGGTATGCGGCGCTTTGTGAATCGCCTTGCCTTCCGGCCCGATCTGTTCGATCTCGGCATCAGGCGGATCTGTTTTTACAGAGACTTTGATCGTGTCAGCCGGTCGAGGCGATGCAACGACTGTGGGCGGCGCGCCCCGCAAAAATTTGACCATAACCATGCTCATCGAGCCAAGTGCCATCGCGGCCGCAAAGCCGATCAGCACAGGAGCCGGCTTGCGACGCTTAGGTGCAGCCTCACCCGAGGCACCAGAGAGTGTCGTTGAGCGGGCTCCCGACTGAGCCGCCGGATTCGATACCACTTCGATGGGAGCGGCGGGCTGTGCGGGCTGTGCGGACTGTGCAGGCTGTGCAGGCTGTGCAGGCATCACCGATGAGGCCATCGGGTTCCCAGACATCATCCCTTGCGGCATCTGTCCCGGATGCACGACCCCCGAAGCCATCGGATGACCCTGCATCTGCGCTGGCTGCATTTGCTGTTGCTGCATTTGCTGCTGCATCTGCTGTTGCTGCATCTGCTGCTGCATTTGCTGCTGCATCTGCTGTTGCTGCATCTGCTGTTGCATCTGCTGCTGCTGCATCTGCTGCTGCATCTGCTGCTGCTGCTGCCACGCTTGCTGCTGCTGCCACGCTTGCTGCTGCTGCCACCCCGGTTGACCGTACTGACCCGCATTGCTCATAGCCGCTTGCGGCATCATTCCCGCTGTCATCACAGCGCTCTGTCCCGCTGGCCGCATCATCCCGCTTTGCCCTGGATGAAGGGCCCCCGATTGCATCGGGTTCATCATCCCTGGGATCGACCCGCTCGGCATCATCGCCGCCGACATCATCACCGAGCCACTTCCCGGCAGAGGGACCGGACCGCTCGCCCGAGGTGCCGGCTGACCCGACATCCATGCTTGGTAGTGGGGCATCGGATCAACCAACGCGAGCTGCATATCGTTCATCGACTGGAATCGCTCCTCCCGCTTTTTACGGAGGCAGCGCATCACAATGGCTTCGAGCTCAGGCGGAATGTTGGGATTGATCGTACGCGGTGAGTCAGGCTCTCTCGTCAAGTGAGCAACAAGAACCTCTCCAAAGCCATCTCCCGGAAACGGCACCTTCCCGCTAAGCAACTCATACATCACGATGCCGAGCGCATAGATGTCCGCACGATGATCGATGTTGCCCTTGCCGTCGCACTGCTCCGGACTCATGTACGTTGGCGTGCCGATCACCATGCCGGTGCGCGTCTTTTGCGACATCGCCCCGTCCTCGGTGGTCAGCTTGGCAATACCAAAATCGAGCAGCTTCACATAGTTGCGATCGCTGGGCCGACTGACGAGAAAAATGTTCTCGGGCTTCAAGTCACGGTGCACAACGCCTTTGGCGTGGCTGGCCGACAGAGCAGAGCAACACTGCGCCAAGATGCTGACGCTCTCACGAATCGTAACGCCCTCGCGACGCATCCGAGCCGAGAGGCTCTCGCCGTCGAGGAACTCCATCATGATGTACTTGAACGTCACTCCATCGACCGTGGACTCACCAAAGTCGATGATGTCGACGATGTTCGGATGGTTGATGTCGTTGACCGCCTTGGCTTCGTTAAAGAAGCGGGCTTCGATAGGAATCCGTAAGATTTCTTTCCCTGGAGTATGCTCAGCGACGGTGGGTTCAGGGAATGGCGGCAAGATGAGAGCATCCACTCATGATCGTGCGTCGCGCTCGCACGACGTTCGGTGTGTAGCTTCACCCAAACCTGGACTTTAGGAATCCCCTACGATTGTCAGGCGGGCTCATCCACAGAGCATCGTAGCGAAAAAAACTCTAGGGCTGCAAGGAAGAGTCCGTTTGAACTCGCAAACGAGGCAAGAGGTGTTGGAGGTCGTTGAGCAGACGCAGCGACGGAGCGAGTGGCCTCTGGATCCGATTCTGGCGTGTTTGGGAGTGCCGCGTAGCGTCTACTTTTCCTGGCGAGCGCGGGCAGAGGAGGGCCGCTTGCGGAGATTCCTCGCGGGCCGACCAGCTACGACAGCCTGCTCCCCGACGAGGTCGAGGCGATAAAGGAGTTCGCGCTGCGACATCCGAAGACGGGCTACCGAAAGCTGACATACATGATGCTGGACCAAGACATCGCCTGTGTGAGCGAGAGTGCGGTGTATCGAGTGCTCCGCGAGGCGGACTTGCTCCGTCGGTGGAAACGCTCGGCGAGGTCGTCCGGGGTCTATGCCTTCAAACCTACGGGGCCCAATCAGCAGTGGCACACGGATGTCCTGTACGCCTGGATCGGCTGTCGGCACTACTTTCTGCTGTCATTTGTCGACGCGTACAGTCGCTATGTGGTCCACCACAGGCTCCTCCTTGAGCTGACGGGCCGTGCCGTTGCCACCGAGTTGGAAGCGGCGCTCAGCAAGTGCAACGGAGCCCAGCCACGCATCGTCCACGATCACGGCAGCGAGTTCTGCAATAGCGAGCTGCGAGCCGTCGTCAAAGCGCACGATCTGCTCGACATCCGCACCAGGGCGCGTCATCCGGAATCGAACGGAATCGTCGAGCGATTGAACGGAACGGTGAGGCAAGACAGCAACGACTACTTCGGAGAGAACTATCTTCAGGCAGAGCTAGTAGTTGCGCCACTCATCGACGAGTACAACCACGTCCGACTGCACGCCGCGCTGGGGTATCTGGAACCATGCGAGCTGCACTATGGGAATCCCGAACAGAGACGGCAGCAGCGACGAGAGATACTAGATCAAGCTCGACGCCCAGCCATTACAATCTCGGGACCAGAAAAAGGGTCCAAGTTGACCTGAAGCGCAACACTTGATCGTCATCGATTGGAACTGGATAGCAGGCGGAACCAAGTGGACAGGACTCGCTTCGGATGGGTTCTATTCCGATGGCAAGCGCGACTCGACGATGGTTCGTAGATCGGTCGGAAACGAGAAGCGCAGATGGCGATGCGCTAGCTGAGACTGAGCATTTGTCTCCCGATCATTCCACGACGCAAAAATCAAGTTGGAGCCCTGTTGTTCCCATCTCTGTGCGGCATCCCAGAGAATGGACAGATAAATCGAGCACGCTTCGGAATCCATCGCTAGCGGCAGGTCTCTGTGGATGACAAGCACGTCACCAGCCGGGAGCCACGACAGGTCGGTCAGACACTCGTCGAGCGCATCCCAGTTGTGCCCAAAGTAGGATGGAAATTGCAGGGCTCTTGAGAGCGCAGACAAAAGCTCGCGTTTGCTGGAGATGCCAGCGGGTATCTCCGCGACAATCGCCGCAGGAAGGTCAAGCGTCTCGTCGAAAACAAAGGCTCTCATCGCGATGAAGATCCGTTTAGAGGAACGAAGGTCTTGTAATGGTCGGGAGTATAGTACATTTCGCCACCTGCTCCCCGGACGATTCGCTGCGACCCTGGCCCATTAATTCCCTCCGTCGGATGCACATACTCCTTATAGTATCCAGTAGGCTGTGGCGGCAGGAGTCCTTCACGGTTTGTGAAGGTGTCTCGTGGCCGAAGGCCTCCTGATTCAATCTTTTCAACCGTGGGACGCAGATAGACATTTCCCTGGCCCACGGTCTTTCCTTTGGACACCACGGTAACGTCTGACAAAACGGTGGTTGTTGCGCCTGCTGCCTTGGACGCATCCCGCACGTGGTCCGCTGCTTCCAGCGCCTTTTCTGCTTTGCGGACTCTGGCCAGATTTCCGAGTCCGTCGGTCAGGGCGGCGATTGCGACATCGGATGCAACCGACACGGTGGCGTGTCCCAGGGCCTCTCCCTTTTCGTACGCCGGCTTGTGATACCAATCGATTGCGCCATCGACGACGGCGTGCGCAAGTCGCTGCACGTCATCGCGGGAGGCATTCCGAATCGCGTGTCCGATCGCTTCGATCGGCGCAAGCGCCCGCAGCTTTCGTCCCGCTTGGATATCTTCGACAAGCTCGCGTCCGGTCTTTGCTACGCGCTGCGGCAGCTCGGTTACGTCGCGATACATATGTGCTGTTTCATCGCGGACTCCCTTGCCAACGCCGCGAGCAAACTGACTCGCCGACTCACCAAGGCTTGCACTCTGTTCGTTTGGGAGTCGCTTAGGGATCTGTTTCGGAACCTCTTGCGGAGTCGATTCCTCCTGCACCGGAGCCTCCGCAACCTGCAAACCAGACGTCTCTGCGTGCTGCTTCTTGCGCTTCCCAGCGCGACCAGACTGCGCAGAAGGAGTCGCGGGAATCGGCTCCGTAGTCTTCACACTCTGCGTCGGAACAGGAGACGGCGTCAGCGAATTCTGCTGTGGAATCAGAGTCCGCACCGGAACCAGATCCGGCCCGACTTCCCGCAGCGGCTCATCCATCGGAACGAGCCGTCCCCCGACATTACAGAACTTCCCACTCGCGTCGCGCTTCCCCAAGTGACGCAGCGGCCTGTCATATTTCCCTTCTTCATACAGAAAACACTCATCCGTCAGCCAGTCTTCGCCGCGACGATGCGCTTCATTCGCCAGCTCCGCTTCGTTCCACTCCTGCTTGAGCTTTTCCCAAATCCACGGCCAGGGCGACGGCACCATTTCGCGATTGGGAATCGGCGGACGGGAATAGGACTTCTCGACTGTTTCCCTTCCAATGTGATAATCGGGGCCTCCGATGTAGATCGCGCTCGGTGCGATGCTGTCGCCACGACCTTGCATGTAGCCGCCGCTGAGTGACGTTCCGTTGTCCCACGCGAAGTGAACCGACAGACCGAATCCGCCGCGCAGCGGAGCACTCTGTTTCGATCCGAAGAGACCTTGCAGGACTCCGAATCCTTGCACCGTGGCGCGGGACATCCACGGCAGATGAATGCGGATTGCCGTCGATAATTCCGTATCGGTTCGTCCTTGCGTAAGCAGGAATCCCAAGCTCGCCGTGATTCCCATTCGCCAAAACGGCTTGTCTGCCACGGCACGCAGCGCGGTCAGAGGTGACTCCATTCCCAGATCATTCCGACCATCAAAGTGCGGAATCCGTAGCTGCTGCTGAAGCTGAAGACCGAAGGTGAACTCCGAATCAGGGAGCGGATTTCGCAGCAGCGGAAACAGGATTCCCTTTACATTGAGGAGTGCAGGGCCATTCTGGATCGCGATTCCTGCGCGGTGTGGATTCCAAACAGAGAGCGTTCCACCGATTCCTACTTCGACGCGATGAAATAGCGACATCGACGCGCCGTAGCCAACTGTAGCCCCGAATCCTAGGGAATCCGTGGATGGAAGCAGGATCACATCTGCGATGTGAAAGTGCGCGGTGAAGTAGTCGATCCGATTGCAAGGAATCGGCGACTTCGCGCAGCGCGAGCCGAAGGCGGTGCGCAGTGGCGGAGACGGAAGGACTGACGGTTCTGCCTGGGTGAGTGAGGAGGAAAGGACGAGACCGACGACGAACAGAAGGCGGGAAAGGAAAAACACGCGAAAACGTTAGGATAGGTGTGGTCGGGCCGCAAGGCGACCTGCTCATTGTGCCTGGTGCAGCGAACGGCATGATCGATCGCTCGGCCTGGCCTCCGCCCGAATATGCGCCGAAGTAGCCCATCCAGCGCACCGTTTCCCAGCCCTTTCCCTGGCGCAGTGCGGTCGTTACTTATCGACTAAAATTTGTAATTTATCTTTCGTTAAAGAAGCGGGTGACGACATCGGCTTTGTCGGACAGTTCGGGATGCAGCACTTTGACAGCAACTTTTTTGCCGATCTGGGGGTGTACGCCCATGTACACGATGCCCATGCCACCTTCGCCGAGCTTGCCCTGGATGTCGTAGTTCCCTAAGCGCTTGCCAATTAGCGACATCGTTCCTAATCCCCTCTGGTTGCCTTAGCGAAAAGCTCTACGATCATGCTGAGAAGCGGTATGCCCTACGTAGGACACACTTTTCTGACGGACAACAGAGCTTCGCCCACTCATCATATCATGTCGCGGTCGGCCGAGTAGTCGGCATAGTCGAGGTGCCGTCTTGCGAATCTCGGGTGCTGTCGGGCAATATAGGCCGCTCTTAGCTCAAAAACTTCGCACTCCCGAGGGTTTTCATGTCGCACCTTGCACTCGCGCTAGCCATCGTCTCGACCCTGCCTGCGGCCCTAGCGGCCACACCAGCTCCGACCGCTGCGGTGCCCGGACAGGCTGCCCCAGTCGCTGCGTACGTTCCGCCTGGCGCGCCGACCACTCCTCCGACCGAGGACTTGGCCGCCAAAGACCTGTCCGCCAAATTTGCAGCCTTCATTAAGTGCGAAGAGGGACGCAAAGATCCCAACATGCACTACTGCGCCCTCACCAAGATCGGCAAAGACCCGATCTGGACGCCGGGCCAACCCGTCAGCTATGCCGGACTGAGCGTGCTGGTGAAGACCGGCGGCGATCTCAAAAAGGCACTGTCGGACCAGCCAACGATTTCGGTGCTGCACCTCGGTCCGTCATCGGCCAAGCTCCTGAGCCTAGGCGCGGTGACCTCGCCCGATCAGAAGGCCATGATCGCAACGCTCCAAAAGGTGTTGGCCGGTGAGCAAAAAGACCCGCCGGTCCTGCCCGCAAGTGTGACGGGTACCTGGAAGAACGATGCCCACGGTGGACGAACGGCGCTCAAGCTCGATCGACTGTTTGCCGACATCACGACCGCCACGCCGGTTCGACTGTTCCGCACCGACACCCTCCACGGTGCCGTGTATGTAACTGTCGAAAACCAGGCCGATGGGCAGCGTCTGTCGGTATTCCCACTGAGCACGGGCATCCAGTAAACCGAGGCCGCGTGCAACTCCATCGCCACCGATTCAAATCCGGGTCTGCGGTCGCGCTCATGGCGGCTCTTGCGCTGCCACCGGCCTGCAAGAAACAGGAACCGGTGGTCATTGATGCACGGCCTAGGCTCGCCGACCCCGCCCCTGATTTGCTGAGCAGCCCATCCTCGGTGCAACCGTCACCCTCGCCCAGCCTGCCGGTCGTTAGCCCTCCGCCCAATAGCGGCGAAGAACCAACCGTCGAGCTGAGCGGAGTGGTGCGCCTTGGCCCCTCGGGTCGCCCTCGCTATCCCGTCTCGGTGATCGTCGCGAGCGGTGACTGTGCCAGCCCCGATTCACGGCTGCTCCGCCGACTTCCGCTGAGCGACACCGACAGCTTCTATGCGGTGGTGATGGCCGACCCTGGCGAAAAACTATCCGTCTGTGTCGCATCCGAACCAGCGCCCGGTCTGGCGACTCCGATCTGGGCGCGAAGTGAGTCGCTTACAGTTGGCAATGCCCATGAACAGTCGTTCGCTAACCTGTCTTTGGTGCTCCGCAGCGCCGAGCCGAAGTCCTTCGCGGTCAAACCCCGCACCAAATAGAATCCATCATGTCTTTTTTTCGTCATGACACGGCATGCATCGACGAGGGTGCCATCATTGGCGACGGCAGCCGCATCTGGCACTTCTGCCACGTCTGCGCCGGCGCAAAAATCGGGCGCGACTGCGTGCTCGGCCAAAATGTCTACCTAGCGGGAACAGCGGTGCTGGGCAACGGCGTACGTGTCCAGAACAACGTTTCGATCTACGATGGCGTAGTGTTAGAGGACATGGTCTTCGTCGGGCCCAGTGCAGTGTTTACCAACGTCGTAAACCCACGCGCCCATGTGTCCCGTAAAGCAGAGTATCGACGGACTGTCGTTGGACGCGGAGCATCAATCGGAGCCAACGCCACCATCGTCTGCGGCCACAACATCGGTGAGTTTGCTCTCATCGGTGCCGGTGCAGTCGTGACGCGCAATATTCCCGCCTATCAGCTGTGGGTCGGAGTTCCGGCGCGCTGCATCGGCTGGGTGTGTGCCTGTGGGGAACGACTTCCCGACGACACCTTTCGCTGTACAAGCTGCGGTAGCGGCTACGCTCTCCAAGGAGAATCCCTATGCGCGCTCTAGTCTCTACGCTCTCGACGACGATGCTGCTGTGGGTGGCGGCGACCAGCTTCGGCTGCGCAGCGTCCCAGCGAGCGACCGATCGCAGCCAGCTTCAAAGCGAACTAGAGCTGGCTTTCGACGATGGACAGCCGTCCGAGCGGCCCTTGCTTCCCGGCGCTGATGGTGAATGGCTGATGCGATTTGAACCGACGCTACCAGCCTTCAAACCCCAGCGCATTCGCCTACTCATCGCCCAACCGGGCAAGCTCCGGCTTTCGCTCTATCGCCACGATGACAACGGACGACCGGGTGCCAAGCTGACGCAGCTTGAACGAACCTACGAAGTCAACCACACCTCTAGTGGTCTCGATGGCAAGTGGGTGCTGGAGCCGGTGTTAGACGTGCCGGTGCTGACCGGACCACTGTGGCTGGGCATCTCGGTGCCGGCAAGTGATCCGAGCGCGGCACGGCTGTGGACTTCGCGCCGTGAATCGGGCCAGGTGTTCCAGCGCGACGCCGAGCCAGGTACAGCGCTCCAGTCAACCAAGCTACCGATGACGCCGATGGTGCGGCTGCTGGTCAGCGCCGAGTCACTGCCGCCCACGCCGCCGCCACAGAACGTACCACCGAAGGCAAGCCCGCAGCCCGAGGCCAGCCCGAAGAAGGACAAAGATGCCAAGTGATTTCGGCAAAGATCGTTCAAGCTTCGAGGAGTCCAACGAGGATCGTGGCTTCCGTGAGCGCTTGGAGCAGTTTCTCCCCGACGTAGTCCGTCGCGCAATCTCCGCTGGCAGCACCGCGATCCTCTCACCCGAAGAAACCGTCCGCCGCTTGGTCAGCGAGTTCAACCTCCCGCGTGAGGTCGCAACCTACCTGCTCGTGCAAGCGTCTTCATCAAAAGATGAAGTGTTGCGAATTGTCGGCCAAGAAGTGCGCCGCTTCTTGGAAACGGTAAATCTCTCCGGTGAGCTGCAGAAGCTACTCACCTCGTTATCGTTCGAGATCAAGACCGAGATCCGCTTCATCCCGAACGATGCCGCCGTCGTCAAGCCCGACGTCAAAAACAAGGTTACGGTCAAACGAGGCAAAGACGAAGGCACCGAATCGTAGCCGCCCCGATCGCCCTCGCCTACAGGAGCTGTAGTGGCGTCGCGGTCACCAAGTCCAAGAATTCCTGCCTCGTCGACTGCTGATCGCTAAACAGACCACGCACCGCGCTTGTCACCAATCGTGCTTCGTGGGCTTCGACGCCACGAGCCGCCATGCACATGTGCAGCCCCTCGATATAGACGCCCGTGCCCCGCGACCCAAGCCGCGAATACAGCAGCTCGGCTAGCTCGTGGGTGAGGTCCTCTTGGAGCACTGGCCGACGAGCGAGCAGTCGAATTAGCCGTGACAACTTACTAATCCCAACGACGCGCTCACGCGGGATGTATGCCGCCGAGACTCGATAAATCACCGGCAGCAGGTGGTGTGGACACAGTCCAAAACAGATGTTGTGTTTGCTAATGACCATCTGGTCATAGCGAGCCGGGAACGTCTTATGAAGGAGATCATCGACCTCCTGCTCGATCTCGGACACGGGCCGCACCATCTCTTGGGCGGCCTTGGCGGCACGCTCGGCGGTCTCGCGAAAATTGTCGTCCTCTTTCGTCGGGTAGCCCATGTCCGCGTACGCTTCGAGCACGAGCTCATAGGCTCTCACCAACTTTTCCTGAGCTTTTTGAAGTGGCATTCGATCTTTCATTTCGCAAAGGGGAAGTACGGCCATGTAAGGAAGGCACCGCACCTGCAATCACGCGTCGCCGCGTCTTAGCATGCGATGCTACCAAAGGTCATATCGCACCACTTGCTGCTAGACGTGAGCGTCGCCAACCACCAGCCATGCATCGCTCGAAATGCCTGGCCACGCTGGAGCGTCTCACCTGCTGCAGTCACAATCGCCACGCTGACCTCGTTTTGGGGCTGAGCACCGAGAGGGACTTGCGCGAAGATCACGTCTTCTGGAGAATGCGCACCATGATTGCAGTGAACCGTCTGGCTGTTGCGCTGCTTGCGGCCTTTGCCCTTCCCAGCACCGTGCAAGCGGCAAGCCCACATGACTTTTCCATCTACGCGATCCGAATGGGGGGCGATTCCTCGCAGGCCAAACCCTACATCGATCGCTTCTCTCGGCACCTGGAAGGCACGCTTGGCTGGCCCACGAACTCGGTGAGCGGCGGCTTCTACGTGTCGCGCAAAGAAGCTCTGACCGCGATCGAGCAGACCAAGCCAGGCTGGGCCGTCGTCGAGCCATCGCTATATCTAGAGCTGCGCAAGTCCCACAAGCCGGTCGTAATGGCCCAAGTGGTGAGCAGCGACCTCAATACGCCGCAGCTCATGGTGGTGGTCAAAGATCCTGCGATCAAGTCACTGGCTGATCTGTCTGGCAAGCGACTTTGGACGCAGCTTGCCGATGCTGGGAAGTACCTAAGCCACGTCGTGCTGGATGGCAAAGGTGCTGCCGAGACCCGCTTCCAGCTCAAGCAGATTGGGGCGGTAACCAAGGGCATTCGCGCCGTGCTTCGTGGTGAAGCTGACGCCACGCTGGTCGACCCTGAACAGCTCGCCGAGGCCAAGAAGATGGAAGGTGGCGGCGATCTCCGGGTCATTTATACGTCACCGGCACTGCCCGGACTGCTGGTTGTGGCATTTCCGCAGGCACTGGTCGCCGCAGAACAAAAGAAGCTAACCACGGCGCTCGTCGGGATGTGCGCAACTCCGCAGGGAGGTCCGGTCTGCACCGAGATGCGCATCCAGAAGTTTGAAGCAACGAATGCGTCGCTGCTCAGCACCACCGAAAAAAGGTACGATCAACCATGAGAACGCTCTGTGCCTCGGCCTTTGGGCTGTTTGTCCTGTCCATGACCGCCGCCTGCCCGCCTGCTGCGGATGTCAAAACGAGCGAAGCCAAGTCGGCGATGAACTCAGCGGAGTTGCCCAGTGATCCGGCTGCCCTCATCAAGCTCGCTGACGAACAGCTTGCGCTCGGTGGTGTTGGTTACAAAAATGCCCAGCTAGCGATGGAAAAAGCGCTGGCGAACACTGAGTGGGCCAACCAGAAGCCCGGCTTTGAAGCACACTATCGACTCGCTCGTGCCACCGCCGAGCAATGTACTGTCGACGAAGGCTCTGCGTGTCAAACCAGCCTGCCCAAGGCGATGGAGTCGGCCCGACGCGCAGTGGAGCTGTCCAGCGATCGCGTCGAGGGTCACTACTATCTGGCGCAGCTGATCGGCTTTTCGGCGCAGACGCAACGCGGGGCGGACATCAAGCCCATGCTCAAGCAGATGGTCGACGAGTCAGAGATTGCCATCAAGATCAACGAAACATTTGATAGCGGTGGCCCGTTGCGAATGCTCGGCACGGTCTACACCAGAGCGCCCGCGCCACCGGTGGCGATCGGCGATCCCGAAAAGGGCGTGCAGCTTCTGACCCGGGCCGTGGCAGCGGCACCCGACCATCCACTAAACCAAATCTACCTGGCGGAAGCGCAGGTTGCCGATGAGCGGTACCAAGATGCGGAGGCCAACATCCAGAAGGCCCGCAAGCTTCTCAGCGACGCCAAGTGGAACGGGAAGCGCAGCGAGTGGAAGGATGTCCTTGCCAAGGTCGAGCGCAAGCTCAAGGCCAAACAAGGTCAGTAGCGATCGCTGTCCCTCCGCCCCGAATTGAACACACGACAGTGCCGAGACTTGACGGCGAGGGATCGCGGTGGCACGGTCGTCTTCCCCAATGTGAAGGACCGTCCGATGAGAGCCACTCTAGCCATTGTCGGCGTTGGCCTGCTACTAGGCGGCTGCGCCCTGAGTCCGCCTGTACAACCCAGCGGTTTGCCGAGAGTTCCGCGCTACACGAACTCGATTCAACTCGACTTCTTGCTCAGCAGTTATCGGACCGTTGCCGAGAAGGCTGCGTCTCAACCAGAGAACATCCATCTCGTCGAGGAAGCCTGTCTTGGTTGGGAACGAGTGGTGTTCGATTTGCACAGCGCCAGGCTGTACCCGAGCATCCTCCGTCAGACACCCGAGACGCTCATGATCGAGCAAGTATGGCTCGATCTTCCCGCCACCGTGCAGAGACATCCTCGTCCAGCGGTGTGCGATGGATTGAAGGTTCCCGTGTCGAGGACCGGCCTGCCGCGTGAAGTGGCACTTGGAGCCGTGGCGAACGGTGGATCGGTTACGCCATCTGAATCAACAAACGCGCAACCACCGTCGACTGCTGCGCCACAAACTCCGCCGACGGATCAAACGGCAGCCACGGCGAGCACGATCATGCCGCCCCCGTCTGCACTTCCGGTGACTGGGCTGCCACCTCAGCCGAGCGAAGAGCCCACCACCAAAGTCGGCCGAGAGCGAGTGGCGCTGCAGCGGCTCCGAATGGCGTTATCGCTGCCGCTCCAACCACCTGCGAACTTGCCATCGGCACAGATCGATCCAACGCTGCCGCTAGCGCCGCCCACTCAGGTTGACTTGCCCGTGCTAACTGAGCTGGCCGCTAGCGACCTTCCGGCGGTGAGACTTCGAGCGCGCTATCATCTTCTCGGGCTCTGCACCCTGGCCGTCGAAGCAGCAGATCGCGTGCGCTCTGCTCCGGCCAGTGCCCCGGGCCAAGCGCAGGCCATGGTGAATCCAAGCGATCCCGTGATTTGTGCTCAAAGCAGCCCAACCGAACCACTTCGACTCGCACAGCGTCGCGTGATGCGCTCGCTGCTCACCGCTTGGCGAGTCCGTTACAGCGAACCGATGGCGGACTTTGTCGCTAGCATGGCAAGCTTCGTATCACGCGATAACCCGGTTCTCGATGGACCACGCACTTCCCGCTAATCATGATCGCGAAGTAGTTCGGTGGCAAAAATGCTCAATTCCGTGCTAAGGTGCGTATCCGGTTTCTCTTGCTCGCGTGCGTGGCTTCGGGCGTAACCCAGGCCGACTCAATATGAGATGCCCAAACACGCAGCGCCAAGAGGGACCAAGGAATCTAACAAGCAGCACCAACACGAACCCGAACTGCCTCAGGGCACACTGACTCCGCGAATTATTTCGATTCGGCAACGAAGGAGCCTCTCTTCCCATGCGCAAGCCGCCGCTCCGCAGTCCCAGGCACTTTCTCGCCCAGCCCGAGACCCAACACCGTTACCTCGGAATGGAACCCGCACGCGGCCGAGCCGCCGTTTCTAGCGGTGAGTCCTTTGCCGAGCTTTTTGAGGCCTCGCTCCGCTCCGAGAAGCGCGCCGTTGCCAAGCGCGATCCCGACGTCGGTGAGCTGGTCCAGGGCGAAATCGTCCAGATCGGCAACGAGTACGCCTTCCTCGATATTGGTGGCAAATCCGAAGCGATGATCTCGCTCGACGAGCTGCGCGGTGAAGACGGTGAGTTAACCGTTCACATCGGCGACACCTTAGAGGGGCATGTCATTGGCTCCGTCGGCAAAGATGGAGGCCTGCTCATCAGCGGTCGAATTCAGAAGGGCACCGGCCTTTCCGATCAGATCCGCCAGGCTTATAGCCAAGGCACGCCGGTCCAAGGTCTCGTCACCGGTGTCAACAAGGGCGGGCTCGATGTCGACCTGGGTGGCGTACGCGCCTTCCTGCCGTCGTCACAAATCGAACTGCGCTACTGCCAAGATCCGTCGATATATTTGGGCAAAGCGCTCGCTCTCAAGGTCAGCCGAATCAGCGAGGAGAGCCGACAGGTGATCGTCTCCCGGCGAGCGGTACTTGAGGTCGAGCAACGCGCCCTGTCCGATGAAAGCCGAGCCCGCCTAAAGATCGGCGAACGCTACACAGGCACCATCGTCGCCATGCAAGAGCCGGCAGCACTCGTCGACATCGGCGGCCTCGATGGCCAAGTACCAACCAGCGAACTCTATCAAGCTGCGCGAACCGCTGGACGTGATGAGAACTCGATCAAGATCGGCCAGCGCGTCGACGTCGAGGTCGTCAAGCTCGAAGAAGTCCGACCTGGACACGATCACCTCCATCACAGCTTCCAGGGCAACTTGCGAATCGGGCTGATGCTCAAAGGGCTGCTTGCGGACCCGATGGCAGAAGCGCTGTCGACGTTGTCTGAAGGCGAGAGGGTCCGTGGTCGCGTCGTTCGACTGGAGCCATTCGGTGCCTTCGTCGAGATTCGAACCGGAGTGGAAGCGCTCATCCACATCTCGCTGATGGCGGAGAGGCACATCACCCACCCACGCGAAATCTTGCAGCTTGGCCAAGAGCTTACGGCGACGGTGGTCAGCCTCGATCGTGAGCGACGCCGGATTGGCTTATCGCTGATCGAAGAGGCGCGGGCCGCTCAAGCCCAGGTTGCCCAGACGCTCAAGGCTGGCGATCGGATGAAGGCGCGCATCGAGCGTGTCGAAGGCAACGGTCTGATCGTTCGCGTCATGGTTCCCGACGTTCTACCGACCACCTACCCTCGCGGGCTCATTCCCAACGCCGAGGTGGGTGTGCCACGAGGGACCGATCTCAAGAAACTGTTCCAGATTGGCCGTGAGGTTCTCGCGGTGGTAATGAGCGTCGATAGCGAAGGCCGAGTGCGGCTATCGATACGTCAGCTTACCGAGGCCCCGGTGTTGCCAGCAAGCGACACGTCGGCGGTGCCCACCGACAGCCCAACGGCCCCAGTCAGCGCCGTTTCGCCAGCAGTCGTCGCGGTAGCGGTTCCAGAAGTCGCGGCGGAGTCCAGTACGACCCCCAAGAGCAAACCGCGCACGACCCGCGCCAAGAAGGCCAAAGCCGTCGATGAGGTTCCGACCGCAAGCGCCGAAACCCCAGTGAATGCGGAGACTGCCGTCGAAGCAGAGAAGGCTCCCGCGAAAAAGACCACGCGGGCCAAGAAAAAGATCGCAGAACCCGCTGAGGTCGCCGCTCCGGCGGTTGAAGCGGAAGCACTGGGCAAGGCCCCGAAGGCGAAGAGCGCGTCATCGACTCGACGAGCCAAAGCGCCCTCTGCGGCCGTCGTGGCAACTGAACCGGAGCCGATCGTCACTGCTCCTGCCGAGCCGACCCCGGCTCCGAAAAAACGCGTCCGCAAGTCTGCTTAAACTCTATCGACTCCTTCCGGGCGAAGAAAATGTGCTTCAATAAACGCTCTTTGCCTTGAAGGTGAGCCGCGTTACTTTGTAGTGAACGGTGCATTGTGGTCGATGTCAGTTCCTACGATGTGCGCGCCCAGCGGATTCCACTCTAAGAGGTCGTCATGCGGTCTAGCTCTCCTGTCGTCATCGTGTCCTTGCTCGGCTGTTTTGGTCTTGGCTGCCCACCTGCGGCAGACCAGCGGCCAGACCCTGTCCCGCAGCTTGACACCGGCCCGACCAAGGAGCCCATCCCCGAAGTCTGTGATGACGCAGTCCTGATGGCCCCACTGCAAGCCGATCAGACAACCTATTCGCGAGCTTTTTCCCGCTACGCTCGTCTCGAAGACAAGTACAAGAGCAAGCTTCAAGAGCGAGATCTTCGGGCCGCGTACGATTCGTTGCTCAGCATGGGACGGCTGGCCATGCGACGGTTGCGGAAGCCAGATGTTGCGATCGCCCACTTCGGCGAGGCACGAACGCTGGCGACCCAGCTCGGGGATCAAAGCAAAGAGGCTGACGCGCTTCTATACACCGCCCAGGCGCAGCTCCGCCGGACGATGTATCAAGACGCCCTGCTGACAATCGGGCAGGCCCAAGCGTTGTATAGAAAACTCAACATGCCCATCGCCGAGTCGAGGGCGATGGCGCTGCAAGGCGTTGCTCAGTACCACCTAAAGAATCCGCAAAAGGCGGTCGCTTTGGTTGGACAGGCAGAAAACACCGTTCACGCAGTCCGCTCCGAAGAACGACAGACGCGGATGGCGCAAGGTCGGGCGCTGATGGCGATCGGCTCGGCACGAAACACCCTGGGGGAGCCAAAACGAGCCGAGGATGCCTTTCAAGAGGCGCTGGCGGCGTTCGTGGCGACGTCAGATTTCCGCGAACAGGCGCAAGCGCTGGAAGAAATCGCCGAGGTTCACGAAAAAGCCGGTAACCACGAAAAAGCGGCGGCGTACTACCAAGAGTGCTACTCGGTGTGGAGCAAGCTCGGCCACTTCGACGGTCAGGCAGACGCGCTGCTCGACCTGGGCGATGAACTGTTTGCTCTCGGACAAAAAGACCTAGCGCTCAACTCGTATATCAAGGCGCGGGCGCTGTATGAACAGGTCGCACAGGAAGGGGACTCGTCGGCGGCGCTCGGTCGGATGGGCAAGGCGTATGCGGCGCTTGGTCAAAAAGCACAGGCATTTGCCTCGTTCTTCCAAGCACTGTCACTGGCCCGAGCGAGCCAACGGCCGACCCGCTTGGCGGCGGTGCTACACGACGTTTCCGCGACGTATTCGACGATGGGCGACTACGAGCATGCGGTGCGCTGCAGCCAGCGGGCGTTCCAGTTCTGGCAAGAGCTCGGCGAACAAGACGAAGCGGTGCGAGCACTCACCGAGGTCGGCGACAACTACCTCAAACTTGGGGATCTCCGAGGAGCCCGCGACAACTATGACCGAGCGCTTGGCATCTGTCGGGCGCTGATGGACTTGTCGTGTGAAGCGATGCTGCGCAAGCGGCTCGATCAGGCCCACTAGAAGCATATGAGCAGCGACCATCCACCAGTAGTCATCATCGGCTGTGGTTACGTTGGGACACGGCTGGCGCAGTCACTACTGGCCGACGGCATCGTGGTCCGCGTTTGTGCCCGCCGCATGCCACTACTGGAGCCGCTGCGTGAACTGGGTGCCGAGGTTCACTACCTGGACGGCTCACGGCCGCACCAGTTTGGCCCAGCTCTTGGCGGACTGAGTCGTCCGATCGTTGTGTATTCGATTCCGGGTGTGCCCGATCTGCCGCAAGGCGAAGCGGTCCGACGTGCGGCCACCGCAGCTTCCCGTGCCGGTGCGAGCGCGTTTATCTACCTGAGCAGCAGCGCGGTCTACGGTCGAAGCGAGCTGGTTTTCACGAGTGATTGGGTCGATGAAGAGTCCTCCGTCGCGACCTCGGATGCCGACGCTCTGATGCGGCTCTCCGACGAAGCAGCCGTTCAATCGGTGGCGCAGTCGGGCCTACGAACGGCGGTCCTGCGTTCGGGAGCGATCTATGGACCCGCGCTGGATGCCTTCCATGGCGCTCGCGGAGCACGCCAACGACTACGAAACGGCCAGTACAAGCTGTGGGACGGGGGTCGACACTATTTTTCGCGGATCTACATCGACGACTTCGTGCGGATCATTCGCCGCGCTGGGGAAAAGGCGTCACCCGGCTCGATCTTCGTCGTCGGGGACGATCATCCGTGTCCACAACGTGAGTACGGAGAGTGGCTGGCGGAACACCTGCATTTGCCAGCACCAACAGAGGCGGATCCCACCAAATCCGGCGGCCCGCGCAACGTCATTCGTGGACGAAGGCTGCGCAATGACAAGCTCAAGCGGGAACTGGACATCACCCTGCTGTATCCAAGTTATCGCGAAGGGGAGCTGGCGATTGATGCCGCTGAGCAAGGCGTAGCGCTACCTCTGCTTCGGATGACCACTGCGTCACCAGTGATGGCCCCGCGTGAGGCGGCCAGCGAGCCCGTCCCTCCAGCGGCGGTCCCAGCACCGGTTGCCACGCCTGTGTCGCTCGGGCCGCCGCCGGTCGCTCCGGTTCCCCCAGCGGTGACCGTTCCGACCTGGCCCAAATCGGTGGACCGTGAGGACTTCGGTACCGTACTCGGTCAATCTCCGCGTGGCATTCGGGTCGTTCGCTTGAGCCCCGGTACACAGGCGAGCACGGGCCCGGCCTATGTGTTGATAGGTGGTACGGCGACAGCGGTGGTAGACGGACAAACGGTGACGTTACGGGAATGGACAGCGGTTCCAGCGGGTGCCAAGGTGCGCGCCGAATCGGACGTGGTTCTGCTGGCGCTCCTAGACCTCGGGGCGAGCTAACCCTCCGGTCCAGCGCCGAGCGTGCATCGCGCTCGACGCCAGGCCAACACGTTGGCCGTTACATTGCCGGTGGGCCGCCCTGGGTCCACTCATCTTTTTGCGTACCCGTTTGGTTCCATAGCGAAATCTTGAGCTGGGTACCCATCGGATTGTTGATGAGGTCGACCACACACGGCGGGAACGCTTGCGCTGGCTGCTGACGGCCCTCGAGCTTGATCGTACTGGGAGAACTGTAGCGAGTACGGGTCACGAGCGTCGCCGAGCAGTTGACGATGGACAGAGTCGCCGTCACGTCTTTGGGAAAGTTCCAGCCGATGATGTCGACCACCAACATCGGCTGCAGCATCTCATCGAGGGTCAACGAGCGCAGTGCTTGGGTCATGAACATGCCGCTGTTGAGATCGACATTGCCCAAGTCAGGACGCGGTGGAATCCGCAGCGTGTCGAAGCTAATTTGCAGATCGATAAACGTTGCATCCATCACCACAGGCTCTGTCTCGCCGATGCGCAGCACTTTCGAGCCTTGGGTTGCGGCAACGCTCACGGTGGTTGCCCTGGTATGCCCCGAAACGGAGCTCGGCGCACCATCGAGCGTCAAACCATAGGAATAGCTCGCACGCTCCGTCTGGCTCAGACCCTTGATGTTCTGCTGCTTGGGCTTTGACACTTCGCTGGTCACGACCTGTCCGGAGGAGTTGCGAACATCGGTCCGCGTCAGGATGAAGAGCGTGTCCGCTTCCGTCGGAATGTTGGCTAGCGTCAGCTTAAAATCTGGGCCACAGCCAACCATCACCGGCAACAACATCCAAAGAGCCAGCCATTTTGCGTGAACAGCCCGCAGCATAGGAGCCTCCGTTAGTACGAAACCGTTATGAGTCCACCATCTGTCTTAAATCGGTACGACGTAACCAGCACGCCCACCAGCACCACGCCCACGCCCACCACAGCCCCGCTCATCACCGCCCAAAACCACGGCTTGCGATAGATCGGCGGATTCTTGACGCGCTCGAGATCTCGCTGCGCTTCTTCTCGCTTTTTGACCTGTTCTTGAAGCTCGCTTTGCTTTTCTTGAAGCTCAGTCTGTTTTTCTTGAAGCTCACCCTGTTTTTCAAGGAGCGTAAGCTCGGCCTTCTGCTTGGCCTGGCGTTCCTCAATCAAAATCGCGAGCGTCTGAATGTATCCCTTGGCCTCGGGAACGAGTTGATGAGAGGGGGCCACCTCTACGAAGCGCTCATACATGGCCTTCGCTTCGAGTGGCCACAAAGCCTTGCGGTAGGCCTGTCCCGCATTGAACAGAAACAGCGGATTGGGTTGATTCTGGTAAGCGAGTTTGAGTTGCTCAGCAGCCTCGGGAAATCGCTGTTCTTTGAAAAGCTGCTGCGCGTTCTTGATGTGGTCCTCTGCGGAAGGAGCAGATTCCGCTACGGACACAGGCTTGTCAGTCACCTGCGGAGTGGTTTTTTGTACGGATTCGGGCCCCGCAAGTGGTGCCGCTCGCACGACATCGCACACCATCAGTGCGGTACACATCAGTATCCAACAGATGCCACGCATCACGACTCCCCCAAGGCATAGCCCACACGAGCTATATCGCTCTGTTCATTATAACGGAGGGAACCGCTACGCGCAGCGAATCGTCATTTGCTTCGCGATGCTTGAAGGGACAAGGTGAGCGGTAGCATCCCTGGGTAGTCCCGAAACCAAAAACCGTCGTCTAGGTCCGGAGACCGGGAAGCTGATGCTGCATCATTCCCAACCGCGGCATCCTTGCGCACCAAGTTTGGAAAGATATCAAACGGAGAGTAGTCATACTCCGCGATCCGGTCGAGCTGAAGCCCTGCATCCAGCAGTGCAGAGATCACATCCGACAGCGAGTGATTCCAGCCATGCTCACGATAGGTGATGTTGGCGGACCGCTCTGCATACGTTCCGCTGCCCATCTCTGTGATTGGGCCTCGATTGAAGTAGGGATAGCGGATGTCAAGGTCTGGACCGATTTGGGACATCCATACATAGGGGTGAAACTCGACGAGAACAAAGCGTCCTCCGGGTGCCAACGACTCTCTTATCACCTGAGCCCAGGGACGTAGATCAGGAAGCCATCCAATCACGCCAAACGAAGCGAAGACGATGTCAAAGGTCTCCTTTATGTGCGCTCGGGTGTCGTAGACATTGCATTCTACAAATCGAACGGAATCGGACAGAGACAGCTCGGCAGCCAATCGTTCCGCCAGAGCGATCGCTTTCGAGGAAAAATCGACTCCTACAGCGCGGGCTCCTTTGCGAGCCCAAGAGATCGTGTCGAGTCCAAAGTGACACTGCAGATGCAGCAGACTCTGTCCGCTCACATCACCAAGTAGTTTCTCTTCTAGCTTGGTCAAAGAGGACTTGCCAGCTCGAACGCCTTCGACATCATAGAATCGACTCTGCGCATGAACGTCCACGCGAGCATTCCACGCAGACTGATTGTCCTGAAAGAAAGATTCCCATTTTTGGTCGCGGTCCGTGGACATGTGCAGACTGTAACCGACTCCGGTAGAAGAGAAAGCAGAATGTCGAGTGGCGTAGAATCGAATCGTTGAGACGTTGAACTTTCTCGAGGGCGGAGGCTGGATAAACCCTGCTGCGCGGCTGATCGAGAAGCCATGTTCTCGACCAGGAAGTCGATGAAATCCTGCGTTCGCTACCGATGCTTTTGTGCGGAACACCACCGCACTTCTGGATCACCCGCTCTGCACAGATGCCTCGGTAGCGATCGAACCGGGACTGTTGGTGTCATAAGGAGCGGTCGAACGCTTCCGCTGTCACTAACGGTCTTTGAGCATCATGGAGAGTTCTTTTCGAACTGCGACTTCCTTTTCGGGGCTGGTGAAGCGCCCGACTCCAGCCGCAAGAAAGGGAATTAGTGTTGGCAACGCGGCGACGGTCAAAGTCTCCGGTGTCACTCCCACTCGCTTGCACTGCGCAGCCAGAACCGGCCAAGGAAAGCCGGTATACTTACGCAGAATTTCAAAGACTTGTAGAGCGACCTCCGAGAGCTTTGCTCCCTCGGGAGGTCTGTTCATCCCTTCGCTCCTTGAAGTCTAGCTTGATGTTCATCGAGTCGCGCCACCGGAGCCATGATGAACTCGCAGGTTGCATCGCCCCGACTGAGGCAGCGAATCTCTCGCCCGTGTACCTCCACGCTGAAGGCATCCGAGCACCAGCCCGCGGAGTATCCAGCACTAAATAGACAGCCGCAGCTTGACAAAGTCCGCCCGCGCTGCTTGAGGGTCTCCGATTCAAATGTGTTCGGGTGATAGTAATGAAGGTAGTAGGAGTCATCCATGGTAGGCGCGCTGTCCTCTAGGATGTCAACCAGCGCCCATCCAGCGTGAGCAAAATGAACCGGGCCAGAGCTTAGTCGATCGAGGCCATCTGTCAGCCCCAGTCGCTCGGAAAACCGCCGCGAGTCACTGCGTCCAATCTCCCGCGCAGAGTTGTAGATAAACTCACTCCGCACCGCCGATGACGACGGGAGGGGTCACGGGTTCATAAGCAGTGGTCCTTAGGTGGTCCCGCAAACCTTCGGAGTCAAAAACGGTGACCTACTGCCGAGTCCGAACACTTCTGTGGCCGATTTCCTAAGCAGTCCCGCAGGCTTATGAACAAGGCGGTGACAGACGCAAAGAATTGAACAACATATGTCGGGGGGGAAGCTAGCTGGCCCAGCCCTCACGCACGGCTATGCGCTTTGCGATTATCCACAAGGAGATGTAATGCGTAGGACACTCACCGCTCTTGCGGCGCTGCCACTGGCTGCGCTGGCATTCGTTTACTGCAACAACGACACCACCACTGGCACAAACCCTGACCTGTCGACTTCTGGTGAGGATCTCACCTCGGGGAACACCAACGACCTGAGCGATCCCCCTGCGGATCTAACCACCAGCCCAGATATGACCGTTCCGGCTGTGGCCACCGAGTTTGCGGTGCTACGCATCGGCGCGGGTACAGCAGTTCTTACCAACGATGCGACCCCCGGGTTCCTTGAGCGACGCAAAATCGCAGACGGCAGCTTGGTGGGCAATGTGCTGGCTCTCCCCACGGCTGCCAATGGTGCAAACAAACAGCTCACGTTTTCTGGCCTGGCCACGGTCGAAGGAAACCTGAGTCGCTCGGGCAATGGCAAGTACCTGCTGGTTGCCGGGTACGCGGCGAATCCGGGTGTTGCCAACATCTCGACCTCGAATGCGATGACCAACAATCGAGTGATCGCCACCATTGATGCGGCGAGCACGGTCAACACGACCACCGCCTTCAATGGCTTTTCGGGTACGGCTGTTCGAGGTGCCACCAGTACCGATGGCACCATGCTGTGGGCCTCCTCGGATAACGGCGTTGCCTACACCACGCTCGGTTCCACGGCCGCTCCGACCGTGCTCAACGTCTCCAATTTCCGAGCACTCGGTCTCTTCAGCCAAAACAATGCAGCGCAGCTCTTTGCATCGGGTGCCAGTGCACCTACGCATGGACTGAATGCCATCGGCACCGGCACTCCCATGGTCGCGGGCACAACCTCGACGACCCTCACTGGCTTTAACCCGACGAACAGTCCTTCATCTTACGGCTTCTTCGGGTTCGATCGTGATGGCAACGGCAGCGTCGACCAGTTCTACGTGGCCGATGATCGCACGGCGGGTGGCGGTGGTCTTCAGCGCTGGAAACTGAACGGCGCAAGCTGGACTCTGGAAGGAACGATCACCACAGGCAACATGTCCGGCGCTCGCGGAGTAACGGGCTTTGTCAGCAATACCACCGTGACTCTGCTCGTCACCACGGCTGAAATGAACAACGTCGCTCCGCGTGTCTTGAAGATGACGGACAACGGTGGAGCAACCAGCGCCGTGACCAGTCAGATGTTGGTGACGGCGATGGCCAACACCACCTACCGCGGAATCGCACTCGCTCCCATTCCGTAAGGTACCTGGGCACCACGGAAGAGCCCGGTCCTAACCCCGCAACATCAATCGCTTGACCTCCTTGGTTACGTACTCCGAGCTAAGGTGTGCGTAGACCTGGGTCTGTTTGACATCGGCGTGACCAAGGAGCCGCTGTAGCGTCAGGATATTGCCTCCGCTCATCATGAACAGAGAGGCAAACGTGTGACGCAGCACATGCCAAGGTGCCTCTGGAACGGGAATCTCGGCGGCTTCATAGAAGCGCGTCAGGCTAGGGGAGCGCTTCGGCAGAATCCAGACATTGCCGTGTAGACACGGACAGACCAGGCCTTCTGTGGTCTCCGGACAGAGCGACTTCCACCGTCGCAGAGTGGTCGCCAGCTCTGGTGCCATAGGAATCGATCGCGAGGTCCCACTCTTGGTAGTCTGTCGATCAAAACTGCGAAAGACCGTGAGCAAGTCCGCACTAAGGTTTACGTCGCTCCAGCGGAGGCCCCAAATCTCTCCAGCACGTAGACCTCCGTAGACTCCCAAGCTGATGGCAACCGCGAACGCCGCATCCCGCATGCTGGTCTTCCCTTGCCGTTCGGCGACCTCCAGCAATCGCACCGCCTCCTCTCTGCTTAAAAAGTGAAGTCGCCTGGTGGCGGCCGGCGGCCGGAGTCCGAGGACTGGATTGGTGGGAAGTAGACCCTTTCTGCTCGCCCAAGACATCACCGCGCCGATGCAAGCCAGCTTGTTGCGAGCCGTATTCGGTTGGTAGGTACGCACCAATCGGTTGCGCAGTCGCTCGGCCGCCTCTGCCGTAAACGCCGGCAGCGGTACATCACCGACGTCTTGTAGCAGCGAAACCAGTACATAGCTCTGCTTCCGTCGCCATCGCTGCAAATCTCGTATTTTCGGGTTGTCATATTCTTGCAGGAACCGCTCCGTGAGCTGACGGATGGTCAGTCGCGCTGGCTCTGCACGCTCAGGCACCCCGAGCTTGCCTCGGGCAATCCGGGCCTCAATCTCAATTAGCATCCGGCGGGCTTCCGTTTGGGTGGGCTGCTTCGAGGCTCGCTGCTTGCGCTTACCATCCACATCCACGAAACGTAGATACCACCCAATGAACTTCCCGCCTTTCACCTTGCGAATGACTTCACCCATCTGTTGACCTCTGTTGGGCTTGCCGTGGTCCCCTCTCGCGGTGACGTCCCTCGTCTGAGCGATCGAGTTTGTTACTGTGTGCTGTTACCCACACCATCGGAAGTCATGAACATCATTTGCTTTTTAGGTTGGTGCGCAGAGTTGTAGATAAACTCACGGGCGGCTTCTTCTCCGAAGGAGTCGCTGAGCGCATCGAACCAGGACAAATAGAGGCTCTCGGCACGCACCATTACGTAACGGTCTCCACCAACGTGAATGGTGCCCTTTTCAGGAGAGCGATCGAGGTCAGAAAACAGCTTCTCGACGAAGGTCTCGGCACGCGCAAACGGCGGCTCGAATGCAGCAGGAACGCGAACACTCCGTAGCATGGGCAACTCCACTCTGCGAGGGTTGTGGTCTCCTCACCGTATCACGCCCAGCTAGGTAGAGAGAGTCCCCTTTTTTACAGTCCCTTTTTGACTTGCTCGAGCGAGTTGCGACTACGGTCCAGATTCCAGTTCGAGCCGAACAGATAGTCCTGCGCCGCGGACCGATCGAGCAGCGTCCACTGAAAATAGGCGGTCGTCAGCTTGATGGCGAGCCGCATGGTGGTGGCTCGATCTGCGCTGGGCAGTCCACAGTTGTCAGGATAGGTACTCACGAAGTCACCAAGTGTGGCTCCGTTTACGGTGATCGCCACAGCCGATCCCGAGACTCGCGCATAGAACGCCTCGAAGTTTGCATCGGGTGGCGTACACGGCAAGATACCTGGCTCGCTCAGCTTGCTAAGCAGCTCACCAATGAATAACAGCGGCGCGTCTTTGCCTTGGCTCACGGACGCTGCATCGTTTAGACCATCGAGCGACTCGACGAAGCTCAGCACTGCGACCGGATCAATGAGCACCGCCGAGTGAATGGCCAGCGTGGACTTGCTCAGCGCGGAAAGAGCAACCTCGCCGCCTAGCTGATAACCAAAAGCACCGACATGATCGGCGATCAAACGGTCTTTTACGTCGGAAGATTGGGTCAGATACGGTATCAGCGCAAGGATGCTATCGCGATATCGAACCTGCCTACGTTCATCGCTCACTTTGATGAGGGCCGAAGCGATACCGTGACTCGCCAAGCGGTCGGCATAGCTGCGTAGCTGGACGAGCGGTAGGCTCTGCGCCGGGAGCATCAGCACCAGCGGGTAGCTTGGCATCTTCGCCGATGGAGTCATTCCGTCATCGCTTGGCCACACCATCGTCAGCTTGTTTTGGGACAGATTCAGAGTCGCAGGCACCGTCAGCTCTTGGCTGGCCACTTGGAAGGGCCCCGCTTCATTGGGATCGGTACGCGGATTGAGCAAATCCGGCGGCATCGCCATGTCAACGATTGTCGACGGCGGCTGGCAGGACGAGGCATCGGCGCAGATCATCCGCTCAGTTACCGAAAAGGAACAGCCACCGAGCAGCGGCAATAGCAGCGATCCAAGGGTCAAGGCAACTCGCAACGAAGTACGCTTGTGTGTCATGGGCTGAGGCAGGGGTCGTAAGGCTGGTCCCCTCGCGTAAATCGTAGCACGCGCTTTACCTCCAGTTCCTTGGTCTGCTAAAGCGCTGCCATGCCGACTTCCGCAGCACTCGAGTCCGACAGCGATCAGGTTGAGCACGCTTTGCCCCTGGGGACGGCCCGTCCTGCCGCGACTCGCTCCGCGATTCCATCTGTCGATACCCCGGTTATGCGCCAATACCTTGAAATCAAGGAGCGCTATCCCGACTGCATCTTGTTCTTCCGCCTGGGCGATTTTTACGAGATGTTCTTCGATGATGCCGTCGAAGCGTCGCAGCTCCTCGACTTGACGTTGACGGCGCGTGATAAGCAAAAAGAGGTGCCGGTGCCGATGTGTGGCGTGCCCTATCACGCCGCCCGGGGCTACATTGGTCGACTGATCGCGCAGGGCAAAAAGGTCGCGATCTGCGATCAAATGGAGGACGCTCGCAAGACCAAGAAGATCGTCCGGCGCGCTGTCACCCAGGTCGTCACACCAGGGATCGTGCTCGAGGAAGATCAGCTCGAGCCAAAGTCTTCGAACTATCTTTGTGCGCTGTGTCCGGGCAGCTCGCCAAGCGATCGGGCGGGACTGGCCTATCTCGATGTCTCGACGGGAGAATTTGCGGCCTGTGAGCTCCCCGAGAGCGAAGCGCTCGATGAGTTGTGCCGAATCGAACCAGCCGAGCTACTGCTCGTGGAAGATCAGACGCGACAGAAGGACAGTCGCACCGCTGCCTGGCTCAGCA
Organism: Polyangia bacterium; assembly: GCA_044228505.1. Taxonomy (GTDB): domain Bacteria; phylum Myxococcota_A; class Polyangia; order Palsa-1104; family JAEUJZ01; genus JAEUKA01. Next base: position 123,242 of record JBGAUT010000005.1, on the reverse strand, counting down.
AGATCGCTCTGCGACTGAAGGTTCCAACCGGACAAGCCCAGCGCACCGATCCGCAGCAAGATGTCCAATTGCTCACCGAGCTGATCGCCAACCAGGCACAGGTGGCAACCGAGCAGACAGCGACGCTGACCAGCGATCCGCTGCTAACTGCTGCGGCGGCAGCGTGTCTGCGCTATGCCCGAGCCACGCAACCGACCGGAGGCTTGCCGATCGTCGCGCTGCGACTGTACAAGCCAACCGACTGCATGGTTCTCGACGATGCCACCAAAACAAACTTGGAGTTACTCCAAACCCTTCTCGAGCGCAAACGGCAAGGCTCGCTGCTCGGCGTGGTGGATCAGACGAAGACGGCAATGGGCGGGCGACTACTCCGAAACTGGCTGTTACAGCCGCTGCTCGACCTGGCCATGATTGGTCAGCGCCACGATGCGGTCGAGTGGCTCACCCTGAGACAGGCCACGCGGCAAGCCCTCCGTGACGTGCTCAAAGGCATTCATGACATCGAGCGACTGACCGGGCGACTGACCACGCTGCTGGCAACGCCGCGTGATCTGTTTTGCCTGGGGAGTAGTCTGCGAGAACTTCCACGCTTGATGGAGATCTTGCGCGCCGCACGCAACGTGGTGACCGACACTTTTCCGCTCGAAATGCCGGACCTGCTGTCGCTTGGAACCGACCTGGCCGAAGATGTCGCCGCAACGATTGAACATGCAATCGCCGACAACCCACCGGCGCAGTGGCGAGACGGTGGCTTTCTACGTCGCGGCTATCACGCCGAGCTAGACGAACTGGCCGACCTGTCACAGGGCGGCAAGCAGCACATCCTGCGGATCGAGGAACGCGAGCGCGAACGCACCGGCATTTCGTCGCTGAAGGTTCGCTACAACAAAGTCTTTGGCTACTTCATCGAGATCACTCGCTCGAACCTCACCAAGGTGCCTGCCGACTACGTTCGCAAGCAGACCACCGTCAATGGTGAGCGCTTCGTGACAGATGAGCTAGCCGAATACGAAGCCAAGGTTCTCCACGCTGAGGAACGACGAGTCGAGCTGGAGCTGCAACTCTACGAATCCCTACGCCAGAGCCTTGCGACGCAATCGAGCCGACTGCTCAAACTGGCGCAGCGGGTGGCGACGCTCGATGTCCTGGGTGGACTGGGCGAGCTGGCGCATCGTTCTGGATATACGCGCCCGACGATGACCCGCGACCTACGGCTTCAAATCAACGAGGGACGCCACCCGGTCATCGAGCAGCTTCGCGAGCGCGGTACGTTTGTCCCGAATGACACCACGCTTGATCCCGACAGCGAACAGATTCTGGTACTTACCGGCCCTAATATGGCGGACAAATCGACGGTGATGCGGCAAGTCGCATTGATTTGCATCCTGGCGCAGATGGGTTCGTTTGTGCCTGCGGCACAGGCGGAACTCGGGCTCGTCGATCGGGTGCTCACCCGTGTGGGTGCCACCGACAATCTCTCGCGAGGTGACTCAACGTTTATGGTTGAAATGCGCGAGACCAGCAACATTTTGAAGAGGGCCACCCGTCGGTCACTGGTCGTACTCGATGAAATTGGCCGAGGAACCTCGACGTACGATGGTCTGTCAATTGCCTGGGCCGTCGCGGAATACCTCCACGATGTCGCCGGCTGCAAGACGTTGTTCGCAACGCACTACCACGAACTCACCGCCCTAGCGGCCGCCCGACCTCGCGTTCGCAATGCTCAGGTCGCAATCCGTCAGTACCAGGACGAAATCGTGTTCTTGCACAAGCTGCTGCCCGGCGGAGCCAATCGCTCATACGGTATCGAGGTGGCTCGCCTGGCGGGCCTTCCCGCTCCACTGCTGAACCGAGCCCGCGAAATCCTGAGCGCACTCGAATCCCAAGCCAGTAGTCAAGGCACTTCTTCGCTTCCCGCGCATGGAGTCCCACCGCTTCAATCGGGCCAGCTGTCTCTGTTACTTGGTGGGATGGTGCCGCTCGATGCAGCCCCACCTCCCCCACCTCCCCCACCCAAACTTCCCCGAACTCACCAGGAAGTGCTCGACCGACTCTTGGCCACCGACCCCGAGGAGCTATCACCCCGGGCCGCGCATGATCTGCTACGACACCTGACAAGCCAGCTCCGCATCCGATGATCCCACCATTACCCCGTCGACTCTGATACGATGTGCGAGATCATTTCTCTGTGGAGGTCTCATTCATGACGATCGCGCTGTGGTGTCTCTTGGTGGCAGTGATCCTGCCGTACGTTTGGCTACCGGTTGCTTTCGGAGAACGGAAGAAGCAGTTCGGTTCCCTCGACAACAAGCAGCCGCGAGCACAAATCTCCAAGCTCGAGGGCAAGGGCGCACGGGCCTACGCTGCGCACCAGAACGCGTTCGAGGCGCTCGCCGTCTTCGCTCCCGCTGTCCTCACCGCTTACGTCGCCAAGGCCGACCCGATGATGTCGGGTGCGCTCGCTGGCGTGTGGGTGGTATGCCGCTTCCTTCATGGCGTCCTGTATGTCTCCGACATCGATAAGGCCCGGAGCGGCATGTTCTTCCTCGCCTTCCTGTCGGCCATCGGTCAGTTCGCCCTCGCCGCAATGGCTCACTAACCGTCGGTGTCCGCTTCGCCTCGCTGATCGGTTCCTCGCCGTTCCCACCTTCACGCTTTTGTCCGCATGTGTCACCGAGCGACGGTGACTGTAAGTCCTTGTGCGGCGCATGAAAAGCAAGCTAAAGTCCGTTTCGCAAAGCTCTAACCCCTGTCATTTCGGGTACTTGTCATGCTGCTTTACCGCTGGCTCAACGAGGCTGTTGAAAACCGTGGCACTGCCAAGGCGCTGGTTTATCGCGATACCTACCTCTCGTGGCGGGGCATGCAGCACCGTGTCGAGCGCCGGGCCCAAGAATTTGCGGCGATGGGAATCGAGAAAGGTCACTGGGTCGGGCTAATGCTCGGCAATGTGCCCGACTTCGCGATCCTGGCGCTGGCCTTGTCGCGACTCGGAGCCACGGTGGTGCCGCTCGATCCCACGACGGGTGTGCGCGATCTCACGCTGTTCTTGGAACATGCGCCGCTGCGAGCGCTCATTACCCGTCCTCGCGGCGGCAATGAGCTGCCGTCGAGCCAAGCGCCGATCGTGCGGACCCGCAAGGATACCCGCTTCGAGCCAGAGAGTCGCCGACGCCTACAAGGTACGCTGCTCACCTGCTCTATCTATCGGCGAGACGAAGCCCCACCGGCCGCGGCGGAAGCGGTCCTCTTGACCGCAGATACCTCTGGTGACCCCAAAGGCGTGCTTCGGACCGTCGATAACATCACCGCCAACTGCGAAAACATCGCCCACAGCCTCGACGTTACCGCTGAAGCCAAGATTCTGACGACTGTCCCGTTGTTCTCGGCGTATGGCTTTGACCTTGGATTGTGTTTGGCGCTGCGCTACGGAGCGACGCTGTACCTCGAAGACGAGATGTCCCCCAAGCGGATCGCCAAGCTCATCCGTGAGCAAGAAATCGATCTGCTACCCGCGACGCCCCCAATCTTTGCGGCTCTGGCGAAAATGCCGACTGCACGACCGCTGAAGACGCGAGGTGCGCGCTTCTTGGCCACCGGAGCTCAATTGCCCGAAGCCGTTGCCGAGAGCTTCCGTGAACGGTGGGGAGTCCGAGTGCTTCCGATGTATCACACCACCGAGGCTGGCGCGGTGAGCCTCGATCGCAAAGGCCTTCAGCCCGAGACTGTCGGAAAGCCGATCTCTGGTGTCGAGCTGCGGATGGGAACTCCGGATGCCGATGGGCGCGCACCAATCTGGATTCGCTCACAAGCAGTCGCGATGCATTCCGTCGGTCCGATGTCGCTCATCAAGACTGGCGAGGGTCGCTCTAAAAAGGCCGAAGTCCGCAACGTCCCTATCGGTGGTTTCGATGCTGACAGCTTCTTGCGCACCGGCGATCTTGGCAAAATCGACAAGACCGGACGCCTGACGCTGATGGGCCGAGAAGACGATTTGGTCAAGGTCGAAGGCAAACGCGTGGCTCTCGGTGAAGTCGAAGGCTGTTTGGAGTCTTTCCCGAAGGTCAAAGCGGCTCAAGCACGCGTCTTCACCGATGAACACGGCAGCACCATGGTCGTGGCCAGCGTTGTACTGAGCGGTCGCTGTCTCGCCGAAGACCTGATCGATCACTGCGCCAAAAACCTAGCGCCCTACAAAGTACCCCGTCGAGTTGAGATCTGTCTCGCTCTTCCCGCCGAAGCTGGAGGTCAAGAATGCGCACGCTAAGGAATGTCTTCGTCCTAGGACTGCTTGCTCTCCCCCTCTCTTGTAACGAAGCACGTCTCGACACCGAGATCGAATCAGGTGAAGGGGACGACCTTTCCGATGGCACCCGTCGTTATGACCTGGCGGGGCTTGATTTTTCGCGAGTACGCGATCGTGACGCCTCGTGTGCCGAGGTTCGGGCCGAAGCCACACTGCAAAAAAAGCCGGTCGACATCATCTTCGTGATCGACAACTCCGGCAGCATGACCGAGGAGATTCTCTCGGTTCAGCAGAACATCAACAAAAACTTCGCCGACATCATCGGCAAGAGCGGCCTCGATTACCGCGTAATCATGGTCACGAGCCATGGCGATGCTCGCGTGCAGCAGTCGGTGTGCATCTCCGCCCCGCTGTCGAAGCATGCCTCGTGTAGTCCCCTGCCGCCCCAGCCAGGGAACAATCCACCGCGCTTTTACCACTACAGCATCGAAGTCGAGAGCTATGACTCGTTCAAGCGCATCCTGGGCTCGGTCAATGGAACGGAAAGAGACAAGTATAATCTGGCTCCCGGAGGCTGGCAGACTTGGCTCCGCACCGACGCATATAAGGCGTTCATCGAGATTACGGACGACACCTCGGACATGTCAGAGGTGGACTTCGATACCCAGCTTCTGGCCAAAGCGCCGATGCAGTTTGGCACCAAAGCCAACCGCAACTACGTCTGGCACACCATCGCGGGACTGAAAGAAAACACTCCCGCGACGAAGCCGTGGGTTTCGACCGATCCGATCCAAAGTGGAATCTGCACCAAGGGCGGCGGAGCGGTGGCACCCGGTGTCCAGTACCAGCGACTATCGATGATGACCGGTGGCCTGCGCTTCCCCATCTGCGAGTACGCCAACTTCGATGCGGTGTTCAACCACGTTGCGATGGGAGTTGTCGCTGGAGCAAAGGTGGCTTGTGACTTTGCGCTGCCCGCGCCCCCGCCAGGTCAACAGATCGATCTAGGGACGGTGCTGGTCGATTACACCGCGGGCGGAATGGGTGCGCGAACGACCTTCAAGCAAGTCGCGGGCGCGGCCACTTGCGGTCCAAACTCGTTCTACATCGACAAGGGCCGAGTCTATCTGTGCCCCGATGCTTGCAACGTGGTGCAGGCCGACTCCAAGGCCAAGGTCGAGGTTCTGTTCGACTGTCTGTCGATCCTCGGCTGATCAAACGGGCGATCGTGGCTACCGCTTCGGCAGCCACGGAGCGTGTCGTCGCGCAAGATCAATCATCGACTGTGGCACACCCTGGGCAACACGACACAACACCCGGTTCAGCATTCCAGGAATCACCACCGCTTGGTCCGCAAACAGCGCGGCCAAGCCCTGCTCCGCGACTTCCTTCGTATCAGCCATCACACCCAACTTCTTCGCTAGCTCCACGGGAACAACCTCCGGATCGTACAGTCCGGTTGCGGTTGCGCCCGGAAGAAGACACGTGACGTTCACCCCGTACACAGCCAGCTCGGACCGTAGCGCCCGCGCAAATCCCAGCAGGTATTTTTTGCTACTACCGTAGTAGGCGATACCGGGAAAGTCACGGAAGGCCGAAATGCTCGACACCATCATGATGCGACCTTTCCGTCGAGTACGCATGTCCTTCGCAAAGTACGTACACAACAGGGAAGGCGTCACCACGTGCAGTTTGAGCATGCGTGCGGCAGCAAGCGGATCGGCGTCTGCGGCTTCTCCAAAGAAAAAGATGCCGGCATTGTTGATCAGGATATCGATCTGAATATTATGCGCACAAACTGATTCATATATTCGTTTCGCAGCATCCTCAGTGGTGAGATCTTGCGTCAACGGCATAACTTGGACGCCGTAACGTGCAGATATCTCAGCAGCTGCTTCGGACAGTGGACCTTCGCGATTGCTCACCACCACCAAGTTGTAACCACGCTCAGCCAGGCCATGTGCCAGCGCCAGTCCGATTCCCGAACAAGCGCCGGTCACAAGCGCCATCCCTCGCCCAGGACTAGCCTTGTACATGCCAGCCTCGCTTGTCGCAGATCGCCTGAAACTCCGTTTCAGGAGTCTCGCGCTGATAACAGGCCATCTTGGTGGTGTAGATGCGCGCTGCACAGTAGTTACAGTGATCACAGCGCGATACTGCTGACTCTTCGCACGCAAGCTTGTTCACAAACTGGGGATCAGCAATCAGCGCACGCGCCATGGCCACCGCCTCGAACCCCGCGCCGAGCACTTCTTCTATCGACTCCCGCGACACGGCCCCACCCACATACACCAGAGGCATCCGCACCGCAGCTCGCACCACCTTCGCTTCTTCCAAAAAATAGTTGTCTCGATAGGGAAGAGAGGGAACCAGCACCGGCCCGGCGACTCGCATCATCATTCTCATCAGCGGATTTTTCACGAGCCGTCCCATCACATCGGTCGGTAGCTCGCCACGCATGATGTACATGGGAGCGCGGCTGACAAACCCACCGGACAGCACCAGTGCATCAGCCCCTTCCTCCTCCAGCAAACGCGCAATGGCAATCGCATCCTCCAGCGACTGACCCCCAGCAACGCCATCGCACAAATTCATCTTCACAAGGACTGCCAGATCACGCCCCGCCGCGTGCTTGACCTCTAACATCACCTCTTTTAAAAAGCGCATCCGATTGAGAAGAGATCCACCGTATTCGTCGCTGCGATGGTTGGTCAGGGGCGACAGAAACTGACTGATGAGATAGCCGTGTCCGGCGTGTACCTCGACCGCATCAAAGCCAGCATCTTTGGCGATCCGGACCGCTTCCCCAAAGCTCCTTGCCACTCGCACGATGTCGGTCTTGTCCATTGCACGAGGCCAGGTTGGACCATACACATTGAAATTTGCTGACGGAGCGAGCGGTCGTTCGCCGATCACCTCGCGCTTGGCCATGTTGCCGCAGTGTCCGATCTGAATCGACGCAAGCGCGCCCCCCTCATGAATCGCCGATGCCACCCCTGCCAGCGCAGACAGAGTCTCCCTCCGTAGCCACAATTGATGAGGAAATGACAACCCGCTGCGCTCCACCGCAGCATAGGCCACCGTCGACATGCCGACTCCTCCGGCAGCCACTGCACGATGGTATGCAATCAGTTCATCCGAGGGATCGTGGCCGGGGGCCATTCCTTCAAATGCTGCCGCCCGAATCGTGCGATTGCGGAGGGTCTTCGGTCCAAGCCGCAGCGATTCAAACAGTCGATAGGGGGATTGGGAATTGTGCGCAGGAATCATGAGCGTAGAAGAACCTGAACGTCAGCGGCACAGACTAGCTGCTACGGACGAGCGCCAGCAAGTGTTCGCATCGGGGCGGAAGCGGTCGATCGGTACGCACCACGTGAGGCCGCTCCACCGACGCTTCGGCAACCACCTTGAGCCGCGTGGACTCTGCGGCACGGCGAATCGGCTCCGCACCATCACAGAGCGTGTCTTCGATCACCGAGTCGCCGACCAACACAAAGCACGGACTGCCCACCTTCAGGAGTCGCTCGATCGCCGACAGCCAATTCCAGGTATCCGCTTCATGGGTCTGCATCCGCTTCGCAAGCGGCAGCCGATGACGGCGAGCAGCCATCTCATCTCGTTCGATCGGCGAGGGGTCGATACCCAACCATGCGTAGCGCCGGAGATGATGACTCAGATAGTCATAGGTTCCCAGATACGGAGGCGAGGTAATCACCCGATCGACCGATCCCGCTGCCACCTTGCAGCCTTCGCTCGGTCGCAAGGCACTGCGGGCATCCCCCATGATCAGAAGCGGCGCAATCGGCTTGAGATCCTCGGGCCAAAATCCGTTCTGAAAACGAATCAGTTCCTCGGTCTTGCGCAACAGCCACCGCGACACCATTCCTTTGCCAATGTGCCGCTCCACCGATTCCGAACTCGACTCACTGCGCTGGTTCGAGGCCTTCACCACGATCGAGGAAAACACCATCAGCAGCGCTTCCCCAAGCGGCGCATCCGCCGCACACACCGCCGATATCTCCGCCCGCAGTCCGCACAACTCCAGGTAGACATGCGGCGCATAAAACTGCTGATCGTCATAGTTACGCGGTGGCGAGACTCGCTTTTTGACCCGCTGGAGAGACGCTTCACAGACCGCTTGTGCCCTCAGAAGCAGCGCTTCTTGCATGCCTTTGCGCAGCGGTGTCGCTTTCAAACGGGACAACCGCATCGACAGCGCGCTCACGTCACAGCCGATTGTTCGCAGACCGAGCCGCACGCCTTCCACCAATACAGTTCCCGAGCCCACAAACGGATCGAGCAGGGTCTGTCCAGGCTCCATGTCTCGACACAAGAGGCGCACCAGCAGTGGGTGGGTACGACCCGCATAACTATGAAACAAGTGCGGTCCCAGCGACGACTCCAGTAGTTGCCGATCCTCAAGCGGAATCCGCTCAGGAATGCCCGGAACCAGCAGCGCCTCACCCAGTCGCGCCGCCAAGTCTGCCTCGCCTCGGGTTTGCAGGTTGTGACCCGGAAGCGATAACGAGCGCCGCAGCTTCGGCGTATTGTCCAAAGAGATCTGCATCAGTAAGTGCCTCGACAAAAAGGATTAGCGCTGGAGATAAGCGGGCAGCGAGTGCCACGCAAGCTCGCATAGCGGCCGCAGCAGTGTGTCACCCCTCACCAAGCGACAGGCAAACGTAATCGGCAAAACCGATGGTTGCCGTATTCGGGGCGTTTGCAGTATGTAGGGACGCATGGCGACTCGTGAAACCGGGCAACATTATCAGGATCCAAAAAAAGCGCTGTGGTGTTTAAAGAAGCTTCCGCTCCTCGCGGACATTCCGCATGACACGCTGCAGCAGCTCGCAGACTCGGTGCAGCTGTGGGATCTGCGACGGCGACAGGTGATCTATCTTCCTGGCGATCCCGGCCAGGCGGTGTATTTCCTGAGCGTGGGTCGCGTCAAGATCAGCAAGGTCACACGCGACGGCAAAGAACTAACCCTCGACTACCGCGTGGCGGGCGATCCGTTTGGCGAGCTGTGTTTGATCGAAGGCGGGGCTCGCGAAGACATGGCCGAAGCGATGGATACCTCGCTGGTCATCGAAGTCGAGCGCGGGATCTTCGAGCGATTGGTCCAAAAGGAAGGCCTGATTGGCTTCCGCTTGGTCAAAGTGCTGGCGCAAAGGCGCCGGGAGCTTGAGGGCAAAATCGAAAACCTGATTTTCAAAGACGTGAACTCGAAGCTCGCTGAGCTGTTGCTACGACTCGGGCAAGACTACGGCATCGATGACAGCCGAGGCACTTTGGTGTCGCTCAAGATCACCCACCAAGAGATGGCCAACCTTATCGGCTCGACGCGTGAGACGGTGTCGCTCACGCTCAGTCAGTTTAAGCGCAGTGGTCTCATCGCCACCGAGGGTCGGCGCGTCATCCTATCGGACCGCGAAGGACTGCGAGCCCTCGCCTAGCCAAGTTGTTCACTTTTTAGGCAGCTGTATCGGGCCGAGATCACACCACGAGAGGCCTAGCTCTGCGACCGCGAGCAGGCGCTCAATGGTGTCGATCTCTGGATGAACCCGGAGCGTCTCGATGTTGCGAATGGTCCCAAGCGACAGCTTGCTACGCTCGGCGATCTGCTGCCGAGTCAGACCGCGCTCCTCACGACGCTCACGCAACAGAGAGGCAAACTTCCGCCGCCAATCGAGGCTATAGCGATAGCGGCGACTGCGCAGCGGCGGACGTGCAATCAAGTCCAGCACCGCACTCACCTGTTCAACGGTACGCAGCGCCTCGACCCACATTGGCTGCTGCGTCGCCGAAGACAGCCGCACCAGATCGCCCAACTGACCGGCGGCTTCGGTCAGCAGTCGTTTGGCCTGCCAGGCCACGCGGTTTCGCCGGAGTTCAGGAGGAACAGGGGTGGAAACAGACTGCTCGCATTCGGTGATCTGCATATCGAGGCGAATAACAAAGTCCCCACGCGAGTGGACGCCTTTGCCCACTCTTTGCGAACACTTTACCCATTCGTCCCCCAAAACACTCTCGACGGAAATTCAAAATTACTCGACGAGCAAAAAATGATTCCAAAGGGGTAAAGTTGTCACGATTTCGGGCAAGGAAAATTGTACTCAGTCCAACTGATGTCCGTGCCAACACCAACCGATGGCCCAAGTTCACTTCGGACTCTTGGCGATGCCTTGCGCCCGAAATCGCTCGCGAGCATCGGCCAACACCTGCCTCGCCGCCTGTTCATCCGCAACCAGTGTCACCGGCACCACCGTCCCGGTCATCAGCTCAGTCGCCCGCATCGTCAGCGTCACTGCTGTCCGCAGCAACCAGCCACTGCCATACAGCGCGGTATGACTCGGCAGGATCTGCTTGCGGAAGAAGTCACTTTGGTACTTACGAGCCTCGGGAGTCAGCACCCCGCTGTGGGAGCCATCCAGCAGAATCAGCGCGTAACCATAGCGCTCGTACACGGACTGGGCGATCGCAAACAGGTGCTTGATGTCCTCGACGCTCTGAGAACCCACGGATCGATGAATCACCACGTCACCTTCTACACGGGTCTCATTCGGGCGTGAGCGATTCTGTTCCTTGTCCACTGTTTCGGTCATGCACCCCTACTCACTGTTCAGCGCTTGGCAATGCCCTGTGCTCGGAACCGTTCGCGAGCTGCACTCAGAAGCTCCCGTGCACTCTTTTCATCGGCAACCATCGCAATCGGAAGCCTCTGCCCTGTGAACAACGCGACGGCCCGCAACACCATCGAGACAGAAGTCCGACCGATCAAACTGCTCCCATAGACGACGGTCTGGCTCGGATGCAGAGGTCGACGGAGTTGCTCGGTCTGGAACTTCCGAGCCCCCGGTGTGGGCACTCCAGCCCGGGTGTTATCTGTCAGCACCAGCACGTAGCCATACTGCTCCACCACTTCCGTACAGATCGCAACGAGCTGCTTTGAATCCTCAAGCGTCATCGCATCGACGATGCGATTGAACACAAGATCTCCGTCCACTCGCACCAGATTGGAACCAATCCGCCGCCAACCATCTGGCACTCCTGCGCTAGAATCTGCGGGGTTAGTCTGCCTCACGAGCGTCCTCTACCTCGTCGTCTGCGATTTCAGAGACAACGGTCGTGTACTTGACCGCGCAGCGTTCACAGTACGTCTTGCCGGTACGCACGTGATACGTCGCAGTCTGTCCTTCGGACATTTCACAGATACAGTCGTCACAGACAGAGCCCACGCTCAAGGTCAGCGTTTCGTACCCTTCCAGAGGGAAAGCGATTCCGCCCACTTTCTTGGGAATCGGCTTGTTCTTGACGATCTGCTTACGGAACGCTTCGTTTAGCGCCCGCCACTGTCGAATGCTCTGCTCATCCAGTCCGTGACGCCGCTCGACCTCTGCCAGTAGATCCTCTCGGTACTCGAACAGCTCATCGGAAATCACCATCCAGTGGTGGGCATTGCGCGGCCGCTCGCCAAAGTAGACCGGCTCTCCCGTCAGAATCTCGTACAAAAAGTTGTACTGTTTTTCGATCACACGCTGCTTGGTCACGTCTTTGAAATACGGTCCTAGGCGCGGATCTGAAAATGCCAACGTATAAAACTCATTCAGGATTGCGGTGAGCCTTTCCCCATTTCCGAGATTCGCCCACAGTTCCGGATTCGGTGCCAACGGTCCACGCCGGACACGCCCCTTGCTTTCGATAGACTCTGCCATCACCTTCCCCCTTTCTGAGACAATTCTGCTGCAACTCGGTCGAGGCATATTGGCGCAGGAATCCAGAGCGCAACGGACGCGTTAATATGAATCATAATGAATACCTCTTATTTAATTTGCTTGGTGGAATCGAGCGGCTGCTTGGCAATTCCTTGGATCCGAAATCGCTCACGCGCAGCAGCCAACACAGTCCGAGCAGTCTGTTCATCCGCCAACATTTCTACGGGAATTTTCGTCCCAGTCAGCAGTTCAGTAGCCCTCATCATGAGCGAGATGGTTGTCCGGACCAGGACTCCACCACCAAAGATCGCGGTGTGGCTCGGAAAGATCCGCTTACGCAGAAGATCCGACTGATACTTGCGAGCATCTGGTGCGGTCGTCGATGCACGAGCGCCGTCGATCAACACCAGCGCGTACCCGTAGCGCTCATACAGCCCTTGGTTTATCGCGAACATGCGCTTCACGTCTTCGAGCGTTGTGGCACCGATGGCCCGGGCAAACAGAACATCGCCGTCAACTCGAAACTCCTCGAAACCGCTCGCTTCCTGAACCTGTCCGGAGGGTGCGATCATGGTCATTCCGCCCCTTTGCTGACTGCGTACACGGCGCGATATCCAATGCCGATTCTGCAGACTTGGTCCAAGACAGTTCCCCTCACACAATACTGCCGACTTGATCGAACCGTAGCACGATTATCGCCGAATTCCGAGCGTATCCTCGGCACAAAATAAGAGTCCTACTGGATGCTACTTAATCCCACTATTCGACGGACAACTAGCGACGTGGGGGATGGCATCCATCCCCGGACTCTGTACGGAGAAGGAGCAGGTAGGAAACGAAAAGGGATTACCCAGCGCTGGACGAAGCGGAATCGGACCGAAAATCAAATCCACCCGTAAACTCGCGGTAACGTAGGACGAGCAGCAGAGCCGCCGTCACCCCGAGCACTCCTGCGGGTAGTTGACCGGTTTCCGGCATGTGCCAATTCGTCACACTCGCATAGATGGCGAGCCCTGATAGCACAACAGCAGGAAAGAAGGCCCATAACTTACGCTGAAACAGACCCCCCGCGATCAACATGCAGGCAAACATAAGACCGCCGTAGGCCGCAAGATCAGTGGCCATCGGAGACGCTTGCTTGTGGATAAAGGGAGCGCGAAGTACCGCGAAGCTGAGGGTGCAGGCGAACAGCACAAACGTGCAGCCAGCGATGTCGGGAGCCACGGTTCGACGAACAGACATGGTCACAGCCTAACGCGGACTGCAAACGATGTCAGGGCTTTCTGCGCTTGAACGGCATCAGCCACGCAGAAGCGAAGTCACTGCGTCGGTCGCGTGGCGATGGCTGCTAGTGAGCGACCTTCTTGCCCGCCTTGACAGCGGGTGCCGCGACGGGAGCGGCCGACGCCTTCTTTTCGGCACGAGCAGCAGCAGCGGCAGCGCGACGGTTCTTGATACGGTTCTTCAGTCGAGTCTGCGCCTTCAAGCGACGCATCTTCGAGCTATTGCGGCTGTCTCCACGACCCATGGATAGATCCTCCGTGTTCCAGGTGTTTGCGAATGTGTTTTGAGCGGCGTAGCGCAAGAAACGCTGGTTGACGGCACGAATGCCACAACACTTACCGCGACTTACGGACCTGCCACTTTTGCGCAGGGTGTCCACTCCTGTCAACAACGGAAAAACTCAGAATTTTGGTGATAGACTCCCGGCGAACGATTCGGAGGAATATCGGTATGGATAAGCAGGGTAAGCACGATCGGCGCTTTCGCCGGGCCGCCGTTCTCGGCGCGGGTGTGATGGGTTCGGGAATTGCGGCGCACCTGGCCGGCGCTGGTTTGGATGTGCTCCTTCTGGATATCGTGCCGCCGGACTTGGCCCCGGCTGCCGTGGGTGACAAGCGAGCACGAAACCGCTTCGCACAGGGTGGCGTGGACCGGCTTCGGACCTCGAAGCCATCGCTCATCTTCCACCCACGGGATCTGGAGCGGATTCGCATCGGCAACTTGGAAGATGACCTCGCCGAGGCCGCGAAGGCCGACATCGTCATCGAGGCAGTGCGCGAAGATCTAACGGTCAAGCAAGCCCTGTTCTCGAAAATCGAGCCGCTGCTGGGACCGCAGACCGTGCTGGCGTCGAACACCTCGGGCCTGCCCATTGGCAAGCTGATGGCGGGTCGCTCGCTCGACATGCGGCGACGATTTCTGGTCACGCACTTCTTTAACCCGGTTCGCTACATGCGTCTTCTGGAACTGGTATCCGGCGAGGACACCGATCCACAGGTGATGTGCCAGATCGCAGGCTTTGGCGAAACCCAGCTCGGCAAGGGCATCGTTTACGGCAAGGACACCACCAACTTCGTCGCCAACCGCATCGGTATCTACGGCATGATGGGCCTCATCTCCGAGGCGCTGGCCGCTGGCTTCACCGTCGAAGAAGTGGATGCGATCTTTGGCTCGCCGCTCGGTCGTCCAAAGAGCGCCGTCTTTCGCACCGCCGACATGGTCGGACTCGACACGGTCATTGACGTCGCCCAAAACTGCTACGACAACCTCATCCACGATGAGTCCCGTCAGACCTTCGCTACGCCCGAGGTCATCCGCGAGATGGTCCGCCGTGGGTACAAGGGAGACAAGACCGGCAAGGGCTTCTATCAGAAGACCAAAGAGGGACTGCTCGTCCTCGATCTCAACACCCTCGAGTACCGAGCGCAGCAGAAGCCACGCTTCGAGTCACTCGGGGCCGCCAAGAACCTGACCGAGACTGCCGATCGCATCAAGTCGGTGCTATCGGGCACGGATCGCGCCGCAGAACTGGCCTGGAAAGCGACCGCCCTGCTCTTTTCGTACTCGTCACGCCGGATTGGACCTCGCAGCGAAGCCGATGGCAACCAGCAGGACGCTCCGATCGCCGACGATCTGTTCCAGGTCGATCGCGCCATGCGCTGGGGGTACGGCTGGGAAATGGGTCCGTTCGAGATGTGGGACACCATCGGTGTCAAAGCCAGCGTCGAGCGGATGGAAAAAAGCGGCGTGCGCCCCGCCCGGTGGGTCTACGACATGCTCAGCACCGGTCGCACGTCGTTTTACAGCGGCGAGCCGGGCCAGAAGCACTACTTCGACCTGCAAACGAAGCACGAAGTGGCGCTGCCGAAGTCGCCGCGTGAGCTGCCGCTGGCTGGATTGGCCTCGCAGGGATTGGTCATCGACAAAAACGACGGAGCGCGACTGCTAGACCTGCACGATGACGTCTATGCGCTCGAGTTCCAGACCAAGATGAACTCGATCGATGGCGACGTGATCGGCCTGCTCAACAAGGCGATCGAGATCTGCGACGCTCGCAAAAAAGCCCTGGTCATCACCAACGAGTCCACCGAAGCATTCTCGGCCGGTGCGAACTTGATGCTGATCGTGATGGCGGCGATGCAAGGCAACTGGACGATGCTTGAAAAGGTCATCGCCGATTTCCAGAATGCCAACCAACTGCTCCGTTTCGGACCAGTCCCCGTCGTCGTGGCACCGTTTGGTCTGACGTTGGGCGGTGGTGCCGAAGTGACCATGCACGCCGATGCGGTCCGCGCCCACGCCGAGCTGTATATGGGTCTGGTCGAGGTCGGTGTCGGTCTACTTCCCGGTGGTGGTGGCTGTAAAGAGCTCCTGTGCCGACTGCTGGCGACGCTGCCCGACAACGCGGATCCGTTCCCCTCGGTGCAGCGAGCGTTCGAGACGATTGGCCTCGCCAAGATCGCGACCTCGGCGGAAGAGGCGCGCAGCATTGGCTTTCTGCGCGAATCCGATAGCGTCAGCTTCAACCGCGATCACCTGACCTACGACGCCAAGCAGCTTGCGCTCGGATTGCTACGGGCGGGTTATCGTCCACCTCGGCTGCGTCAGGTTCGGCTGCCGGGACCATCGGGCTACGCCAACATTCGCTCGAGCCTCCAGATGATGCTCGAGTCGCACCAGATCATGCCGCACGATCTTACCGTTGGTAGCGCGCTTGCCAAGGTGCTCACCGGCGGCAATACCTCGCCGACCATCCGCATGACCGAGCAGCAGCTCCTCGATCTCGAGCGCGAGCAGTTCTTGGTCCTGTGCGGAGAGCAGAAGACCCGCGATCGCATGATGTACATGCTCCAAAACAACAAGCCGCTCCGTAACTAGGATCGGCCTCGCCTTAGGAATCCGAATGTCCAGCCTCTGGGATGTCGAAATCCTCAACAGGGGCGCAAAGTGGGTCGATCTGGTGGTGACGCTTCACCATCCAGATGCCGGCCCGTTCCCGGAGTCTCCGGGCTTTGCGCTTCAGCTTCTGCTCGTCCCCGCCTATGGCTACGACGAATCGTACAACTTAACAGCGAAGAGCCCGCTCGGTGCCGAGTTTAGCGAAACCGAGTTTTACGACGCCGAGACCGTAGAAGAGCGCGCAGACAAGTACATCTCGTCGGTGCGAATCTACCAAGCGGTCAACGTGCCCTTTGTCGAAAAGACGGTTCACGCAGGCATCGACAAGCGAGTACTCGCACGCGGTATCAAGAAAAAGAGTGCGGCGTGGCAGCCCGCTTGGGATGACGAGTGGCGTGCGTACTGGGCCGATCCAACACGGGTTCCTTCGGCTCGCTACCGCATCGAGGTCAAAGATCCGCGCTGGGTCGAGCACCTGTCGCCCGGACTGATCTTTGATACCGCGTCGTGGTGTCCATCCGGTCCGTGGGTGAATCAGAGCCGCGACGAGTCCTTGCCGACTCCTCCCGATGCGATTCTTTCGCCCTGGCTGGTCGGGTTCCAGCTCGCGGAAGTCCCACGCGGAGAACGAATGATGGATGCCCAGATGATCGAAAATCTGGCCTCCGCAGGACCTACTCTCGCAGGAGCAGAACTGGAAGCGGCCCTGGCTGCGCACAAACAGTTTCTGGACGCGGGCAATCGCGAAGGAAACTGGCAGCTCCTGTCGGTGAGCGGGTTGCCGCTGTGCATCTATCAAGCCGATGGTGAAAAGGTGGGCCAGCAGCTCGTGCTGCGGATGAAGCAGATTGCCGAAGGTGAGTCTGCTCGTGGCAAAGATGTCGGCTTTGCGGATCTGTCTGGCTGTATCTGTCGCGGCGTGGACTTTCGTGAGGCCAAGCTCGATGGCTGCGCGGCGGTGGATTCCTATTTCGACCGCTCACACTTTGACGGCGCATCGCTGCGCCTGACTGATTTTTCGGGATCGAGCCTCAAGGGCTGTTCCTTTGTGGGCGCAGATCTACGTGGCTCGGACTTCGAGCACACCGACCTTACCGGTGCCAATTTCACCAATGCAAACATCACCGGAGCGCGATTCCCGGGCGCAATCCTGGATGGTGTCTG
This sequence comes from Polyangia bacterium, assembly GCA_044228505.1. Lineage (GTDB taxonomy): Bacteria > Myxococcota_A > Polyangia > Palsa-1104 > JAEUJZ01 > JAEUKA01. The sequence goes on along the minus strand of JBGAUT010000005.1, from coordinate 105,935 downwards.
TAGAAACGGAGTGATTGCCCCGACACCTGCGCGGATCGAGCCCAAGCCGAAAGCTCCGAACAAAACGAAAACGGCGGCAACCAAAGCGAAAGCTCCGGCCCAGAAGAAAGCCCCGGCCACAGCCAAGTCTGCCGCGAAGGCCAAGGCGGAATCCAAAGCCAAGTCCGCACCCAAGACCAAGGCTTCTCCGTCGAAAAAACCAGCAGGAACGGCTGTCAAAAAGTCAGCTCCCAAACGGACCAAGACGTAGCGCAGCGAAGTCTACCTCCGCCCGCTTCACGGTGTGAGCGGAGGAGGACTGCGCAAATTGAGAAAGAAAAAGAGAGAGAGGGGGACGAAACGGAGAAGACTCTCCGTTTGGGGGGGACTGCGCCTAACTCACGAGATTAGGGCGCGGGCTCGACGAAGCTGGTGTCGACCGAGGTCGGGTTGTTGACGTGCAGGGTGTGCGCCGCCTCGACCACGCCGCTCTTCACATCGCTCAGGCGATAGTGAATGGTCAGCTTCTTGGCTTCCAAGTTGATGATGTGATAGGTCAGCACCTTGTCGGCGCTGCGCTTCTTGGCCTCGTCGAGCAGGCACAGATCTTCACACGACATTCCCGAAGCCAGCGCCTTGCCGTCGATGACGGTGTCGATCTTCTTGCGCGTCTCGACACGGGTGTCGGTCGCGTAGTTGTGACGGTGGCTCTCGATAACCTTCATCTTCTGATTCTGGGTCAGGAAGTTGGTAATGACCTCATAGGCCAGACGATCACTACCACCACCGCCGCCAAAGCCACCAAACAGACCCTTGCCACCGAGCGGGCTTCCCGACTTGCCACCGCACGAGGTCGGCGACTGACAGCCACTATCACAGGCATTGCTGTCTGCAACGCTAGCAACCCACACCTTGGCGTTCTGCGGGGCAGCCTTCGCGGTAAACGCCTTGATCGACTCCGCCAGCATGTTGGTATGGAAGTGGGTGCAGCCCGAGGCTGCCGAAGCTAGAACCAGACACAAAGCCGAAAACGAACGCATGTAATCTCCTTGAGGTTTTTCAGGTAATCCGATGTCGGATGTGTGGGTCACTACCACGCCTTCGCCTACCTCGGCAAGCCTATATTGGTCCGATCTCATGTAAAAAATTTGACAGGCAGCGAACTCATGCATCGCGAAAGCGCCCGAGGAGGGAACCACTGCTGTCGCAGCCCGGCGGACCGAGTCAGCCCGGCCAGATGTACTGCGACAGCCAAGGGCAAGGAGGGGAGCAAGGAACCGGAGCGAATCGTAGAGAGTCGCTTACCAGCCGCACTTTTGCGACTTGGTCTGGTCCTTCAGGAAGGTGATAAGCGGTGCGTAATAGTCGAGCATCGCCGCTCCATCCATCTTCTGCGTGCCTGCGATCGCTTCCAGCGCTTCCGGCCACGGCTTCGATGAACCCATTTGCAGCATGGTCTTCATCTTGTCGCCCGCAGCCTGGTTTCCATAGATCGAACACTTGTGCAGCGGCCCCGTGAATCCAGCCGCCTGACACAGCGCACGATGGAACTGGAACTCGAGAATCCGCGCCAAGAAGTAGCGCGCATACGGGACGTTGCTCGGGATGTGGTACTTGGCACCGGGATCGAAGTCGGCATCAGTCCGAGCGATGGGAGGCGCGACGCCTTGATACTTGGTACGGAGTTCCCACCAGCGCTTGTTGTAGTCCTCTGGCTTCACCTTCCCAGAGAACACTTCCCAGCGCCACTGATCGAGTACTTTCCCAAACGGAAGGAATGCCACGTGCTCCAGCGCATCGTGCAGAAGGAACGTGGTGTCCTCTACCTGTGTACCTGGATCCGCGAGCCCGATCTTTTGCAGATAGCTTGGGGTAATCGACAACGCAATCGCGTCGCCAATTGCCTCGTGGAAGCCATCGTTTGCACCCTGCTGGAAGAGCAGAGGAAGATCGCGGTAATACCAGTAATAGTAGTCGTGTCCTAGCTCGTGATGAACGGTGCGGAAGTTGTCATCATCAAGCTCAATACACATCTTGATGCGCAGATCACCACGCGAAGTGATGTCCCAGGCACTCGCATGACAGACCACTTCCCGATCCTTCGGACGAACGAACATCGAGCGCTTCCAGAACGTATCCGGAAGAGGGTCAAATCCGACGGACTTGAAGAACGACTCTCCCATCTTCACAAGCTCGATCGGAGTGGTCTTTTTCTGCTGGAATTTGGCCTTGAGACTGACTCCCTGCGATTTTCCTGGCTGCGCCACCAGCGGGAAAATGTTCCCCCACTCTTGCGCCCACATGTTGCCAAGAAGGTGCGCCGGAATCGGACCGTTTTCGGGAACGCGATTCCCATAGGTCTGGCGAAGCCTCATCCGGGTGTAACAGTGCAGCATCTCATAGAGCGGACGAACCTGCTCCCACAGACGCTCAGTCTCAGCAGCAAACGCATCTTCCGACATATCGTAGCGAGAGCGCCACATCGCCCCGACATCCGCGTAGCCCGCGTTCTGTGCGCCTTTGTTAGCCAGCACAACGTAGCGGACATAGGATCCTCGCAGAGTCTTGGCCAGATCGTGCCAACCGGTCCACGCTTCGAGCAGCTCATCGTAGTTGCGGCTCGTGGACAGCGTCCGGCTCAGGTCGTCGATCGTCAGACACCCCCCCTTCAGCCGGGGCGGACAGTACTTGGCTTTGCCGTAGGAGGTCTCCATCGACGCAGCGAGCTGAGCCAGCTCGGCCCGCTCATTGGCATCAGGCGGTGACGGTAGATCCTGCGCAAGCTTGAGCAGATCAAACTTCCTCCGCAGATCCGTCGGGAGCTGCAACTTGTCAAACTGCGCCGCTTCTTTGATCTTCTTACCGACCAGCTCCATCACCTGCTCTTGGGCTTGGGCGTTGAGCTGCTCGGTATCGGTGGTGATGTTGGTGTTTTGCGCGAACTGAACCCGCTGCGCATAGCTCCACATCGCACGGAGCTGCGTCTCGGTCTGATCCATGAAGGCTCGGGCGTCAGCCTCAGTCGGTCCGCTGGGTTTGGGCGGGGGAGGCGGTGTGGTCACCGCTGGGGGGGGATCGGGCTTCAGTGGCCCGACGGGCTCGCACGGAGTACAGCTCGAAAATGAAGCCGACAACCACAGCGAGGAAGCAAGACAGAACAGCGTTGGTCGATAAGAAGACGACCGGGGAAACCTAGGACTCGACATACAACCTCCAAGAACGAAGCTGGCGCTATACCATACGGGCCGGGTAGCGCCAAGCGAGACGCTGTATCATCACAACGAGGCAGCGCATGAACAAAATGTCTTGGCATAAACGGGCTCGCATTTCGATCTTGGGTGCTGGCTTGCTTGCATCGCTGCCAACGACGGCGCAACCGACCCTGCATGAACCGGTTCAGGTGCCTCGGCTGCGCTGTCACGACGGGGTGTGCAGACCCGATGGGGCCCAACCCGACGCGATGCCCGAAGCGGTGATGAGTGGTGATGGTTTGATCACATCACCGTCGGGAGGACGATCTCCAGTCGGCCACGAACAGATCTTTGCGAGCGGCGCGACCACCGGCAACCTGGCGCAGTCGCAAGGTCCGAAGCCGGGCACCGACCCACCACCAGTCCGTCGGTCCCGTATTTTGCCGGATTCGGCCACGGGGCCCGAAACCGGCGGCGAACGGCTCTATCACGAGGTGTTCCAGCCAGCGATCTATCCGTATAAGCGGATGAGCGTGCTCGATGCAGTCGACGATGACGGCGCGATGAAGCTGCGAAGTGCTGACCCACGACGCATTGACGTCACCAAGGGTCCGGTGGGGCCCGGTCGTGATCCGTTTTACGGGTCCGTGGTGGTGGACTTCGTCGCTGGTCAGCCCGTGCCACTACCGACGCCGGCTGCAGGGTTTCGCATCTTGTCCTACCGATCGGTCCCAGCGCGCTCGCTCCAGTTCCAGGTCGATAGCGCCGAAAATCTCTATGCAACGTCGCCAACGGGAGGCCGCCATCGCTTGGTCTATTTGATGGACGTCGCGCCGCGGTACTTTGCTGGGCCGCTGCTGTCACCCGGTAGCCCTGCGCCGCTGCTCGCCGACGTGCCCGATGATTTGCTGGTCCCCCTACCCCGTCGCTTACAACGAGAGGCCACCGCCGTGCTGCGTCACATCGGGGTGCGGACCTCGTCGGGATCCGACTACCAAGCGGTGCTGGCGCAACTCGTAAACTACTTTCGTGGCTTTTCGGTTGGTGAGCTTCCCGAGGATGGGGCAGGCGACCTGTACCTCAAGCTGGCGATGTCTCGTCGCGGTGCGTGCCGCCATCGCTCGTACGCCTTCGTGATTACTGCGCTGCAGGCAGGCATCCCGGCGCGTTACGTAGAAAACGAACTCCATGTCTTCGTAGAAGTCTGGATTCCTGACGCCCGCGGCAGAGGCGGCTACTTCCGACGCATCAACCTCGGCGGCGCACCGCTCCAGCAAAGAGTGGTCGATGGCGAGAACAAGATTCCCTATCGCGAAAAAGGCAGCGATCCATTCCCCAGCCCACCAAGTTTCACAAGCGGAGTCCCGCCCGAAGTTCCTGGTCAGCCACATCGCCGCGAGAGCGGTAGCGGCACGGGCCCATCCAGCAGTGAATCGAACAGCTCCTCATCGAGCAGCGGCGACCCCACCGGTACCCCTAACAACGGAAGCAGCGGAAGCGCCGGAAGCGCCGGAAGCAGCGGAAGCAGCGGAAGCGCCGGAAGCAGCGGAAGCAGCGGAAGCAGCGGAAACGCGAGCGATGCAGGCAGCGGCAAGACCGGCAAAGCCCAGATCGATGGCAGTGCTGAAAAAGGCGGAACTTCGGGTGGACCAACGAGCAAGCCGGGGCGCGTCGAAACCGGCAGCACCGCCGACTCCGGAACCGGCAGCCGCTCGATGAGCAATTCCCGCGAGGACTCCGATTTACAGCTTGAAGATGACCCAAGCCAGCCCGAAGACCGGCGGAGCGAACTTGGCCACAGTCTGGCCACAACGCAAGTGTCGATGCAGGCGGCCTCCCAAGCGTATCGAGGCGGCTCTCTCTCGGTACGGGGCGTGGTTCGATCGACGGGCAGCAGTGCCAGCGGACTCGAAGTGCAGGTGATTCTCGCCGTATCCGGAGGCTCCCGCGTGTTGGGGCGAGCTGTCAGTCAATCCGACGGTCGCTTTTCCATCGAGATCGAACTACCCACTGACCTGCCGCTTGGAAGCTATCGCTTGATCGCTCGGGTGATAGGCGATGAAACCCGTCGCGGCAGCAGCAGCGGACGCTACGATGCGCTCGTGGGCAGTCACTAATTCACAAAACATCTGTGACCAGCCAGCTCCGTTACTTGCCACTCGCCGATGAGCTGAGGACTGAACCCACCGAGGGGGTCCGCCGTGACTTTGCCGATCGGCCGCCGAGCCGCTCTTTTTGCTCGCGCTTGGCGTTGGCCTCGTTGGCGGACAGACTCCAACCGTACAGAAACATCATCAGGCTACCGAGATACACCAGGTTGCCAAGCCGAGGGGACAGTAGGCCCGCGTTGGCCACGAAGACGCAGCAGAGCGGAACGATTCCCAGCCAGTAGAATCGCCGGATAATGGATACAGAGCCGATGGTCAGCGCGCCCGCGATCACAATCATTTCGAACGCAATCATCTGCTGTCTTGGAATATTCGAACTCCACGCAAGGATGCGCTGAACGAAATTTTGGACCAGAACAACGAGCAGCAGGATCCACGTATTCCGATGAACCCGATGACTAAGGAGGGTTCTCCAGCGCGCCAGACCGATGGTCAACGTCGCTGAAATCATGAGCGAAGAGACGAGAATCGGCTCGCGATGGCTCAAAGGATGATTCCAGCGGAGAAGCTGGACCAGAACAAACAGCGCAGCCGCGATCCCAACCAGGCCCCGAACCAGAAATCGGCGTGGACCGACTCCCGATGCAATGTCATCGATATGCTCTCTCGATAGCGCAAACAGAAGATCCGCCATCGAGGCAAATCGCTTATCCGGCTCGCAGTTGAGCCCGCGAAGCAAGGCACGATGAACCTCTTCCGGAACCAAGCTATTGCTCGGTCGCGCACGTGGCCGCCCGTAGACTTTCTCCGCATACTCCGCCATGGTTTTGCCAGCAAACGGAAGTACGCCATACAGCGCCTCGAACAGAGACGCGCAGAAGCTCCACTGATCGCTGCGAGCGTCGACGTTGCCGCCCCGATACTGTTCCGGGGACATATAGCCAAGGGTTCCTGCGATGACCCCGGCCAGCGAGATTCGACCCATCGCCCGCAGCTCGGCGTGCTCCACAGAGGTTGACGACAGCCCGAGATCTTCACTACCAACACGCGCCAAGCCAAAATCGACGACCCGAGGACGACCATCGTCACCGATGAGAACATTATCTGGCTTAAAGTCACGATGAACGACATCGGCGTCATGGGCCGCTTGCAGGGCAATTCCTACTTGCAGATACATTCCCAGAATGTCACGCCACTGATGACCGCCTTTCGATTGCCACTTTAATAGGGTTTCCCCCTCGACATACTCCATCGCAATATGAATCAGTCCATCTGCTTCATTTACCTCGTAGATGGACACGACGTTCGGATGAGAGATGCGGGCTGCGGCGCGAGCTTCCCGGAGAATCTGGAGACGCTGTCTTGCGCTGCCCGCTTTGGGCTTACGTAGGATCTTCAGCGCAACCTTGCGATCAAGCTGTTCATCATACGCGGCGAACACAGTGCCCATGCCGCCAGCGCCGATTTCCTTGAGAAGCATGAAGCGACCAAGGCATGTCGTCTGAACGACCACCTTAGACTCGTCGGGGACCGATCCTCCGCTCAGGTCACCGTCTTGCGTTGGTGCTGTAGCCGATTCGGGCCACTGTACGCTCACTGTCTGCCTGTCCAACACGGCCATAATCCTCTAAGACTACCGCTAAGACTGCCATCAACTTTGCTGATGGACTGACACAAGGGCACTGATAAGCAAATATCGGTCCAGAAACCGCACTGCCCCGTGTCTACCATCACCGTACCCTGGCGAGAATGCACTCACTTCCGATCCTCGTCAACTGTCTCGCCTCACCACTGCCAAACTGCCCCAGTGCAGGAGCCAAGCGCTCGCCGGACTGAAACCGTAGCAGGATGGCGTAGCACTCCGGTTCACACCCACAGAGAGCCCAACACTCACGTTGCTTCCCACCCTGCTCCACCTAGTCCAGAGACTCCGCTGCCCCCTTTCAGAGGGAACCTTCGACGAGAGCTTTCCTACGCCCAGGTACAGTCTGGAGCCGAATCTTCCCATTCACACCAGCCACTACATTGGTCCGGAAATCACAACTTCTCCGACGAGGATGAGCCGTCTACCAGGTATCTTCATGGCGCGGCACTTGCAATCAGCTCCCGCCATGAAAACGCAAACTGTGGCCATGGGAGCGAGCAACGACTCTTCGATGAATCGACCGTCTGGAACACTCGCACCCGAGTGTCCTTCGGCCTGTCCGCATTCCACACAGTGTTCCTTGTACGAGGAGTTCGGCAACGGTCGATTGCTCGGCATCTGGAAGGATCGCTACTGCAACACCAGGTACGAAACCTGTGTCCGATTTCAGTATTCACGCATCGGTGAGGTAGTGCCTCCGACGCTCCTACCCAATGGAAAACTGCTGCGATAGGAGCCTGCCATGAGCGTCTCTGTACAATATTGGCCGTTCTGGGCAGGTGCTGTCGGTCTTACCATCGTGTCGATGAGTTACTATGTGATTACCAAGCGTTATCTGGGCCTATCAAAGAGCTTCGATCGTGTCCTGCGTGGCCAAGGGACAGCCGACTCAGCCGCACGACTCCTCACCAATCAGGCGGAGCTGGACGCAGCGCTCCTCCGAGCCACCCAAGAGGAGTTCGGTCTGGACATCTCAGCGCTGCCAGCGCCCAACGAGGAAGTCAGTCCCCCTTCACCACATCCTCCGCACCGCCCACCGATTGGCTGGTCTCATCACGTTGCCATCCTAGTAGGACTCCTACTTGGGGGCGGGCTCTCAGCGGCATTCAGCAGTGGCATGGAGCTACGCTTCGTTCCCGATCCCGGGTATGTCCAGAAGCTCGGTGGATCTCCCATCGCCTGGGCATCGCTGTTCCTTGGCGGCGTCCTCGCTGGATTCGGCGCTCGACTGGCAGGAGGCTGTACCTCGGGCCATGGACTAACAGGTTGTGGTCGCCTATCTCGAACCAGCCTCACTGCAACCGCCCTGCTTTTTGGGGCAGGAATCCTTACCACCCATATTGTCTTCGGGAGATCGCCATGAGTCGGGTGATCGCACTGTGCATGCTCGGGGTAGGATTCGGATTTATCTTGCACAGAATCGGATTCGGCAGCTTGCAAGAAGTACAGCGGATGTTCCTGCTGCAGACTGCTCGGCTACCACTTACCCTCTGCCTGGCGATTCTATTGCTGATTCCTTTTTACCGAATCGTTCGCGACAAGCGGGATCCAATCTCGCACCGCGTCACTTGGCGAACCGTAGTGGGTGCGCTTCTGTTTGGGACGGGCTGGGCACTCTCCGCTGCGTGTCCTGGAACCGTGCTGGTACAGATTGGAGCGGGCTACATCCCAGGTTGTGCCGTGCTGCTCGGAATCATCGGCGGTGTGTTCCTGCATCAACAGGCGCAGCGGCACTGGATTCCCGACGAAACGGCCAGTTGTAGCGACTGACGATCGCAGCCCGAAACAATTCTCTTAGGTAGTGTCGATTGCCTGCATCCAAGATACTCCTAACCCCCACAAGGGGGGTCAGGAGTGTAAAGAGGTGCAAGGAATCCGGGAAGAGTGAACCGGAAGGTGTCAGCTAGTTGCAGCAGGCGGCGCGGAGAGTGTTATTGCAGGCAAGGGTCTTAAACTGCAGACCGTTGCCGAGCGTGCCACCGAGCGCGCCATAGGTGACCACCGTACCCTGCCACTTGAGGTGAGCAGAGGTATAGGTCAGATCGTTGCAGCTTTCCGACGTACCACGATCCGGCTCGGCAGGGCCCGCGAGCGGTCGGTTCCAGCTCGAGTTGAACACCCAGGCCTGAATGTTGGTGATCGCGGTCAGATCCTTGCCTGCGGCAGCGCTGGCGTAGATCTCGTACACGGAGCAGACGTGCGCCTTGGGCATCGCAGCGGTCTTGCACAGTGCGCCAGCCGACGCCATACCATAGTCGTTTCCTGCAACGAAGATCTGACCGTTGGTGGAGTTCGCGCTGAGACCGACGAAGTAACCACGGCTCGGGCTCAAGGCGGTGAGGTTGTTCACCGTGGTGCTGAGCGCGTCGACGTTGGTCTTCAGCATGTTGACGCGGGTAATGTCACTGTTCGAGATCGAGGCGCCACCCTTTGCGGTGCAAGACAGCGTCTTGAACTCACCACCGGCACCGGTGTTGGTCAGAAGCTGCCCCTCGCACTTGGTCAAGCCCGAGATGCCGTTACCCGGCGGGAACGCACAGACCAGCGAACCACCCTGATAGGTCAGAAACTCACCAGTCTTGCAGACCGGCAGTTTGCCAGTGACCTTTAGGGCGGCCAGGTTCTGAGCGATATCGTCTTCGTTATAGTCGCTGCCCATCATCACGGGGGCGAGCGCTAGCAGAAATGCGTACTTCATCTTGCTCATGGTCAATCCCCCTTAGAGACAACAAGCGATCGGCAGCATATCGCTGCACAGTGCAGTGTTAGGCGCTACGTTGCCCGCATTGAACTTCAGGCCCTTCGAGCCGCTCGATAGAGTGGTCCACTCGACTGCGGTGCCATAGTAGGTCGCGTTCCCGCTGGACGTGTAGCTCGCGCAGTTATCGGAAAGACCAACCGTAATCGTCGGTGTCGAACTCGACGGATCCTTCCATGACTGCATGTAGACCCACGACTTGGCGACGCTGTCGGTGTCCTTGATTTTGCCACGGGCCACGTTCATGTACATGTCGTAGACCGAGCACATGTATGCGCCGGCACCGTACTGAGCCGCACAGACCGCCGCCGCACCGGCGATGCCGCGACTCGCACCCATCACGATGTTGCCGTTGGTCATGGCGGTGGTGACGCCCTTGAACTCGCCGTAGGTCAAGCGAGAACCGAGCAGGTTGTTCACGGTCGTCTCGATCGTGTTCAGAGTGGTCGATACCTGATTGACCGTGCGAACCGCATCGGCACCACCAGGATTTTCGTTGTTTCGATCGGTGCACACGATGGTCGCACCGTCCAAGGAGGTGATCGCCTGAACGAGAGGATCGCAGTCCTTGAGAACCTGCGAGCCAACCGGCAAGGTGGTGCAAACAAGCTGCGCATTTTCGTCGGTGGTCAGAACCTGGCCACTCGTACAGTTATCTGGCAGCTTGACCTGGGTTCCGCCCGTGGTGTCGCTTCCGCATGCCATCAGCGGGGCGAACAGACACGCAACTAGGTACAGTTTCTTATTGCTAGTCCGCATGGATGTCTCCGTTTCCGCTTATCGGCAGCACGCGATCGGGTAAGTCTTGTCGCAAGTAGTCTGCGCGTTGATGGTGAACTGCATCGTCTTCGTACCCATCGGCACAACCGTATAGGTCGTGTTCTCCCACGAAGCCGTCACGCCGACCCAACCCTTGGTGGAGTCACCCTGGGTGAAGCTGCCACAGTTCTCGCCAAGACCCGCGTAGTCGTCCGCTGCCTGAGCGCTCGGTACGCCGTTGACGCCGAGGTTCCGGTTCCAACCAATCATGTACACCCAAGCCTGAGGCATCGTGGTGTCCTTGGTGAACGCCGGGTTCTTGGTCGCCGCCGAGATATACAACTCGAACGGAGTACACATATGGCCGCCCTTGCCAAACTTGGCGACACAGGCGTCCACCGCGCCATTGATGCCAACTGCTTGGTTCGTCGGGCCGACAATCTTGCCAGCAAACTTCACATCGGTCAGACCGACGAAGGTCGAGCCCACACCCGATGGAGTCTTCAGGTCGGTGACCTTGGTGTTTAGGTCAGTGTACTTGTTCTCAAGGGCCGTGAGCTGGGTACCCAGTTCGGTGGTAGTGGTACCAGTGCCCTTCTCAACACACTTAAGCATACCACCCTCGACCGTGAGCGCCTGGCTCGCGGTGCAAACAGGGGCGGTAGCCGAGGTCGTCGAGACGCTCACGCAGGTGTAACCGCGGTTGGCATCTACACCAAGGAGTTGGCCATCCTTACAGTCAGGAAATACCAAACCGCCCTCGGGAATGACTGCTCCGGTGGTCGTTCCGCCGCCGCATGCCGACAGCAAAACGAAAAATGGTACAGCAAAGCTGCTCGTCGCATCACGCTTACGCATATCCCCTCCAACTAAAATTAGACACTTTACCTTTCTACGGTTTTGCCCTCGAGGCAAGCACATCGCACAAGCCTCCGAAATGACCCAGAAAGAAATGAGGTATTTTTAATGCATGTTTCAATCCGCACAAATGTTGCGCCGCGCCGACGGCATGGGGTATTGCTTGCGAATGCATTTGCCTCGCGGTAGCCGTTTCGCTCTCGGTACGATCGCCCTGCCCGTCCTGCTTTCCGTCCTCGGTTGCCCGAGCCTGTCAGCGAAGCGAAACGCTGAAGGTAAGAAGGGTGCGGTACTCGCGCAGATCGACGACGTGAGTATCACCGTGTCGGAGCTAGAGGATCGCATCAACAGCCAGACGCCCTACGTTCGCGCCCGCTACACCGGTGTCGAGCAGAAGAAAGAGTTTCTGGAAAACCTGGTCAAGTTCGAAGTGTTGGCCAGTGAAGCGCGACGCCAGGGCCTGGATCACGATCCAGAGGTCGTACGGGCGATGAAGCAGGTGATGATTCAGAAGCTGCTCAAGCAGCGCTTCGATCGGCTCAAAGCCGAGGACATCACCGATGATGAGGTCAAGACGTACTTCGACGGACACCAGGACGAGTTCAATCGTCCCCCAGAAGTCCGCGTTAGCATGATCCTGGTTCCCGACGAGGATACTGCAAAAAAAGTGCTGGCCGATCCCCGCTCGCGTGGGCTGGAAAATGTCGGTTTTCGCGACTTGGTGACGCAGTACAGCATCGACAGCGACACCAAAGAACGAGGCGGTGACCTGCGCTTCTTCGATGAGCGAAACCGGGAACTGCCCGCCGAGCTCGTCACCGCTGCGTTCAAGCTAGCCAACATTGGTGACGTCAGTGAGCCGGTCAAGACCAAGCATGGGCTGGCGATCCTCAAGCTGACAGGACAGCGGCGAGCCCTCACTCGCACCCTGGCCGAGGTCAGCCAGCAGATCCGCGCCAAGCTGTTCCGTGAGCGGCGGCAGAAACTGATGGACGACTTCGAGCGCTCGCTGCGCCAAAAGTCCAAGGTTTCCGTTCACGAAGACAAACTCGCCGAGGTTCGAGTCGATCTCTCGAAAGAGATCGGAGCTCCCGAGGATCTCCGCCCGCCGAAGGGTACCGGCAGCTATCATCCACCGTTCCAGGATGCCCCCCAAGCGTCCCCGATGCGTCCAGGAACCCCGATCCCCGCACCTTCCGCCAAGCAGCCCGCGTCGCCCTGAGATCGGACGCCACCTGACGACAGCCGATGACATCGGACGACAACCGACACCGCTTTTCCAAGTAAGATGAACGACATGACCACTTCCCAGTTCCGCCTACGTAGGCTGCTTCTGTCACTGACCCTGGGGGCTTCGCTGCTCAGCGCCACCGCTTTTGCCGGCAACCTGCTCGATCGGGTCATCGCCGTGGTCAACGATGAGATCATCCTCGACACCGAGGTACTGCAAGCCACCGAGATGGAGGCCCGCCAAGCCCTTGCCAACGTCGACCGTGACTCCGCCGAAGGTCAGCGCCGCTACGATGAGCTACGTCGCCGCGTCCTCGACAGCCAGATCGAAAAGCTCCTCGTCGCCCAGTACGCCCGCGAGCAAAAGATCTACGTCAACGAAGAGGAAATGCGCAGCGCCATCAAAGACGTGGTGAAAAACAACAACCTCACCGACGAATCTCAGCTCCGCGAAGCGCTCAAAGGGCAAGGCCTCACCTGGGACGCCTATAGCAGCATGCTTCGGCAGCAGCTCCTGCAGCTCAAGGTCGTCAACACCGCCGTCCGAAGCCGGGTTACCGTCGGAGATGACGAGGTGCGCGCCTACTACGCGCAGACCGTTCGTCAGGTCGCGGGCGATCAGCTCCAGGTGCGCATCCAGCAGATCATCATCCCGGTGGGCAAGGGCGTACCGCCGCAGATCGTTGCCGAAAAGCGCAGCAAAGCCGCCAAAGTCGTCGAAGGTGCCCGCAACGGCCAAGACTTCTTGTCCCTGTGCCAAAAGTTCTGCGAGGACGGTGCCAAAGGCGATGGTGACACCGGCCTGATTTCCCGCAGCGAGCTACCCGTCGAGCTGCGTGAGGTCGTGACCTCGATGGACCCAAACGATATCCGGGGCCCAGTGAAGAGCGAGCGGGGCTTTTACATCATCCGCTTGATGGAAAAAAAGGACGCCGAGGTCCGCCCCTTCGAGGAAGTCAAGGAAACGCTGCGTCGCCAGCTCTACGAACAGCAAGTCGAAAAGGCTGTGACGTCGTGGCTAAAAGAACTGCGCCGCAAAGCGCACGTTGACGTAAGACAATAAGCAGGGGCCGACTTCACGATCGGTTCTTGGGGTCGGGTCTTCCTTTCGGGGGCTGCCACTTGGATCTGCTGGATAAGTTCAATCGCTTCGCCAACCAGTTCAGCGACCTGCTCGGGGATATCGCCGATGACGTCCGGGCCCATGTCGAGCTGGCGGCGCAACTTATGGAGCGCGGCGACTACGACTCCGCCATTCGCGAGCTGCACCACGCGCTCGACAAGCGTCGGGATCATGCCAGGGCGCACTACCTGCTCGGCTTGTGTTACCTGCGGCGGGCTCAACCGGGTGACCAGGCAGCAGCCAAAAAAGCGCTGGCGGATGCCCTGGCGGCGCGAGATGACTATGCCGAAGCGTATATCGCACTCGGTGATGTGCTGCGCCAAGGTGGTGAGCTACCGTCGGCCAGTGATGCCTATCGGCAGGCCTTGCCACTCCTCGATGATGAACTCCAGCGGGCCGAGGTCGAACAGACGCTGGGAACGATCTATCTCCAGCTCGGTCAGCTCGACAAAGCCGTCCGCGAGCTGCGCAAGTCGGTGTCGAGCAATCCCGATGATGCAAAGACCCAAGGGCTGCTCGGTCAAGCGCTGGTTCTGCAAGCACAGAAACGCGGCGAAGCCCCTGGCAGTCCAACTTGGGATGCCGCCCGACAGTGCTTGCTGAAGGCATCCCGTGGTGAACAGTCCGATCCGCAGGTGCTGACCACGCTTGGAAAGCTGCTGCTTTCGTCGGGACAAGTCCCCGATGCCGAAAAAGCACTGCTGCGAGCCTTGCAGGATGCCCCGGACCGCGTCGAGACGCTGCTGCTCCTCGGGGAACTCCGGCTTGCGCAAGGAGACACCGCGTCGGCCTACGAACAGGGGCTACGCGCCTACGCCAGCGCCCGCCGCGAAAGCCTGCCCCTGGTCGTGGCCGATGCACACCGCTTGCTCGCCCGCTGCCATGCCAAAAGCGGAGCCCCGGAACGAGCGCTCGCGGCTCTCCGAGAAGCGGAGCAGGCCCTGCCTTCCGAGGCAACCGAGCTGCGAACCAAGATCCTGACGGACGCGATCGAGCTGGCCCTGAGACAAGGCTTTCTGAGCGATGCGGTGACGCTCGCACGTCGCAGTGAAGTCGCCAGCAGCCAGCTTGCCTTGGTGGCCCAGAGCCTCGACGAGTCGCTACCCATCGCCGAGTCCGAAGTGCTGCTCGGACGGGCGCAAGCCCAAGGTGACAACGTCGAGGTCCGACTGGCCCAGGCTGCCCTAGAGCAACGCCGAGGCAATACCGCCGGTGCCGCCAGCCAATACCGTCGCGCCGCCAGCCTGGTACCAAGCGATCCGCGACCGCGCAAATCCCTTGCCGCGCTGTATGACGCCGAGCGGGCCGCGCTACCGAAGGAGCTGTACGGACTGCTACTCAAGGTCCACCAGCACTTCGCCAAGACCCCGGAGCTGTCCGAGTGGCTCCCTGACGCCGGCAAGCTTGTCGAGACACTCGACAGACCACTGCTGGTGACGGTAATGGGCGAGTTTAACTCCGGCAAGTCGACCTTTGTGAACGCGCTCCTTGGTGAAGAGGTTGCCCCGATGGGCATCACCCCGACGACCGCGACCATCAACATCTTGCGCTATGGCCGCGAGCGGGCGGGCCGGGTCGTATACCGCGATGGCCAGAGCCGCACCGTCGGTTGGGACAAGGTGCCTGCGCTGCTGCGAGGACTCGATCATGCCGAGGTCAGCCGCATTCGCGTGGTCGAGGTGCTCTATCCGCTCGAAGTCCTCCAGCGCGTCAACGTCGTCGACACCCCTGGCCTTAACTCGATCCTGCCCGAGCACGAAGCCGTGGCCCGCGAGTTCATCGCCCAGGCCGATGCCGTCATTTGGCTATTTACCGTCGACCAAGCAGGCAAAGCGAGCGAGCTTGAGGCGCTCACCAGCATCCGCACCGCCGGCAAACAGATCCTTGGAGTCCTAAACAAGATCGATCGGCTGCCGCAGATGACCGTGCCGGTGACGCCCACGGATAGCGCGGATGCCGCACCGCCCTACGAAGCGAGCTCGCAGCCGCAGTCGCTGGCCGCAATTATGGCTCATCTGGATGATCCAGCGACGGGACTGAAGGACTTGCTAGAGGTGGTGGTGCCGTTCTCGGGTCGCGAGGCGCTGCTTGGGCGCAAGACCAAGGACGAAGCGCTGCTCCACAAAGCCAACCTGCCCGCGCTCGAGCAAGCGCTCGAGGAGCGATTCTTTCAACGCTCTCAAGCGATCAAAAACGCCGCCGTCCGGGTCCGCCTGGCCCAGCTTCTCGACAAAGCGCAGAAGCATGCCGAGTCGTTGCTCCGCGAGCACCAGACCGATGATCTCGACCGGTCCCAGCGACTGCTGCTGGCCGATGCGCTGCTGTTTTCCCGCGACTTTATACCGAGCGAGCGCAAGCGCCTGATCGCTGAATCTGGCAACGCCCACCAAGTCGCCGCGCAAGAGACGCTGTCATTTGTCAGACCCCGGCGCTGGGCATTTGGAGAACATCAGGCCGCGCCCGCAGATCGCGACTTCCTGCTCAACCTGCTCGATGAAAAGCTGTCGCTGCTGTGTCAGGGGTCGCGGGCCCGAGTGGTGGCAGCCCTGGCTCTTGGTGACGAAGACAGCGATCTACGCCGACTCCTCGACGAACAGGTCTATGGTCGCTACCTGGCATTTTCACGCGGCTATCTGCGCGGTGGCAAGGTCGACGACTTTTTCGTACGGGTTCTCCCCAAGCTCGACTTGAGCGAGGCTGCGATTGGTCGAGCGCTGGAGCGTGACTCACCGACCGCCGTCGACATCCTGGAAACCGAGCTTCTGTCCCCCCTGCGTTCATTCGGAGAGACGCGCTACCGACATGCCGCCGAAAAGCTTGCGGCCAAGCTTGCGCAAAAGGAGCTTCGTCAGCTCGATCTTGATGAACGAGTGCTGTTTCCACTCACAGCGCTAGCGACAGCAATGGGCAGCCTGTAGCCGCAGGTAGTTTCCCGCCTGCTCGCACTCAGCTATCCTGGCGGTTGCCTTGTGCTGGTCCGCCCATGAGCCCTTCGAACTTCCGCACCTCGATACGCGAGCTTGGTGTTCCGTATCGACTGTTGTTCCTGTCAGGCGTGCTGTCTGACATCGGGGGCTTTTCGACCGTCACCGCCCTGCAAGTTCATGTCTCGAAGCTCACCGGCGGGAATGCGGCTTTTATGGGCCTCATCTCGGTGGCCACGCTGCTGCCGATGATCATTGCGGCACCCATTGGTGGGGTCTGGGCCGAGCGCTACAACCGCCGCACCATCATGGTCCTAAACGACCTGTTTCGGATCCCGCTGGTGCTGCTGATGGCGACCACCCAATCGGTATGGGTGCTGCTGGTTCTGCACGCCAGCATCTGCGCCTGCACCGCCCTGTTTATGCCGTCCCGCCAGTCGCTGATTCCCGAGCTGGTCCCGAGCGAGCATCTTCTGTTTGCCAACTCGCTGTCCGGGGGGGTCATCTCGCTGGTTCACATGCTCGGCCCGCCACTTGGGGTCTTGATCTATCAATTGAGCGGTGGGCTCCTCGGCGTCGCGCTGATCGAAGCGATGACCTACCTGCTTTCGGCCCTGCTCCTGCTCCGCCTACCCAACCGCGTCCGCGAGCAACCAGAAGCGTCCACGTTCAGCTTGGTCAGCGAGGTCAAAGCCGGTCTACGCTACGTCGCCAGCGAACCCGACATGCGCCAAATCCTCATCATCTTGGTGACGGCCGGAGTCGCAATCGGGCTGGTGATGCCGCTGCTGCTGCCGTTCGTCCACCAAGTCCTGCACGGCAATGACCAGCAGTACGCGGCGCTGATCTTCTGGTTTGGGCTCGGTGGACTGGTGGGGCCGTTCGTTGGACACGCGCTCGGGCAGTTCGTTGGACTCGGCAAAACCCTGCTGATCTGTGCGCTCGCCGAAGCGGTGTTGCTCACCACGTGGTCGCGGGCCGAAACGCTTCCGCTAAGCACCGCGCTGCTCGTTCTGTGGGGCGTCGAGGTCTTTGCACTCATCCCCTGCTACACGAGCTACCTGCACACGTACGCCAAGAAGGAGTTCATGGGTCGCACCTTCGCGCTGTTCGATCAGGCGGTATACATTCCGCAGATCCTATCGGCGATGTTTGTGGTCCTGCTGGGGAGCAAGCTGCCGACCCAGGCCATCCTCACCACGGCGGGGCTGTGCTACTTCGCCATCATCTTCTGCACGCTGTGGAGCACGGGAGCCCGTCGCCTGATGAGTCACGACGGTCGAGTGCCCGCGCAGCTTCTCGCCGAAGGCGGGTCACCCGCACCACCCGTGCCGCCCGTGCCGTAACCTTGGAAGGTACCGCAGTTTTCGCAGTTTTCCGTCGTAAGCGATTGACTTTGGGCCAAAAAATGAAAGAAAATTGGGTTGGCCCATGCCGCAATTTCCCTTCCGCGCTGGATCCTACGTTCTCTTTGCTGAAATCGGCGCCGGTACGCTGGGTACGGTCTACATCGGCTGTGAGCTGACCGAGGGACAGACCGGCTGGCAACCCCTGGCGGTGCGCATTCTCGATGGCAGCATCTCGCAGCGGCCCGATGCGGTGCGGCTCTTTCTGGACGAGCAGCGCAGCGCAGCGCTCTTGCAGCACCAGAGCATTTCGTGGCTACACGATGCCGGGGTACTTCCTGACGGCAGCCCGTTTATGGCCACCGAGTTCGTGTTCGGCGTGCCCCTGCGCGAGGTGCTCCGCTCGCAGCAAGTCGGAACGCTGTCGCTCCAGCAGGCCATCTACCTGGTGCGCGAGGCCTGCGATGCGCTGCACTACGCCCACGAACGCTACGACATGACCGGCCAGACCGTCGAGGTCGTCCACGGTCAGTTTTCCGCCGATACCTTGCTCGTCGACATGGAGGGCAAGATCAAGCTCATCGACTTCGGCTGTCTTGGCACCCGCAACGCCACCGTCACCAACGTGGCCGTTCCGGCACGGCTCCAGCGACGAATGTCATACATGGCCCCCGAGCTGCGCGCCCAGGTCCAGTCCGGCATGGTGCCGAACATCGACCGTACCGCCGACATCTACAGCCTCGGGGCCCTGCTCTGGGAGCTTCTGTCCGGCGAGACGCTGCCTGTGCCTGAAAGCGACGATCCGCCGCCAATTCCCGGCACCAAGCGCTCGATTCCGCTGCAGCTTACCAAGGTGGTGCTCAAAGCGATGTCGCCTCGTCGCGAAGAGCGCTATCCGACCGCACTGGCACTACGACGGGCGCTCGAAAGCGAAGCGGCGGCGGTGATGCAAGGCGCGTCCCCGGCGCAGAGCCTCGGCCAGGTCATCTCGACCACTCTCGGGCATCGCATCGAGGGTTGGCAGTCCCACGTACTCCGCTGGCAACAGATCGATCTGCTGCAAGTTCCCGAGCTGACCGAGCCGCTGTCGGGCAGTCCCGCCACCGCGCAGGGTCCGTGGCGAAGCGGCAACACCAACGTCGGCGGCCAGAGCGCTTACATCAGCCAGCGCGTACCGACCAGCATCAGCCAGCGGTTAAACCTCCAGTCCGGCGGCCAGCTCGTCGGGGGTAGCACCAGCATCCGCGTCGACCTGTCGCAGCGCACCCAAGTCGCCCAGGGCAGCGGACCGACCTCGCTGCTTCGCAAGCCGCTGTTTTTGGGACTGCTTGTCGTCGGCATCCTCTCGATTGTGATCGCCGCGATCGTCCGCATCAGCCGATCCGGCAGCGAGCAGTGGTCGGTCTACATCGACTCCGACCCACGGGGTGCCCAGATTCGCGTGAACGGCCAGGTCCAGGGCAACACCCCCAAGCGCATCGTGCGCAGCGGCCAACCCGAGCAGCTCAACATCGAGATCGTCAAAGAAGGCTACGAAGCCTCCCGGGCCCTGCTCGTTCCCCAGCCCGGCCAAAGCCCCCGCATCGAAGTCAAGCTCCGCGAACTCCCCGCCCCGCAGTAAGCCGCCCGTACGCCGTGCGCACCCGCTGTCACGCCGTGCGCACCCGCTGTCACGCCGTGCGCACCCGCTGTCACGCCGTGCGCACCCGCTGTCATGCCGGGACGAAGCTGTCCGCACGCCGTGACGAGCACTCCGCACGCCGTGACGAGCACTCCGTACGCCGTGACGAGCACTCCGCACGCCGTGACGAGCACTCCGCACGCCGTGACGAGCGCTCCGCACGCCGTGACAGCGGGTGCGGATGAGGTAACGGGGCTTCAGTACGCGGGGACAGCGCCTCTGTACGAGGCGACGGGCGGGATTACTTGCTGCCGGGGTCGGATTCACCGATGACGGTGCGGTCGATCTGAAGGGCCTGCGTGCTGCCCGAGTCATCGCTGTCGGTATCGCCGTCGGTATCGCTATCGCTGTCTTTGGCCTTGGCTTTGGCCTTGCTGCGACGCCACAGACGCGGCACCGGTCGCCACAGACCCCACTCACTGAAGGCGCGGTATGCCCACGGCAAGTAGCCCACCAAGCTGACCGCCAAAAAGAGCGACCACAGCAGCATAAACAGCTTGTAGGCGAGCACTGGCAGCGACCACACCACCGCGTGCGGCAGCAGCCGGTCGGCACGGTCGGCATACCAGCGCAGGCACGCATCACTGCCACCGTGGCTGCCGTTGCCCATGATCGCCATCTCCGGGCTGATGGTCAGGCCAATGCGGATCGCCTCGAGCAGGCCGAGCAGGGCGAGCAGCGTCCACAACAGCAGCGCGAGCTGACGCAGGTCAAACAGCGCCCAGTGCTTGACTTCGGGGCCACTTTGCCGATAGCCAAGCGCCAAGAACCAGCCCATCACCGTCGCACCAGTAAACAGCGGCACCTGGAGCAACCCAATTCCCAGCAGCAGCCAGTGCTGGGCCCGCAGCGGCGTAAATGGCACCCGCCCCAGGATGAGCGAGAGCAGGATCAGGATCACCAGCTGCCCCCAGAACAGCACCGCTGGTCCCAGCCGTGGGCCCGAGCAGAGCAGCACCCAGCGGCCATCGCCCAGATGCAGGGTCAGCTCGACGTTGACCATCGGCGCGCCGAGATCGACCTCCGGGGACACAAACCGCAGCGCTTGCCCCCCCGACTGACGCCACGTGATCTCGATCTGCTGGCTGCCCGGCGTGAGCTGCAAGGTGAGCTCGCGACCGCTCTGCTGCACCGGACGCTGCGTCCCATCGGTGCTCAGCGACTCGACGGTCGCGCCTTCGGGCAGCTTGATGAGGTGCTGCCCGCCCCGGCTCGTCCGCAGTCGCAGGTTGAGCTTGGCGTCGGTGGTGCGCAGCCCCGGCTTGAGCGACAGCCGCGCCAGGTCGATGGTAAGCGTCGCGCCCGACTTGGCCGCTGGCCGCGAGACGGCAATCCCGACCTTGTCACCCGGCCACGGCAGCCAGGTCGGCTCTCGCGAGGTCTCGGCCCGCTCGGGATGAAGCGGCGGAATCCCGGACAGCTCGGCATGGAACATCGGGCTGACTTGCAGCTTCCACAGCTCGGTCAGCTCGGAAATCGCCGCCGCTTGCAGCGCGAGCTGCTCGGTCTCTTGCAGGCTCGACCGCCAGCTAAACTCCGACTCGCCCGGTGCAATGTTGACGAGCGCCTTGCGGTTTTGGACGCGCACGTCTGCGGTCGTCACCTGCTCGCCAGGCAGAAGCGGCACCTCCATCACCACCGCGCTGCCTTCGGGGGTCAGCCGCCGCACGTGCGTCTCGACCTCCCACTGCATACCGATGAGGATCGAGCGCTCGACGCGTACCAGCGGTGGCAGCGTCCCCGGCTGAAGCTGCGCCGGACCCTCGCTGGAGTTTTTGTCGATCCGCGAAAGCTGCAGGTTGCTATCGGCGATGCCGTCTTCGTGAACCCCCGCCAGCTCCCAGCCCTCGACGTGGGCTTCGACGCGCCGAGGTTGCAGCGGTAGCTCGATTTGCACCGTTGGTCGCGTCGGCAGCCGACCTTCGAGGATGACCTGATGATTGCCCGCCGGAATCACCAGGAACAGGTGCCCGGCCTCGCGCTGCGACAGCGCCGTCGCCGGTACGCCATCGAGCAGCACCTGCTCGGGCAGCCACTGACTGGCACTTCCCGGCAGCGGGACCGCCGTTTGCGCCGCCGCACTCACCTCCATCCGCAGTCGCAGCACCTTCGCTTGGGCATCAATGAACAGCCGCGAACTCGACGCACAGTGGGGCGAGCACTCGGGATCCTTGAGCAACCGCTGCTTGAGCTCCGCGAGCATCTCGGAGTTTGGCAGCTCGGCCCGGGCCACCTGTGGCGACAACAGCGCCAGCCCTCCAACGAGGAGCAGTATCGCCATCTTGGCCGTTCCGCGTAGGCGATCCAGCCCCGGCAGGCTCACGCCGTATAGCCGCACCGCCAAAAGCACCAGCAGCGCGACCTGACACAGCGACATGATCAAGTTCAGCCACGGCGGAATCAGCCACAGCCGCAGCATCTGGGTTCGCTCGACCGGCCCGCTAAAGGAAATCGTGTGGGTGTTCCACGACCAGCGCGGCAGGCCCGGTCCGGTCTGCACCACCGCCTTGGGATCGAACTCGAAGTTTACGTTGCGGTAGCGCTGGTAGGACTTCTTGGCAGAGGTGATTTTGCCCAGCGCCTTTCCGCTGTTCACGTAGCTAGACTGCGCCTCGGCCAGGCTATCTAGTTCATCGTCGTCCCCGTACTTGTCAGCCTTGGCCTTGGGTTTGCTCTTGGCCGGCTCGTTCTTCACCGCCTTCTCTACGGCGGGCTCGTCTGGGCTGCCGCCACCGCCTGGACCGGCACCGACCAACCCGCCCATCGCATCTTGGCCATCGGCCCCCATCCCGGAGTCACGGCCAAAGACGCTGGCCATCGACTTGGTCTGATCCTGCTCCTGCATCTGCATCTGCACCTGCCTCTTGGCCTGCGCCTGCACAGGAATCATCTGGGCTTGGTCTTTTTCCTGCTCCGCGACATCGAACAGCAGCTCCTGGGCACTCGGCCTCTCGACGGCAGGATAGAGACCCCGGCGGACCTGACCCATCGAAAAGCCCATCACCACCAGCACCACGGCCACCCGTGTCAGCCAGCGTCCCGCCGAGACCAAGCCGCGCACCTTGCCATCGGGCAGGACGCGAAAGATCGCCTCGAACGTCAGCGCCGCCAGGACTGCGACGTGGGGAGCCTCGGACACCGGGCACGCGAGCAGCAGCCCGAGCAGCGTCATCGCCGCCCAGCGCGTGCCATACAGCCGCCACACGCCCATCGCAGCGAGCAGGGTCAGAAACAGGCTCATCAGGTGATAGCGACGCAGCCAGGTTTCGGGGATGTCATCGGCCCCGCTGGCGTGGAAAAGCTGCCAGCCGGGCGGCAGGTGCAGCTTGGCTTTGACCTCGTGGAAGTTGGCATTCCAGCTCACCGCCGAGATTTCAGTGGCAAACGGCAGGCGGCTGTCAGCCGATAGCGACAGTCGGCCTTGGCGCAGCTCGACCCCGGCGCGACCGCTCTCTTTGCCGATGGTGACGAGCTGATCTTTGCCGCCGACTGAGACCCGGCCAAGCTCCGTTGGGGAGCTGACCTCGATCCGCCAAGCGCGATGGAGCGTGCCACTCAGCCGATCCGAGGTGGTGAAGCCCAGGCCATCGAAGTCGAGGAAAATCTGCCGGTCGAGACGCAGCTCATCGGGGAGCGGTTGACTATCGCCGAGCCGCTGGGTCGACAGGCGCAGCGCCTCGCCCGCCCGCACCGCATAGCAGGGCAGCTTCTTCCAGTCAGCGGGCAGCGTCGTCTGCTGGGGATCGAGCGACTCGACACCTTCGATGGTGACGATGCGAATCGCGGGCTGGGCCTCGAAAACCCACGCCTCATCGGCGGGCCAGCGCGGGGGAGGCTGCGGACGACGAATCTCTGCCGCCGGTCCTTGATGCCGTGCGGAGACGGTCACCACGTGGGTACCGGGCCGCACCTGAATCCGCAGCGTGCCGGTCGACTCGAGACGGGCGGGTAGCGGGCTGTCGATCACCATCGGCACGAACTTTTCGGGCAGGGCGCGCTCGAACAGCACCTCACGACGTTTGCCGGACACGCGCAGCTCGATCCGAGTCGTCAGTTGCAGCGGCACGCCATCGGCGAGCTTGCGGTGAACGGTGACATCCAGGGAGTCTTCCTCTTCCTCTCCGCTGTCCTCTTTTTGCAAAAAGACCCGACCTTCCTCATCGCGGGTCGGATGGAGCACCTGGGCACCACGTACCACCAAGGTGAGGATGCCGACGTCTTTGGGCGCTTCCAGCGACTCCGGTAGCTCGTCCCACAAAAAACTACCGAGAATCATGTGCGCACCGGGACCGACCGAGACCACCGGCACCGCGTCTTCGTCCGAGCTGCCGCCCTCCGCGAGTACCACCGCTGGCTGACCGTCGACCCGAACATCCTGTGGCCAGTGCTTGCCGCTCCCGGGTAGCGCCACCGCCATCCGCCGATAGGTCCGCACCACCGATACGAACCCACCACCTTTGTCCCGCAGCTCAAGCCGCAGCCGCGACGGCCACGAACACACCGCTTCGTCGACCGATTCCTCACCGAGCAGCTTGGGACACAGCGCTTGCTCATTGTCGTGAAGAACCCACGGCACCCATGGCTTGAGCAAATCTGGCACCGCTGGGACGGCCCGACCGGCCCACAGCGCCGAGAGCAGCGCCGCCGCTCCATCCGCGCCCGCCGCCAGCGGCTGTCCCCCGACCCCCTGATTCCCATTGGCAGCTTGAACCCTCGCCGCAGCTCCCCACGCCCGAGCCTGAGCCGGACGCATCCTGCCACCTAGGATTGCGACGGTAAGTATCAACATCCAGACCGAGATCGCCCTACGCATGATTCCCTCGAACGCGAGTGCAGGACTCATCCCCACGTCGCCAGCCGAAATCGCCTTAGACACCTGGGAGAGCCGCTGTGGAAAGCAAATCAGCACATCATATCGTGGAAATGCACGCAAAAGTGCGCATGGAAGCAGGTGGTTTTTCACACGGTTCTGGGCTTGGGAAAAAGACGCGCCCGGTTGTATGATCAGGGGTTGAATCAAACGACGCATCCGGGGCTCTAGACCGAAACTTTAGGTACGTTGGAACTATGGCAGCGCCTCCCGCGTCCACCCGTTTGACGTAAGGACTAGCATTACGATGTCCGCTCAGCAGAGCCCGGCCACCACGCCGGACAGTATGATTGGCTGCAAGATCGGCCACTACACCATCCGCAAGCGGATTGGCCAGGGTGGCATGGGAGTCGTTTACGAAGCGGTCCACGACAAGATTCAGCAGCGGGTTGCGATCAAAGTGCTGCACAAGGAAATGTCGCAGGACGACAAGGTCGTGCAGCGCTTCTTCAACGAAGCCAACGCCATCAGCATGGCGCAGCACTCGAGCATCGTGAAGATCATGGACTACGGGCAGCTCGAAAGCGGAACTGCCTACATCATGATGGAGTTCCTGGAAGGGGAGCCGCTGCTGACGAGGATCGAGCGAGCGCAGGACAAAGGAACGGCGCTCGGACTCCAGATGGTCATCGAGATCTGCCGACAAACCGCGACCGCGCTCAGCCTGATCCACGAAAAGAACATCGTCCACCGGGATCTGAAACCAGAGAACATCTTTGTGGTGCCCGATAGCGTTGCCCCTCTCGGGGAGCGGGTGAAGCTGCTCGACTTCGGGATCGCCAAATTCCTCGATGGTCCGGTGCGCAAGACCACGGTCGGGATGATCCTGGGAACGCCGCTGTATATGTCGCCAGAGCAGTGTGAGGGACGCGAAGATCTGAACGCCAAGGTCGACGTCTACGCACTCGGGGCCATGATGTACGAAATGGTGGCAGGACGGCTCCCATTCCAAGCGGATACGGCCGCCGCCTTGATGCGCCAGCACATGTTTAAGCAGGCACCGCGGCTGAAGGAACACGCGCCCACCGCGCCGCAGGGTCTAGATGACTTGATTTCAGAAATGCTGCGCAAAGATCCGACCGAGCGACCCGCGATGTCGGAGATCGTACGGCGACTGGATCAGCTGCTGCCGCTTGTATCCGGAAAGAACGACCCGCTGGTCGAAGGAGTCCGGGTTCCCAGAGTACCACGCCGAACCGGCGTCGGAGAGGACCAGGCACTCGACCCACTGGCGGCCACCGTTGGGGATGTCAGCCGCTCTGGTCGTACTGCCAAAGAGCAGCGAGTTCCATCCGGTTCACAGTCTTCTTCCGCACATGGAACACAGCCCGCAATGGAGCATCGGAGGATCCAAACTCCGATTCTGATCGGAGCGATTGCGGTGCTCATGGTCGGCCTCCTGGTGGCGATTTTCGTGATTCCCTCACGGACCCCGGAAACCGGCAAAGCGGCAACACCACCGCAGAGCAAGGACTCCCAACCTCCCCAGCCAGCCAGTAAAACCGCCACGACCAAAGCGGTTGAGCCGAGCACAGCCCCCCATACTCCGCCGGAAGTCCCCGGCCCAGATGCGGACAAGAGCAAGCCCGCTGCGGCGGAAACCGTCGCAACCGAAACGACTGATGCAGACAAGGGAAGCAAACCCGGACGCAAAAAAGTGACGAAAGTCGGCAAGGCTGGCAAAGCGGGTCCGACCGACAAGCCCGCAGAAGTCATGAAGGCAGAGTCCCCAGAAAAGCCGAGCAAGCCGGTAGGGAAGACGGCCAAAGACAGCGCGTCCTCCGACATCGGGGTATGGCGAGATCCTTAACGTCGCTGGATTGTCTGGAATGGTTCGTGATGAAACCGCAGCTCTCGAAGCTCCCTACGCCAGTGCTCTGTATCGCCCTCCTGCTCTGCCTGACCACGGCTGTCTACGCAGACAATGAGGGAACCACAAGTACGACCGCAGAGCTAAGCTGCGAACAGCATATTGAGCAGGCCCAGGCTCTGTTTAAAGAACAGAAGTATTCCGACGCCGCCGATCACCTGATCTCTGCCTACAATCTAGAGCCCAAAGCGGTGCTGCTGTTTAACGCCGGTCAGGCGTACCGCAAAGCACTCCGTCCGGTCGAAGCAAAGCGTGCCTATCAGCAGTTGGTGACGACCTACCCAGAGCATCCGCTCGTTCCCGAAGCCAAGGGATACGTTCAAACACTCGATGCACTGATCGCAGAGGTTCAGGCCAAGCAGCAGATCGAGCTGTCCCTGATGGAGCAAAAAGCGAAATCCGAAAAGGAACTCGCAGAGGAACGAGCGCGCCGAGAGGCGGTCCAAAAGGAGCTGAGTAAGTACAAAAAGCCGTACTACAAAACGGTGTGGTTCGGACTGCTGATGGCCGGCGGCGCGCTTGCGGTTGGAACGGTGATTCTCGTGCCGATTTTGGTGAACGCTGCGTCCAAGACCGACGGTGGCACGCAACATCTTAGCTTTTCCCTTACCTTTTAGGAGTGAGCCCGATGTGGAGTTCCCAACTACTGACAGGAGCACTGCTAACGACCTGCCTACTCACAGGTTGCAACGAAACGCCGGAGTACAGAATCTCGGTCGAACAGATCGGTACAAGCGATGAGACACTCTATGTGAATGCCACGCAGCGGATCCCCAAACAGGTCTCCGGCGGTTCCACCGAGTTGGTGTTTGATCTGGTGCCCCATCGCGGAGGCACCTTCACGTTCGGATTGACGTTTGATCTACCTTCCGCCACCGACGCGGAAAAGCAGCTTGGTCGGGCTGGATTGGTCGAGATGGCCTTCGTCTCCGGTGGCTGTGTCACCCGGATCATTACGGCCTCTCTTAGCAACCCGAACGCCAGCAGCACCGCCCTTATCCCCCTGAGCATCAAGCTCAACCCACAACCCGGCGACGCGGTGACCTATGAAGAGATCCCGATCATCCTTCCCGATCCACTGCCGTCCCCGAAGTTCTGCTATCCGATGCGGCGGCCCCTTATCACCTCGGTGCAGCGACAGATTGTGGGTCCGTACGGCGCGCCGAATAGCAAAATGATGGTCTACGGCTGGGGATTGCTCAAGGACAGCAAGACGGTCGGGGCCTTGGCGACTCCCGCCCCGATGAGCACGGACTGCACAATGACGTCGACGCCTTGTAGCGCCTGGGACTCTGTACCGCTTTCGGTGGCGGCTGATGACGTGGCCAGTACAACCCGGCTGCCACTGGATGTCTCACCGCTCATCGAAAAGATTGGCCCCTTGCTCGATCAATTCGGACGCGGCGTGCCCACCAAGGTGATGTCATCGCTCTCGTTCGTCTCTGGACCCAAGGCCAAGAAGATGGCCCCGGCCCTGTTCCCATTCAAAGTGACCGTCACTACGATGGTAAACGGCAGCGAGCACAGCGATTCCTTTTCGGAATATCCCTGATCCCACTGCACGCCCTACGGTCTGATCGCGCACAGTCCCTTCACGGTATCGCAAGTAACAGTTCCCATCGGCGGCTTGGGACAGTCGGCCGTGACACTGCAGGTCGGCGTACAGAACTTCGAGGTTCCCATTGGTGGCGACGCACACTTGCAGCCCTTGGCCGACATCGGACAGGCGGTGACGCAATCGGAATCGAGCGTACACACCTGCGGACCCATCATCCCGTCCGGTGGCGGGCCCATCATCCCGTCCGGTGGCGGACCCATCATCCCATCCGGCGGCGGCGGCATCATCGCATCGTATTTACAGGCGGTCGACCCCGTCGGCGTGCACTGCAGCCCGAGATCCGGCGGCGACACCTCTTCAGATGAGCAGTGTATGCCCAGTCCAACGGCGAAAACCAGCGCCGCAGGCAAACCGATGCGCCGAACGTAGTTCACGATTCTTTTCATGGTGAAGCTCCTCATGACGCAGTCTACGACCCGCGATGGACGATCTTGGGCAAACGATCTTGTGGGTAAACTGCGGCTATCGAACTTCAGCGCTGTAGGCAGAGACGCTGGTGGTCTGGCGAAAGCAGGTCACGTTGTCCGCACCCCTGGTTCGAATGCGGACAACGTCTAATTAACCGACGCCACCAACGCAGGCTTTGAGGACTTTGTCACAGATGAGCTGACCGCAGCAGCCACCACCACCGCACTGCTCACCTTCTTTGAGACAGCGATTCGGGGGAGGTACGCACTTGCCGCCGGTACAGACTCCCGAGCAGCACTCACTGCCGGTCGAGCAGGTATCCTGATCCAGTCGACATGCCTTGGGGGCCCAGTAGGCGGTGATGTTCTTGCTGCTCAGCGTCTGTCCGGGGAGCCAGTATGGAACGCAGCTTGGATCTTCACCGGGTGCCGGATTGTTCTTCACGGCCGATACCCAGAGCTGCTGGTGCGGAGCAGCCTTGGTGCCAGCCTGGTTGTTGCCGTACGGACGGTTGGCCACGTAGGTCAGCCAGAAGTAACCACCCACGTCAAACGGCGAGAAGTTCGGAAGGTAGACCGTATCGGCAGTCTTGGTGGTATCACCCGCCGTGGTGGCATTGCCGAGCTTGATGATCTGCTTGCCGTCGGGACTGATCATAAGGAACGCGCCCGCAACGTTGGCATCACTGCGTCCGTTTTGGCCATTCTGGAAGGCAATCCACTTCGAGTCCGGGGACCATGTCGGATAGGTATCCACCGTCGATCCCGCGACCGCCGTCGACTTGTGAATCTGCTGGAGCGCTCCGAAGGAGTCCGCGCCCGTCACCGGCATGATCGATAGGTTCGAGGTGGACAGTCCGTCACCGCCCCAGCTATTGGCCTCGCTCACGTACGCAATCGTTTTGCCATCTGGCGACCAGGCCGGTTGCACGCCATTGATTGGGAACGTCCCGGCAATCGGCGGAATGTTGGCGCCGGTCTTCGGATCGATCAGGTACATGACGTTCTTGGCCCCATCCCAGCGGCTGGTGATGAGTCGTCCGTTGTCCGGCTTCCAGGACGCAAACCAGAACCGGGTAAGCGACGCCGTGACCGGATACTCCGTCGGAGGTGGATTGGTCGAGAGATCCTTGGTCAGGTCATACATCGCGGCGACGTTGTCACCACCACCGAGCCGACCCACCATGTAGCGACCATCTCGGGATACGACGTGACAGCCTACGCACTGCTCATTCGTTACCGGAGAGACGGTTGGCTTGGGCATAAAGTCGACGCTGTTGGCCGTGCCATCATCAATGCGACGGATGCGACCACTCGCTATGTCCCAATAGTAGATCGAGCCGAGCAGCGAGCCCTTGGCGAACTTCATCGCCACCGGCTTGCCACTGTAGACGGTGCCGCTCGCTTTGTCCCAGCGATCCACGGTCAATACCGCGTCGCTATCTGGGCTGGTCTGCGCCGCTCCCGACCAAGCCTTGGCATCGGGCAGCAGATCGTACTTAAAGGCCGCGCCACTATGCACCACGTAGGTGGTCATGGTGTAGTTCGGCTTGACGATCTGAACCCGATACAAGTCCCCCGCAACACCATTTGTCCACTAAACCTCTGATGTCCGAACTTCCGTTGGCAGGTGCGCCGATTCACGCGGGTCTGGGAAGTGCGAGGGAAGTGGCTATGTCTGGTGACTGTCGCCTTCTTGGGCATCCTCTGTGAGTACTCTGTCGCAACGAACCAGCAGTACGGCATCGATGGGCACTCTCACCGCGATGTCTGGATTCAGTCACCAAGAATCGTTGGTGTGGTTGGTGATCAGCGCCGACAAGATCAGCGATGTCCTGACGCGATCGTTGTATCGATTCCCACGGGCCATGGTAGTTTGAGATCAAGTGGACTTGGGAGAGGGAGCAGGAAGGGGGGAGTCCACCGCAGCGCAGGACACCATCGATGAAACAAGATCCAACGCTCCCATTGAGTGCTGTCAGTCTTCGAGAACGAGCCATTCATCGACTCAGTGGCCAGTCGATTCCTGACGTTACCCAGATGTCAGCTGACGAGCTCCGGCGATGGTCCCACGAGCTGCTGCTGGAAAAAGCAGAGCTGGAGCTGCGAAGCGAAGACCTACAGGAAGCCCTTCGAATGACGGAGGAACCGCGAACGGAGACCCCCGGTCGGCAGGACTCCGCTCAGGGCTTCACCCTCAGCACCGAGCTACAGCAGGATCGGGAGAGGCTTCACTTTCAGGCGCAGCTCCTGGGAGCGGTGGGAGAGGCGGTGATTGCGACCGATCTGGTCGGAACCATTACCTACTTCAACCGTGCCGCAGAGGAGCTGTATGGCTGGTCGGCCGAAGAGGTCATCGGTCGCAACTGTGTGGACGCGCTCACCAACGAGGCAACCGCCGAACAGAGCGCAGCGATCATGTCGCAGCTCGCACGGGGCGAAAGCTGGAGTGGCGAGTTTGTAGTGAGGCGGCGGGATCACAGTACGTTTTTGGCAATGGTTCAAGACTCGCCGATTCTCAATGTCGCGGGCGAGATGATCGGCATCAAAGGAATCTCTCGGGACATCAGTACCCACAAACAGACCGAGGCTGCACTGCAATCGACAAAAGATCTGATGGAACGAGCATTCCATGCGATCTCCGATGGGTTGGTGATTCAAGGACCGGACGGCCGCATCCTTCAATGCAACACGGCCGCCGAAACAATCTTGGGACTGACCGCCGACCAGATCGCCGGACGTAGCTCGCTCGACCCACGTTGGCAGGCGGTGCATCCGGATGGGAGCCCATTTCCAGGCTCAGATCACCCAGCCATGGTAACGCTGCAGACGGGGCAGCAGGTCCGTGGGGTGGTGATGGGGATCAAGAAGCCGAATGGGAGCCAGACCTGGATCAAGATCGACACGACGCCGATGTCCGCTGGTCAAGGTGTGCTCTGTAGCTTCAGCGATATCACCGCACAACAAGAATACCTCGAAAATATCACGTTTCAGGCCCAGCTCTTACATACGGTGGGAGACGCGATCATCGTTGTGGATCTGGCCAGCCGAATTGTCTACTGTAACCCGGCAGCCGAGGCGCTGTATGGCTGGAAGAGTGAAGAGGTTCTGGGTCAAAATGTCTCCGCAGTCCTGTCGCTCAGCGTGACCGACGCGCAGAGAGCAGAGCTGCTCACTCGGCTTGAACGCGGTGAACACTTCCGGACAGAGATTCCAGCACGGCACAAGAACGGGTCTTGGTTCTTAATCGAAATCAAGAACTCCCCGGTTCGCAACGCAGCGGGTCAGCTCATCGGTATCATTGGCGTTACCCAAGACATCACCCAACGAAAAAAAATTGAAGAGAGTCTGAACTTTCAGGCACAGCTCCTGAGCGCGGTGGGTCAATCGGTGATTGCGACCGATCAAGAGGGCGTCATCACCTATGTGAACCCTGCGGCGAAAGCGCTGTACGGCTGGAAATCAGACGAGGTCTTAGGCCGCAGCGCGGTAGATATCCTTCCAAGTCAAGGTGCGGCTGAGCAGGCGGCTGAGATCATGGCGCAGCTTGGCCGTGGTGAGTCGTGGAGCGGAGAATTCCGGGTCCAAAAACGAGACGGAACCGAGTTCTGGGCAGACATCACCGACACCCCGATCCGCGATTCCAGCGGCGAGATCGTCAGAATTGCTGGGATCTCGCAGGACATCACGGCGCGCAAGCAGGCCGAGCATGCACTTCGCAACAGTGAGCGGTTCATCCGTACAGTGGCCAACCACCTACCGATCGGGGTGAGTTACTGGACCAGAGAATTACGCTGTTCCTTCGCGAATCAATCTGCCCAGGTTTGGTTCGGGAAAGCGGCAAATGCGCTGGTCGGATGCTCGCTGGCAGAGGTCATGGGAGACGCTCCGCTTCGCGACAGCGAGTCCTATTTGGCGGCCGCACTTGAGGGTCAACCGCAGTCTTTCGAGTTCACCAGGAATCACCCAGGCGGATTCATCGAGTATTTTTGGATTCAGCACGTTCCCTATTTCGAGGAAGGAGTGGTCAGCGGTCTGCTGATGGTTGTCTCTGACATCACAGAGCTCAAGCGCGGAGAAAACGCACGTTCCCGATTGGCAGCGATTGTGGAGTCAGCCAGCGACGCGATTGCCAGCACCAATCGGGACGGCACGATCCTTTCGTGGAACCCAGGCTGCGAGCGGCTACTCGGCTACCGCGCAGATGAGATCATCGGTCACAGCATCGCGAAACTGATTCCTCCCAACCGCCTGGAGGAAGACCGTAGGCTCACCGAGCGAGTGGATAGGGGAGAGCAGGTCGAACACTACGAGACCGAGCGACTGCACAAGGATGGCACCATCGTGACAGTGGAACTTACGCTGTCCCCGATTCGCGATGAGAGTGGCCGGATCATCGGTCGCTCTAAGATCTCGCATGACATCACGCTCCGGAAAAAATCAGAGTCGGAGCTGCGGCTGCTCAACACCTGCATTGCCTGTCTGCACGATGTGGTGATGATCACGGCTGCCGAGTCCCTGACAGCCACTGCGATGCCTATCCTGTTCGCAAACCCGGCGTTCGAGCGACTCACCGGCTACCATCCGCAGGAGGTGATCGGTCTGCCTCCAACGATCTTACACGGACCGAACACCAGCCGAGAAACACTCGATCGGATGATGGCAACCTTGCAAAGAGGCGAGGTCGCCCGCGAAGAGCTCGTCCACTACTCCAAGCACGGGAAGGAATATCTGGTCGATGTGCAGGTCGTACCGATTACTGATTCGGCGGGTAAGATCACCCACTGCGTATCGCTGCATCGCGACATCAGCGAGAAGAAATCCCTAGAAACGCAGCTTCGGCAAGCGCAGAAGATGGAAGTCATCGGCCAGCTTGCGGGGGGAGTGGCACATGACTTCAACAACATCTTGCAGGTCATGATGCTTCACCTGGAGTTTTTGGCTGCGCAAAGTGGGCTCCCACAGGGCATTCGGACCCCGCTGCGCGAGCTGGAAGCGCTCACAGAGAGAGCCGCGACCGTGACTTCCCAGCTGCTGATGTTTGCGCGGCGGCAGGCCGTTCAGCTTCGGACCATGAACCTTCACAGCACGCTCACGAGATCGGTCAGTCTGCTGCGACGACTGCTCCATGAACATGTGACCATCCGAGTAGAGCTGGCACCAAGCGAACTGTGGGTCGATGCCGATACGGGAATGATCGATCAGGTGGTGATGAACCTGTGCATAAATGCCAGGGATGCGATGCCCAAAGGGGGTACGGTGACTATCCGGACTTCACTTACACAGTGGAGTGAGGCGGATGTACAGAAGACCCCTCAAGCACGCCCTGGTAGCTTTGTCTGTCTATCCGTCAGTGATACCGGATGTGGAATGAACGCTGAAGTGATGGATCATCTGTTCGAGCCGTTCTACACGACCAAACCCGTGGGTAGTGGAACCGGACTCGGACTGGCGGCGGTCTACGGAATCGTTATGCAGCACAGAGGTTTTGTGCTGGTCGACAGCGTAGTTGGATCGGGCTCAACCTTTCGACTCTATTTTCCTTGGTCTACCGCAGTGGCGGCAAAGGAAGACAGCGCGCAGCAGACAGTCCCACAAGCGATGGGAACCCAAACCTTGCTGCTGGTGGAAGATGAAGAGCAGCTACGCAACATCTCCGTCCAGATGCTACGGCAACAGGGCTACCGGGTCTTTTCGGCTGCGGATGGAGTCGAAGCCATGCGGCTGTGGGAAAAGCACGGTCCCACAATCGATCTGCTGCTATCCGACATGGTGATGCCCGGTGGTCTGACCGGAATGGCGCTGGGCGAGAGATGCCTTCAACTGAAGCCTCAGCTCAAAATCATCCTGATCAGCGGCTATAGCGAAGAGATCATCGCGCTGGAATCCAAGTCGCAGGCGCACGTTACGTTTCTGGCCAAACCCTTCCGTTATCAACAGCTGCTCGATACCGTTCGTCTAGCCTTGCTCGGGAATCGTGACCGGTAGCACCACGCCATCGCAGAGTCCACCATCACACTTGCCAAAACAGAAGATCGTTCCGTCCTGTTTGCGAGCACAGGTGGTTCCGTCTCCAACCACGACCTCGACGGCATTCGTCAGGCCAGGAATCGGAACTGGGGTCTGGTAGCCATCGTGTCCTCCGCCAAATCCAAACTCGCGCTTGGCACACCACAGACTCCCATTGCTACGGACCACACATACTTGCGCTTCGTTGAGGCTTACGGACACCGCATCGGTGATCGACTCGAGCGTTTGTGGACCTTGCCCGGTATCACAGTCGACTTGTCCACTCCGATGTCTCACGCAGACCGTGCGAGACGAGATCGCAACCTCCACTGCATCGAGCACACCTGGAACGATGCGAACCGGCGGCGGCGTCTCGTTCCGAGGAGACACCTGTGCGCATAGAACTCGGCCACTCCTTTCGACCGCACAGACTCGATGGTAGGCCACCGCCACTTGAATGACCTCCCCTTGCAGCTCGGGGTCGATCGAGATGGTTCCGCTTTCGCTACTACACATCAACTTTCCGCCACGAACCGCGCAGGAAATCCCGGTCTGCACCGCAATCAACGAGGCCGGACCATCCCCAGGCGGAGCCCCTCCGAACGAGCAGTAGTCATGACCTTGCGCATCCAATCGACATAGCTGTCCTGCGGAGGCCTGAAAGTCGATCACGCCGGGTCTTGGACCCTGTTCTATCTCGGCACCGGTCTTCGGCCAGCAGCGTATCGATCCATCCTCGAACAGCGCACACATCGAACGATAGCCAGCCCGCAGCTTGCGAACCGGCTTGCTCGGTAACGTGGTGACGGAAACAGGAGTCCGGACCACCCGCGCCCCCCAGCAGCGAACGACTCCGGAATCAAGCATGGCGCAGGCTCTGCTGTTTCCCATCGCGAGATGACGTGCTCCCGAAAGTCCACCAATCTCGGTCGGAGTACCTTGATAGGACACACCACCAGCCAACATTCCGTAATCCTGATGATTGTATCCAAAGCACGCCACACCACGGTCAGTGAGCCCGCAGGTCCAGCCTTCTCCGGCAACGATTCCGCGAAGGTTCCTGGCTTTGACTTCGGTTGGATTCGGAACGGAATACTCGCTCTTTCCGATGCCCAGTTGATCGTTGTCATTGCCTCCGAAACACAGCATGACACCATCGCTGCGTGTGGCACAGGTATGGCTGCGACCTGCGGCGATCTGGACAACTTGTGATAGTCCCTTCACCTCTACCACTCCGGCGTATTTGCGGCGATCACCACTTCCGAGTTGACCATAGGAATTATCACCGAAGCAGGCCACGGCACCCCGTTGTCTCAGTACACAGGCATGGTTTGTTCCAACAGAGACGGCGACTCCATCACCGATTCCATCAAGGTCTGTGCCTTTTCCTTGCAGATCGACACAGACAACTCGACCATCGGCACGCACTGCACACAGCAGGTTGGTTCCGGCAGACAGGGCCACCGCATCACTGATGCTCGCAAGAGGAGTCCACTTTTGTGGGCTCTGCTTCGATCGACTGCCTCGGCAGACTACCTCTCCTTGCTGCCGAAGCGCACAGATCGAAGAGTGAGTGGTGACCACTTGGATCGCATCCGCTAGATCGGGAATCTCGATCGCAGAATCGGTCGCAGCAAGGCCCGGAATCTCCCCGAAACAGCGAACGTGACCTTTGCGAATGAAGCAGCCGAGATCTCCGTACACCGAAAGAACCCCGGAATCCGTCAGACCCAGTTCTTTGCGGGCCGCGAGCACAGCAGCCTTGCCAATCGGGACATTCTTTTTGGCACTTGCTCGATGCATGATTCCCACCGCATCTGGGATAGCGACTGCGGACAGCGGAACAAAGGCATGACGGAGTGGCTTGCGACAAGCGGGGCCAAAGCGAAATCCCCCCATCACTTCTTCGATGTTCGGAACGGACGCGATCCGCACCCACTCTTTGCCATCGACAGAGGTTCCGACCCGCCAGCGCACCGGAAGTCTTACCGTCTTCGACAGCTCGGCCCATGGACCCACTGCTGGAGCCGCAAAGATTCGCGTACCCGCTCCGACTGTCACCTCTCCCGAAAAGTCGCTGGGCTCTTCCACTTCCTCTTCACATCTACCCCCCATCCCACCAAGCCCACCAACCCCCGAAGGCGGCGGCTCTGGCTCGACATCGGAGGCCTTCACATACCCCACCACCGCCACGCTGCCGTCGCGAACTCCGGCACGGACAAACACCCCTTCACTACCGAGTCCCTGCAGTCGCAGATCACGGGGACTGGATGCATGAAGTTCAACAGAAGGAGCGTCATCACGTGCGGCAGCATAGACCCGTACGGTGGGAACTCTCGCAATCCAGATTCCCTTGGCCGTATCGAGCAGTGCATCGAGACGCGCAACCTGTGGGTCCGAGGCTTCGGAGTCCTTTGGGAGCGCTCGCTTTCTGCTTGCCCCTTTTTCCGCTTCCTCATCGGCCGCCAGCGTCAGTAGGGTACAGGGCAGATCGATCGGACCCAGGGACATCCGCCGCAGGGGTACGGTCGCTCGCAGCGTCGACTGACTGACCGCTAGCTGAAGCTTCGCATCGGTGCCGACATACCCAAGCCCACCCGGCAAACGGAGTGCTCGCGAAAGATGCAGCGGCAACTGCAGGGCCCCAGTTGTCTCGAAACGGAACGTACCATCGACCGTAACTTGATCGAGGAGTGGCCGCACCCTTGCTTCCGTGGCTCGAACCCGCACCCGAAACCCACTGTTTCCTGGCGGGACAATCGGAAGCTCGATCGTTGCATTGCGTGCAATGATCTCGCAGGAAGGATTCGCGTTGGCTAAGCCAATAGCGGGAGGGAAGCCGACGCCGAGACTTGCGCAGAGTCCCAGCAAAAGGGCGAGGATCTTCATTGGCTGACCCTCATCTGAATCGTGATCCGCAGCGACTGATCCGATGTGCTCACCGGGTACGCAAGCGATTCCAGGGTGTGCGCCGTACAGACCGCTGCTTGCGGGTCTGCCAAGGTTCCGGCCGTCTTTCCTCCGCGCAGCATTCCGGCTGAAGCCAGTACGCCTTGCCACTCCACGGTTCCTGACAGATCGGATTTGCGCCGCAGCGCTTCCTCATAGCAGCGTCGAAGCTTGTCCATCGTCGAGCCGACCACTTTGGTGACTGCCGCTCTCTGTTCTTTAGCAACCTCGATGTGTTCGATCGTGAGGATGGGTTTTGGGCCTTCCGGCTGCGGGATGGGAGTCCGCGAAGCGATGAGCGGCGAGCGCTCGAATGCCTCATGATCGGCCTCGACATCAATCACGCGAGGTTCGCGGCGCTTCGGGGGCGGATCCGGTAGCACCGGTTTGGTGTTCACACCGGACTCGTAAGATCGTAGTCCCAAGACCGAGCCCTGGGAAGCCGCCATAATTTCAAGGAGACTCTTGGTCCGACGGCCGGAATCGAGCTTTTCTTTCTTGTCGGAGCCGAGCAGGTTCAAGTTGGAAAGCGACTTCGACTTTTGTTTCGACGCTGGGCCTGCGCTCTTCTCCATACTCGCCGACATCATTCGCAAAAGCTCTGCGTCCGTGTCAGAACGCTTTTCACCACCCACGCCAGCTTTGGCCTTCGCCTGGGGGTCTCCATGCGCGCTCGGCGTGGAAAGCGCAATCACAAGCAGCGCGATCAATCGCACTCCCTCCGTACGACTAGTGCGCTGGAGCATTCCGAGCAAAGGATAGGATTGACAGACGACAGGTGACTTCATGGCGCGAGTCGTACACCAAACAAAGATCGCTCGCAATCCGCACCGGCCCGCTGTCATTCGATCGATCAAGCCGCCGGACACTTTGATGTCGGTAGTGGCGAAAACGCCGAGATTCAGTCATCGTGTGCAGCATGGAAAACCTCCCGTTTGTGGTTCTGGCCGTGCTGCTTGTGCTGTATTTGCTGATCGGGATTCGGGTGATCCAAGAGTATCAGCGGGGCGTACTGTTTCGGCTGGGACGATTGGCTGGACTGCGTGGACCGGGTCTGACCTGGGTGGCCCCGATTTTCGAGACTGCGCAGATCCTCGATCTACGAGTGGTCACCCAATCGGTAGCCCAGCAAGAGACGATTACCAAAGACAGTGTGACCACCAAAGTGGATGCGGTGCTCTGGTATCACATCTCTGATCCGAAGCTTGCGCTCGTTGCTGTGGCCGACTATCGGTCGGCGGTGTATCAGGTGGCGCTCACCACGCTGCGCAATATCATCGGTCAGCACAACTTGGACGAAGTCCTACGTGACCGCGACCGCATCAATCAGACGCTTCAGCGAATCGTTGATCAAACGACAACACCATGGGGCATCAAGATCGACATGGTCGAAATGAAGGACGTCGAGATTCCCGAAGCGATGCAGCGTGCGATGGCAAGGGAAGCTGAAGCGCAGCGAGAGAAAAAGGCGCGGATCATCAAGGCGGAAGCCGAACTGGAAGCCGCCGTCAAGCTCACCGAATCGGCGGGACTGATGTCCGCGCACCCTGCGGCGCTCGAGCTACGGAGGATGCAGATGATCTCGGAGGTGGGCGCAGAACACAACACCACCACCATCATCATGATGCCTTCGGAGTTTGTGAGTATGGCCAAGACTCTGTCCGAAAAACTCGGGAAGTAGGCAGTTCCTAGTCATGTCGATTGTTACAGTAGAAGACCTGTCGATTTCGTTTGGGAAGAGGCTCATCCTCGACGGAGAGAGCTTTGCGATCCAGCCGGGAGAAAAGATTGGACTCATTGGGCCAAACGGCTCTGGGAAGTCCACTCTGCTGCGGATCTTGGCCCACGAGCGCGAAGGCGATTCCGGTGAGGTGTACTTTGCTCGCGGAATCCGCGCCGGCTATCTGCCGCAGGACATCCTGGCGCTCCCTCCTGGCACTCTGGTCGATTCGGTGCGCGCCGCGGTTCCAGGCAGTGAAGAGCTCGGCCGATCCATTGTGGAAGTCGAAGAAGAGCTGACCGCAGCGGAAGACGACGACGCCCGCATCGAACTGGCGCAGCGGCTCGCTGATCTTCACCATCGGCTCACCGACTTCGAGGAGCGCTACGGACGACATCGCGCCGAGAGTATTTTGGCCGGACTCGGCTTTGCGGAACGCGAGTTTGATCGGGATGTCGCGACTCTGTCCGGTGGCTGGAAGATGCGTGCCGCACTGGCCGGCCTGCTGCTGCTAGAGCCGGAGCTACTGCTGCTGGATGAGCCGACCAACCACCTCGATATTCCGTCACTGGCCTGGTTCGATCAGTTCCTGCGACGATCACAAAAAGCAGTCCTTTTGGTCAGTCACGATCGCGACTTTTTGAATCGACAGATCCGTCGTGTGCTGTCGTTTGAACCGGAAGGACTCCGTTCCTACACAGGCGATTACGAATCCTATCGCCGCCAGCGTACCGAAGAAGAACTCAACCTGGAGATCCGCGCCCGTCGCCAAGCTGAAGAACGCGCTGTCACCGAGCGATTCATTGAACGCTTTCGCTACAAGGCCTCGAAAGCGCGGCAGGTGCAGAGTCGGATCAAGCTGCTCGAAAAAAGCGAAACGATCCAGGTTCGGGATCATCACTCAACGGTGAGATTCCGATTCCCGGAGGTTCCGCGCTCGGGTCGGGAAGTGGTCCGCTTAAACAGCATCGACAAGCGCTTTGGCGAAAAGACCATCTATCGCTCGGTATCAAGGACGCTCGAACGGGGAGAGCGGGTCGCCATCATTGGCGTCAACGGCGCTGGCAAGACCACTCTGCTGCGGCTGATCGCAAATGAACTTCCTCTCGATGGAGGAACCATTGCGCTCGGCCACAACGTACACGCAGCCTACTACGCGCAGCATCACACCGAAAAGCTCGACCGTGACAAGACCATCCTAGAAGAGATCTGGGGACTGGTTCCGGATCAGCCGCAGTCCTTTGTGCGAGGAATCCTCGGTTCGTTTTTGTTTCAGGGGGATGATGTCGACAAAAAGATCGCGGTGCTCTCTGGTGGTGAGCGAGCGCGAGTGGCTCTGGCGCGACTGCTGGTGGTGCCTTCCAACCTGATTCTTATGGACGAGCCGACCAACCACTTGGATCTGGATTCCTCGGAAAAACTGGTCGAGGCGCTCAAGGACTATGGTGGCACTCTGCTGTTTGTCTCCCACAACCGCAGCTTCATCAACCAGCTTGCGACCCGCATCTGGGATGTACGCGATGGGAGAATTGAGGAATGGACCGGCAACCTCGATGACTATCTGTATCACCAGGAACAGACCGTCCATGGAGCGGGTAAGGAGTCCCAGACCTCTGCCACACCAGCGCGCAGCCGGGCGGACGGAAAATCGGAAGCCAAGTCCGAACCCAAACCGGAGGAGTCTGATCGAGATCGGCGAAGGCGGGAAGCCCAGGAACGAGAAGCCCGAGCCGCCAAGCAAAAACCACTCAAGCAACAGATCGAAAAATCCGAGCTGCGGATTGCCGAGCTAGAGCTTGAGAAAAAGTCCCTTGAAACCCAGCTCGCGGATCCCAGCCTATACAACGATGCACCGCGGGCGCGGCCCCTCATTCAGCGATTTGCCGACGTCCAGACAGAGCTTGAGCAGCTGTATGTCCACTGGGAGCAGCTTCAGCAGCAGCTAGAGAATGTGTCCTGACGGCTCCCTACTTCTTCTGTGCTGCTGGTGTCATCTGATTCCGTAGGTGTCATCGATCCATTACTTCCCCACTTAGCTCACTCGGCACAGGGAAACCTTGAACCGCCTTCACGACGGGACTCGCCATTTGTCCACTGAATGTCTGCTGGATAGACGTTCTGCGGCATCACGACGTTGTTGAGCGGGTAAACAATCTGCGCGGACTTGGCCACGTCCATGGTCGGAGTGCCAGCGAACTTGGTCGCCGCATCGGCAGGAGTACCGGGAGTCGTATACGTCTTGACCAGCACCACCGTAACTTGCATGGTCGTGGTCAATGTAACGCCGTTGCTCACGACGGTGGCGGTGATCGTAACGGTGCCGCCGACCTCTCCGGTGGCAGTGAACACGCCGGTCGATGAGTCAACGGTGCCAATGCCGTTGGACGGTACCGAGTAGACGGCTGCCAGCGGTTCCGAGATCGAGCCGTCGGGACGTTGCCCCTTGATGATGAACGATTGATTGGGCTTACTGCCGTTGTCAGAGGTGAGCGTCGCCTGCGCGGGATCGACGATGAGGTTAATAAACTCTGCGCCCTGGGTCTGGTTGCAACCATTGGGGTCGGTGCAGTTGGGATCCTCCCCACCAATGATGCCGCTGTTGCATGCGACCCCGAGGACCGAGACAAACAAGCCCACGGAGCCAAGTGTCCGCCAAGTTTTCATGGATAGTTCTCCTAATCAAAAAGCACGAACGTCGCCGACCTCCCCACAGAGGTGCGGTCGCTCGCAGAGACTCCTGCACAGTCATCTTACGCTTCCATCGCTCTATTTACCGCTCCCCTTTTCTTGTAATGTCGCGCCATGAGCAAGGGTGATCCCAATCTCGCCGTAGACGACTCCCGACTCGCCGCCCAACCTGCGACGAGACCTCTGCCCGCATCGCCAGTCGCGGCCCCAGCCGAGCTGTCTAGACGTGGTTTTCTCAAACAATCTGGTGGTGCCGCATCGGCTGCCGCGCTGCTCTCGCTCCCCATTGCGGAGACGGCGGCCCAGGCGGCGGAAGCAAAGGCCAAGGAGGCAGTAGCGCCAGCTCAGATCCTTGGACCAGGCGCGGTGCCCACCACGCTACTGGTCAATGGCAAGCCGCAAAAAGTAATGGTCGAACCACGCGACACGCTGGCCACGGTACTGCGCGATCGGCTCGGCCTGCTGGGTACCAAGATTGGCTGTGATCGCGGCGGCTGCGGTGCCTGTACGGTCTGGGTAGCGGGTTCACCAACGCTCGCCTGCATGACGCTGGCGCTGGATGTCACCGGGTTGCCCGGAAAAGAGCCGCTCGCGGTGACCACCGTTGAAGGCCTGGCCAAAGGGACGACTCTGCATCCACTGCAACAAGCGTTTTTGGACAAGGATGCCCTTCAGTGTGGCTTTTGTACGTCGGGTATGCTGATGAGCTGCGCGGCGCTGCATGAAAAAGCTCGCGCCGAAGGCAAGCTGGCGTCGCTCAGTGAAGACGAAGTTCGGGCAGCGATCGCTGGCAACCTCTGTCGCTGTGGCGCGTATCCGCACATCGTCGAAGCCGCCCTGTCCGCAGCCAAGGGAGGTGCCAAATGAGCAAGCTCGAAGTTCCGGTGGGCATCGTTGGTGCCGCACTGCAAACCGAGCAGCGCGAAGTGCCCGATGGCACCCCACCCGCGTGGCGGGACAACGCCAGCTTGAAGAAAGTCGGCAAGGGAATTCCTCGAATCGATGGCGCAGACAAGGTCAGCGGACGAGCGCGCTATACAGCGGACATCGTCCGGCCCGGCATGCTTCATGGCAAAGTTCTGCGCTCACCGCACCCTCATGCCCGCCTGCACCGCGTCGATGTCAGCGAAGCGCTGAAGATGCCAGGAGTCAAGGCGGCGGTGGTGCTACCGCATTTGCTGGGAATCGCCGACGATGGCAGCGCGAAGCAGAGCGCAGTGAACGTCGTCCGTTATTACGGACAGCCGGTCGCTGCAGTGGCCGCACAGACCCCGGAGCAAGCGGTGGCTGCGCTCGCCAAAATCAAAGTCGACTATGACGTACTGCCGTTTGTCGTCGATCACGGTGAAGCCCGGCTGCCGACCGCGCCCAAGGTGTTCGAGCAAGCGGTGACAGCCAGAGGCTCGGCCGGTGGTGGTGGCAGCAAAGACAAGCTCAATCAGGTCGGCAACGTCCGCGGACCGAAGCGCAGTGCTCCGAGAGGCCGCGATGTGGACAAGCAGGCCCAGCAGGTCACCCAGGCGCTGCTCGCGGGGCCCCAGGGCATGCGGGCAACGTACAAAACGCAGGTGCAGACGCACTCGGCGCTAGAGACCCACGGCATGGTCGCAGAGTGGAACCGCAGCCTCGATGAGCTTACGGTGTGGGCATCCACGCAAGGCATCTTTTCGGTGCGAGAGGAGCTGGCCGAATACCTGGGCATTCCGCAGAGCAAAGTCCGGGTTCTAACCGACTACTGCGGCGGCGGATTCGGAGCCAAGTTCGGTGCGGGCAACTACGGAGTTCTGGCGGCACTGCTCTCCAAAGCAGCGGCGGCACCGGTGCGGCTGGTCCTTGATCGTCGCGAAGAGCACTTGGCCGTGGGCAATCGGCCCGGATCGGAGCAATCGATCGCACTCGCAGCAGCGGCCGATGGCAAGCTGACCGCCATCGAGGTGAAGGGCTTCGGCTTCGGCGGTGCCGGAGCGGGCGCGGGCTTTGGCGGCCCGGCACTGTCGCTGTACGACTGCCCGGCGGTGTACGTGGAGGAATCGGACGTCTTTACGCACAGCGGACCGCTCGCCGCCTTTCGCGCACCAGGTCATCCGCAAGGGGCCTTTGCGCTTGAGCAAGCGATGGATGAGTTGGCCGAGCGCCTGCATCTGGACCCCATGGCTCTGCGCGACAAAAATGACTCGCACCCGGCCCGGCGTGAAGAGCGCAAACGCACCGCCGCCGCCTTCGGTTGGAGCAGTCGCACTGCCGCTGGTCAAGGTCCACGGCTCGGGAAGCTCGGAGAAATTCGGCGCGGCACCGGCATGGCACAGGGACTCTGGTATCACCTGGTCAGCCTCGATTCCAACGCCGAGGTACGCATCCATCGTGACGGTAGCGTCGAGCTACTGACGGGTGTGCAAGATATCGGCGGCGGAGTCCGTACTCCACTGGCTCAGGTCGTCGCCGAAGAGCTGCAGCTCCCAATCAACAAAATCAAAGTCACGATCGGCGATACTCGCTTGCCGCCTGGTCCTGGCTCGGGTGGCAGCGTCACCACGGCATCCATCACTCCGACGGCTCGCGAGGCCGCCTATGCCGCCAAGCTCGCGCTGCTCAAAGAGCTGCAAGGGGTGCTCGGACTCGACAAACTCCCGGAGCTTGCAGATGGGATGGTGGTTGGGGAAAAAGCGGGCAAGCCAATCACGGCGCTACCTTTTGCGCAGGCCTGTGCGCGCATGCGTCGGGCCGAAGTACTTGGCACCGCCACCCGACAGCCCGACTACGGCGCTCCGAACAACGGCAAACGCGGTGGCTTTGCGGCGCAGCTCGGCGGAGTTCAGCTTGCTGAAGTCGAGGTGAACACCCTCACCGGCGTGGTCAAAGTACT
The DNA here is from genome assembly GCA_044228505.1 of Polyangia bacterium. Taxonomy (GTDB): domain Bacteria; phylum Myxococcota_A; class Polyangia; order Palsa-1104; family JAEUJZ01; genus JAEUKA01. Next base: position 61,339 of record JBGAUT010000005.1, on the reverse strand, counting down.
GCGGGTCGTCGCGGGTCACGACTGCGGACGCCCGGTGAACCCACTGCTCGTACAAAGCCAGATTCACGGCGGCATCATCCAAGGGGTTTCCTACGCACTGTTCGAGGAGAGGCGACTCGATCCACGCACCGGAAGGCTCCTGAACGGAAACTTGGAGCAATACAAGATTGCGGGCTCGCTCGACGTACCCAAGATCGAAGTCATCCTGCTCGAAGAGCTGCGCGGTCGATCATCTACCGACGTCAGCGGAATCGGTGAGCCGGCCACCGTGCCAACCGCCGCGGCCATTGCCAACGCCGTGTACAACGCCATCGGAGTCCGCATCCGCGAGCTGCCCATCACCCCGGCCAGAGTGCTCGCCGCTCTCGCCAGCCAGCGTGGGGAAACCAAGCCATGAATTCGTTTTCGCTGACCATTCCTCGCACCGTAAAGCAAACGCTCGACGAGCTGTCCAGCCAAAAGGGAGGTCCGGGCCGACTCAAAGCCGGAGGCATCGATCTGCTCGACCTCATGAAGGAAGGCATAGAGCAGCCCGGACGACTCATCAACATTCGCTATCTCGATGAAAAACCGCAGTCCCTGCGCGAGATCAGCGAGGTCAAAGCCGACGCAATTCCGGAAGGCGTGTGGCGGCTGCTCCCCGGTGGGGATAATGGCAATCCGCCCCCGCGTCGGGACTGTCTACGGATCGGCACACTGACGACGCTAAGCGAGGTCGCCGCGCATCCTCTGCTGCAATCGAAAGTCCCCGCGCTCACGGAATCCGCCGCAGAGATCGCAACCCCACAGGTCCGCAAGGCCGCGACGCTCGGTGGCAACCTGCTCCAGAGACCGCGCTGCTGGTACTTCCGCTCTTCTGAGTATCCGTGCGCCAAAAAGGGCGGCTCGGTGTGTTTTGCCCGGGAGGGAGAAAACGACTTTCACGCCATCTTCGACAACCAGCCCTGCTGCGCCGTCCATCCTTCCGGAACCGCAGTGGCTCTGGTGGCTCTCGATGCAATCCTGGTGCTGGTCACTCCGACCGGCGAACGGTTTGCGCGACTATCAAGCTTCCTGGTCGGTCCCAGTCAACCCGGTGGCGCGATCGGGCGCGAAAATCGGCTCGAAGAAGACATGTTGCTGGCCGCGATCTGGATTCCTTCACCGGGACCGGGGGAACGGAATCTGTACCGCAAGGTCAAACAGAAGCAGAGCTTCGACTGGCCACTCGCCGAGGTCGCGATCTCGGTCCGGCGAGCGCTTACGGGAAACAAGGCACTCGAGGCGGCGCGGATTGTGCTGGGCTCGGTGGCACCGGTTCCTCATCGCGCCCGCAGCGCAGAGACAATGCTTCTGCAGAGCCCGACTCTGGATGCAGAGCGCATCCGCAAAATTGGTCAAGCCGCACTGTCCGGAGCGGCACCTCTGTCTCGCAACGGCTACAAGCTGCCGCTCGTCTCGGGACTCGTGCAGCAAGCCATCGCTGACCTACTCCTCTAGCACGCCGCACAACCAAAGAAAGCGATTCCTTCCATGGACGGAGTACTGGTGGTCGATAAGCCAACCGGGCTGACCTCGTTTGACGTAGTGGCAAAGGTCCGCAGGGCTCTGCGTGAAAAGCGAGTCGGCCATGCGGGAACACTCGATCCAGAGGCGACCGGAGTGCTGGTGATCTGTTTGGGAGAAGCGACCAAGCTGGTTCCCTACCTGATGGATGCCGATAAGGAATACCTGGCGACCGCACGGCTGGGAGTCTGCACCAACACCGACGATGCGGCACCAGAATCCCAGATCGTCTCACAGGCTCCGGAATCGGCCCTCCTTGCTCTCACGGAATCGCGCATCGCCGCCGCACTGAACTTGCAAGTGGGATCGATCTCGCAAAAACCACCACGCTTTTCAGCACTGAAAATCGATGGACAGCGGCTCTATGACAAGGCGCGAGAGGTACGAACGGAACAGGACGCGGCAGCGCTTGAAACAGAGCTTCAAAGCAAGACTCGCACCGTCGAGATCCATGAAATTTCGATCGTCTCGATGTCGCTTGGTCTGCCGCATCCCCAGGTCACGTTTCGGGTGCACTGCGGCAAAGGAACTTATATCCGTTCCATCGCCCGCGATCTCGGTGAAACGCTGGGAGTGGGGGCGCACTTGACCGCACTACGCAGGCTGCGTGTGGGCCGCTTCGAGGTCGGACAGGCGGTATCGATAGATCAACTAGCCGGTGCCTCTCTGGCTCCGTTGCCGTCGGCGGTTGCCCATCTGCCGTTTCTCTGTGTGAGTCCTGAACTGGCTCAGCGCGTGCGCCAAGGACACCGTTCCACCGTAGCCGCATTACCCATTCCTAGCGCTCCGGTTGCCGCCGTCTTTGATGAACAAAAAAACCTAGTTGCCATGCTCACCCACAGCGAAGGGCACTGGAAAATCGCCCGAGGCTTTTAATCTGGCTCGCGTGCCAAGGAACGGACCCGTCTTGAAGAACGGAATGCTCAGATCGTAGTCAAGAGGTACGCTGGTATTCTATATTAGGCATGTACTTATACTCTTTTATGGACGCCGAATCTTCTGTGCGAGCGGAATCAGCGATGCCAACCAGAGCAAGTGGAACACCACCACCACAATGACCAGCCACTGAATCGATGACTTCACGATGAGAGTCATCGTCAGCACAATGAGCGCTCCTACGCCTGTGCCAATCCGCCCAGCCACCTCGAAGATCGGGCGCTGCTGACCGTAGCTCTCCCCTTGCAAACGAACCAGTAGCCGCTCTGCGGCCGGTTCATATAGCCCTCCCGACAGACTGTCTTTGAGCACCCGCATCACCAACATCACCGTCAGTGCCGCAGCCAAAAGCAGGTAGCCACTGCCGAGTAGAAGACACGCCGGAACCGCCAGTACAGAGGCTGCAAGTCCCAGGTGTCTAATGATGCGTGAGGATCCCCCAGCCGCCAAAACCAGACTCGCCCCGTTCATCCAGACTGACAAGGAAGCGAGGAGCTGAACAAAGCCGCTTCCACCGCTCGCGTTGAGCGTCAAGATCCAATAAAAGAGTGCTTCCAGACAGATTCCCGAAGCCGCAGCGAGCACAAACGCGGTCGTGATCGAGCGCGCTTGCGAGTTACCGGCCAAGACTCGGAGCGCTTCGGAAAAACCACCGTGTTCTGCGCGAGCAGCGGCTGGTGCCGTCGCATCTTGCGGGGGAACTGGATCGACGTCGCCTTCCCTGGCTGCTTGGCTGGTCTGTGACCGAGCAATCGGAATCAGCAATAGCAGCGTCAGCGCCATCGGAATCATGAGGTGATCACGGGCAACATCCATCGGGAGAAGCAGTCGCTCGATGAGAAAACGATTGGCAGCGCTGGTCACCAGACCGCCCAGCAGTCCTCCGCCAAACACGGCCGTCGCAAACACGGTCAGGCCACGATCCGTCTGCTGCTCATCGCCTTGCAGGAGTCCAAACAGTTGCGAGCCAATCAGCATGAACGCAACATCTACCCACACGAAGAAACCGACATAGGACAGGACTGAACCGACGCCCACCGGCCCGGCTTCGCTGCGGAGTACGCTGAGCAACCCACGAAACAGCAGCAGCGAGACCGCAATAAGCAGCGTTGAGCGGACCCGCCACGTTTCATTCCCCCAATGACGCTGCATCCGTAGCTGAAGGGCGACAAACGGCAGACTCAGTGCCGCCACGATCAAGAATGCGATCGGTGCATGGCGATAGCCCACGTGGCACGTCAGCGCGCAGTCGCGCACCACACTGCCGAGCCCTTGCACAAGCCCCAGCACAAACGCAGCCAGCGCAAGACGTCGCAGCGGAATACCCCGAGTTGATGCTTGACTCATTTTTCTCCCGCCAGATATTATCACATTGGATTTCTCCGCGAGAGATTCCACCTCAGCCATTACCGCAAGGTGACAAGGCGGCACAGATGAAGCAGCTCCTAGGACGAATTCTGGATGGGTACAAGCTACTAGAACGCCTAAAGGAGCTACCACCACTTCTGGTGCGGTTGGGGGTGGGACTGATGTTCTTCGGTGGAGCCCTTCACAAGGCCACGCATTTGGCGGAGTTTGTCGCGTATTTCGAGTCGCTTCACATTCCTGCTGCGCACCTTCAGGCACCGTTTGTCATCTCGGTGGAGTTGCTCGGCGGAATCGCTCTGATATTGGGGATCGCCACACGGCTTGCATCACTACTGCTATCTGGAACCATGGTGGTCGCATTGGCAACCGCAGCGATTCCTGATCATAAGATTCACGCAACGTGGAAGGGACTTCTCGACCTGCTCTACCTTCCGGAGTGGCTCCTGCTGCTGCTCCTGGGATGGCTGTTGATTGCTGGTGCCGGTCGCCTAAGTCTAGACTTCTACCTTCGCCAAGCAGTGGAACGACGACTAGCAACATGATCACGGTGTCCCAGGTATCCAAGCGGTATCCAGATCGCACGGTACTGTCCGAGATCAATCTGACGCTACCCAGTGCTGCGACCCATGTGTTTCTGGGATCGAGTGGATGTGGCAAAACCACCCTGCTGCGAATCATTGCCGGTACACTGGCAGCAGACTGCGGCACTGTGATGGTTGACGGCGTCCGGGTTGTTGTCGCGGATCCATGTCCCCTGGCAACACGCCTTGGCTACATGACGCAAGAGGGTGGACTCTTTCCTCATTTCACCGCAGAACAGAATGTAACGCTGGTCGCCAAAGTGCGCGGCATTCCGTCATCTGAACGGAAACAGCGTCTCGACGAACTATCGACCCTGGTGGGACTCGATCAAGGACTCCTTTCTCGCTATCCCCATCAGCTTAGCGGAGGACAGCGGCAGCGGGCCGCCCTGATTCGCGCACTGTTCCTAAAGCCACAGTACTTGCTACTGGACGAACCGATGGGCGCCCTGGATCCGATCATGCGCCGGGATCTGCAAGCGATGCTCAAGCAGGTCTTTTCGCAGCTGCAGTGTACGGTCATTTTGGTCACCCATGACATTGGAGAAGCGGCGTACTTCGGTGACACCATCACCCTGCTTCACAAAGGGGTCGTGCTGCAGCATGGGTCGTTTTCTGATCTCGTTCACAGACCGCTTCATCCACACGTGACCGCCTTTTTGCAAGCGCAGAGACCGGTTCCGCAGCTCGGTGAACTCGGTCCATGAACTCGCTCCGCTGCCTTGTGTCATTGTTGTCTGTTCTTGCGCTCTGGATAGGAACAGAGCGCTCCGGCGTAGCGCTCACCGATCCAGGCGAAATCCGGGTTGCCTCCAAGCCGTTTACCGAAAGCTATATCCTGTCTGAAATGCTCGCCCAGATCATCGATGCCACGGGTGAAGCCAAGGCAGTGCGCAAGTTCGGACTGGGAGGCCCCACCCTGGTAGTCGATGGGATCAAGAGTGGTGAGCTAGACATCGACGTGAACTACACCGGTGCGCTGGCACATCTGATGCTGCCCACCAAACAGAATCCCACCAGCGATGAACTACACTCTGCACTACGAGCGCACGGACTCCTGTTGTCCCAGTCGCTCGGCTTTAACAATACCTACGCGATTGCCGTGCGCAGCGAGACTGCACGAGCGCTCACGCTGCACAACATCAGTGACCTGCGCAACCATCCCAATCTGCGCGGTGCCTTTACGCCAGATTTTCTGAACTACGATGACGGATTTTACAAGCTGCAGCAGGTCTATGGCGTCCCCCTGACACAGGTGAAGCCGATGCAACATTCCCTGGCCTACCAAGCGCTCGCCAGCCAGGAGATTGACCTAACTGACGCCTACACCACCGACGGCTCTTTGTCTCAGTTTGATCTGACTCTACTTTCAGATGATCGTGATTTTTTTCCAAAATACTATGGCGTCATTTTGATCCGCGCCGCCATTGCCCAGCGCTTTCCCAAGACCTGGACGGCGCTGCGCAAACTAGAGGGAACGCTTTCCGACTCTCAGATGACGCAAATCAATGCCAAGGTCGATGTTCACAAGCAAGCCATCACCGAGGTCGCCAGACAGTTTTTGCTGGAACAGAAGCTCATCACTGGTTCAGAGCGTGGAACGACCTTGCCCGGATCGGTGCTAGAAGACAGTCTGTGGACCAGTACCTACGAACACCTGATGCTGGTGTTAAGCTCACTCTTTCTGTCGTGTCTGATTGGTATTCCTCTGGGTATCTTGGCAGTGCAGTATCGACGGACCGGACAGCTTCTGATTGCTCTCACCAGCCTCCTTCAGACCATTCCCTCGTTGGCACTGCTGTGTTTCCTGATTCCACTGTTAGGTATCGGAGCCCGCCCCACCATCTTTGCGCTGTTTCTGTACGGACTACTGCCGGTCTCTCAAAGCACCACTTCAGGTCTGCTCTCGCTCGATAGCAGACTCATCGAAACTGCGCGGATTCTCGGACTCACCAAGTGGCAGCGTTTGCGCCTGATTGCACTACCGCTCGCCTCGCGCAACATCCTGGCTGGCATCAAGACTACCGCTGTGATCAATGTCGCAACAGCCACGATCGCCGCGCTGATTGGAGCGGGTGGTTACGGGCGCTACATCACCTCTGGACTGGCCATGAACGATGCCAGCCTAATCCTAAAGGGTGCCATTCCAACTGCGGCAATGGCGGTGCTGTTTCACTTCTTGTTTGAATGCCTGGCCCGCTGGGTGATTCCGAAGGGCCTTCAATCAGAACGCCCAACCGAACCTTGATCGCTACGCCAGCGAAGTGATAGCATTCTATCCATCATGCTCAAGCGAGCAGCAGTGGTGCCAGACTTTCGCTCTACACTCCGTGCGATCTATAGCGAACTGCGCAAGGCCCGCACCCTCACCGATGGTTTTTTTTCCAGACTCACGCCCCAAGCGATGTATGCACGATCGATCGCGGAACGACATCGCGTGGTCTTCTATCTGGGACACCTAGAAGCCTTCGATTGGAACCTGCTCGGTCATCGTGTCTTTGGTCAACCAGCAATTCAGGCCGAGCTGGAACGACTGTTTGCGTTCGGCATCGATCCCATCGACGGACAGCTACCTTGTGATGAACCAAGTGACTGGCCCGCGATATCCGTAGTGCAGTCTTTCTGTCAGCAGGTCCGCAGCCGCCTTGACGCCACGATCGAGCGATGGATTGACAGTTGTACCGAACCCTCGCGTGCAATCACGGATGCGCTGGAGATGGCACTGGAGCATCGCTTGATGCATCTAGAGACGCTCTCCTACAAGCTTCCGCACTTGCCCTTGACCAGCTTTGTTCCCGATTCCTTTGTTCCACTTTCGGAGCAGCCCGGACCCACGCAACCGGGCTATGATCGCGTCGGTGCCCCCCATCAGCCACGGATCGTAAACATTCCCTCCGGATCAGTCATCATCGGACGCAATCGCGATGAGAATTTTGGCTGGGACAACGAGTTCTGCGCGCAGACTGTGCAGGTTCCTGCCTTTGCGATTGCCGCTCGAAATGTCACAAACGGCGAGTTTCTCTCGTTCGTTCTCGATGGTGGTTATCAGGATCGCAGCCTGTGGAGCGATGCGGATTGGCAATGGAAAACGTCCCGCAATGTATCGTTTCCGGTCTTCTGGTCGGCGCGTGGGAAGGACTATGTTGCGCGAGCCTCGTTTGAGGAGCTACCGCTGCCTCTGGACTGGCCCGCCACCGTCAGCCTGGCCGAAGCCCGCGCCTACGTCCGCTACCTGCACGCCAAAGATCCAGATACTACCGCCAGACTACCTAGCGAGGCCGAACTACATCGCGCCGCCTACGCGGATTCTGAAGCACCGACCCCAGACTCCCTCACCGTGTCCGCGTTGCGCCCGTTCCCTTGGCCAGGAACAGAAGCTGTTCCGCTGCTTCATGGAAACTTCGGCGGAGTCCGTCATGATCCCTGTCCGGTAGGAGCCTTCCCAGCGGGAGACAGTCCGCTCGGTGTTGCGGATCTGTACGGTAATGGGTGGGAATGGACGCAGACTCCGTTTCGGCCTCTGCCAGACTTTCAAATCGACCCCCGTTACCCCGGCTATTCTCAGCCGTTTTTCGACGAAAAGCACTTTGTCATCAGGGGCGCATCGGCGACCACCGATCTCAGATTCCTGCGACGCTCCTTTAGGAACTGGTTCCAAGCCCACTATCCCTACGTCTTTGCCACCTTCCGCTGTGTGTACGATCATCGGGCACAGTAACCCTCTTGAGACTTCCTGGGAGTCCAGAAATGCCGGAAATGTTTCCCGAGCAACAAGCTACGATTACCTTTGCTGATGATCTCCGAGCCGGACTAATGACCAGCGGACAGCGAGTGCTGCCATCCAAGTATCTTTATGATGAGGTTGGCTCTGCACTATTTGAAGTCATCTGCGTACTGCATGAGTATGGACTGACCCGTGCTGACACTCGGCTCCTACGTAGTCATGCGCCGAGCTGGGTATCTCGACTTCCCTCACACACCTGCGTCGCTGAGCTAGGAAGTGGGAGCAGCAAGAAGACCCGGCTCATCTTGGAAGTACTTGCGCAAAAGCAAGCGACTGCTTTTTATCCGATAGATATCTCTGCCGCCGCGTTGACGCAGTGTGAGCGAGAACTAGGTGACATTCCCAACTTGATGGTCAGGGGCCTGCACAAAGAGTATCTACCAGGCCTCCAGGAGGCTACCACTCGCCGTCAGGCAAAGGGTCCACTGCTGCTGCTGTTCTTGGGCAGCACGATTGGGAATTTCGATCGTGTCTCAGGAGAAAAGTTCCTGACCAGCGTTCGCGAGCTGCTGAGTCCGGGGGATCTGCTGCTGCTTTCCGCCGATTTGGTCAAGAGCGAAGCCGATCTGATTTTGGCATATGACGACGTCGCTGGCGTCACCGCTGCCTTTAACAAAAACGTCTTGGCCCGCATCAACCGCGAGCTGGGCGGGAACTTCGATTTGAGCCGCTTTGAGCATGAAGCGCGCTGGAACACCGAAGCACGGCGTGTGGAGATGCATCTGCGGGCACGTGAAAACATGACGATTACGATCCAGCATGCCCAGCTTCAAATTGAGCTCCGTGCCGGTGAAACCATCAAGACCGAAGACAGCTACAAGTTTGAACGGGAAGAGATCCGCGCTGTCGCGCAACGCAGTGGCTTTTCCTGCCAACAACAGTGGCTCGATGAAGAGTGGGCCTTTTCGCAAAGTTTGTTGATCGCTTGTTAGTGCCATGCACACGCCCGGTCACGTACTCCTAAACCTTGCACTGCTTGGCAACATCGTTGGCCATGAGGGGGCAGTCATAGCCGGTGCCCTTGTGCCGGATCTCCCCATTGTGGTGCTGTATCTGCGCGAACGTCTGCGTGGAACTCCGACCGAAACCATTTGGTCGGTCTGCTATCAGCACAAACACTGGCTCGCGGTAATTCACGGCGCACACTCGGCTCCGCTGGCCGCGCTTGGGATCTGCATCGGCTGGCTCTGCCACTCACCGGCGCTGTTGTACTTCTTCTGCAGTGTACTTGGACACGCTCTGTGTGACTTTCCACTGCATGCAGAGGACGCCCATCGTCACCTATTCCCTCTCAGCAACTACCGATTCATCAGTCCCTGGTCCTACTGGGACACTCGCCATCACGGACGAGTGGTTGCGCTCATCGAGGCACTCGTGGTGGTTGGGTGCTCTGGGTTCATCTACTTTTCCATGTCTCCACGCTGGACACAACTCCCCCCACCGCTGCTTGGAGCACTCCTTATCGCCGTCAATCTGTGGTATGCGCAGAATTACTATCGGAACTTTATTCGCTCATGATCTCGACGATGGCAGCCGTTAATTTCCTTGAGATCGCGCTCATCCTGGCACTATCGGTGCGTCTGCTGAGACAGACCAAGTATGAGCACGCTCGCCGCGTCAAGCTCCCTACGCTGGGTGATTACGCACTGGCAGTGGTCACCGCGTTTGTCCTCACTGTGCTGCGTGGCTCGTTTCCTCTGCTGAGCTATGTGGGCTGCGGACTCGTGCTGACCCTCCTATTTATTCTATGGATCGATGTCACGTTGTACGGGTGTTTCACTTTCGAGCTAGGCCTAGGCGGACTCCAGGATGTCGTGCTCTCAAACCTCATTGTCGAGGTACTGAAGATGCGCTCTGCACGGCAGTTTTTTCAGACTCACCGTGCTTTTCTGCTACTCCCGGTGATGCTACCGCTTGGTTTGCTGATCCTATTTCTATCCCCGGGTTCTCCGCTGCGGCTGACCATCGAAGTCGTCCTGGTGCTCTACTTCTCACTCGGTCTTGGCAGATCGACTGACACGGAATCCGCCGCCGACACCGGTACATCCGCGAGAAGAAACGCCCTCCTGTCCGACTTCTTGCGTCCGCGACAGCCCATCATTCCGGTCGACTTCCGCATCCGCCCAGAGCACCTATGCCTATTCGACCCGCTGACGCCATCCCATTCGCAGAGTCCCGTCCACGGACTCCTCAACGATGCCTCGGTCGTGCTACTCACCTTTGAATCGCTCGGGAATTCCCATCTTGCGCCCGGTGCCGCCGTGACTCCTTTTTTGTCCGGCATCTGCAATGATGAACATAGCATCTGGTCTTCTGCCCATTTTTGTCTGGCCCCTCTGACCAACGCCGCTCACATCGCGCTCTATCACAGTCGCCACCGGCTGCATTCAGCGTTCGGTGGGAGTCCGTCCTCTCGCAGTCACCTGGATCAGCTCGCCCGCGCAGGCTACCTACCCATCTATCTTACCGCAGCCACGTGCGATCACTACGGGCTTTCCGCCATTCTTCGTCAAGCCGGATTTGCTCACATTATCGACGGCATTTCGCTGTCTCAGCACGCGGGCACCGGTCGAATAACCGACGCCACTTTGCTTACCGCTGGGATGGCCGAACTTCGTGCGCGAATTCGCCAGCACCAAGGCCCGTTCTTTTTGCATGTTCACGCTGCCAACGCTCACCTACCCCATCACGTGGACGATCCGCAGCAGTTTTGCCGTCACAGTCAAGAGGATGATCGGGGTCGATTCCTAAACTCCATCGAAGAAACAGATACTCTGTTCGGCCAGCTCTGGAACGCGCTGTGCGAGCTCACACAACAGCGAACACCTCACCAAACGAGTCCTCTTCTGATCATTGGTTCGGATCATGGACAGTCGTTTGGTGAGCAAGGCTATCGGTCCCATGCGAGCGCAGTCAGCACCGAACAGACTCAGGTTCCCTTGGTGTTTCATCATCCCCGTTTGTCGCAATCCACCATTCCCTGGTCCACCCACTTCCAAGTATTACCAACCGTCCTGGATCTCTTGGGCGTTCCTGCGCTTCCCAGCCAGAGCAGCTCTCTGTTCGCAGCGGCAGGATCGCCCAGTCACCTATTATGGGATGGACAACCTTCGCGTAGCACCAGTGGGTGTCTGGGATTCCTACTTGGTGATCGCAAGTACTCTCTGGATCTCGTCCGCGATACCTACATCGAATCGGACTGGTTTGATCGCGATGGACATCCTGTCGATGGTGAGGACCGTGTCTACTTTGAGGGCCTGGTTGGACTCCTTGCCAAACACCATGGTGTACTACGATGAGTAAGAGCAAGATTCTGGTGGTGTGTCCGACGGACTGGGAACGCACCGAGATTGCCAAGCCGGAGCTGCGATCCCAGTTCGAATTTCTGATCTGTTGTGGAGAACTACATGACTCGATTGGCCTGTGGAATGCGCTGCGCTTCGACGCCCGCTCGTACCTACTAGGCATCGCTTCCAGATACCGCGATCAGAAAATCACGGGAGTGCTGGGCACCGGTGACTATCCGGGTTGTATCTTCAGCGCGTTTCTTGCCCAGCAGCTCGGTTTGCCCGCACCAAGTCCACGTGAGGCAGTCCTACTATCCCACAAATACTATAGCCGCCAGCATCAGAGGCAGCGCGTCCCGGAAGCCACTCCGGAGTTTGCGCAGATCGATCCCTTTCATCCTCAAAAGCCGGCATCGCTCGACTATCCATTTTTTGTCAAGCCGGTGAAGGGAACAATGTCGATCCGAGCCCAGATGGTTCGCGATGCCGACTCCTTTCGCCGGGCCGTGCGACTGAGTCTGCGTGATCAGCTTCGAGGTTGGACCCTGCTCTCTCCCTATGCACAGCTATTACGACTCTACCAATCGGCTCCGATTCCAGCGTATTCTTTTATTGCTGAAGCACCACTGCGCGGAGTCCAAGTTACCGTTGATGGATTCGTTCAAAATCGGGTCTCAACTGTGATGGGAATCACCGATTCGATCATGTATCCAGGGACGATGAGTTTTCGGCGGTTTGAGTACCCATCCTCATTGCCGAAGTCCGTGCAAAACCGAATGATCGAGATCGCCAATCGACTGATGTCTGGCTGTGATTTTGACCACAGTTGTTACAACATCGAGATGTTCTATGACGATCAGGATGACTCGATCTCCATCATCGAGATCAATCCACGGATGTCTTACCAATTTTCCGATCTATTTGCCCAGGTCGATGGTGTAAGTAGCTTCTCTGTACAGCTCGCGCTTGCGACCGGCATACCGGTCAGTTGGCGACGGGGACAGGGGCCGTTTCAAGTGGCGGCGAGCTTCGTCGAGCGGCTGTTTCACGATGCCAAAGTCGTCTCGATTCCCGATGAGAATGCTCTGGCGAACGTCGAGCATCGCTTCCCGGGAACCCATATCAAGATACTCTGTGCGGCTGGTGAAAGACTATCGGATCATGATCAAGACGTAGGTAGCTACCGTTACTGCATCATCAATATGGCTGCGCAGTCCTCTCAGGAGTTGCAGGACCACTATGAACAGGTCACAGCGCTACTTCCGTTTGTCTTTGCGTGATTCCGATCTGCAGGCCTACGACATAGCGCGACGCCAGCCACCGAAGTGACGCTCGATGACCGCTGCGGCGGCCAGGGTCAGATGATCGTTTCCTCGACGAGCAATGACCTGGACCGCGACCGGTATTCCTTCTTCATCGAAGCCAACCGGAACCACCGTCACGGCATACCCCAACACGTTAAACAGAGCCGTACACTCTGCATCAAACGGAGTGAGAAGCGCCAGCTTGTGACGCGGCGCGGGTCGGCTGTAGGGAGGATGCAGAATCACCCCATCATCGCCAAGCTGAGCATCTAACTCATCCCGCAGTCGATCGAGACGCGCCAGGAAGGAAGAAAATCCGATCGGGAGTCGGCGCACCAACGACTCACTTAACATCGTGACCAGCGTCGGCAGGACGAAGCTCGAACGACCCAGTGGATACAGCAGCAGCTCACGCAGAATCGACATCCCTCCTTCACCTGCCACCACAGACTCATACCCATCGGGATTGGCCGCTTGCAAAGCGCTCATCCATAGCACAAAACCGTTCTCCAGATCATGACCGGACAGAGTCCGTTCACGGGCACCTTCACTGCGTAGCGCCGCTGCACACAGATCGACCGCTTCCCTCATCACCGGACGCACCTTCAGCGCCCCGCCACCAGGCCACAGGAAGATCCGCAGCGATGGAATCTGAACCGTTCCAGGATCACGCATCGGCATACTCTGACACGCAGGATCCTGACCATCGGGACCGGCAATCGCGCGCAGAATCGGCATCACATCACCAACGCGTCGACATAGCGGCCCAATCACCATGTAACCGTGGGAGTCCTTGGCCGCGGGAAAGTGATCGGTGTTCGGAACAAGTCCAGCCGATGGCTTGTGTCCAACTGTACCGCAGAATGCAGCCGGAATCCGAATCGAGCCGCCAATGTCGGAACCAATCCCAAAGGGAGTCGCTCCTGCGCCGACCAGTGCCCCCTCCCCTCCTGACGATCCTCCTGAGGTCCGCGACAGATCCCAAGGATTGCTGGTTCTGCCCCAGATCAGGTTGTGGGTTTCCATCCACAACCCACCTTCTGGAACATTGGTCACACCGAGAGGAATCGCGCCCGCTTTGCGAATGCGCGAGACCACCACAGAGTCATGATCGGCAATGACTCCCTTGCGATGGAGAACTCCACCGGTTTGTGGCATTCCTTTCATCGCCAAAAATTCTTTGATCGAGCAAGGAATCCCAAGCAGTGGTGGCAGCTCTGTGTGATCTGCACTGTCCAAGATCTCATCGGCACGATCGGCTTCCCGACGTGCATCAGCGAAACGATCGACCACCAGCGCGTTCAGGCGGGGATTCACTTCCTCAATGCGAGCGATGTGAGCATCGACAAGCTCCCGCGAGGTCAACGTGCGAGCACGCAGACGACTCACAAGCTCTGTAACGGAAGCATCGAGCAGGGAAGGTGTCTCTGACAATGGTAGCTTCTGTTTTGCGGTCTGTAGAGCATGCATGGCTTACTTCTCGGCGCTATTTGTCCTCGGCAATCCGGGCCACTGTCTCGATCATCACCTTCGCAATCGCTGCCGCAAAAGGGATGTCTAGGTGAGCCACTGTATCGCTCGAGGTATGGTTGTGGGGATTCTGTTCGCTGGGCTTGCCGTTATAGTTGATGCGCTCATTGAACAGTAGGCCCGGAAATCCCAAGTACTCAAAGACCTGGACGTCGGTCTGATAAATCGCATTCCGTTCGCTACTGCGCGGCAGATAGAACGGGGTGAGAGTCGGTGCCAGCTTTCGCGAGGCATCCACCGCCAACGCAGCATAGTGAGCCGATGGGGGATGGGCGCTCGGGTTCACTTGAAAGGCCGACGTACCTGCGGGATGCCAACCCATAAAATCGGAGACAACAACCGCCTTCAAATCGGTCTTGTTTAGCATCATTTTTTCGGCAAAGTGCCAGGCCCCTAAGTCATCGGAGGGAAACTCCTCCCCCGTCAAGTGGACCAGCCAGACATCATGTAGCAAAGACAGATGTTGCAAAGACTCTGCAGCGCGCAGCAGCGCCGCCGTAGCCGTCACGTTGTCATCCGCCCCCGGAGTCGTGACCCGCTGTCCGGTTCGCTCAAAGGTATCTTCCTCAACGGCCGTATCGATGTGATCGGCGAGTACCACTATCGGTAGTGTTTTTCCGTCTCTGGACCCACGGCCTCTGATCTTGGCAATGAGGTTACTTTGCGCGATGCCACGCCACACAAAGCGCTGTCTGTGCGTCACTATTCCTAGCTGCTGATAGCGCTCCTCCAGATAGTCCACCAAGCTTTCGAGATCGTGGTCGCGCTGAAACGCCCCCTTTTTGACAAACTGCTCGACCCGAGAAGTGATCGGAAACGTCGCTCGTTCTACCCCTGAAAAGATGCGAAGATCTTGGCGGAACTTTTGTTCAAAATCCGGTGCAAACGGCTTGGTAAGGAGCGGCTGATCGACAAGCTCGACCGTCCGGGGTTGAGGCTCCGCATGCCACTCGATGTCCGGCCAAGATAGCACTCCTTCACGGACTCCCAATATCAGCGCAAACGGACTCAGTCCCTCGCGAGCTGGCTGATTCATACAGTATGCAGCAAAGCGCAGCGGTGCAGAAAGTCGCGTCTGTTCCTTGGCTTGCGTATCCGGATGCGGCCATTTCAAAACGATGGTGTCGGTCGCACGATCCACATAGACGCAGTTGCCAAACTGCGGCTGAAAATAGAGGTCATCTGAGACGAGAAAATCATCGAACAAGACCTTCTGGTCCTCGCGATCGAACGGATAGCGCAACTGCGGCAGGAGTGGCTTTTGACCAACCGATTGATTCCAAAACGGTAGCCAATTCTGTCCATCGACAAGCCATCTCCAAGGTTCCTTGGCGCTGGTTCGGTAGCGCGCATAGACCCAGTTCGGTTGTCCATTCCAATCCTGTGTGGGCCAGATCAGAAGCTCTACGGAAGGAACCCCCAAGGTGCGGCGGATCTTGTCCGCTTGCTCACTCGCCAGCTTACGCAGCGACGCAGGCAGACGCGGTGTAGTACGACTAGGGAGTCCCAACACCAGTTCGCGGGGGGTCTGTCGGACAAAAGTCGGGAAGTACTGACGTGAGGTATCGGCTGTGTGAATCCAAGGCTCACTCGGAAGCCCCGAAAGCAGTGCGGGATCGGGCAGGGATGGACGCGGGATGATTGCGGCCGGAGCACCCACCGCCAGCGCGGCACCACCACACAGGAATCCAAGGACTCCGAACGCTCGCTGCACCACGATGCTCATCACGGCTTCGGATTAATACCAAGCTGGCTCGCAGCCTCAGCACGATAGATGCTACACAGCTCGATATAGTGGTCTGCAGAGTACTCGATCCAGGTCAACTCGTCAGCGCTGAGCGGACGCTTGATCCGACCCGGCGATCCTACGACCAGATGACCTGGAGGAATCTTCGTCCCGGGAGTCAGGAGGGCCCCAGCTCCAATGATGCAGTGATCTCCGACTTCAACTTGATCAAGAATCGTAGACCCCATGCCGATGATGCAGTGACTGGAAACGGTGCAGCCATGCAGTGTCACCGAGTGGCCAACGGTCACTCGATCACCCACCTCCACGGGAAAGCGATCGTGGGTGACATGGACCACCGTGTTGTCTTGGATCGAGGTCTCGCTGCCAATCCGAATGTAGTGCACATCTCCGCGAAGGACGGCACCGTACCAGATCGTCGAACGAGCACCGATGTGCACATCTCCAACGAGAGTGGCGTTGTCTGCAACAAATACGCTGTCATGAATCTGCGGCGCTACGCCGCGAAAGCTGCGAATGATGGGCATGAGGAGTCTTTGGGCCTCTTAGAGTAGAGGCACCCTAGCACGACTCCCACACGCTGCGAACGATAGAATCTGCAGGTTACTTCGACGGACTTGGCGAATTTTGGGCAGCCAGGATTCGCGCCTTCAAGGTTTCGACGCTCTTTATGGTCTGCTCCATCTGAGCCCCGTGGATCATAAAGGCGGGAACCGATCCGCCCGGTTCACTGTAGCTTTGGTAGGTAACGAGCGAACCACCGGCCACACTGGGATCGGGTTCCAGACTCCAGGAGCCGTGAATCGCCAGAATCCGAACATGCTTCGGATCAGGGCCAGGTCCAAGCTCGTTGGCGGTCTCGAAGATCATCTGGAAGCGATCGTGGCCGAGCGCCACTTTCCGCAACCGCATGGTGTAGTCGCGATCAGAGACGACGGGAGTCTGTATCTGATCGTAGAACACAATCTCTGTGTCGCCCTGCTTCAGAATCTGGCGCTTTTTGACCAGTGGCCCCGGCTTCAGCGTAACGGTCCGCCACATGTCTTCGATCAGCAGGGCTGGTGCCATTGGAATACCGATCGAGGCGCGGTACTCGAAAAAGGAAGAGCCCTTCACCGCCCTCCTCTCGACCGAGATGCCGTGCTTGACTTTGTGCTGTTGCCAGGGCTCACGCGAACTCGCGACAGCATCCAGCGATGTTTCCGCAACAGCCCGACCAGCCATCGATCCGTTGAGGATTCCCCACAGCGCCAACATCCCCCAAAGAGGGCGGGCCCCCATCCTAAATCCAGTGCGCACGATACCACTCATCATGCCACAAAACGCGGCAGAATCAGTAGCGAGTTACTGTACGAATCTAGGTTTTTTAGGAGACTATGTCGGAAAAGCTGAGCAGAGAGCCCATATATTAGCACTACTATCTGCGTAATATTGTCAGGTTGCCAATTGCGGCCCCGGCAGACAGTCCCTTGCTGACCGCAACCAGATAGAGTTCATGGTAGCTGGGGTCGGTGGTACTCAGTCCATTCTTGGTCAGCTTGGTGATGTTCAGGCTCTCTGACCCGGCGGTCGCACCACGGGTGTTGCCTTCGTAGTCGCCGCCAAAGGCAGCGGTGTTACGGAGTCCGAGGATGACCCCAAAACCCCACTCCGAACCACCACCGACCTGAGCACCAAAGGTTACGCTCTTGAAATCGAGCGCCACCTTCGGTTCCGTGCTCGAAAGATAGGCAGCTCCTTTGCCTTTTTTCACTTTGACCAGAAATCCACCTTCACCCATCTGGTACGCGAAAATTCCATTGAGCGTCGCGTCCTTGGAAAAAGCAGCAATTTTGCCGTTTTCAAACGCCGTGCGGAGTCGAGAGAGCGCCAGATCACGGCGATCAGCCGGCATACCGATTTCGTCGGCCAGACCGCGAGCGTGTTTTTCGAGCGCCTCATAGCTGCGCTCGTGAACGACGGTCGCCGGTGCCGGGCTCTTTGCAAGCACCTCAGGGTGAGCGGCCAGAAGGCCCCAAAGCCCCAGGGCAGACAATGGCTGACGCCACTTGAGCCGGATGGCAAACGACAGCGGACGACGAGCGAACGAAACAGAACGGGTCTTGTAAGTGGTCATGGTTTGTCTCGGTTACGGTCAATGTTCGAGATAATAAACGCGATTGCAGCGGCGCGGATGTCGTGCCGGCTCGCTTTGGATTAAGCTAGCCGCATGCTGCTTGCGGTGGACATCGGCAACACCAATATCGTCTTCGGAGTCTTCGACGGAGCGACGCTGCTGACTCATTTTCGCGTCGAGACTCGCAAGGCTCGGACCGAGGACGAATACGCGGCCCTGCTCCACTCGATGTTCACGCTGAGCGGGCTCCCGTTTCGCGCCGGTCCGCAGCGTGACACACCGAATGATGAGCAGCGCGACCCTGAATCAAGCCCCACCGGACAACTGGTCGCCGCGTCGGCCCAGCCCGGTGAACGCGGTATTACCGCAGGGATTCTAGCGACGGTCGTGCCGCCAGTACTCAATGCGTTTCAGCGGCTGTTCCGGCGCTACCTGCACATCGAGCCGGTAGTCGTCGGACCTGGCTCAAAAACAGGCATGCCGATTCTCTATGAAAACCCGCGTGAGGTCGGTGCCGACCGCATCATCAACGCCGTGGCTGCGTACGAGCGTCACCGATCTGGTTGCCTAGTGGTTGACTTCGGCACGGCCACGACCTTCGACGTGGTAACCCCCAAAGGCGAGTATCTCGGCGGTGCCATTGCCCCCGGCATTGGCATCAGCGCTGACGCACTGTTCCACGCTGCGGCCAAACTGCCCCGCGTCGAGCTTGCCCGGCCACGCTCGGTCATCGGCAAAAACACCGTCACGAGCATGCAGTCTGGCCTGGTCTATGGCTACGTTGGTCTTGTGGATGGAATTGTCGAGCGGATGCGTGCCGAGGTCGATTTTCCCCTCAAAGTCATCGCGACCGGAGGACTCGCCCCTCTCATCGCCAAGGACAGCCGAACCATCGAGGAGTGCGACGAGATGCTGACCCTCACTGGCCTTCGTCTCATCTACGAGCGTGAGCAAAGGCGGAGCAGCCGGTTATGAGTGACCAGCGGGTTCGCAGCGATGATGCGAGCGATGACCAAGGCCCCGGCCGCCATGACTCGATGACGACGCGGGTCATTTCCTGGATTCTGATCGGGCTGTTTGTCGTGATCATTGCCAATGAAGCCCGCCGCTGGCTGTCGGTCCCATCGTCGCCGCCGCAGGGAGGCCGTAGCGCTCCCGATTTTTCGGTGCCGCGCATTGATGCCGCTGCGTCTCCGGGCGAGCGTTTCGAGCTGTCGGCCCAGCGTGGTCATCCGGTGCTGATCGATTTTTGGGCAACCTGGTGTGGGCCGTGCAAAGAGTCGCTGCCACTCATCGACCAAGTGCATACCCAGCTTCAGCCACGCGGGCTGCGCACGATTGCCATCGAGATTGATGGTGCCGAGGCCAAAGCCAAGCAGTTTGCGGCAGCGCTCGGACTCAAGCTGCCCATTGGTAGCGATCCCGGCACCGTCTCGGCACGCTACGGAATCACCCAGATCCCGGTCACCGTCCTTATCGACTCAGAAGGCCAAGTCCGGCAGATCTTTCGCGGCGTCCACAGCGCTGAAGAGCTGACCCGTGCCATCGAGGCCGTCGGTCTGCGCTGATCATGTCTGATTCAAAGCCCGAGCCACCATCGGCAGGTCCAGTCGCCGTCATCCCCAGTTCGGTCGGGCCAGCCCAGCGACCGATGGCCAAGGCCGCGCTGCTGCTATCCCTGGCGACGCTGGCTTCACGGATTTTGGGGCTCCTTCGTGAGCAAGTCTTTGCCGCGCTCCTGGGTGCGGGCTACTACGGCGATGCCTTTACGATGGCCTTCCGGCTCCCGAACCTGCTGCGAGATCTGTTCGCCGAGGGAGCACTCTCAGCAGCTTTTCAGCCCACTTTCATCGAAACCCGCAAAAAATCTGGCCCCGATTCAGCCTTCGCGCTGGCCAATGCAGTCACCACACTCCTAGTCATCGTAGTGGGCACTCTGGTCCTATTCGGAACCATCTTTGCGCCCCAGCTTGTGGATACCTGGGCGGCGGGATACGCGCAGATCGCGGGCAAGGCCGAGCTCACCGTTCTACTCACCCGCATCATGATGCCGTTTCTTCTGCTGGTGTCAGTCGCTGCGGTGGCGATGGGGATGCTCAACGCTGAACAACGATTCCTCCCCCCTGCCCTGGCCCCGGCTCTGTTCAATCTGTCAGCGATCGTCGTGGGTGGAACGCTGTGGGTGCTCGGAATCGGAAGAACACGCACGGCGGCGATTGCTTGGGCCGCAGCGACGATGATCGGCGGGCTCCTGCAGCTTCTCGCACAGTGGCTACCGCTGTTTCGGAGCGGCTATCGGGTGCGACTCGGCACGATGTTTTCGCATCCGGGGCTGCGACCCATGCTGTGGGCGATGGCACCGGCCACGATTGGACTCGCTGCGACTCAGGTCAACATCTACGTCAGCTCTTCGTTTGCATCGCAGCAAGATGGCGCGGTGACCTGGCTCCAGGTCGCGTTTCGATTGATGCAGCTCCCCATTGGGATGTTCGGAGTCGCCATCGGAACGGTCGCACTCGCCCAAGCCGCCGACAGCGCCAGCGAGTCCAACCTACGTACCGCCCTCGACGGAGTCCGTGACACGATGCGCCGAGGCCTACGCCTGACGACGTTTTACACACTTCCGACGGCAGTGACGCTGTGGGTACTGGCCGAGCCCATCCTACGCGTCATCTATCAGCATGGGGCATTTACCGCTTCCGACACCGAGCATGCAGCAGCGGCGCTGCGCTACTACTCCATCGGGCTGCTTTGTTATTCCGGAATCAAGGTCGTCGCGCCGGTCTTTTATGCGTTAAAGCGAGCCCGTATTCCGATGCTGGCATCGCTTCTTGCCGTTCTGTGCGGCGTGCTGTGGAACATCGTGTTCCACAAAAGCTTCGGCTATCTGGCGTTGGCGCTTGGGACAACCATCACTGCCAGCGTCAACTTTGGTGTGCTGCTGCTGTCGTTCCGCCGCAGGTACGGCACGCTGCTGCGCGAAGGAGACGGCAAGGCGCTGTTCCAAATCGCCGTGCTGTCTGGGCTGTCCGGCGTAGTCATGTCTGGGACGGTGTGGGCCTACAAAACTGCCACAGGCCACGGCACGCTCGCCACATCTACAGCGGGAGCGATCGCACTACTCGCAGCGGCACTGCTGCTGGGAGGACTGGCTTACGTAGGATTGGGGAAGCTAGCGAAGCTAGCCGAGGTCGAAGAAGTACTCGCCGTTCTCAACCGGCGGTTGAGGCGGTAGCCGAGCAGAAGTAGTTATGGGCCGGTGAGCGTTGCCGACCAATTGACGTTGCAGGCGCTGACCTGGCTGCAGCTACCAGCGGTGACCGAGCCCCACTGGCTGCGGTCTTGGGAAAACTTGTCGATCTTAATGGTGTTCTTCGCGGTCACCGTGATGTCGATCGTCGTGCTCGAGGTCCACTGGCACTTGCCATCATTGAAGGCGATGCCGGTTGACTTCAGCTGGCCCTTGTTGAAGGACACCATGCCGCAGCCGATGAGCACAGGCTGGCCGGAGGTGACCACCGTCTCGAAGCAAAGGTTACCCATCGCGTCGTTGTAAACGTGGCGCTGCGAACCATTGAGGGCCGTCTGGGCCGCAACCGGATCGATCACACCACAGGTGGTGCTGACGGTGCTGGTCGCGCTCTGGGTATAGTTGGCGCTCTGCACCTGGAACGGGGTAACGCCACCGTCAAGGGCACCGCCATCAAACAGGCTGTCAATGCCACCACAGCCAAGGGCGAGCAGAACCGGGGCAACGAGCAGTCCAATTTTCTTCATCGTGAACTCCTTTGGTCTAGAAACTAAGGCCCAACAACTAGGCCCCTCTGATGGGGGCCCTATAAGGCTTACATACCAGCGGCAGCGTTGCCCGGGGCGACCTTGACCGCATTGGTCTGGCTACCCACGGGGGCCGAAGCGTCCTGCTTCGGAGCGAGCGGGGCGGCCTTGGCAGCGGGCTTGCCAGCAGCGTGCTTGGCGGGGGCGGCGGCCTTTGGATCAACCGGAGGAACCGCAGCAGCGGGCTGGCAGGTGGCCAGCTTGGCATCGGCTTCCTTGAGCTTGTTCTCAGCGTCGGTCAGCTTGGTCTGGGCATCCTTGGCATCCTGGGTGGCCTTGTCGATCTGGCCCTTCATCAGGTCACGCTCGGCAGTCGCTTTGGCCAGCTCGACCTTGGTCTTATCGAGCTCTTCCTTCGACTGGTCGCAACCAGCGAACAGAGCCATACCCATCACAAGCGCCATCACCGACTTCATAGACGTCAGAGCTTTCATCGATCTCTCCTTTTGGACTCTAGGTCCTTCACTTTATCCAAAGTCTAGGGCCAGCGGGGCCCCTTCTCTTTTACTCAGCCACCTAGCACGTTCTAGGCCAACTTCCAAAAACTCGCTACCTTGAAGCACCCGGTGGTTCCAAGCCTAATACACGCGCTCGTGGGGCAAATGATCCCTTGGCGAACGAAAGTGTTGGAAAGGCGCGTACTGTAAAAAGTTGGATACACGACTGGTGTAGACGCAAGCAAAGTCTTCGACCTGCTGACCGAACCGGGAGTTCTCGGCAGCCGCTTTGAGCAGAGGCCCCCAGAACGGGTTGAATGCCTGCTCAATCTGATGCTCGATGCGATCCATCTCATCATCAGTTTGACGAATGAGGGCCCGCATTGACTCGCTGTGTTTTCGTAGCTCAAGCTGGGCTTGCTCGATCGTCTTTTCCCGCGACTCTTCCGACACGATGTGAAGCTGTGGGTCATCCTGCGCCATGCTGCGCAACCGCTGCCCAAGAAGCTGTTCGTAGCGCAGCTCTGCCTCGACGCGATGACGGGTGCGCTCCATGACTTCGAGTCGCTGAAGCTGCTCTTCGACGAGTCGCTGCTGTAGCAATTCGTCTTCCAGTTCCTGGATGATCATCGCGGTGCGCCACACCGATGCCCGCTTGGCTCGGTACATGTCGCCGTAGATGTGATCACCGATGTAGAGAACCCGGTCGCCACGCAGCCCCAGCAATCGGTCCAGCGCCTGGACGTTGCCGCCTTGGCACAGTCGGCCTCGCGACGGGGGCTCGTGCCCGCCCAGCTCGCCCCGGACTTTGCCATCGGAATCGAGTGCCAGCAGGGGCGACTGTTCCGTGAAAAACGACGGCTTCTTGGCATCGACGACAATTACATCAAAGTAGCTGCGCCACGAGGAGTAGCCTGGTAGCCGTTTGTCAAGCAAATACGACATCACCGCTTGGGTGTAGTCGAGCCCACTGTTGGTCAGAAGAAACAGCCGCTTCCCCGCCGAACGAAAGCGATGCAGCGTCGCAGGCAGATCAGGGTCGTTGACAATGTAGCTGCCCATATCGGCCTTGATCACTCGTTTGATCGTTTCGTCGCGATGCGCTTCATCGATGCTCTCGCGGATGTCGGCCCAAAGCTGACTGTAACGAGCCGATTTTTTGTCCGCCGCCAGCGCCGCAAAGGCCGGGTCTGCATCGAAAAAGTCGACAATCTGCGCAAACAGAACCGCTTCGGGTAAGGCAAAGAGCGTATCGATCCACGCGTAGTGCGAAGGCAAAATCCGCAGCAATTGCTCTCGGTATAGCTTGCGGCGCTCGACGCGGGAGAGGGACCGCGTGCCGTGGTACGCTCGTCCGACGTAGCCATAGCGATCCATTTTGACGACGTTGCCACGATCTCGGTCGATGACGAGACCGCGGATCGCCAGTCGAGAATCATACGGCAGCTCGCGCAGCGCCTCGGGATAGCCGCGCCGCACAATCATCTTGTCGAGGGTACAGGCCGCCGACAGCGCTTCCAGCCGAGGCTGGTTGTACAGCGCCAGCGTGTAGTCCATATCGAAGCCAATGACCTCGATGTGATCCATGCGCAGGTGACGATTGACGAACACTCGGCGCGTTCTTTCGGGGGTTAGCGCCCCTCCTCGACCAAGCGATGCCAGCAGTTGGAGGTGCGGCTCGCTCGCAGTCTGCGGCGAGGTGTCGGTCTTGGTGGGGTCGTCGTCAGCGCGCATCGGGATCTCAGAACTGCTCACTATATCGTGGAGTTTTCGACATCACCAGAGGAGCATACCCAGAAACGAGAGCGCTCTCGCAATTGGTCGCATGATCAGAGGGCCGAATGGCTGGACATCACCGCAGCACTAGGCTATCCATTTTGCATGTCCTCTGCGTATGCTCCCCAGTTCGGTGCACGGTTTCAGTTCGATCGTCAGTCGGTGGATGAATTGCAGGCACGGTACTTGGTGCGAATTCACCTTGCCCCGAGCTACCAAGATCTCGATGTCCGAATTGGCCTTCCCGGTGGTGAGCTGACGTTGACTCCTGTTGGAGGCATCAGCGAGGTTCCACAGTGGGCGACGGCGTTTGTGACAGCCCTGGCCCGCCAACTGTATCGAGGATCGCGTCGGGAAGAAGGCTGGCCTCGCCGAATCATGCGCTGGCACACTGCACCGAGTGAAAGCGCCGCGGCCTGAAACGCACCGCCTCGTCACAAGATTCGGGTTCGGATGCTGGTTGACAGATGGCGAATTCCGTCGAGAACCTGTGCCGAAACATCTTGATCGAGATCCATGATGAGATAGCCGATGTGCTCGTCGGTAGACAGCATCTGGCTGTGGATGTTGGCGTTTAGCTCCGAAACCACACGACTGATGTCGCGGAGCACGCCGGGGACGTTTTTGTGAACGTTCAAGATGCGGTGAGTGCCAGGCGATGGCGGCAACTCGACCTGTGGGAAGTTGACCGCGCCGGTGGTTGCCCCTTGAGCGACGAACTTGCAGATGCTCTGCGCGACCTCGCGACCGATGCTGGCCTGTGCTTCCTGCGTCGAACCACCGATGTGAGGTGTCAAGATCACGTTGGGGAGACTGGCGAGAGGAGTCACGAATGAGTCGGTGTTTTCCTCGGGCTCTTCAGGATAGACATCGACGGCGGCCCCGGCCAAATGACCGCTGCGCAGGACGTGACACAATGCGTCAATCTGCACGACGGTACCGCGACTGGCATTGAGCAGATAGCTGCCCTTTTTCATCGCCGCTAGCTCCTCAGGACCGATCATCCACTGGGTCTGTGGTGTCGCGGGGACATGCAACGTCACGAAGTCGGCGACATGCAGCAGCTCTTGTAACGATTCGCACGGCTGGCTATTGCCGAGCTGAAGCTTCGGTGTGATGTCATAAAAAACGACCCGCATCCCCAGCGCCTCAGCAAGTACCGACACCTGCGAGCCAATGTGACCGTACCCGATGATACCGAGCGTCTTGCCGCGCACTTCGAAGCAGCTTGATGCGACCTTGCGCCACTTGCCAACGTGAACTTCGCGGCTGCGATCCCCGAGCTGCCGGGCCAGCACGATGATCTCGGCGATGATCATCTCGGCGACGCTGCGGGTGTTGGAAAAAGGCGCGTTCCAGACCGGCAGACCCAGACGATTCGCCGCTGCCAGATCGACTTGGTTGACGCCAATGCAAAAGCAGCCGATCGCTTGCAGATCTGGCGCGGCGGCCATGATTTCATCGGTGATACGGGTCTTGCTGCGAATGCCCAAGACCTGCACCCCAGAAAGCCGCGCAATCAGCTGCTCTTTGGGCAGTGACTTCGTCAGCGTCTCAACGACCAGACCCTCGCGCGCCATCGTCTCAACGGCGGTCTGATGGATGTTTTCTAGCAACAGTACTTTGAGCGGTGCTTTCGCGGACGCTCCATGAGTTTTGGTGTGATGCATGAGATTCAAGCTTTCTGCTCGCTGTACAAATCGCGAGGTTTTTTGCACATTCTGCCGCATGCGTAGCCAAACACTTGCGGCGGTATCTTTGGTTTCTCTCGCTGGTCTGGCAATCTGCGCGGCGACTCTTCCCGCCTGCGTGGGCCCTGATGGCGGCGTACATCCTGACGATGAAACGCTGTTAGACCTGGCAAGTCCTATCGAGGCTGGTGTAGCGGATTTTGCTGCGGCAGCTGATCTTACCTCGACCAATCCCGATCAGGGAGCAGGGCCCAAAGTGATCCGTTTTGCAGCCATGGGCGACACCGGCAAAGGCAACACCGGTCAGCAGGATGTCGCAAACGCTGTGGCCCGCAAGTGCGCCGCCTCTGGTTGCGACTTTGTCCAGCTCCTCGGCGACAACATCTACGAAAGCGGCGTCACGAGCGTCACCGACGCGCAGTGGCAGACCAAGTTCGAAAAACCGTACATGGGGATCAGCCAACCTTTCTACGTGGTCCTTGGCAACCATGACTACGGTGGCAACGGTGCTGGCAATGAGTTCGACAAGGCCAAGTGGGAGATTCTTTATACCGCCAGCTCGATGAAATGGAAGCTGCCGGCCAATCACTACCGCCGTACCGTCGAAAACACCGACTTCTTCGCACTCGATACCAACCTGATGATGTTTGGCCGTGAGGTCGACAAACAGAAGGAGTCGATGAAAAACTGGCTGGCATCGTCGACAGCAACCTGGAAGATCGCGCTGGGCCATCATCCCTATCTGTCGAACGGGCCCCACGGTAACGCGGGCAGCTACGACGGCCTCCCGGGCGTACCCATCGCCAACGGCAAAGGAGTCAAAGACTTCTTCGACGAAAACGTCTGCGGCAAAGTCGATCTGTATCTGTGCGGACACGATCACAGTCGGCAGTGGCTGGTCGAAACCTGCAAGGGCACTGAACTGGCCGTCTCTGGAGCTGGATCGAGTGGAACCGACCTCAAGGGCAAAAACGCGAGTCGCTGGCAATCCAACTCGATTGGCTTCCTGTACGTAACCATCACCGGTAGGCAGCTCGTCGCTGAGTTCATCGACACCACCGGCAAGGTCGAGTTCACCCGCACGCTTAACAAGTGATGACGCTCACAGCGTAGACACGCCTGCTCGACGGCTCGCCGCAGCCATCGCTGATGAGCGGTGCCCCCCGTCGTCCAAATACCCAGGAGTCCCGCCTTGTACCATTTCCCTGTACCTCCGTCTCCGCACGCTTGGCGTCGTATGGTTGGTCTGTTCGGAATCTGTGGCCTGTTGTGGGTAGGCCTTGGTGGCGCAACGTTAGGCTGTGCAACGCCAGAGGTTACGGTCAAAAATCCGCTCGTCACTGGTGGTCCCCTCGCACCTTCGCGCATCGCCAAACCGCACAGCTGGACCGAGAACTCTCACGGACTGCCACCGGGCTCGATGACCGATGAGGCCGTCCTCGATACGCTGGATGCGCAGCAGTTGTGTGTCACAGTGACGCTACACGAGCTGGCAGCGATCGATCTGAGTGCCGCCAAGTTGAACTTCGAACTGAGCCCAGGCCCGACTGTGGTGCCCACGATCGCAGCAGAGCCGCCGGTGGTCCAAACCTACAACGGACTCATGGCCGTTCGCACGCAGACCGGCTCCCGCGAGGAGTGTACCTACCGCAACGGCCAGAGCATCTGCGACACTAGACCGATCTACTCGACGACGATGGTTCCAGGTCCGGTGCAGGTGTTTGCGACCCGAGGCAGGCTATGCGTCGCCAATAACAAGCTCGTGACGGCTGAAACCAGGAAAGTCACGCTCAATGTCTCCCTGCCGACGTTTACTCCGGGCGGTGGATTCATGGGGATGGGCGGCGGATCGAAGGACATCGACTTCACCTGGGGCTTTGACAAGTAATCTCCGCCCCCAGCGACGTTCGGATGCACTAGGCCGCTTGTTTGAGCTGCGGCACTCGCGGCAGGTGCAGTGCAAAGGTCGACCCTTGACCGGGCGCGCTCTCGACGGTGATCTTGCCGCCGAGGGAGCGTGTCAGCTCGCGACAAATCGACAGCCCCAGCCCGGTGCCACGTCCCCGGCCTTTGGTCGTGTAAAACGGCTCGAAGATGCGTTGCAGGTCTTCGCTGGGAATTCCTGTTCCTTCATCCCGAACCGCGATCACAATCCGGTCACCATCGGTCTTCGCCGACACAAAGATCCGTCCAGAGCCAAGATTCGCTGGGTCTGATTGCTGGGCCGTGGTCGCATCCATTGCGTTGGTGAGAAGGTTGATGAGGATCTGGCGCAGCAAGCCGGGATCGGTCTGCACCAGCTCGGCATCGGGGCTGACCTCTGTGATGATGCGTAGCCCGGGTCGCCGGAGCGCACTGGTCGTCACCCGCACGGCTTCTTCCACCAACCGCCGCACATCCGAGGCGACGATGCTCGGCTGGCCCGCCCGGGTGTGGTCCAGATAGTCCCGAATGATCTTCGAAACCCGACCCAGCTCGCTCGTTGCCACTTGCAGACGGTCACGCAGCCCCATCGGTAGCTCGCGATCAAACGCCGCGAGTTGTAGGTGTCCCGAGACAGCGGCTAGTGGAGTTCCAATCTCATGCGCAAGCTGCGCCGCCAGTTGTCCCAGCGCCGCCAGCCGCTCCTTATCGCCCAGCTCGCGCTGCATCTGCAGCAGGATCTGATTGAGCTGCTGGAGCGCTTCGTTTTTGCTCTGCAAATCCCGAGTCGCCGCCAAAATGTCGTCCGCCAGTCGCGAGTTGAGGCCGCGAATCTCTTCATCAGCTTTTGCGAGCCGATCGAGCATTGCGTTAAAGCCATGCGCCAGCTTGCCAATCTCGTCGGTCTGCCCAAATCCGACCCGTCGCTGAAGGTTGCCCTGCTCGACCTCGCGCATGGCTTGCGCCAGCTCTGACACCGGCCGTGCGACCACTCGGTTCACAATCGCCACCGTTGCCAGGAGCAGTACCAGTAGCGCCCCGAGTGCCGTCACCGCCGAGATGCCCATCTGGTCGCTCAGCACCTGATCGTAGCGATCCAGCGGCACGGTCACCCGCAGCTTGCCGCGCTGCGGTCCCATCGGATCTAGATCGGCCAGAGCGGTCACACAGCGCTGACACATCGACGGGCCTTCGCTGGTTTTGATGCTACGACTCGGCTTCCCGAGCGGCTCTTGAGGCGTGGGAAATGCCTGCGCCCAGCGCGACGATGGACCGCGATCGGGCAGGCGCCACAGTGGCTCGACTCCACGCAGCATGGGTGGACGGCTCGGCTGTCCGCGATCCCACAGCGCCCGTCGTGCTTCGTAGGCCAGCGCCCGCTCCGAACGCGGCTTGCGGGGTCGCTCCGGGTGCGAGATCTCCGCCCCACCCGTCTGAGGCAGCACGATCTGAATCTTGTCACCCGATTCACTATCGACCAGCAGCGACAGCTCAAAAATGCGATGTCGCCCGCGCAGGGCTTCGAGCCGCGCCTTGACTTCATCGTCGGACCGCTCGTGCTTCAGGTAGTCTTCCAGGTTCGTGGCCAGGTCTTGCGCCGTGGCCTCGGCCTCGCGACGCATGTGGTCGTCGACGCGCCGCTTGAGCAGCACCCGCCCGGCCAGCGTACTCGTCACCAAGACGAGGAGCAGCAACACCGACAGAAGTCCGATGAGCTTGCTCCGTATGCTCAAACTCGGCAGCACCCCGCGACTTTACCCCAAAAGAGGAGGTACACTGGCATTCGACCCATCGACGAGGCCTATTTCAAGCCCGCTGCGGTTTTGGGCAACGACCGGGGCGGTAGATCGATCCGCAGACTCGGATCTGTCTCACGCTCGTCGATCAACTCATTGTAGCGATGGATGAGCGCCTCGATCTGAGGCCGCCGCTGGCTCTGTGCAAACAGTCCCTGTTCGTACAAATGGGTGGCAAACCACTGCTCCGCGTCCAGCACATCCATACGATCCCCTAGCTCTGCGTTGCCTGCGAGCCCTTCTGCCGTGGCTACCCCCCTGCCCGTCGTCACCAGGATCGGCCTCCGGTTGGCGTTCAGGTTGTGTTGGCACTTCTGAATGAGCGCCTCTGTTGGCGCGGTAGAAACGTGGAAGGAGAGATCATCGACGTCGAAATCTCCATTACGTCCTTCGCTTTCGTCATTCTGATTCGCGCTGTGATGAACGATTTTGCCGGCCCCAACAATGGATTCCAGCATGGCCCCCACTAGATGCTGGAGCATGGTCCCCTGAAACGTCGTCCCTTTCTGCTCACGCTGACGCGCAGCCGCCTGGCCGAGCAGGTTGCGAATGACCGTCCGCAGACTCAACGACCCATCCAAACGCAACGTGAAGGGCTTGGCCGCAAAAAACAGCCTCACCTGCTGCACCCAGAACTGTTCCACTTCATCCAGGTCCACCGAACCAAGCTCTTGATAGACCTCGTTCAGGAACTCCACATACGTACGCATGTTTCCCAGGCTGCCACGGCTGGTCCTGCCGCCCTCTTGTGCCAACACACGATGGATCCCGTGGCGAACCAAGATGTTCTGGACCGCCTGTTTCCCAAGCCCCAGCACCTGCCCTCCACCATCGGTGATGAGCCGTTCCGAGTCCAACGGCAACGACCTGTCACGAGCATGGCCAGTAACAACTAAAGCGACACAGAGAGATCCTTTGTCCCGAAATTGCTGGTTGTGGGCAAGGAACGATTCAAGACGACTGCGCATGGTGCATCCACTCTCTGTCCACAGGCCAGGGACGGCTCGATCACGGTGCGCGCCAAGAAGGAAACGACCGGCACCGCGACACCATCTCCGATGAGGTGATAGGCATCATTATACCGCTCGGGTAGCGGATACTCTTCTGGGAGACCCATCAGACGGGCGGCTTCCCGAGGAGACAGCAGGCGGCTGCGTACCCGCTTCCCTTCCACCACCAAGATGATCTGACGGCTGGAGCCTCCCGCAGGAGTGCGGAGACAGCCGGCGACTTCATCGAAGCGGACCTCTGCACGTTGACCGCGCTCAGCTCCGTCCGGTAGTGGCCGCGTCCGTTTGTAGATGGTTCCGACCCTTCGACCCGATTGAAGCTGAGCCTGCGCCACTTTCTGCTGGTGAAGCGGTGACATCAACTGGAGCAGCCGCGCCGTCTGTGCCGAACTGTGCCAAACCACGCCGTGCGGCTCCTCTTCGACCAGTTCCGACAGCTTGGCCCGCCGAGCCATCGGTACAGATAGGTTCAGCCACCGCCACGCGGCCCGCGCCCGCCCCGAGAGTCGATCCAGAGCGAGCCGCAACGAACTTGGGTGCCAGTCCGCGCAAGGACCACTGCCCACCATATCCTTTGCTGGCAGTGCCGATGGTCCGAAGGCCACGACAAACAGTCGAGGCCGACTTTGCGGCACAAAGAGCTGTGCATCAATCACCAGCGGTGCGTACTCATATCCCAGCTCGGCCAAGGACTCGCACAACAGCGCCAAGTCAGCGCCCTGTTTCGAGGTAATCGCCCCTTTGACGTTCTCCAGCACGATCATCCGTGGGGCTCGACCTTCCCGATGCAGACCCTGCATCAGCCCCCAAAATCCCCAGAACGTCCCAGATCGTCTGCCCTCAAGTCCCTGATAATGCCCGGCCAGCGACAAGTCCTGGCAGGGAAACGAGGCCCACGCCAAATCCGCCTGCCCTGGCAGCTCTGCCGTCGTCAGACTCCCAACATCGCCGACTCGCAGCTCTTCCGCGAGCCCGAACGCCGCACGATAGGCAGACGCTTTCGCAGCATCGATGTCGTTGGCAAGCAGACAGTCCCAGCCCGGACCGAGCCCAATCCGAGCCATGCCCCCGCCCGCGAAGAACTCGTAGAACGCCTTGCCATTGCCTCCACACGCCATGGAAATGACCCCTACCACAAATCCCCGACAGCCCCCGCCCGATCACAGGTTCCATTGACGAAAGCCGTTCGGAGGGCGCTGGCAGCAGAGCAAACGGCACTACAACTCGCGTCGCGACACTTGCCTAGGGAGGGTCACCTGGGGATGATGGCGACCCAGCGGAGGAACCCTCATGAGACGAGCAATTTGTGCGATGGCAATGGCCCTGGCGTTCGCGATGATGAGCCCAGCCCATGCCGAGGTTAAGCAAAAGGAAATCGAGTACAAGCAGGGGCAGACCACGCTCCAAGGCTTTGTGGCGTGGGATGATGCGCAGAAGGGCAAGCGCCCCGGCGTGGTGATCGTGCACGAGTGGTGGGGACACAATCAGCACGCCCGCAACCAAGCGATTCGGCTGGCGCAGGCTGGTTACGTTGGTTTCGCGCTCGACATGTTCGGGAAAGGCAAGCTGGCCAAGCACCCCGAGGATGCTCGCGCTTTTGTCGCTGAAGCGACCAAAGATCCGGCGCAGGCCAAAGCTCGCTTTACGGCGGCTGTCGCCCAGCTCAAAGCAGTGCCACAGGTTGACCCGGGGAAGCTTGCGGCAATCGGCTACTGCTTCGGCGGAGGCATCGTGCTCGACATGGCTCGTTCGGGGGAAGACCTGGCCGCCATTGGCACGTTTCACGGATCACTATCGTCGAAGCTGGTCGCCAAAAAGGGATTTAGGCCGCGAGTCCTGGTGATGACCGGTGCCGACGACCCCATGATTGGCCCTGACCAGGTGACTGCCTTCCGCAAAGAACTGACCGACGCGGGCGCTCGTTTTGACATCGTCAGCTACCCTGGTGCAAAACATGGTTTCACCAATCCTGACGCCGACAAGGCCGGTATTCCCGGTCTCGGCTACAGCGCCAGCGCCGACAAGGACTCGTGGGCAGCGCTCCTCAAGATGCTAGGCGAAGTGTTCCCGTCGTCTCCCGCTCACTAAACTTGCCCGGTTCCACGAAGCCGAATTTTTCCAAATCGTCCCTCTCAGAGCCGGCACACGATAACCGCTTGCTTGCAAGCGACCGACTGGAGAATACTGCCCGGCCATGCAGACCGAAGCGGAGACAGCTCAGTTCGGCGCGGCTCCGTACCTTCGCGGACTCGGCGGTATCGTTGGTCAAGACGCGGTGGTGGCAGTGCTACGAAGCGCCATTGCCGCTGGGCGTCCGCACCACGCCTATCTATTCGATGGGCCGGAGGGAGTTGGCAAGGCCACGACGGCGCGAGCACTTATGGCCGCACTCAACTGTCAGGCCCCTCCGAGGACCGGGGATGCCTGTGGCCGCTGCGAGTCGTGCAGCAAGGTCGCCTCAGGCAGTCATCCCGACTTCATCACCGTCACGATGGAGCTGGCCGGCCTGGCCGATGAAATCGAACGACTACTCAAGCGCTTGACCTTTCGCCCGGTCGAGGGTCGCGCCCAGGTGATCCTGATTGATCCGGCAGATCAGCTGACGGCCCCGACGGCACTGGTGGCGGCCAACCGTCTTCTGAAGACCCTGGAGGAACCACGACCCGATACCCACTTCGTATTGGTGTCAACGTGTGCCAGCGGACTGCTTCAGACGATTCGGTCGCGCTGTCAGCGACTGCGCTTTGTACCGCTCGCCGATGAGGTGATCGAACAGACGCTACGGGCGCAGTACTCGCTCGATGATGCGATGGCGAAGTCGGTGACAGCGCTTTCACAAGGCAGCCTCGGTCGAGCCGTGCGCTGTGCCCAAGATCCGGAAACGCTCCAGCGTCGACAACGAGAGGCCGAGGATCTGCTCACGGCGGCACGAGGTGGACGGGCGGGGGACATCTGCCAGCGGGCCAGCGAGATTGGAGCCGATCGAGACGAAGCCGTCGAAGTGCTGGAGCTATTGTGGCTGAGGCTTCACGGCGATCTTCGGCGACATGGCTTGGCTGGTGCCTTGCCGCTGGCGCAAAAGACAGCCGAGGCGCTGCGGGTGGTGCGGGAAACCCAGACCGCCATCCGTCGCTATACCAGCGCCCCGCTTTCGATGGAACGACTCGGACGGCACCTACACAGCGCGCTGTCACGCCACGTTCAAACCGATGCGGGTCTGGGAAGGAGTGCGCGATGAGTGACAAACCGGCAGCCCCTACTGGCAAGCCGCCATCCGGGCCAACGCCTCGCACCGAGGGGCCGAGACCCGATGGTCCAAGGGGTGAAGGCCAGCGCACCGAAGCGCCTCGGGGTGATGCGCCCCACAGTGACCGTTCGGCGGGAGGTGACCGTGGCCGACGCCAGCGTGGCGGTCGTGGAGGTCGCGGCGGCCGTCCCGATGCGCCCCGAGGAGATCGACCGCGTAGCAATGAGCCACCACGCACCGGCGAACCAGGCAACAAGCCACGCGGCGGAGAACCGCAAAGACCCCCCAAGCAAGGACGACCCGAGGGTGGACCAGGTCAGCATGCTGCGCCTCAGCCTGGCGGCGGGGAGCAGCGCCGAGGCCAACCGCCCCGCAGTGCGCGTTCTGGAGGCCCAGGTCGGCCTGAACAGCGGAATGAACGACGCAGTGAACAGCGCAACGTCAAGCAGAACGAGCCACAGAAACCGCCCCGCGGAGATCAGCCCTCGGCTGCAGCGACAGCAAATGCCAAGCTCGACTCGGGACGCAGCGCTGGGCCCGCATCGTCTCCGTCCGCTCTAAGCGGCAGCCCGTCCGAACCAGGTGAGCGTCGTCGTCGTCGTCGTCGCGGCCGTGGTGGACGTGGCAGTGAGCGCTCGATTCCAGGAGAAGACAGCGGCACCTCGACTCCGGCGTTGGCAGAGCCAGCCGCTCAAGACAGTCAAGGGGGGCTTCTGCCGAGCACCACAGTCCCGACTCAAGTGGCGGCCCCCCCGCGTTCGACCACGAGAAATCTCGCTCCAGCGCGTCGGGAAGAATCTGACGAAGCCAGCCGACCGACCGGAAGGCAAAACGAAGCAGAGCAAGAGTTCGAAGGCGACGAGGACGAGGCGGCGGGAGACGTCAGGCGCTTGCGACCCGTCTCAGAGCTGGAACTTCCAAAGGATGTGCCAGTCCGGATGGCCAATCTTTGTGCGCTACGCTTCCGTCCCGCAGGAATGATCTACGAACTGGACTGCGGCAACCAGACCTACGAAGCCGGCGATCTAGTGATGTGCGAGTCGGACCGAGGCCAGCGCGTCGGTCGGGTCGAAGTGCCACCACGTCCCCGGCCTGCGATGGGTCAGCGACGGCGAGTCTTACGCAAGGCTCGTCCCGACGAAACCGGAGGCTTTGGTGAATCGCAGCAGCTCGAAGGCGAGGCTTACCGGTTCTGCAAAGCTCGGCTGCGAGAGCTGGGTCTGCCGATGAAGCTGCTGCAGGTCGAGGTGCAGGTGGGGCAAAAAGCGACGTTCTTTTTTGCCTCGGAAGACCGGATCGATTTTCGGGATCTGGTGCGGGATCTGTCTGCTCGGCTGCGGGTGCGGGTCGAAATGCGTCAGGTCGGGGCCCGCGACGGTGCCAAGGCCGTTGGTGGCATTGGTTCGTGTGGACGAGAGCTATGTTGCTCAACGTTTTTGCCGGCATTTCAGCCCATCTCGATCCGCATGGCCAAAGACCAAGGGATGGTGCTCAATCCTTCGAAGCTGGCCGGGCAATGTGGGCGGCTCAAATGCTGCCTCATCTACGAACACTCGACGTACAAAGAGCTTGGCAAGACGCTGCCGAAGGTGGGCAAAAAAGTCATCACTCCCGATGGGATGGGCCGAGTGCTCGACCTCGACATCCTCAAACAGCGGGTGCGGGTCTACCTCGAAGAGGGTGGAGCCAAGAGCTATGCCGCCGCCGAGGTTCGATCGGCCAACCCTCCTCAAGGTGGGAGCCATGTGACCCCCGAGTCCGCCACCGTCGACGACTTCGAGAATTAGCTCGGCTCGTGGTAACGTGAGTCGATGATTTGTCCTCGCTGTCAGAACGGCATGCGCGCTGCCATCGAGGCCACGCCTGCTGGCTCGATTGAGCTCGATTACTGTCCCAACTGCCGAGGGATTTGGTTCGATCGCGGAGAGCTGGAGGCGCTGCTGCTCCAGGTTCGCTCCGACATTTTGCCCATCGGTCTGCCTGAGTCGAGCGATCAGCCCGCCACGCGACGCTGTCCCCATCACAATATCTTGATGCTGGAGCGGCGACTGTCGACGGCTCGACTGCGGTCGAGCATGTACGCGACCGGAGATGCGTCGCTGCCCGATGGTGTGTCAATTGATCAGTGCCCAGCTTGCTTGGGCATCTGGCTCGATGGTGGAGAGCTCGGGCAGATCACCCAAGCAATGCGGGCCGCGAGCCTGCATCCGCTGCTGAAACCTTCGGCGGAACCACCACCCCACCTTGAAAGCGATCGTCCCACCTCCGGGCTTTTGTGGGCGTTCATGTTCCTCACCGGGCTTCCCGTCGAACAGTGGCAGCCTCGGAAGCGGTTCCCGGTAGTGGTGCTGTCGATCATCATCCTGTGCGTCATGATGTTCGGCGTTGAACTGGGCAGCAGCCACCCGACCGAGCTCGTACAGGCACTCGGCCTGGTACCAAAGCGGGCGCTGGCTGGGGCGCTGCTGCCGTGGTTTTCGCACATGTTCCTCCACGGCGGGCTGTGGCACCTGATCGGCAACCTGTACTTTCTGTGGGTCTTCGGTGACAACGTCGAGGATCGACTGGGTAAGAGCCGCTTCGTGATGCTCTACTTGGCCTCGGGACTGCTGGCAGGGCTGCTCCAATGTTTGATTCAGTCCAACTCGGAGATGCCGGTCGTCGGTGCCTCGGGAGCAATCTCGGGCGTCATGGCTGCCTACGCAATCCTGTTTCCCAACGCCCGATTGGTGTCGCTGATTTGGGTCGTCCAAGTGCAGTGGAAGACCTCGACCTATCTTGGTGTGTGGCTGCTTTTGCAGTTCTTCGGGGCTTCGATGGGCGGATCGAATGTGGCGTGGTGGGCACACATCGGCGGCTTTGCGGCTGGCGCAGCCATTGCCTGGCAGTGGCGAACGACGCACCGTGAGGACTTGACCAGCAGGCTGCTACCACCGCCCGGCAACCTCTCGCCGAGTGCTGCCAAGACCGATTCCGAGCGCAAGCTGACTTGGTACTAAGTCCTATTCCTCACGCGGCAGCGCTGGACCTTGACGGTTTTGCAGAACCAGCGTCACCACACCGAGGAACAGCACCCAACCCGCCAATAGCGCCGTCTGAGCGCTGGTATACATCCGCAATAGCGCTTCCAGTTCCGCCGTCTCGACCGGCACAGGCCGCCCCGAGAGCTTGGCCAGGGTTTCGGCAGCAGGTACCCCGACGTGGTGCATCAATCGATTGGAGTGAACCAGCATCACCACCAAATTCAGCAGCGTCGCCGGGATGTTGACCATGCAGGCCCAACTCCACGTCGCAACACCACCCAGCCGATTGCGCAGCGCCGACAACGAACCGACCACCAGCAAAAAGCCCAGCAGCGCCTGGAGCATCGCCATCGGCACCGTGACGTTGCGTCGCTCATACAGATCGGCCCCCAGCAGCAGAAACAGCTTCTCGACCTCGGGACGGGGCAAGCGCAGCAGCGTACGGGCGAGCGGTCGCAGCGGCGAGGCCAATGAATCGGCCCCCTCTTTGGCGACCTGATCAAATACCGAGAGCTGACGATCGCGGACCGATGAGATGAAGGTCGACCGATCGGTCAAAATGGCGGTGTTGAACTCGAGCAGCCCAGCCAGAAGCTGGAACATCCCGATACACAAGATCACCACTGCGAGTGCTTGTAGATAACGCGGTAAGCGTGGCAATAGCGGCCCACCGCTTTCAGCCGAAGGGATGGTCATGGAATGCGCTATCCACCAAGCCCGCCGTCGGACGAACCGCCATCGGTCGTTGTCCCCGCATCGCCCGCGCTACCCTGGTCCGCCGGTTTGGCCATATCAAGCTGCGCCGACAGATCGATTTGACTCAGATCGCTCGGCTTGGCCAGATCCACCGGTAGATCGGTCGGAGCAGGTCGTCCACCATCGAGCGGCTTGAGAGGAAGCACGGTTCGATAGTCATCGCGTTCACAGGCGGACCACAAAAGCCACGCCGTCGCCATCATCAGGGAACAAAACAGGTACAGCCGCCGCATACTCTCTCCGTCGACAAACGCCTCGGTCAAGGACACATCAGACCGAGGACAAACCACAGTCGCTGCGAAGGCTACCACCGAGCACAGTACGCTGACAACAAGTGCGACCAAGCTTGTGTACCAGGTGGCCTTTGACGTGGTGCCCGCTACCCGAACCGCTCACAGGGTTTCGGCAGGACGCAGTTTTGGGGTAGCCTCGCCGCGATGTTGCACTTGGCAAAACCAACGCGTCCCGGCTGGGCCGAGTACGCGACCGAGCATGTTCCCGAGATCCTGCTCGATCACGCCCACTGCGAAAAAAAGGCGGCATCGACAGCACTGGCCATGATCTTTCGCTATGAGGAGCGGCCGGAGCTGATGGAGCCGCTGTCACAACTGGCCCGAGAAGAGCTGGCGCACTTCGAAGAGGTACTGGAGCGACTCACCGAGCGTGGCATTGCGTTTCGGCGCTTGCCCGCAAGTGGCTACGCGGCCGGCCTTCACCAAGCGGTGCGCAGACAGGAGCCCTTTCGACTGCTCGATACCTTGCTCACTTGTGCGCTCATCGAGGCGCGGAGCTGTGAGCGAATGCAGCTCTTTGGGCAGGCGCTGTTGGCAACCGACCCGCCGCTCGGAAAGCTCTACGGAGGGCTGCTCGCGGCAGAGGCGCGTCACTTCCGCCGTTACGTCGAGTTGGCCGAGCTCTATTTCGATCCAGAAGTCGTTGCCACGCGACTGAGCGAGCTGGCGATTCACGAAGCGTGCGTCATCGACCAAGCCAAAATCGAGCCGCGCCTGCACTGCGGATAATTCCATGAAGCCGTCTGGTTCACGATTGCTCAGTCCGATTCCGTTGGTGGTGATCGTCGGTCCTACGGCGTCTGGAAAATCGTCGCTGGCACTGCGGGTGGCAGAGTCGATTGGCGGAGAAATTGTCGCCTGTGACGCGCTGCAGGTGCGAGCGGGTCTGCCGCTCCTCACCGCAAAGCCAACCCAAGCAGAGCTGCTGCGGATTCCTCATCACCTGATCGGCGCGTTTGCTGCCGATGAACCGGCCACCGCGGCACGCTATGCAGAGCTCGCCGATGCTGCAATCTCCGACATCCATTCCAGAGGCCGCCGTGCGGTGCTGTGTGGGGGGACCGGACTCTATCTGCGGGCTCTGTGTGAAGGACTGGTAGCGACTCCCTCTGGAAATCCCGAGCTTAGGAATCAGCTACGGAGCGAAGCAGAGAGCCTTGGAACTGCTGCGCTCCATCAGCGATTGCAAGCCATTGATCCGGAATCGGCAGCACGGATTGCTCCGGCTGATTATGTACGCATCGAGCGAGCCCTAGAGGTGCATGCGCTGACCGGACGGACCATGACAGACTGGCACCGGGAACATCAGAAGGAGCGCGCCCAGGGGCCACGATATCAGACGCTACGGATCGGTCTTGATCCCGGTCCAGACAAGCTGCGAGCACGAATCCTACTGCGTACTCAAGGCTGGCTTGCGCAAGGACTCCGGGAAGAGGTTGCTTCGTTCGATGCAGCGTTCGGCCCGATGCGATTCCCACCGCTCGGTTATGAACAAGTACTGCGCCACATCACCGGACCCGAGACAGAACGAATCGATGAGGAATCGCTGATTCGCGAACTCTGTCAAAAGACCGCCCAGTATGCCCGCCGACAAAGAATCTGGTTCCGTAGCGAACCCGGAATCACCTGGTTTGGTGAGGTCAGCGCAGTTCCCATGACCCTCGCCACGCAGCCGAGTCTGTGAGAGCGGGTAGGAGCACCGTGCCCGCCCCACCTTGCGGCCAGTAATGTCCCAATCTCGTGCTTGAGCCGCCCGTGTTAGGTGCTCCAAGGTAATCACAACTACTCTGCGATGAATTCCGTTAGACGAACGTACTCGCGACAGGATCAAGGACCCTGTGGCAGGACGTGCAGTATTGGTCGTCGCGGGTCGGGTTGGTACTGGTGACACTAGACGGATCGATCGGACGCTCTGCAACCGCCAGAAGGTCCGTTGCCAGGAAGAACTTGTAGGTCATGCGCGCACGAGCGCGGTTGACGTTGGTAGTGGTCGTCGGCCAACGATTCAACCAAGCTGGCGTGCTGATGACACCGGCGTGCGGCAAATCAAGCTTGCTGCCATTGCGGGTGATCTGCACCTTGGCCGGTCGGAAGTTGTAATAGTCCCCCGAGCTCGTGAGCCCGATCGACTTGGGATCGACTCCGTAGGTCTGGGCGGACTGCCAGTTGACGACGGTGTAATCGGCCGTCAGGATCTCGGTAAACGGCTTGTCGTTCCGTGCCACATAGGCAATCAGCTCCAGCGGTTCCGCTGCGACTCCATAGCCGGCCCACTTCCGGTTGTTCTTCTGGTCAGCGCTCAGCATGTTGTCTGGCAGACCAGTAGGATTCCACCAGTTCTTGCTCGGATAATCCGTGTCGTTCAGTAGTCCAAGCGCCTGTCCGTCGTACTGATTGTAACGACCCGTGAGCAGAACATCTCCGTAGATCTCCTTCAGGAGGGTGATGAAGGTGTCCCCGGCCATCAGGTATCCAAGCCGCTCCGACAGCGCCGCCTCACCACCTTCGGCGACTATCGTCTCTTCTTCAGCGGTTGGGAGCCGCCCGGCAATCTGTAACGTTGCCTTGCGCAGCGTCGAGACAGGGTCCATGACGCCGAGGTTTGGCAGCACGGAGCTATTGTCTTCACCACAAGACACAGGCTTCGAGACACGATCCACCATCTCGGAGAGAACCTTGTACTCATCCGAATCCTTGGTGAGAACCGCACCACCGCCGTGATCCATCTCACCCAGCGGCTTGCGCAGAAGCTCTGACTGGCCATCGAACTGAATGCGCGCCACATCACTGATGTTGGCGAGGTTGATATCCAAAAAGCCCGGGAAAGACTGGGACAGCTGAATGAACTTGGCGTTCTTGGTCGCAGCCACACCCTCTGGAGCATGACACTTGAGACAGTTCTTCGAGACTACTTGGGTCCAAACTTTCTGTTCGTAGAAGGCACTGTTGTCAAGGCACTTATCGGCGCACCCTGAGAGAAGAGATGTTGACAGTGCAACCGCACTGGCAGCGAAACATTCAAGTGGGCGGCGCCTCCACTGCGCGGCTCCGTTTTCGATCCGGGTTCTGCTCATGCAACTGGCTCCTTCTGCGACCGTACAGTGACAACGTGAACGTAACTAGAGCGTCGACTCCGTACGGCATAGGTGACATGGGTATTCTGACAAGCCCGCCCCCATGTAACGGACTTCACTCACTACAACTCATCGCAGCATTCATTAGGATACGAGTCGCCGACACTCCTCAGCAAATGCTTACTTCTACAACTTTGTGAGCCATCGAGTTCACTGAGGATTCGGCGCGTGGGCTTGCGGGCGATTTCACAACGTAAAAATTAGCATCTTCAATGCTTGTTTCAGTCGGATACGGAATCATGCGACCGGTTGTCAATCCTGCACAGGAGTGAGTAGTACTCAGCAGCACTCGCAAGGTAGGATCGGCGCATGCTGATGCCCGATCGCAGGAAACAGCTCGTGCCAGTACGTTCCTACAGTATCCTACTTGCT
This sequence comes from Polyangia bacterium, assembly GCA_044228505.1. Taxonomy (GTDB): domain Bacteria; phylum Myxococcota_A; class Polyangia; order Palsa-1104; family JAEUJZ01; genus JAEUKA01. The sequence goes on along the minus strand of JBGAUT010000005.1, from coordinate 19,846 downwards.
GCGGGCCTCCTTGGCGGACTTCTTCCTCCCAGCGGCTGTGCATCACAGGAACGATACCTGGTTACTCGGCAAGAGCTTGATGCCAGCCTCGATAACACAGCGCATCCTGCGATCGCTGCAACCCGAGCAAAGGATCGCCAGCCGGTGTATGTAAAGGTGTCCACGTTGCAGCGGCAGACACTGGTTCCGCATGGCGATGGCACCTTCCAGATTGTTGCCCGCGCAAAGAATCCGATGATCACCGCAGGCTCTGTCTTGACTTGGATCGGCACCGCCATCTCACTGGCTGGGACTGCACTGGTGGCCGTAGGAAAGGTCCAAGACAACACCTTGCTGTTCTATGTTGGTGGTATTTCCGCACTGTCCGCTGAGCCGCTCATGTGGACCGGGACCGGGCTGTGGATCGCAGGAGCAATGCGCAGGCCATATGAAACCTCCGCCCCCGTCACTGTGATTCCCAACGCTCCTGCAAGTACTCCCTAATCAGGATGTAGTGCATCCCTTTTTACACAAGGAACTGACATGTCCCAGCCGCAGAAACTTCTACTTGGTGTTCGCGCAGTAATGCTGGCCGCTCTGTTTGTTGGCTGCTCTTCGTCTTCTTCGTTCGGATTGGGAGCTGATGGCAGCGTCACGGATCCAGATGCCGGAACCGGCAGTGGCGATGGTGGATCGACCACTTCCATCGGATATCTCCATACCAGCGGAGGACAGATCGTCGATTCCCAGAACACACCGGTGCGACTGACCGGAGTCTCTTGGTTTGGCATGGAGACGGATTGGTTTGCGCCACACGGACTCGATAAGCAGTCTCTTTCTTGGCATCTGGATCGGATGCAGCAGCTTGGTTACAACATGATTCGGATTCCGTTTTGCACCCAAATGCTCGACGGTAGCAGCACAGTCAAAAACGTCGACTACACCAAGAATCCGGACCTGAAAGGACGGTCGCCGATCGAGCTGCTCGACAAGATCATCGAGCAGGCCGGTGCGCGTAAGCTGCGGGTGATTCTCGACAGACACCGTCCCGATGCCTATAGCCAGAGTGACCTGTGGTACACCGCGCAGTATAGTGAGCAGCGCTGGATCGACGACTGGAAGCTACTGGCGACCCGCTACAAGGGCAACTCCACAGTGGTTGGATTCGATCTCCACAATGAACCGCACGGTCAAGCTTCCTGGGGTAGTGGCAATCTTACGAACGACTGGCGACTGGCAGCAGAGCGCGCAGGCAACGCGGTCCAGAGCATCAATCCCGAACTACTTCTGATCGTAGAAGGAATCGAAAACGTCAACAATCAGTACTACTGGTGGGGTGGCAACTTGATGTCGGCAGGGGCCAACCTGGTTCGACTGGGAACTCCCAACCATGTCGTCTATTCCCCGCATGACTACCCGGCCAGCGTCTACGGTCAGTCCTGGTTTTCCGCCGCGAATTATCCGAACAACCTGCCGGGTGTGTGGGATTCCTATTGGGGATACTTGGTCAAGCAGAACATCGCGCCCGTCTGGATCGGTGAGTTTGGAACCAAGCTCCAAACGACTTCTGATCAGAAGTGGCTCAGCACTCTGGTGGGCTACATCGTCCAAAACAAGCTGAGCTTTGCGTACTGGTGCTGGAATCCCGACTCAGGAGATACCGGAGGCATCCTGGCCGACGATTGGACGACCGTGAACACCAACAAGCAGGATGTCATCGCACCGGCCCTTGCACGTTAATCGAGCATTTGTCGTTCTACTCCGCTAAAGTGATAAGCCATGAACCCGGTGTTGTGGATGCTGGTGGCTGCGACGGGCGCTACGGTTGCCCTGCTCATCGATCGAAGACGGAAGACTCGTGAACTTAGCCTGGATGCGTGGGCGGAAAGTCAGGGTCGACCGGTCCTTCGCGACGTAGAGCTATCGATTCTGTCCGAAGTCGAGCCACTGGCGCTGCTTCCAGATGTGTTTGGAATCGAGCGATTCCTACCGGCCCGTGCGGAGTCTGAAGCCGCGCTATTTCTGTGCCACTGTGGCCGTGGTCATCGCCCGGAATCGGTCTTACTCGCGGTGCTGGCTGCCCCCGATTGGCTCCCTCATGTACGAATTCTGCACCACAGTGTTCGCGATGTGCCAAGTCATCTCGGTTACGTGGAAAAGGAGTCTGCGGCTCTGCCTCCATCCTACCGGGTCGAATCGTTCACAGAGCTCGATCCGGTGCTGCTCGGAGCGGTGGCAAGTGCACTGCCCTACGCCGGACAACCGCTTCGGATTGAGCTGCGCCCTGGTCGAATCCTCGTGGCAATCGACCGGGGCGATGGCGATGCGGCCAGCCTACTTGGTGAACACAGCCAAGCCATCCTCCGCGCCCTGCTGTCTACCCGGTCCTAGCGATTGAACGGACCGGGTGCTGCGTCCTCCCTTCGATCTACATCCGGGGCGGAGCCAGTCCTGCGGGCTCATAGCCATCCCCCTCTTCGTGAAGTCGCCGGCCATGCGCAGTCAAAGATTCCTTTACCCGTAGCGCGCCGCAGGTTCGATGTAGATCACTTAGATAGACCAGACAGATGGTATCCGGAAAACAGGGAAGGTCGACGTGAAGCCGCTGTAGCGCAAGAGTCTGACCATAGCCGGCAACCCGACGCGGAAGGAGTGCCGTGCCGACCCCGTGGATGGCCAAACTTTTGACAAGCTCTAGGTCACCACAGGACAGTAGACGCGGTGGCCTGATGTCAAGCGCAGCCATCCGATCGATCAGCTCCTGGCATTGAGAAATCCGACCCGCAAAGACGAGTGGACGCTCAGCAAGACGGCGCCGCGCACAAGCGAAGGAATGACCAGAGGTAGGAGTCCCAACCGTCTTCCCTTGTTGAGCCGAAATGAACAGATCGACCGCGTCATGAAACAGCGGCACGATCACCAGGTCGGGATGAGGACGCGGATTGACCACCAGCCCGAAGTGAATCCTTCTCTCGATGACAGCTTGCTGCACAGCGGCCGAACTACCATTCCACAGCGCCAGCTCAATGCGCGGTTCTGCAACCAAGAATCCGCTCAGGAATCGTGGCAGAAAATACGCTCCGAGCGACTCATGACAGCCCAAAATAAAGCTTCCCTCTAAGGACCGTTCCAGATCGCGAATTTGGATCGTCGCTTGCTCTAACAGCGTGACCGCCTGTTCGGCGTAGGTACGGAGAGCCTCGCCGGTGCTCGTCAAGGTGGCACCGCGATGATCGCGCACCAGCAGCGTGCTGCCCAGCTCCTCTTCCAAGCGCTGCATCGCCCCGGTCAGTGTGGGTTGACTGACCTGTAGGCGCTTGGCGGCCGCGCTCAGACTTCCGGCCTGAGCGATCGTCAGAAGGTAGCGTAACTGGCTAAGATCCATGATGGGGCAGCTCCATTATCTTCCGCTATGGCAGCTATTGGAATCACCTATGATCAGAGCCAGCAAATCGCTCCTTATACTGACGGCACGATGCGGGCTGCGAACCACTCAGGCGACCTGAGTGGCAGACGATAACACGCTGCATCGACGCGAACGTCAACCGCGATTGGGGAAGGAGCATAGATTATGGCGCGAAGGTTGCTGTGTAGTTCTCTCTTAGGGGGCCTGCTCGCACTGGCGGGCTGTCCGAGCGATCCCACCACATCGATGGACATGGGCGGTGATGGAGCCGACATGACCATGGGGCCAGCCAAGGTACTCAAGCGTGCCTCGAAGTCTGCCACCATTGCGGTCTCGGATGACGACTCGCTGGTTGCGGTCTGCAACGTCGATGATCGCTCGGTGTCCTTCTTTACGACCGCGAACAACACCAGACTGTCGAAGGTTACCGTTGGCGGAGAGCCCTCTTCGGTTGTCCTTCATCCCGATGGCAAGACCGCGTTTGTGTCACTCCGTGCGGACGCAACTGTGGTTAAGGTCAGCGCAATCGACACCGCATCGCCCACTGTCTCTGCTCCCACCGCAGTAGGTTCGGAACCCACCGGACTCGCGCTCTCTCCGACGGGAGCAAAGCTCTTTGTGGCCGAGTATGCAGAGTCCAAGATCGGTGTCATTGATACCGCCACCATGGTCCGTACCGACTTTGTGGCTAGCATTCGCAGTCCGCGAGCTCTGCTTGTCACCAACAACGGTGACACCAACGATGCAGACGAATCCGTGATTGCTCCCGAGTTTTTCGGAGCCCCGGTGGCCGGTCTGGAAGGAAAAGACAACGGTCGAAACGGCAACGTTCGGATGTTCGCCCTGACCACTGGTGCAGCGAGCGGAAGCATCGCCTTCCCAGCGCTCACACAAGCCCAGCTCGGCATCGCAGGAACGCTCGCCAATGGTGCCGCTCCGAACCAGCTCTATGCGGTCGCAACCAGCCAAGGGCGGATCTATGTTCCTTCGATCTCCTCTTCTCCGGAAGGTGCGCCGCGCTTTGACAGCAACGTTGCGCCCGTGGTCTACGTCGCCGATCTCGCCTCCAAGACAGAGGTCCGGGGTGGCAGCGGAACCACCAACCTGGCGTCTTTGGTAAACGCGCTTCCTACACCACGCTTCTTCCTGGCAGACACTGTCGATCTCGATTTCGTACCCGGAACACGCATCGCCTACGCGGTGTCACGTGGTGCCGAGGTGGTGCAGCGCATTGACTACAGCGGAGCGTCGCCAACGCTCGGGTCGACGATGAACAAGCAGATCGATCTCATCGGTGCTGCTGGCAATCCAAACCTCTGCCAAAATCCAAACGGTATCGCCATCGCCGCCGGACAGCAGCGGGCGTACGTCAACTGCTGGGGCAATCAGAAGCTCGCCGTCATCGACCTCGGTACGCAGTCTGTGCTAACCGCCGTCGATTCCGCCGCACTCACCGCCAGCCCGGTCACCAAGGGTCGTCACTTCTTCTTCACCGGACGAGGTCGCTGGTCTGGCAATGGCACGGCCACCACGCCGCCCACCGAGAACGGGGCCGCCTGGTCAAGCTGCGGCTCCTGCCATCCCGATGGACTATCCGACAACATGACCTGGATCTTTGCCGCCGGACCGCGCCAGACCACTTCCATGGACGGCAGCTTCTCGCACACCGTTGGCGCAGCGATGCAAAAGCAGCGCATCTTCAACTGGACCGGAGTCATCGACGAGATGCACGACTTCGAGGCCAACACTCGCGGTACTTCGGGCGGGCTCGGCGCACTCACCACCTCGAACGGTCAGTGTGACTTGGTAAGTGAGACAAGACAGACCTTGTCGGCCGCCGCGCTCGGTACTCCCTCTTCGATCTCGCTCCTAAGCACCGCTGGGAACTGCGTCACCGATTGGAACGACATCAACGAGTATGCCAAGACGGTTCGTCCGCCACGCAGCCTCCGCTTCCTCGATGCAGCCTCTGTCGCACGCGGCGCAACCCTGTTTGGTGCCGGTGCCACGGGTGGCGGCTGCGTCAACTGTCACGGTGGCCAGGGTTGGACGGTTTCCCGTCGTCATTACGATCCGACGATGAACGCCACAGTCATGAACGTGACGGCCACTGCCTATAACCGCCCGGTGGTCCTCGCTCTGTTCAATGATTTCGGTGCTGGCTCGGTTCAGATTGCGGCTCAGCCACTGGCCTCGGATAACTTCGTGACCGTGCCAGTCCCGCCGCTTCAGACTGCGTGCAACATCCGCAAGGTCGGTACTTTCGGCGTTCCCACCAATACCGCCGCCACCGACGCGCTGGAGGTTCGTGCCGGAACCTTCGCCAACGGTGCCGCCACCAGCAACCGCGCCCAGGGCCGAGGTGGCTACAACGTCCCGTCTCTGTACGGCATGGCACTTGGCGCTCCGTACCTGCACCACGGTCAGGCCCAATCGCTCGATGAGCTGTTTACCGATACCAAGTGGCAGACGCACTGGCAGTCGGGATCGGCCAACTTCCTGACCGGAGCGACCGCAGCCCAGGATCGCAAGGATCTGGTGAGCTTCATCCTGTCGATCGATGCCAACACCACCGAGCAAGCCATCCCCGCCGCATTTAACGCTGGCTGCGCTCCGTAACCACAGATAAGAGTCATATCAAATGACTCTTATCTAAAAATCCCCCTCAGCCACCCACGACTAGCCCCACCCAGGTGGGGCCCGAATCCACCTCTCCGCTAATAGCGAGCGACGGTCGGATCAATCTGCCGCGCCCAGGCGTCGATGCCACCGCTTAGGTTCCAAACATTGCGAAAGCCCCGCGCTACCAGCTGCTCGGCAGCGGCCTGACTGCGCGTACCGTGGTGGCAATACAGAACCAGCATCGTGTCCTTCGCCAGACCATCCAGATCCTGACGCGCCAACTCTTCGAGCGACTGATCTCCAGCAATGCGGGCAATCGTGCGCTCACGATCCGTCCGCACATCGAGCAGGCGCAGCGGTACCTTGGCATCGAGCATCTTGCGCAGCTCCGTCACGGTCAGGGTACCGACCTTGGCTGGCAAATTCGGGTTGTCGATGCGGAAGCCACCATTTGGGCCGTCGACAAAGCCAATCGCGATGCCGTTGGCCAGCCGCGCCGAAGCGCGATCGAACAAAACGATGATTCCGTGCTGTTCCACACGGAGGTCGCTGCCACGCGGCGCATCAAAGTACAGGTCTATCGCCTGACCGCCCCGCTGTAGCACCATGCGCAGGTGCTGACCCGGCTCTGCCTCTTTTCCAGCCTCTTTGATCGCTGCGGCGGCCTCTGCGGAAATGCTAATGCTTGGTGGGGTGTGAACGATCTTGCTGGGATCAATCCCCAGCGCGGACAGTAGCTCGCCGCTCTCATCGAGCTGACGAACGATGTCGCTGCCACCAATCAGGCTGCCCTGAAAAAAAAGCTGCGGGATGGTTGGCCAGCTCGAAAACTCTTTGATCCCTTCGCGCAGTGCGGCATCGGAAAGGACGTCGACATCGCGGAAGTCCACGCCATGCCCATCGAGGATCTCGACCACCTTGGCCGAAAATCCACAACGAGGCTGCTGCTTGTTCCCCTTCATAAACAGAACGACGGTGTGCTGCCGAAGCAGCGTCTCGATTTGCGAACGAGTTTCTGAAGAAATCGCCATCTTTTGGTTCTCCGTAAGCGGTCAGATTCCGCTCGAGCGCCGCTTTCGTCAACCACCCAGGCACTCAGGCCAGCCTAACTACCCATGGTAGCGACGAGGAACGGTGATCTGGCAGCCACGCAAACAGCAGCTCAGTAACAGCATGCCAGCGGTTTGGACTTATCGCAGTCGGTGGTCCATCCGATGCCACCGCGTGAGTTGAGGCTCGTGCCACCGTACGTGTTGCCATCGTGGGTATAGGTCAGACATGTGTACCCACCCGTTTGTCGGCCCAAGGTGGGCAGCCCAACATAGACCACCCCGCTGTTGTTGCCACTCGGATCAATCCAGGCACCGCTGGCCGGAATCGTCGTCGCGGAGTTTGCCCGAAGGTACTCTGCCGCGTGACAGTAGTGCGCGCCGGAGAACTCGCTGTTACACAGTGCGTGCGCCTTGGCGCGGCCCCCAAGCTTGCCGGTGCTGGTCTTGCTGGTAAATCCCGCAAAGCGCGTCTTGGCAGGGGTTGAGCAGCAGGCGAGCGCTTTGGCTTTGTCGCAGTCGGTGGTCCAGCCCATACTGCCCGAGGCACCAACGCTCGTGCCGCCGTAGGTGTTTCCGCTGTGGCCAAAGCTCAGGCAGGAATAGCCGTTCGGGGCGCGTCCTGCTTGTGGGGAACCATTATACGACGTTGAGCTATCAAACTCTGCGGAGGGATCCAGCCACGCGCCCGTCGCCGGTGGGTCGATGGGAGAGTTTGCCAGTGCGTACTCCGCCACATGGCACAGGTGGGAACCAGCAAACGCCGCCGCACACGCTGCATGTGCGCCTGGACGACCGCTTGGGATCAGCCCAGTGTACGTAGTCGTCGTAAATCCAACAAACGCAGCTCCGTCCTCTGTATAGGCCCCAGAAGTCCCGGGAGCGCCCGGTGCCCCTGGTGAACCGGGGTCTCCTTTCGGACCTTGCAGCCCGGTCGCTCCGGTGGCTCCCGTCGCTCCCGCTGGACCCTGAATGCCTGGCGGGCCTTGGGTACCCTGCACACCAGCGGGCCCTTGCATGCCCTGATCTCCCTTGTCGCCCTTTGCGCCAGGGGCCCCCATCACCCCCATCGGCCCCGGACTCCCCGCTTCACCCTTGTCGCCTTTGTCTCCCTTATCGCCCTTGTCGCCCTTATCGCCCGTCGGACCACGTGCCCCTTCGGTGCCCATGTTGCCCATCGCACCGGGCTCACCCGCGGTGCTCTGCTGACAGCCTGCGTGCAGAAGGAGAGCCAACCCCCCAGCCAGCGCTGCCGTCGCCCTGGAGGATAGTGTCGTCGGAAAGGAGAGTGCTTGTCGCATCGATTGATCCAGTGAATCATTCCGCATGGTCAGGTGCGGAGCATCGCCACGGCGAGCGGATGCTGTCAACGGCCAAATCCGTACGCACTGAGCTCGAATTGACGTAAAATGGCGAGTTCGATGAGTACCCGCACCGAGATCTACCGCAGTGACTATGTGACCATCTTCCTGGAAGGCAATGGAAAGCTGGTTCGGATGGTCCGCAGCGCGATTCCCTACCCCGATGTTGCGACCTTAGAGCATACCTATGGCAAGGCTTACGACATCATCAAAGCGCTCCGCCTACAGGATCTGTCTATGCTCCTCGATCAGCGACTGGCCACGGGACGGAACGACCCCGAGTTTGAACAAGCCACCGCTCGCCTCCGTACACGGATGTATCCGCTGTTTCGGAAACGGGCCATCTTGGTGATGTCGATGGTGGGGAAGCTCCAGTTCCAGCGCCTCCAGCGAGAAGACGGCCTGGAGCGAATGGTGTCTCAGGACGAAGCGGAGCTGCTACGGTATCTGGACGAGTGAACCGAGCGACTGCAACTCGTGCGCTAGGGACACTTCTCGGCCGGACCGTTCAGATCCAGCGTTGACTTGATCGTGGAAATCTTCAGCGGCTTGGTGACCGCACAGATCGAAGACAGACTGCCGCTGTACTCGACGTGGAACACCGGCTTTCCCGAAGCGATGAAGCTCTTGAACGCGCTGCATTCCTTGTACTCAACGCACTGCTCCGAAATGGCCCAGTCCACCTGCGGACCGACCTGGGCGAGAATCTCAATTCCGTTCTTTAGCCCCACGCTCAGTCCACGCGCATGCGCTTCTGTGGCCAGCCAACGCACGAATGCGATCGAGTGATCTTTGGTGAGCGGGAATCCTGTGTCATGACCATAGCCATCGACGTTGTCCGGATCGATACCGGTGCACCCCTTGCTCTTCGCCAAATCCATCCGCGCAGCAAGCACGGTGCGGACTCCGGCAGCGCGAACGTCCACCCATTTTTCACCCGGCCAGCCGTCCATGTTCTTCCCGAGCGCGGACTTCGGATACTTGCTGTAGTCCGAGCGCCAGTCCTCGGCACTGCCCGCGCTAAAGTAGCAATGAACCTTCTTGCCACGGGATACCAGGCTCTGAATCGTAGCGGTGGGCGTGTCAAACAAATCAATGTCGTAGACCGCTGCCCAGGTCTTCTCTTGCAATCGCCCACTCAGCTGGATGTGCCACGGAGTTCCCGGAGCGATCGGCGCAATCAGCGATGCAGCGGCCGGCACGGCGTCTTCCACCGCAGCATCACTCCCCGACTCTTGCGCGGAATGGCCCCTGGCATTCCCAGCTAGCGCAACAGCGAGCAACCCCGCACTCCAGATCACGCCATGCTTTGCTCCTAGACGACTCTGTGCTCTTCCGCGCATCTAACACTCCTTGGTTGTAGGGAACTCTCGTTTCGGAATCCCAATCCGCAGTCTAGTACCGATTCCCGAGAGCGATTGCAACGACGTTGGCCCCCCCCAAAACGGCAGCCCGATCCTTTCGCCCGGTCAGCGAGCTAAGGCTTTTTGAAGAAGGCAGCGACGCTGGCAGACTGGGCTTTGTGAAACGCTGCGCACTGATTGATGCGCTCAATGGTCTGCTTGAGGATGCGCGGCCCCCCGGTGTACTTGGTCGAGCGTCCTTCAAAGAACGTCTCTGCTTCAGTTCGTTCCGCCTCACTACAGAGACTCCCGGCCATCCCGGCCAGGCGTGCTCCGGAGTCCTTCGGTAGCTTGGCCACCAGCTCATCGAAGTGAGCCTTTACAAACTCAAAGGGCAGCCGTCTCGTCTGAGAGTATCCCATTGGACCCCACAACAGCGGCATCGCCTCATTGATGGCGAAGTCGCCCTTGAGCACCAGATCCAGCCCACGCTTGGCGAGCTGCGGATTGCGAAAGTTCCCCAGCGCATTGAGAAGCTGAGCGCGCTGGTTGCGATCGGGCTCCGCTTTGGCAGCTTGATGAATCGCATCAAACAGCGCCGCATCGCCATGCTCTGCGGCCACCGAAAGAGCCAACCGGACGGTCTCCGCATCGACGCTGCTGCGATTGGCAAGCCACTTTTTGGTCAGCGCGGTGGCTTCGCCAATCAAGCCCTTGTCGGCCCCCTCTCCTCCCACCAAACGGGTCAGCACGCCGCGCATCATCCGGATGTTGTCATCCTCTTTTGGACTGCCGGTAAGACCCAGTTCCTTTTGCCGCTTCCCAAACGTCGCGATGAGGTGGCGCTGATAGGCAGAAACCAGCTCCGGAGGAATCAGTCGCTCGACTCCTAAAAAGACTCCGGCCGCGCTTCCCAACACATGTCGACTGTCATCCTTGGCCGCCGCAGTGGCCAGCGCCAGCACCTCTTCAGCAGGTACTCGACCGATCCGCATCAGGGCCGATTGGTCCCCGATCAAGCCAATTCGCTCCGTCTCGCTGAGCACCTGCTTACCCGGTGTAGCCTGCTTGCCCGAACTACCAAACGCACGATCCTTGAGGGCTTTCAGCAGCGGGGGCGAATACTGCACCCGGTAGTAGCCAATCGCATCCGCATTGACCACTACATGGTCTGGACAGGTCGTCTGCGGCAGCGTCCATTCTGCCTGTTTTTCCTCCAGGAGTTTGCACAGCCGCTGCTCTCCCTTCGGACCGGGATAGCGCAGACAGACAGGGACTTTGTAGATCTCTTTGGCTTCAGTCACGGTGCCCATCGGCAGATAGCGCGTCTGCGACAGACTCAACTTCGCCACGCCCCCCGAACAGGACATGGATGCCGAGATAAGCGGCAAGCCCGGTTGATCCAAAAAGCTCTGCATGGCCGTGGAAAGCTGACTGCTCTTGCTCCGCAGCTCTTCTGCTTCTGCCGGAGTCTTTGCCCGCGCAACTTCTTCGGACAGCTCTTGCGTCCATGCGCTCAGCAAGTCTTGCGCCGAGCCGTTCTTGTGCGAGTGGTCACGCATGTAGCGACTCAGCCCGGCCGCAAACTGCTTTTCCCCCATCCAGCTCTCGAACATCTCCAGCACCGAGCCGCCCTTCGCATACGTGATGCCGTCAAACGCATTGACGATGTCATCGCTCGATTCGATCGGCTGCCGGATCTTGCGCGCCGAGATCAGACTGTCTGCATGCATCGCGCCTTGGCGACGCTGCACGCGACTTTGCACCTCGCGCCACTCGGGATTGAAGCGACCCATGATCTTGGATTCCAGAAACGTCGCCAGCGATTCGTTCAGCCACAGATCATCCCAGAACGAAAGCGTCACCAGGTTGCCCGCCCACTGGTGTCCCAGCTCATGCGCAGCTACGGCGGCGAAGCTCTGCCGGGAACGTACTGTTTCCTCCGATGGCAGAATCTGGATGAGCCCCTGACCGTAGGTGATAAGCCCCGGATGCTCCATCGCCCCACGCTGCCCCGGCACCGCAATCTGATCGAGCTTGTCATAGGGATAGGGAATCCCAAAGTAGTCCTCTAATAGCGACAGCAACTGCCCCGAGGTTCGCGCCGCATAGCTTGCTTCCTTTTCATGTCCGCGCAGCGTGACAATTCGAATCGGGGTGTTCTTTTTCCCCGCTTTTCCAGCGTCCACCAGTCCAAACGGTCCGACGGCAAATGCCATCAAGTAGGAAGGGAGCGGCGGAGTCTGTTTGAACACCACCCGCTTCATGCCATTTGGCTCGTCCTGCTCCGATTCCGCCGGAGCATTGCTCAACGCGACATGATCTTTGGGAACATGCATCGTCACCTGCCACGGCACTTTGTAGCTTGGCTCGTCAAAGCTTGGGAAAGCTCGCCGTGCATCAATCGGCTCGAAGTGACTGTAGACGTACAGATCATTGCCATCGCGTTCGCGGTACAGACCACTGCCTTCCGCGATCGGGAGTCGTCCCTTGTAACGCAGCGTGAGCGTCCCCGCACCGACTGCAAGTGGCTTGGCAAAACGCAGCGCGACCAGATCCTTACCGACCAGCTCGACCCGGGGGGAAAGCTCACCCGCAGCGGTCTTGAGCTTCGCCTGAGCGATCGTTAGCTCCCGACTCGCATGCAGCCACAGCACATCTTTGGATTCTTCGACTTGCAGCGCGATGTCGATCTGTCCTGAAAACGAATCCTCGCTGGGCCGCACGGTCAGATCGAGCGCATAGCGCGTCGGTGTAGCCGTGCGCGGAAGCCGCAAAGACGGTGCCGGCGTGGCAACCAGCGCTGCGGCCTGGCTCGGGGCGGGTGCAGCGGGCGGCGGCGCCGCCTGTACGACAGAACTCAGGGCCAGGGTCAGCGCCGTACACGACGCAGACCACACAAACTGACGACAAGACTTCATCCGTGCTCCTTGCTTACGGGGAAATGCGATAGGGGAACTCTGTAGGAACTCTGTAGGGACTCTGTAGGGACTCTGTGAAGACGTTGGCACAGCGTTAGGATCGATTCGCAGCGAACGAGCTGAGATGATCCGCCAGATGCATCGAGTGCAGCCGTTCGTAGTCATCGCGACTGATGTCCCCGAACGCAAAGTGCGGGGCCAGCGGCCCAGCGTGAACCCGAAAGCGCTCCATCGCACCGCGCAGCTTGGCCACGCCTTCCTCGAAGGGTAGCTCCGGTGAAATCGCTGGAGCCAAGGGAATCGGCGCGTGCACATCGTGCGTCATGAATCCTTGCCGCAAAAACTTGCGCAGCAAGTGCGGAGCAATGAGCTTGCGCACCAGCCATCCACGCTGGGTAGGGAATCCGGTCAGTGAGTACTCGATGCTTTGTGCACAGTGGGCAAGCGCCGCGCCCAGTCCCGAAACCGGTGCGGTCTTGTCCAGCGCTGCCAACGACTCGTCAAACGTTACGAGCTTGATCATCGCGGTAGGTTCTCCTTTTCGGGGCTGATTTCGCGCAGCCGATAGCCCACGCCGCGCTCGGTTTCGACCAGGTCTGGGGGAGCACCCGCTTGACTCAGCTTCCGGCGCAGCGCTTTGACATGGGCATCGACGGTGCGGTCAGTCACGGCGTAGCTTTCGCCAAAGATGCGATCGAGTAGCTGCTGACGGGTAAACACTCGCTCGGGGGCACCCTGCAGCACCCGCAGCAGCTCAAACTCGGTCCGCGTCAGATCGACCAGCTTGCCGTGGTACAGCGCCCGGCGGGTGTCGTTGTCGATGACCAAAGCCGGACGGACCGTGCGCCCGCTACTACTGGAAGGAATCGCCGCAGGAATCGCCGCCCACGCGGGCGAGGTGCGTCGCAGCACCGCTCGAATCCGCGCAACCACCTCTCGCGGAGAAAACGGCTTCAGAACGTAGTCATCCGCGCCACCTTCCAGACCCGCAACCCGGTCCGCTTCCTCATCCCGGCTGGTCAGGATGATGACCGGCGTTCGCTGACCCAGCGTGCGCAGCTTGGCCAGCAAATCAAACCCAGATCCATCGGGCAGCATCAAGTCCAGCACGACCAAATCCGTATCGGTCAGCAGCGTTTCGGCGGCAGCGAGCGTCTTCGCATGCGTCACCGCAAAGCCATCGCGGCGCAGCGCAAACAGCAGCGATTCGGCGATGGCGCTCTCGTCTTCGACGATCAGGACTCGGGTCACGCCCGCAGTGTACGAGAAAATGCACATCGGCGCCCCTTTCGGGGCGATCGCGAGGCCATCGATCAGGCAGGGTTACAGGAGAAACAACAGGGGGAGCACCGAACGGTCGAACCTAGCGCTTACGGGTGGTGATACACGTTGCCGCCCGAGCCAACCGCGTAGATGTCGGTGCTGGCGCTGCCCCAGATCCCGTAGTAGTACGGGACACTGCTCGTCGACAGGCGCTGCCAGGTCTGGCCACTGTCCTTGGTGGCATAGATGGTGATGCCAGTCGACACGTAGACGTCGTTGGCCGCCGAGCCCCACACGTCGTAGATCGTGTAGCCGCTATCCGGGAAGTTGAGCTTGGTCCAGGTCGTGCCATCGGTGCTGCGCAGGACCGTGCCGGTCGCGCCAACCGCATAGTAGTCATTGGCCGCGACGCCACGGATGGAGTACAGGTTGGTGGTGACGTTGGTCTGCGCCTTGACCCAGTTCGCACCGCTGTCAACCGAACGAAGCAGCGTGCCGCCATCACCGACCACCATCACGTTGTTCGCGCCGCTTCCCCACACTCCACGCAGGATGTTGGTCGTGCCCGAGGTCTGCCCCGTCCAGGTCACACCGCCGGTGGTCGAACGCGAAATCGTACCGCCTCCACCGACGACGTAGATGTCATTGCCAGCGCTGCCCCAGATTCCGTACAAGGTCTGGGCTGCAGGACTTGGCAGCACCGTCCAGTTCATCCCAGCGTTGGTGGTCTGCACCACGGTGCCGCTGCTGCCGACCACAAACACGTTGTTGGCAGCCGAGCCCCAGACCGCATAACGGGTCGCGGCAGCACCACCAATTGTGGCCGTGTTGGTCCAGGTCTTGCCGTTATCAACCGAGCGCAGCGCCGTCGTACCAGCGCCCACCGCCCATACGTCGTTCGCAGCCGAACCCCACACGTCCCAGATGTCGCTGGAGCCCGTCCCCGTCGCCTTGGTGAACACCTTGGCGCAGCCCCCGCCCGTCACGCACGCCAGGCCAGTGCCGCAGGTGGTACCGGCAGCCGCGTTGGTCCATGCCGAGCGGCTCTGCGTCGTATCGCACTTCTGGCAGACGCCAAAGTTGGGATCCGGATTGGTCGAGTTCGGGGCCTGTAGCATGCCACCGACGTAGCAGCCATCGGAGCAGCTTCCCGCGACGCAGATCAGGGTGCTGCTGCCCGAGCACAGCGCACCAGCCTTCAGGCACTTACCCGCGCACGCTGGATCGCCGTTGCAGGTCAGGGTTAGGTCGAGGTTGCCCGAGACCTTGTTGCCATCGACATCGAAGAACTCGGCGCTAAAGGACCGCGTGCCCTGCTTGTCAAAGCCAATGCTCTGCGCCTGATCCAGCTGATCCCAGGTCAGGTCGAGCGAATAGGCCCCGCCAGCCCCAGCGACAAACGCGCCGTACTTGATCTTGCCGTCCAGGCTATTGAGCTGACCACCGAGCAGTTTCTGAAGGCCATCGGTGTGCGTAACGACTGCGGTAACCCGGACCGTGCCGCCCTGGGTCAGGCTGTTGACGTTGGTCCCCAGGCTCAGGATCTTCAGCGCACCTTGCGCCAGATCCGGTGCCGGAGCAGCCATATCCATGTTGGTGCTGGTGCCCGGCTGACAACCGTAACCAGCAGCAAGCAAAAGAGGCAGGCAAACCATCATCCCAACTAGCGTTCTCTTCATCGTAATCCCCCCCAAATACAATTGGTTAGCAGCTATCGTAGCATGCCAAAATCGAGCTGCTCCCGACGAGAAATCACTCCGCGCTAACTACGCGGAATGACTGCGTTTTTTTGTGCTGGAAGGGAAAGCGGCTAGTGGCCGCAAGCGGCTAGACGGTCAGGCGGGCAGCGCCGCTGGTGACGGAGAAGGCCGGATCGAGCGACACATCGACGCAGGTTACCGCCGGGGTCTCGATCGCTTTGCGGAACGTCGGCAGCAGGTCCGCTGGGTCGGTCACATGGAAGCCAACGCCGCCAAATGCCTCGACGATCTTGTCATAGCGCGTCGGGGCAAGCTTGGTCGCCGGAGATCGCTCCTCACCAAACAGCATCACCTGCGGACCGCGAATCTGTCCCCATGCAGCATCGTTTCCGACAACCACGGTGACGTGCATCCCAAAGCGGACACACGTCTCGAAGTCAAAGCCGTTCAGTCCAAAACTGCCATCACCCGACAACACCACCACCCGCTTGTGATGCTGTGGATCGAGCGCTTTGGCAGCCAGCGCAAACGGGGCACCGACCCCCAAGCAACCGAGCGGCCCCGGATCGAGCCACTGTCCTGGCCCACCGAGTGGCAGAACCTTCGCCGCCATCGCCACCACATCGCCGCCATCGCCAATGATGAGCGAGTTGTCCGCCAGATGACCGGTACCCAGAGGCCCGGCCCCGAGCGCCTCTCCGAGCGCTGCTGCCAGTTGATACTGATTGATCGGCTGGGTGCTGCTCTGCATGTAGGGAATCAGCTTCTGGTGCTGCTTGATTTCGTCATCACGCAGCTCGTGACGCCAGGCCGCGAGCCGGTTGCGCAGCGCTTCGGCCTTGCCCCCCACCGCATCGGTAATCTGGCGAAGCACCAGCCCCGAGTGCCCCGCCAGCGCGAGGTCGGTCGCCCGGTTCTTGCCAAGCTGGGTGTAGTCGCGGTCGATCTGAACGATCTTGGCCGCCGGATTGAAACCTGCGCCAAAGCCGACGCGGAAGTCGAGTGGGGTGCCCATGATCAGCACCAAGTCGGTTCCGCGCAGCGCTCGCTTGCGGGCCAGGCTGTAGACGTTGGCGTGGTCGGCGGGCAGGACGCCTCGACCCATGCCGTTCATCATCACCGGGATGCCCAGCGACTCGGTCAGATGCCGCAGCTCCGCCGAAGCGTTGTCCCAGTACACCTGCGAACCAGCGAAGATGATCGGACGCTCGGCACGAACCAGCAGCTCGACGAGCTGTTCGACCTGGGCCGGATCGGCCTGGGTCCGTGGCCACGGCGGCAGCGGCGGCGGTACGATCAGCTCGTTGTCGTCGACCTGCGACATCAGGACGTCGAACGGCAGCTCCAGAAAGACCGGACCGGGTACGCCACCGGTCGCAACTCGGATCGCGGTCTGGATGTACTCGCGCAGCCGCTTGGGATCATTGGCGGTGGCACACCACTTGGTGATGGAGCGCATCAGGGGCACCTGCTCCATCTCTTGCAGCGCACCGCGACCCACGGAACGAACCTCGGCAGCGCCACCCAGTACGACGAGCGGTGACTGGGCTTGGAATGCGTTGGCAATGCCCGTCACCGCATCGGTCACACCCGGACCCGCGGTGACCAAGGCCACGCCCACACTGCGGGTGAGCCGCGCATAGCCATCCCCCGCGTGCGCCGCTGCCTGTTCGTGACGGGTATCAATCAGTCGAATCCCGTAGCGAAGACAGCCGTCATAGATTGGTGCAATGTGGCCACCACACAGCGTGAAGATGTCCCGAACGCCATGTCGGTACAGCTCCTCCGCCACCAAATGTCCGCCGATGTTTGCTCCCATGGATGCCGACGCTAGCCCAGGGAACAGGCCTCGGTCAACCGAACACACCGCCAGCGCCGCGGCTCGGTCGTCGTCTGGCCCTGCGATCCGCCAAACGATCGCGCAGTGGCGTAACATCAATTCGCCTACCTAAGGAGAACTGCTCATGTCGCTTGTCACCCGTTTCGCCCTCACCGCTGCGCTGCTGGCTTCGACCGTGAGCAGCTCGGTCGTCGTGGCCCAGTCGCCCAGCTACCAGCTCGAAGGAAACCAGCTCAAGCTGCCCGGTCAGGTGGTGTTTGAGTCCGGCTCCGACAAGCTCAAGTCCGAGTCCGAATCGGCGCTTGGGCACGTCAAGGCGTATCTCGATGACAAGAGCTACATCACGCTGATGCGCATCGAAGCCCACACCGACTCGCAAGGCGAGGGCCAGTACAACCAAACGCTCACCGAGAAGCGCGCCTTGGCGGTGGGACGCTGGCTGGTGGCCAAAGGGATCGACTGCAAGCGCCTGATTGCTGTCGGTTTTGGCGAAAACAAGCCAGTCGCCGACAACACCACGCCTGAGGGACGAGCCCAAAACCGACGCGTGTCGTTTGTCAACGCCGAGCTACGCGGCCGGCCCATTGGCGGAATGCCCGTCGATGGTGGCGGCAAAGTGGCGGGCGACCTGTGCAGCAGTGGCAGTAGCAGCGGCAGTAGCAGCGGCAGCAGTAGCGGCAACAGTCGCGGCCGGTAGTACACGCGGGCGCGCTCGAGCTTGATCATCCGCGGCTTACGCACCCATTCTGTGCGCTCGATCTTGATCATCCACGGCTTACGCACCCATTCTGTGCGCTCGATCTTGATCGTAAAGCGCTGATGTTCCCATTCTGTGCGCTCGACCGTGATCGTAAAGCGCTGATGTTCCCATTCTGTGCGCTCGACCGTGATCGTCCAGCACTGATGTTCCCACTCTGTGCGCTCGACCGTGATCGTCCAGCACTGATGTTCCCACTCTGTGCGCTCGACCGTGATCGTCCAGCGCTGATGTTCCCACTCTGTGCGCTCGACCGTGATCGTAAAGCGCTGATGTTCCCATTCTGTGCGCTCGACCGTGACCGTAAAGCGCTGATGCACCCGTTCGGTGCAGCCCCCTACATGCAGACTCCTCCCTCCCATCGCGCAGCATGGCGCACCATGGAGTCCTGTTCCTACGTTTTCACAGCACTCACTTCAACTGCGACAACAGACAACCTCCCATTTGTGTATAGGCCTCGGCGTTCCGCTCTCGCGGACGTGATATAGTGACCCCAGGATGACGACTGACAAGCGGCAATCTCTCGTGTCCCTGTTTCCAATGCCAGGGGCCGTGATTCTTGCTGTGGATGACACGCCTTCCCACTTGCGACTGCTCCGGAATCTCATCACTTCGGTGGGAGGACAGGTATTTGAAGCAGAGTCCGCAGAGATGGCCCGTGTTCAGCTCATGCGGGTGAGTCCTGACGTCATTCTGCTCGACATCGATATGCCAGGAATGGACGGGCTTACGTTCTGTCGGGAGCTCAAGGCGAACCCAAGCTTATCGCACACTCCGGTCATCTTCCTGAGCGGAACCGCAGACGACTTCGACAAAGTAGAGGCATTTCTATCCGGAGGGGCCGACTTCATCGGCAAGCCATTTCATCCCGCAGATGTGCTGGCCAGAGTCAGTCATCACGTGAAGATGGTGCGCGCCCAGCAAGCCTTGAAGGAAGAAAAGGAAATCCTGAGCAAACTCAACGAACAGTTGGTGATGGCACATCAGGAAACCGCAGATGTCTTCGGAGTCCTCGCGGAGCAGATTCGCGGCAAGCTGATCGGAGGAAAGTACCATCTGGAAGCTCGGATTGGATCGGGTGGATTCTCGGTAGTCTACCGAGCGGATGAGGTAGTCACCGGAAACAAGGTTGCCGTCAAGATCCTCCGTCCCGGGAACCCGCAAGGAGCTGCGATGAGAGTGCAGCGGTTTGCGCAGGAGGCATCCTCTTGCATGCGAATCCAGCATCTCAACGTGATCAAGATCCTGGATTCGGCGACAACACCGGATGGATTCACGTATCTGGTGATGGAACTGCTGGAAGGCCATCCTCTGAGTGAAGAGATCCGCCGAGGCTACCCGCTCTCCCTGCAGCGCTCTTTGGAGATCATCCTTCCGGTCTGTGATGTCCTGCTAGCTGCACACAACGTCGGAGTGCTCCATCGAGACATCAAACCCTCTAAGATTGTTCCCGTCGATAATCACCGGATGGCTTTCCGTGGCCGATTGAGAAAGAGGGGGGGAACTCATCTCGCTCGACAGACAGACTTCACAGACTCTACAGCCACAGTACGCAGAGCTTGCCGACCAAACACAGTTGTTCCCGGTCCTCTGAGTCCCTAAGCC
>JBGAUT010000059.1:0-31521 GCA_044228505.1 Polyangia bacterium | reverse complement strand
CAGACTGACGTTCTGCGACGCAGAGGAGCCTTCCTCGAACCAAATCTCCTGGGCGACATACCCTTCGGCACGCAGCACAAACAGCTGACGCCCCGTCCCCTGCGGGATGGTGTGGGTCCAGGGCGTCATCCCCATGACCTGCCCGTCTGCCTTACGAATGACCTGCGCCGCTGGCGATGAGGAAATATTCCAATAGACGGGCTTCACCTGGGCAGCCAGAAGCTGTGGCCACATCTTGAGCGCATACGGAATGCTGACGCCAACCCCTCCAAGGAGAAGCACCGTCGCCACCATCCAACCGGCACGAGAGCGTGGCGCTGCCGTCACGGCAGGGGCGCTACCACTTTGACCGATGGCAGTGCCCAGCGTCGAAGGCTGACTGGCAGCGCTGGTCGAGGCCGGAGGTGGTGATTCTGCTACCACAGCGGGCGCTGGCACCGCAGCAACCGGCGCAGTCACCGTCGGCACCGAGATCGGCCCAGTGCTTGTCATCGCCATCTTTTCGAGCTCGCCAGCAACTTGCGCCATCGTCGGGCGTTCGTGCGGCTCCTTCGACATCATGCGATGAATCAGCGCGGCCAACGGCTCGGGGATTCGTGGCTCCACGTCACGCAAAGGCTTCGGCTGCGAAAAGATGTGCATCGCCATCACTTCGCCCGGACCCTCGGCGCGAAACGGCACCTTGCCGCAGCACATCCGATACATCACCACCGCCAGCGAATAGACGTCGGCTTTCTCCGTCACCTCGCCCGCGCCCTTGCACTGCTCGGGAGCCATGTACGTCGCCGTCCCGAGCACCAAACCGGTGTTGGTCTTAAACTCCTCGGCCCCCGGTCCGCTGTAATCGCTGATCACCTTGGCGATGCCAAAGTCGAGGATCTTGACGCGCTCACCGCCTGCGACCTCGGAATCAGGCACCAACATCACGTTGTCTGGCTTGAGATCTCGATGGACGATGCCTTTGGCATGGGTAGCGGCCAGCGCCGAGGCAATTTGGCGACTGATCCGAATGATGTCAGGAAGCTGGAGCTTGCCGCCGAGATTGCGCAGTCGAACCGACAGCGGATCGCCGGTGAGCAGCTCCATGATGATATAGGCCGTCCCATCGGGCAGATGGCCGAATTCATCGATCTTGACGATGCTTGGATGATCGACCCGGCTGGCAGCCTTCGCTTCGTTAAAAAAACGAACCTCGAGCTGCGGATCGGTCGATAACTCTCGACGCAGCAGCTTGATCGCGGCTTTGCGATGGAGCTGTTCGTGCTTGGCCTCCCAGACCGAGCCCATGCCGCCTTGGCCGATCTTGCGCACGACTCGGTAGTTACCGATGCGCTGTCCTTCCATCGTCTCGCTGCTCCTAGCTCTCCATCAATGACGGCGTTGCGATGACTCGGCCTGAGGCGGATCTGCCTGCCGAGACACAGGTGTCTGCGGCATATCTCGCAAAAAACCGACGCAGCCTCGCCGCTTCTGCGATGTGCTGGCCATCTAATGGTAATCAAATTAACGTAGAATTTCCTGATATAATCAGCGAAGCAATGAATTCTGCTCTGTTTGCTGGCATCTACGGCCACTTACCTCGCATGCTGCTGATGGCACTCCTCCTCGGGAGCGTGGTGCCGCAGTCGGCGTATGCCAAAGGCGATCTCGCCGAACAGCACTACAGTCGAGGGCTCGCCTTTTACGACAGCAAAGACTACCCGAGCGCCATTCGTGAGTTTCAAGCGGCCTACAAAATCCGACAGCTTCCGCGCATCTTGCTAAACATTGGCCAGGTCTACCGCAAGCTCGGGATGGCCTCAACGGCACTCAAGTTCTACGAGCACTACCTCCGCGTCGATCCCAAAGCCAAGCCCGAGATCAAAGCCGAGGTCGACCGCTACATCGCGATGACCCGCGCCATGCTCGATCCGCCGCCGTTCGAGGCGGTCGATGCCAAGTCTGCCAAGGCAGCGGCAGCAGCGGCGGTGGCAGCGGCTCCATCGAACGTCACGCCCGTGGCGAGCAGCGATCCCTACGATCTCGAAGCAAGCAGCAAACCTGTGGATGCCAAGACGGCACCGCTAGGCAAGCCTTCGGACAAGCAGCCTGGCGACAGAACCGCGACCACGGGCACCTTGCCCCTTTCAGCACAACCGAACCCCACGCCCGGCACATCACCCGAGCTCAAAACGTTCCTGCCGCCCACGACTCCAGAGCCAACTCAGCTCAATCTGACTCAGGCACCACCCGTGGATAAGCCCGTCCAAAAGCCGTTTTACAAGCAGCCGCTCTTCTGGGGTGTCATCGGCGGTGCCGTTGCGGCCGTCACCATTACGGGAATTGCCGTGGGTGTTTCGCAAAGCAACGCCGTGCCCTCGACAGTCCTGCATCCCACCAAATAACGGTCAAGGAGCGACCACATGCGCAGCAACAAGTCACTCCGCCAGCTACTGTCCGTCGCCATGCTCGCACTGTGTGTGAGCGGCTGCGGCGGTCGTCCCCAGAATATGGTGATCGTCCAGGTCAGCGGCCTTCTGCCGCGCATCACCGAGTTATACGTCACGATGAAGCTCGATGGTGTTCCGGCCAAAAACTCGATGCCAGTGCCGGAGACGGGTACGAGCGCATTCATCGTCTACCAGCAAATGGAGCGCTTTGGGATCGAAGTGCCTGACAATACGCAGCGACTCGAACTCGACGTAAAGGGCTTCGACACCGCCCGCGACACCGTCCGCCAAGGTCAAGGTTCACTCGACCTTACCCAGAGCCGAGATCTTTCCATCGAGCTCGTCGCACCATAAGCCGATCCCCCTCGCCCGCTCCGCCTGCTTTCGACGTAGCTTCTCTCTGCCCGGCAGCTAGCGCTGGAAGGACAGCAGCTTGCGGATCGATTCGACCAGCGACTGACGACTGGACGGCTGATCGGTCTGGGTCGACTGCGGTGTCATGTCACGCAGCATCCACACGTTGCCCGCCTGGTCACCGGCACACAGCCAATCGCCCTGTGTCACGACCGCCAAAAAGGGAGCGCTGCCGTAGATCGTTTCCAGGCACATGCCGCTGTGCAGCTCCCACAGCTTCAGTGTGTAGTCGAGTGATGAAGAGACTGCTCGCTTGCCATCACTGGTGAACGCACAGCCGGTCACAGGTGCAATATGGCCAGACAGCCGCAGCGCCTCGGCCCCGGTCTGTAAGTCCCACAGTCGCAACGACTTGTCATGACCACCCGACAGCAGCCGCCGCCCATCCGTAGACACTGCGCAGGCATTGACCGACTGCGTGTGACCAAAAAAGCGCGTCACGTCGGTACCTGTCCGAAGATCCCACAGCACCAGGGTTTTATCGGCCCCCGCAGTAACCAGCCGCTGCCCATCCGGTAGCATCACACAGGCATTCACCGCGCCGGTGTGTCCAACGAAGCGCTGCACCTCGGCTCCGGTTCGCAGATCCCACAGCCGCACCATCTTGTCGCTTGACCCCGTAACCAAGTACTTGCCGTCGGAGGTCACCGCGCAGCCGCGCACCCGACCGCGCAACGACAGCTCGGCCGTTCGCTGCGCATCCATCGGCATCCCCCACAACTCGATCATGTGATCGTCCGATGGAAAGGCCAGTGCCATCGAGCCGCTCTGGGCATGCTCACCGCTGGCCGAAGCGGTCGTTGTAAAACGCAGCTTTTCTTTGCCAGACGGAAGATCCCAAACCGCCACCGAGCGATCGGCCGAAACCGAGATCAAAGACTTTCCATCGGGCGATCCAGTACACGCCGTCACCGCATCGTCGTGGCCCAAGATCGTGCTCGTCACCGTACCGCCGAGAAGATCCCAAACCTTGACCGAGCGATCCTCGCTGGCGCTGACCAACTGAAACCCGTCTGGAGACAACCACAAGCCGGTGATCGCATCCGTGTGGCCGCCCTGACGATTGCCATCGGGCTCTGCAGACAAGTCCCACAGCTTCAGTGTCCGGTCCTCAGATGCCGAAATCAGCTGCCGCCCATCTGGGGCCACCGCACAAGAGGACACCGTCGCAATGTGTCCGGCGAATGTTCGGAGCAGGCTCCCGGTCGCGATGTCCCACTGTCTCAGCGTGGCGTCTTCCGACACCGAAATGACGCTCTTTCCATCAGGAGCCATCACGCAGCCCTTCACCGCCGCGCTGTGCCCATATAGCGTCCGGAGCTCTCGTCCGCCGTGTAGATCCCACACCTTGAGCGTGCTGTCATCCGATGCAGAGACGGCCAGTCGACCGTCCGGTGTCACCGTGCAGCCGTTGACGGGCGCAGTGTGCCCCACGAGTACATGGACCCTCACCCCGCTGGTCGCATCCCACAATCGCAGCGTATGATCCCACGACGCTGACACGACGTACTTGCCATCGCTCGTCAGACAAAAACCACTGACGGCTCCGGTGTGACCCGCCAACGTACGGACATTGCGTCCTGTCTTCAGATCCCAGACCCGCAGCGTGTGGTCCCATGAGCCCGTAACCAGATACCGGCCATCCTTGCTCACCGCACCACTGCTCGGCGGCGACTGGTGCCCGGTCAGCAGTAGCAGTTGTTCGCCCGTCTGAACGCGCCACACCCGAATGCTGCTATCCGATGCTGCCGAGATCACGAGCTGGCCATCAGGAGTCAAGAGGCAGGTGCCGATCTTGGTCGTGTGCCCTCGAAAACGCCTGGTCAAGGTGCCACTGCTCAAGTCGTACATGACCAGGCTGTGGTCCTCCGTCGCATAAATCAAACTCTGGCCATCGCTCGTTACCGAAAACGCACCGACCGACCCCACACATCCATAAAAGTGCATGAGCGGCGCGCCGCTGTTGAGATCCCACAGCCGCAGTGTGCGGTCGAGAGACACCGATACCAATCGCTTGCCATCCGGCGTCGGCACCGCTGCCACCACTGAATCCCAGTGCCCCGCGAAGGTGTGCACCGAGGCATCTCGTCTCTGAAGTGGAAACCGCAGCCGAAAGCGCAGTCGTCCGGGTGGATAGTGCAGGACCCGCTCAATGGCAGCACTCGACCAGTTGGCACAGCGCAGCAAGTTGTAAAGAAGTCCCGGCAGCGCCCCCGGATCTTGCCGCAACCAGTGTGCACCGACGCGCAAGGCTTGCGCCAAGGCCGCAAACGTGCGAGCCGGTTCCCGCTGCAAACAGCCTGCCGCCGCATGTTCCAGATCCTCGGCGAGCGCCGCGCTACCAAACTCTTGGCACTTGGCGATCAGGTACTCGACATTGCCCGCCACTTGCTCCGCTTGAGCCACCGAGCCGGTTTCCGTGTGCTGGGTCACCGCGTGGCGCAGCGCATACAATCGACGGAAGCCATAGAGGCTGTCTTCCAGCGGCGGCCAAGCACACAACGCGGCGGCAACCTGTCGTCGACTCTGATGCATCGACGTGGGACCGCTCTGCTCGTCCACCCAGTCGCGTAGCAAGAGGTGGTCATAACGAACACAGTCGCCAGGAACAGAGGTCGAGGCTGGAGCTGGTTCGACATACAGCAGCGGCCGTGCCAGCCGAAGGAACGTCGCCTCCGTGTCGCTGCCTGCCTGCCAGCCCAGGAGTTCCCCCAGCAGCGACAGAGGCAGAGCCTGCCTCGCCGCACACAGCAGCGCCAGCCCGGCCCGCACATCCTGCGGCAGGCCTTCCCACAGCCTTGCCAAAAACTGTCGAATGCCACTCGGAAAATGCTCGGCTCTAGGAAGCGGCAGCCCTTGAGCGCGCAGTCCCTCGATGTGTTCTCGCAGCTTGACCGCGTAGAGCAGGTTTCCATCGACGCTGACGGCTGCCCTAGTCGCATAGTCCGGGTCCAACCCGATCCGGCTACCGTGCTCGCCAAAGTAGCGCATCACCGCTTCGAAGTTCGAGGCGTTCCACGGTGCCGTATCGAGATCAAAGTGCCCGACCAGATGACGAGAAGCATGATCGGTCAGCCAGCCATAGTGCGAGTAGCGAGGACGAACCGAGCAAACCAGAGTAACCGATGGCGGCAGCTCTGACGGTAAAAAGCGTGCCAGCGGATTGGACATGCCTTCCGTCTCGGCCTCATCCAGACCATCGACGATCAAGATCAGTCGTCCACCCTTGGACAGCGGACCCTGGGACAAACGAACCAGCAGCTCGAGCAGGCGTAGCTCTGGCGGCGCGTCCGGATCGGCTTGACGGGGATAACGGGACTCAATCTGCGCGGACAGGGAACGCAGCACCACCCCCGGACGAGCTGAATCCGCCACCGTCCGTCGCAAAAAATGATGTGGAACTGGCACCGAGTACTGCTGCTCCAGCCGATTGAGCAGATGAACCAGCAACGCCGTCTTGCCTACTCCCGCGGCACCGCTCACCACGACCCAGCCATCTTGCTGACACGCCGCAAGCAGCGTCGATAGCAGGTCGTCTCGCCCAAACAGCTCAGCATGGCGCGCTCGCTCGGACCCAAAGTCAGGAATCTCGCTCGCTCGTCGCTTGCGCTGGTGAAGACCTCGCTCCCGCAACACACGGTGAAGATCCGTCACCTCCGCATAGGTCAGCAGCAGATCTAGCTTCGCATTGCGCGACAGACCGGGCTGAAATCGCTGAAGCACCGATGGAAAACAGTCATAGACAAAGCCGTTTAGGTCATTGTCGCCGGGCAACAGCACATCGAGCAGACGCCGCAGCTCCGCACGAGAAGGAATCGCTTCAGTAGGAGGGTCGACCAGACTCATACCGTGTACACGGCCCCAGGAAGCTTAGGTCCAATAGGCCGAGATGACATTGTAATTCAATTCTCGGAAATAGTTTCGGCTCTCCGTCAGGTCGAAATCACCGTCGGACGAGTCTGCCAGTACAGCTGCCACAACCGATACAGCCAGGTCGAAACCTCAGACAGCGACAGATAGCGGAATACCTTGCGATACACCTCGGGATGGCGATCGGCAGCCCCCAGCATGAACCGCACAAACGTGTGCCCATCGATGTCGTCCTGCAAGAACCGCCGATAGGTGTCTTCGCCCATGCCATACAGGGTCGAAAATGCCGCATTGAGCAGCTCGTTGATCGTCTCAGGTTCCTCGGAGCCATCTGCGGAAAGCGGCGGCGACATCATCAGGGTGAGCCCCCCCAGCACTTTCAGAGACGGAGGCTCCTGCCACAGCGCTGCCAGCGATTCCTCGTCGAGCCGATCTTCGCGAAGAAGCCGAATCACGCCCTCCCCTATCGGCACAAACGACCGCACCATCGATCCGAAGCCACAGAACGTTAGCGGAGAATGACGCCCCGCAGCATCCCCGACGAGCAACACACGGTCGCAAGGTGCCGTCGGCATCGGTCGCAGCCGCGTATACGCCGGAATGTAACCATACGTCGGGCGAACCAGCCGCAGTGGGCCTTTTTTGTAGCGAGAGAGCGTCCCAAAGTACCGCTCATACAGGTTGAGTAGCGGCAGTGGTCCGTGCGCGGCGAGCGACTCACTGCGGAGGTAATAGAACAGATAAATCGTCATCCGCCGCGTCGCCTTCGGGTCACCGCCCACCGCGACCGTTGGAAAGCCCTCCCAGATATGCTGACGCTGATCCTCAACGCCTTCCGTGGTCACCAAGATCTCGCCGACCTCGGGGTCCATTTCGAGCGGATCGGTGCCGATCGCCAGATCGTCCATCACGCCACCCACCGTTGGACAACACAGGTCGAAACGAGCATGAGGACTCACCGCTCCCAGCCCGTCGATGAGCAGCCGTGCCCGCAGCCGCTCTTCATGCGCGGCCCCTTGTGTCGAACGAACCGTAACCTCGATTCCACTCGGCAACCGCTCGTAGCCAACCAGTGATCGGAACGGCAGCATCGTCACCCCTTGCCGCTCGCAGCGATCGCGCAGGGCATGCAGCAGCGTCTCCGCATCGACCACACAGTCGAGCACACCCGAAACCGCGTAGCTGTCGCCGCCGCCGAATCGACAGATCCCGGTACGGTACTGCATGAGCACCAGTCGACGAACCTCTTCCTCGGAAAACAGACCCGATTGGTGGAGCGGAAGCAACTCTTTGCGAGAAACATTCCACTCGCGATGACCACAACCGATCGGTCGACTGTCGAACACCGCTACCCGCAGCCCTCGCATCGACAGCAAGGCTGCATAGATCAGCGACAAGCCACCGCCTGCCAGCACGACGTCAAATTCACCGATCAGCGCGGGCGAACGTCCCGTCGTCACTTCTGCGAGTTCACGCGGTCGCGAGTAGCTGTGATCCAGGTGATACAGATGAAGGAATGCAGCTTGTCCTGCATCGGGGAGCTGCGAAAATGCCGCTGCAGTTTGCGGAAACTGCCTCCGCAACGAGCCGAACGATTGGGCCACGGTCAGGCACTATAGTCGGAGTCTTCGTGCGGTAGCAGTTTCGGATCACCGATCAAGATACCGGCTCGGTAGTGGTCCCAGGCCAGCTCAGCCAGGGTCGACAGTGAACACCCTATGATCCGTGCTAGCTCCGCATCAATGGGCAGACCCTCATAGACCGCCTTGATGAGCTGGAGTTCCACTGGGCTCGCGGTATCGCGTCGGGCCGCCAGATCGCGATCGCGCCAAAACAGCACCAACGTATCGGTCAGCGCGGGCTCAACGGGCTGTGGCGCTGCCTCCTCATTGCGATCGAACCACGCCAGCCAGTTGTAGCGATAGGGTCTCAGCTCGACGGTGCTATGCAGGCGCAACGCCCCGTGATCGATCGGTAGATCGGCCGGATCATCCAGCGCCGATAAGGTTTGCCATTCCCACCACTCGAAGTCGGCCAACTCGGCCGCGCAGGTCGGAAGTGGTCGCTCACCCAACACTGCCTCGATAGGCTCTGATTGCAGCCGGTCCAAGAACGACGGGAATGCCGCCCCATTGCGGTTTAGCTCGAAGTGATGCATTGGATGCGCACGAAAGTAGGCTCCGACGAGTTGGGCCCAGCGCTCCTCTCCACACCGCGCCACCACCAAAGCCCGCAGGGCGACAAAAATTCCGTCGAGAACTTCATGCCGATGGTTGCGACAAAACCGCCCGTAGATCGCCAGCCTCTCCGCATCGGGCTGTGGCGGTTCACTCCCATACAGCGCGAGCACAGCGTCCGGATGACTCTGTTCTCCGAGCAAAAACGGACCCACGCGACGATAGAAATCTTGGAGCTTCATGGCTGCGCCCCCGCGAGAACGGCTTCGGCATGCGCCCGGGCGCGATCCGCTTCATCCATCACTTCGTCAAGGTGAGGGATCTCTGCATCCCACTCGATCAGCGTTGGGATGAGTCGCTGGGCCCGCGCAATCGTGTAGCGGTACAGTCGCCAAACCGGATCGATGATCGGCCCAATGTGGGTATCAATGATGGTGCTTCCCACGAGCGTATGCCCCGCTAGGTGGATCTGTCGGACCCGATCGAGAGGCATCTGGTCCACGAAAGAATACGGATCAAAGCCGTGATTCTGGCTGTTCACGTAGACATTGTTCACGTCGAGAAGCAGCCCACATCCGGCAGCCCGGCAGACCGAGCTAAGGAACTCCGCTTCGCCCATCGTGCTCCCCGGCATATGCGCATAAAACGTCGCATTTTCGAGCACCAGCGGCCGCCCCACCCGCCGCTCGGCCTGTTCGACGCGAGCGGCCACATGCTCGACCACCTCTTCGGTGAACGGCAGCGGAAGTAGATCATGGACCGGCTGCCCGGCCACAGACGAATAGACGAGGTGATCCGAAAAAAACGGCGCGTCGCAGCCAGCACACAGCTCACCGATTGAATCGAGCAGCGCCCCATCGAGTGGATCGACCCCGCCGATGTTGAGCGAAACACTGTGCGGCACCGTCAGCCAGCGCTGGGTACAATCCTGCAGTTGCAGTCGACGCTTGCCACCACGCAGCACCCAGTTTTCGGGCACGATCTCCAGGAAATCGATGCGCCGCTCGGTGTCGATGATGCCGTCGCGATCGAGAAAGCGCGGTCGCAAACCGATACCAACGCCACACAGCTCTTTGCTCACCCTGAGACTCCTCGCCCGCGTTTTCCCAAAATCCGACCCTAAGGGCAAAAAAAAGGGCCGCCAGCTTGCGCCGCGACCCTCTTGCGATAACCAGCCGCGTCATCCGCAGCCGGTGGTGTCGTCAGAAGTGTTACTTCTTGCCGCCGCAGGACTTCTCGCCGCCCTTGTGCTCGGCTCCACAGGACTTCTCGCCGCCCTTCGCGCCGCCACAGGACTTCTCGCCACCCTCTTTCTTCTTGTCGCCGGCCTTGTCGGCCTTCTTGCCCTTCTCGGCCTTGGCAGGAGCCTCAGCCTTCGCAGGCTCATTGGCAACAGCGAGCGAAGCAGTGCCAAAAGCAAAGGTCGAGACAACAGCGGCGAGGATCTTCTTGTTCATGGAATCTCTCCTTAGTGAGTGGCCAACCAAGGGCCGGTGGAACCAGTCATCAACGTAATCGAAAACAGAAATAGGCGCACAAAGTACCCGTTTTTCAGCTACCCCACTCCACCTCACTACCCTGTCGTCCCAACCAGTGGCACCAGCACATCAGACGGAGGCCAGCTCTGCTGCGACACCGGCATCACCCGCAAGCTGCGAAATAGCGCCATCGCCTGCGGTGCGTACTTGCGGCCCGCTTTTTCGGTATACCAAAGGAAAATCGACACGGCTGCACACGACGGCAGCGCGGGGTTCGTCGGAGAAAACAGGGCGACAAGCTGCCCGAGCGCAATCTTGGGCTCGCCATGCCAGCCGACGACGCGCAGAAGATGCATCCGCCCTACCGAAGACTGAATCTGTTCCGCCGGAGAGCGCCGCACCACCCGAAACTGTGGCTGCTGACTCAGCACTTCATCGAGCAGTTGCTCGGGATGAAGCGACTGCGTTCCGGTAGCAAACAATGGTCGCCGACTCACCAGCAGGCAAGCATCGACCTCACCCTGCGGCACCAGCCGAACCAGGTCCATCCCATCGCCATCCCCGACCAAGCTCACCAAGCCGGGAGGACAGTCAAACCCCACCGTAAGCCCCGTCAGCATCGTCTCCCTCTATGACTCGAACATGTCGAACGACAAACACAACATCTTAACACGCTTCGGTTACGTCATGATTCCGAGGACAGCGCGGTACGCCCGCATCACGCACCGCTTGACAAGGCCGCGAAACTATGGCGGTTTTCTTGTCCACTCCAATTGACCCCCTCGCTCTTATCTGCGAGGCGGCTCCCCGACGCGGGTCGGGCGAGCGGGGACGTTCGGCATGATGTCGTCGTCCCGGAAGTTACCGAACAAGAAGGCATAGAAACATGGAAGTCGGCAAGCTCACCGCCCAACTGCGAACCAACACCGGCAAAGAACAGAACACCAAGCTGCGTCAGAAGGGCCTCATCCCGGCCGTCTGCTACGGCGGCAAAGAGGGTCCGCAAGCACTTCAGCTATCCCCAGTGGAACTGCAGAAGTCGCTCGACCCGGTGAAGGGCCGCAACACCCTGCTCATGCTCACCATCGAAGGCCAGAAGGGAGCAATCCCGGTGATGGTCAAGGATGCGCAGAAGCATGTCCTCAAGGGTCACTTTCTACACGCTGACCTGCTGCGCGTCGACCCAAACAAGCCCGTCCGCGCCACGGTGCCGGTGTCGCTAACCGGCAAGTGCCCAGGCATTGCGGCAGGTGGCACGATGCACCAAGTCTACCGAACCCTGCCGATTAGCAGCATCCCCGGTGCCATTCCTTCGAAGATCGAGATCGATGTCTCGACCCTCAACATGGGCCAGGCGATTCATGCCTCTGACCTGAAGCTACCAAACGGTGTCACCGTAGCGCTGGGTGCCAGCACCACTGTCTGCGTCGTGACTGCACCGAAGGCTGAAAAGGGTGCCGAGGCAGCAGCGGGCGCTGAAGCGGCAGCAGAAGCCAAGCCGGGCGACAAGGCCGCTTCTGGCAAGACCCCTGCTCCTGCGGCAGCGAAGGCCGGTGGGGACAAGGCGGCAGCGGCCAAACCCGCAGCAGCAGCCAAACCCGCAGCAGGCGGTAAGAAGTAGTGACTTGGCTGGTCGTGGGCCTTGGCAACCCCGGCCCCGAGTACGAACAGTCCCGCCACAACATCGGCTTCATGGTTTTGGACCGTCTTATCGAGAGATGGGGCGGTCGCAAAAGCGACTTTCGCAGCAAGTGGAACAGCGAAGTCGCGCAGCTTGAAGCGTTCGGACAGAAGCTCTATCTCCAAAAACCGATGCAGTACATGAACCTGTCGGGGGGGCCGGTTCAGCGGGCGGCGACGTTTTTTCAGCTCCATCCGTCACAGCTCATCGTCATTCACGATGACATTGATCTCGACTTTGGGCGGCTCAAGGTCAAGCAAGGCGGCGGCCACGGAGGCCACAACGGACTCCGCTCGATTTCTGGACTGCTCGGACCGGATTACCTGCGCGTGCGCGGTGGCGTCGGTCGCCCCAACGTAGGGGGTGATGCCAAGGGCGAGCGGGTGGTTGGCCATGTACTCGGTCCCTTTGCCAAAGCCGAGCAGCGGGAGCTGTCACCCTTCCTTGATACCCTCGCCGATGCCGTAGAAGACATCATCCGTCACGGGCTCACCCACGCGATGAACCGTCACAACGGAGAGGGACGAACCAAGACCAGCTCCCCTACTTCGTCGTAGCAGTGGTGAAAAGCCTAGCGATTTCACCAAGATCCACTTGACCGGGCATAAGCGATCATGTTGTTTATTGCCCGCTTTGTCCTCGTCCTCGGCGCGTCCGAGGGCTTTATTATCCAGGAGGCACGTTCATGGCTCAGCAGACGTCCATGCGGGACGAACCCGGCACGAAACGCGAGTATGAAACCATTTTCATCTTGCGGCCGGAGATCAATCAGGACGGCATCAGTTCCGTCAACACCAAGGTACGCGCAGTCATCGAGTCGATGGGAGGCAAGGTCCTCAAGCTCGATAACTGGGGTAAGCGCAAGCTGGCGTATGAGATTAAGAAGCAGCTAAAGGGTATCTACCTATATTGGCAGTACCTGGGCTCTAGCGGCATGGTCGAAGAAATCGAGCGCAACCTGCGTATGCTCGAGTCGGTCATTCGCTACTACACGGTCAAGGTTGATGAGGATGTCGTGGCCGATGCTCGCCCGAGCACGGTCGATGACGAGACCTACGTCAAGGCCGCAACGACGATCCCCGATGAAGAAGAGTTGGCCACTGGCGCTGCTGTCGCCTCTCGATTCCGTGAGGAAGACGAGGACGACGACGAGTTCGATCCGGAGCTCGAAGAAGCCGCACTGTCTCGCCACACCGATAAGGGGGAGGAGTAAACCATGTCAATGGAGATGGAAGATTCCGGCCCCCGCCGTGGCGGTCCCCGTGGAGCGGGTGGTTCCGACAAGAAGGGTGGAGCATCGGTCCGCAAGCGCGGATTTACTCGTCGCAAAGTGTGCCGGTTCTGTGCCGACAAGACGCTCGTGATCGACTACAAAGATCCGCAGCTTCTGAAGTACTTTGTGACCGATCGCGGTAAGATTGTTCCGCGTCGCATTTCAGGCAACTGCGCCAAGCATCAGCGGAAAGTGGCTCTTGCAGTCCGCCGCTCTCGCATGATCGCGCTGCTGCCATACACCGTGACTGGCGCGTAAGGAGTCAGCCCCATGCAAGTCATTCTTCGCGAGGACGTATCGAACCTCGGCAAGAGCGGTGAGCTTGTCTCGGTGAAGCCCGGCTATGGACGGAACTACCTCATCCCCCAGGGGATCGCGGTTCTGGCCACCGAGCGGAACGTCAAGCTCCTTGACCACCACAAGCGCACGATTGCGCAGCGCAACGCAAAGCTGCTCAAGGACGCGCAAGCGGTAGCGGACAAGCTTGCCACCCTCAACCTCAAGTTTTCTCGTCAAGCCGGTGAAGGCGGTAAGCTATTTGGTACCGTCTCGACCCGTGACATCGAGGAAGAAGCCAAGAAACTCGGCGTCACGTTGGATCGCAAGAAGATCCACTTGGCCGAGCACATCAAGACCGTCGGTGATTACAACGTGGAAATCAAGTTGAGCCAAGGCATCGTGGCCAAGCTCAAGGTCCAGGTCACCGCCGCTTAACAACAGACTCAGAACCCACTGTGGTTCTGAACCGTCTTGTTGCCTGCCCTTCTACTCTCTCTTGCTTTCCCATTCGAAGTAGTTGTCCCGAGCCCAGCTATCTCACTGCTGGGTCGAGGCGCTATTGCTGCTCACTGCGGTCGACAAACCGCTAGCTGGTACTGCGTGCGAGCAGGCCCCAGCAGACGCCGCCGATCGTCACGATCGAACCCAGCCAACCAAGCATCGACGGAAGCTCACCAAGCCACAGCGCGCCCAAGATGAACGTCAAGATGGGCGTTAGTTGCATCAGCAACCCGGCACGCACCGCCGGGACGTACCGCAGCGAATAGGTCAGCAAGATCTGCGAGCCCACCGATAGAAAACCCGTCAGTGCCACCCAAAATAGATCATGCCGAGTGGGCCAGACAAACTCGAAGGCAGCCGGGATCCCAGTGATCACCGAGCCGACGACACAGAGGGCCAGAAAGATCTCCCACGCACCCTCACGCTTCCGCATGGCCCGCATCGTCGTCACCGCGCCGCCAGCGAACACCGCCGAGCCAAGTCCCATGAACACCCACCGCAGTGACAAAGCTGGTCCCCCCGCCGATGGCGCATTGCCGAGAACAACCATTACGACGCCCACCGACGTCACTGCCAGAGCCATCAGCGTCCGCCAGCTAAACGGCTCCCGCAGGAATATCCAAGAGAACACCGCCACGAACAGCGGCGAGCTGTTGTTCAGAAGCGTCGCGACCCCAACCGGAAGGTGTGAAATCGCCACGAAGTACAGCAGAACCCCTCCCCCACCGAGCATTCCCCGCAGCAGCAGCGCCCACGGATTGTGGGCTCGGAGCTTGAGCCCTCCCGCCGCCAAGACCGCCACGGTTGCAGCCCCCAGAATGAAGCGCATGCAGGCCACCTGGGAGCCCGGTAGATGAGCCACCGCTTCCTTCGCACACACCGCCATCACCGCAAACAGCAGTGACGCAAGAACCAAGAGCCAGCTACTCCCACCAGCTCGAAGGCTCGCACTGCGATCGATGGCTTCCACGCACCCCCGCTGTGGGCATTGCAGGATTCGAACCTGCGGCCTTTGGCTTCGGAGGCCAACGCTCTATCCAGCTGAGCTAAATGCCCGGACCCACAGACGAAGAGCATTCCTACACGGGCTTACGATGGTCTGCAAGTGCAAAATAGGACCGTCGACGAAGGAAAGAATTGTCTGCCGAGTAAGCATCCCTTACAGTTGAGGTGCCCGGTCGCGGAAATCGCGACGCTGAGGGTGAAGGAGCGGACCCGATGAGACTTAGAAACTTCCTCTGCACACTTGCCGTCCTGTTTTCGCTGGTTGGTCAAGGCTCACTGCTCGACCCAGGTGACGCTTCAGCGGACCTCATCATCAATCGTCCGTTCTCTGGCAAGCGATCGATCGAGCTGAACATCCATGGCAGCGCCTACTACGATGCCGGCCTGGGCGGTGGCCGCGGTTGCTGGAACTACGGCAATGGCTACTGCGGCAACTACTACGGCAACTACTCGGTCGGACCCGGTATCTCGATGCTGTTTCCGATCCTGCACAACGGCTTCATTCCCTCGATCAATAACGCCGTTTACATCGGATTCTTCGTCGACACCATCTTCCACCCGAGCTACTACGGCTGGAACACTTGGTTCCTATCACTGCCGATCGG
Organism: Polyangia bacterium; assembly: GCA_044228505.1. Lineage (GTDB taxonomy): Bacteria > Myxococcota_A > Polyangia > Palsa-1104 > JAEUJZ01 > JAEUKA01. The sequence goes on along the minus strand of JBGAUT010000059.1, from coordinate 15,809 downwards.
CCCGATGCTCCAGTGGCGGTTCTACCTGATCGAGATGATCAGCGTGTACGCAAACCTGGGCTTCGGGATCTGGCCGTGGTTCACCGATAGTGCCTACGGCGGAACCTGGATCCGCGGCTTTCCGCTGTTTCAGCTCGGCGCGAACTTCCACTTCACCCAGAAAATCGGCATGAACATTCAGTTCGGCTATCCGAGCGCTCAGCTCGGACTCAACATCTCGTTCTAGTCGGACTATTTCGCTAGCTCCGCCTCGACCCGCTGCGCAACCTGCTCGGTCTCTACCGTCGAAAGTTGACCACGCGTCAGCGAGACCAACCCCAGTCCCTTTGACAGCACAAACACTGTGCTGTGCTTCTGCTTTAGCTGATAGGCCTTGCGCACAGCCCCCTTCCAGTCACAGGCCACTAATGCCCCGCCCGCAGAGTCGAGCGACTTGAGCGCGTCCTTGACGTAGCCCTTGGCTGGCCAAAAGTCATAGCCCCCCACATCAGCCAGCGCGACGATCCGAAGGTCTGTCGGATAGCGCAGGAGCAGCGCCGACAGCTTTTCCTTCAGCGCAGGGTTCTGCTCACTGCTGTGTCGATCCTGATGCACCACCACCACGACTTTGCCGCTCAGCTCCCTCAACGACACCGGCTTATCGGCCAAATCGACCAGTTTCGCATCCAGCAGCGCATCAACAGCTGGCATCACCGGACTCGGCGCGATCGCCACCACGGCATCGGCCCAGGCAACTCGCGATGGGAACACCAGCGAGGACAACAGCCATAGCGCAAAGCCACCATACGTCAGGACGTTAACTGCTCGAAACATGCCTATTACGATGCCACGCCGCATGAGGGAAAGTCCTCTCTTGACAAGTTTCCGACGGCAAGGCTAACACTGCACCATTGTCGGTGTAGCGTACCGCTAAGCCGAGTACGAATCGGCAGCTTGCGATCACTACTTTCCGACGGGAATACCGTTGCGGGCGAGTGACCAACATCGGTAAGACAGGCTGTTTTAGGAAGACTTGTGATGACGTTCGTAGAAGCAGCAGTCCAAATTCTGCGCCGCGAGGGGAAGCCACTCCATATTAAGGAGCTGACCCGGCTGGCCATCAAGCACAACCTGCTCTCGGTGGTGGGGAGAGACCCCGAGGCCATGATGGAGACCCGCCTGCTGATTGAAGCCAAGCGACCTTCTGCGGACCTAGTCCGTGTGAGTCCCGGCATCTTCGGGCTCCGAGTATATCCGCCGCGTGGTGAGCGCGGCGAAGCGGTCAAAGCGGAGGGAGAGAAAGTGACCAAACCGAAGGCGGAAGCCACGGCAACACCAGCGAAGGACCGCGCCGATCGTGGGGGCAAGCGTCGTCGCTCTGGCCGTGCTACCGACAGCCCAGAGGCAGCGCTCGCAGCAAGTCCAGCCGAAGTGGTGGCACCAGCCTCCACGGCAAGTCCGGCGGCTACTCCGAGCAGTGACTCTCCTGCCCCTGTCCAAGCAAGCATGCCAGCCCCCGCCGAACCAGCCGCCAAGCCAGCTGCGGCCAAGAGCCGACGTCGGACCCGAGACCGTGCGACGGATCGAGGCCCGGTGCCAGCCCCCGCCGCAACCGCTCCAGAAGGCCCGGCTCCAGTGGCTACGCCGGCCCCCACGGTGGAGCCGGTCACAGCCCCGAGTCCCCCAACCGCGCCACCCGTAGCGACTTCAGCGGTGACGCCGCTGCCCGTTACGGCATCCATCCTGGAACCGATGGCAGTGCCTGCGGTTGTGCCTGTCCCGGCACCTTCGGCCGTTTCTCCGGTGCGCAGCGTGGTGCCACCCGCAAGTCATGTCACCCCAGCACCTGCGACGGCTGCCCCTTCGGCGAAAACTCCAGCCCCGCCACAGGTGGACGCCAGCAAGCCAACGGCTCCGACCGCTCCCCCTCCGGCCGCACCGGCTGTCCTCGCCTCGGCCCCGGTCGCACCAGAGCGCCGACCCACCGAAGGTACCGTCGAACAGAAGCAGGAGTCACCGCGCCCCGAGCGTCATCCGGGTCACGCTCACCGCGAGGACCGGCCCACGGGCGGTCACCGCGAAGAGCGTCAGCATGGTCATTCCCGCGAAGAGCGGGGCTCGGGTCATCCCCGTGAAGAGCGTTCTCAGCCTCGCGAGGAACGAGCACCGGCTCCGCCACGTGAAGATCGAGCTGCCGCTCCCCCTCGTGAGGAGCGGCCAGCCGCAAGTTCGTCGACGCCATCGCCGAATCACCAGGGACAGAGCCAGCCTCAGCAACCTCGACAAATGAGCTTGGCCGATGCCGCCTATGACGTCATGCGTGGTGCCTCTGACGGACGCGCACTGACCCATCGCCAGATTGCGGAAATTGCCGTCAAGCGACGACTCGTGCGCGGCGAACTGGTCGATGTATCCCGTGCGATTCGCGTGGCACTGGTCCGAGAGCAAAGGCATCGCGATACCGAAGGTCTGCGGCCACGGATTCGCACCCTCGGCCCAGGCCAATATGCTCTTGGTGAGCGCAAGCTAGAACCCGAGCTGTACAACGCCGAGCGAGAGCTGCTCGACCGCGCCAGTCGGACGCGTGAAGCGACCCGCGTGGCGCTCAGACGACGGCTGCGGCAGCTACCGCCGGGAGCCTTCGAGCTGATGATGCGACTGCTGCTCGAGCGAATGGGAATGGTCGGTGCTGAGATCGTAAAACGCGGTGAAGGCGTGGCCTACTACGGTGGAAACATCAGCCGAGGTGGTCGCTCGCTCAAAGTGTTGGTCGCGATACGGCCCGGAGAGGGCGAGCTGTCGCGTGAAGCGGTCGCCGAGCTGCGAGCAGGCGTCCGCCTGCGCGGCTTCGATGAGGGTCTGGTTCTATGCGCCGCACGTGCGGGTGGCGCGGCACTCACAGAGCTCGCGGCAGCACCTGGTATCGATTTGTATGACCAGGACGCTCTCACTGAACTCCTGATCCGGCAGCACCTTGGCGTCCGTCGCATGCACCTGCCCGTCGATTATCTCGACACCGAGCTGTTCAACGAACTGCTCGATCAAGGCTAGCGCAAGCCGAGTAGCGCTCCGTCCTCGCAAAGAGGACGGCTCTCAGTTTCCCAAGCCAGATGTATGGAGTGACAAGCCCTACGCCAGAAACGGCGCAGGGTGATCCAGCGGCAATTACGCCGGGGCTTCGTTGCAGGTGAAGGTGGCCGACAGACCGCTCAGCATCGGGGTAATCCGAGCATCAGCGGTCTGCATCACCACCTCGACCTCGAGGAAGCCCGCACGAACGTCCGCTGGCAGCGTAATCGGCGATGGCGAGATACCCGACGCTCCCTGCCACGGTGAGTTCATGAGATCAGCAACAGTCAAAGCACCACGGTAGCGAATCGTAACCTGGGTTCCCGGAGGAGCCGAGACGTTCCACGAAAGCTGCTTCCAGGTCGTGCGGCCACCGCAACCACCGAAAATGTTGCGATACACGCCAGCCCGTGAGGCGTTCCGGAGCTGATAACCGGTCATATCGCTATACGTATACGTTCCCGCAAAAGGCCGCCACGTCGTCACCGAGTAGTTGTTCAGCGGGTCGATCTTGTACGCCATGCCATCGCTGACGCCCCAGACCTTGCCGTCGTAGTCGATCGCTGCGCCGGCGGTGGTGCCGTTGATTCCGTTGGCCGAGGTGAGCAGCTTCTTCAACGTCATCGTGGTCGTCGCGGCAGTGTTTCCCGTCGCAGGTGGAGGCGGCGGATCTGCCGAGGCATCCACATGCGCCATGCCACCGTTGTGAACGGCCGCAAAGGCCTGGTTGTTCTGGTCCACACCGATCCCACGCAGGTCTGGCCCGACGTTCAACACCTCGTAGTAACCAGTCGCGGGAACCGCCGGACGGCTCGGATCCGGTGGCACGAAGCGATAGACGCGGCCGCCGTTGCCATACGACGCCAGGTAGATGTAACCACGGGCATCTGCCGTCACACCGTATCCGTCGTAGTACACGCCGGTCGGCTTCGGATAACGCGTAACGGTGTCGTTGTTGTTGACGTCAAGCTTCACCAGACCACCGCAACCACCGCCGGTGGCATCGTTGTCCCACTCGTTCTGGGCCCAGACGTTACCGGCGCGATCGAGCACCAGGCCGTACGGACAGACACCGACGTTGATCCGCTTGAGCAACGCACCCGTCTTGGCGTCAAGACGCACGATCGACCGGGTGTTGTACTCGCCGATATAGACGTAGGTACCAAGGGTGCCATCGGCTCCCAGCTTGCCGTCGAAGCCTGCTGCACGTGGATACGAACCCACCGACAGCTTGGTGTTCCACAGCACGCACTCGTCGGGGCTGTTCATCTGACTGGCTTGCCACCAGAACGGCGAGGCAGAGGTCAGCGGCTGATCCGACTCGTAGGTATCGATCTTGCCGTTGCCGTTGCGGTCGACGCAGGCCGTCTTGTCACCAGCGATCTTGGTCGCCGACGCCTTGTTGCCGTCATTGCTGGCTCGGTTGGCCACCACGGCATCACCACCCAGGCCCACGGTCGTACGCGACGGATCCGCGTACGCACCAGGGTAGGTCACGTAGGCAGCGACCTGCTTCATCGTCCGGGTGTCGACCTTGGAGATCGTCCCGTTCCCGTTCTGGGAAATCCAGATAAACGACGTCAGGTTGTTGATGTTGCCGGTGCCATCCAGGATGACGTTGCCGTTCGGATCGACCTTGACGCCCGTCGAGCCGTTGTTCATCGCGTTGAACGGCGAGACCGTCCCCGGCCCAGCCACGACTTCTTTTTCCGTCGGACCGGTGTTGGGGTCATACGGCTGACCAGGCGTACAAAAGGTCGCGCCCTCTGGGCAGATCTCACTGCCACCCGTGTTTTCCGCACCGCACGAAGCGTTGAGTAACGTCGCAACGCTGAGTGAATAGAGGATCAAACTTCTCATATCTGTACTCCTTTATGATACGGACTCAATTATACTCTATGTGGACAGTACTAAGGCATTTACCTGTACTCTCTCAGGCTTGATGCGTAAGACTCAGTATGTAAATTCACACTTAGTAGGAGTAGCGCACACGAAACCGAGATCCGTGGCAAAGCGCTATTAGTAGATAACAAGGATGGAGAGAACCAATCAGAGCGCGACTATCCGCCGACGATCACGTTTCCGGAGCCTTCAATCAACTTACCCACGCCGCCACAGTGTCTCGTCATATCACCTAGACGATGTGCAGCTTTGCCATTAATGAAGACCGTTCCTGAGCCGGCTCCGGCGTTCCACGTATTTGGCCCACAGCATGCGGCATGAATACCTGGATCCTGGATTCGCAAGGCTGGTCTGCTGTTGACATTGACATTGCCAGAACCAGCTATAGCTGGGCCTACACAGCAATGTGGACAAGCTACACATCCATGTGCATCAGCGGGAACTTGAGCTTTGTCGCCTAGACGTCCTTGCGGGGGCATCGTGGTCTCTCCACTAGTTGATGTTAACCGTCGAGCCTTTGATCGTATTGGTGCCGCTTGACTGTAAGGTCATCGTCCCACTGGCCTTCACTTCAACGTTAGAGTCAGCCTTGATCGTGTAGTTACTACCCGCGTGGCACTGGGTGTTCTGCGAGCTTTCCGTCTCGATATTCTTGGCCTCAATCCGGACCTTCTCTTTGGCCTTAATGAGAATATCGCCAGTCTTGCTCTCGATCGTGATCTTCTTGTTCTTGGTATCGATGAGGATATAGTTCTCCTCTTTACCATCATAGATCTCGATTTTGGTGGGCTGCCCGCCCGCATCATTGAGCACGATTCGGTGTTTTTGGCTCGACTGCAGGGTCACACGCGGATTTGAGGCATTGTCATTGAAAATGAGCTCATGCCCACACCGCGAGCTAAACGATCGAATGTCGTTTTTCTTCGGATCAGCCTGCCCACGAAAGTCCGCGTGATCCTTGTTGAAGCGACCGGTGGCTGACTTGGCGTCCTTGTTTGCAAACGACGGCTTGTCCATGCCATTCCACAGGGAGGCAATCACCACGCCCTGGTTGAAGTCGCCATTGACAAACGCCACCAGCACTTCGTCCTCCTTCTCCGGGAGGAAAAATGCACCGCGTCCGCCCGATCCGGCCCCCGAAGTACCAATACGGCACCAGAAGCTCTCCTCTTGTTGGCCTGAGCCCTGGCTGGCTGGTAGCGTCGGAAACTTGACCTTGACGCGGTAGTCTCCGCCATCGTGGACGTTGTCAGTGACGATTCCAACGGTCATCGAGTTGGCATTACCACCGCTGACTTGACCTGCTTTAGTGTCACGATCGGTCTTAAACATCGCGTCTCCTACAAGCTCGAAAAATCTCTCTGGTTATCGATGATTACATCGAACCATTTATACAAAACCACCTGGTGGCATATTGCCAGTACCGCCAACAACTGGACCAACCGGTACATAGGGTGGCGCAAATGTCGGAATTGGCCCCATCCCCAGCACGTTGGTCACCATGGTCGATACTTTCCAGATCATAAAGCACTGCTCAAATGCCTCGGCAACTGATTCAAACAGTTGTTTATGATGAAGTGCTTGTGGATCTCCAAGCAAACCGATCATGGCATTCGAAAGCGCAGACTTTGAAATACTGGTATCAACCTGCGTCAGTGTGGCCACTGGGCAAGGAACATTCGGCATTGGTGGTGCCATCGGGCCAGGAAAGGCAGCAAAGGCTGGATACCAAGGCAATCCAGGTACTTTGATAGTCGCCTGATAAGCCATCCAACCATTGCTGATTGCAGTGGCGATCGCATTTGAATAGCGAGCCTCTGCTGGAGAACCTTTGGGCGCAGACGCCATGATCAATGGCAGCCACGGCGGGCCAACCACTTGTCCCATCGTCGCAGTGACCGCATTCACCATTACACCCGTCATTGCTGCGAGTGACTGCCACTGGCTCCAAGCCGAGCAGATTGCACTACAAATACCGTCAAGGTAGGTGGCAAACTGATCGCCGATCTTCTTGGCAGTATCGGTGTGGTACTTATTGACAGTCGCTGGCACAAACATCGGCGGGACTGGTGGCATGCCGACCAGCTCCGTCGTTTTAAAAGCTCTCGTATACTGCTTCCCCGCCTCACCCTGAGGCTGTTTCCAGTCCATAGGCAACTTGGTTGCGAAGCTGATGAACTTCATCTTCGCTAAGTTCTGCATCACCGAAGCTTGAGGCGCTGGCATACGGTTTTCCCCAGTTTCACTTTACTAACAGTCGGTACCGATCGGCAACGACATAGCCGACCTGTTGTCCAAAGCCCATCGCCCACAACCTATCACCCATGCCCCATCGCATAGGCTCATCGGCATGGTACGATGGTTTATGCCCTTCTCTCCGCAGCCCGCAGAGGTCGTCCTGTACCCCGCTCCGTTTGTACCCACCGAGCACCATGAGCTGGTGATCAGCAACCAGCGCGTGGTCCAGTTTGCCCCTACTGCGATGGGAGCAGGCCACGCCGTGGCGGAGTTTCCACTCGCGAAGATCGAGTTCGTCGGGCGTATGACTGAGCGGCCGTCTGCGGTCCTGGGCATTGTCTCGGTAATCGTCGGGTTTGTCTTTCTTATCGTCTTTGTGGCCAAAGTGTTGCCAGCCTTCATGTACGCCGGTGTACCCGACAAGACCGATGTCACGCTCGAGGGCGACGAGTCGGGCATCGAGGGCCGCGACTCCAACGACGACGACCCCTTCGCCAAAGAAAAATCCACAGAGGACGGCGTCCGCGAAAAAGCAGAAAAGAAGATGGCCAAGGTGAAGGCGATCAAGTTCGGCATCCCGCCGATCAACGAAGACATCGTCTGGGGCACCGTGGCGCTACTCGGCGGTATCGTGGCGCTGTACCTGGGCCGCAGCATGTACCGGCGTCAGGAGTTCACCGTCTTCTGTCGGGTCGGCGAGATCGTCTGCCGTATCCCGGTGCACAGCGAAATCCAACAGAACATGGTGCTGTCGACGCTTCAAGCCGCCAAGCAGTCGCTCCCGAAGTAATCCCGAGCACGCCTGGCCGCGCAGCCTGTCGATGGCTACCGCCTCGGCATCTGTCTATCGCTCCACTTTGACCCCCGAACACACCAGCGCTGCGGCAAGATTCGCAGCCGATGATGGTCCCTGCCGATGCCCAGACAGACCAGCCCCGGTCCGCCCTACCCAGGACGTGGCAGGCATTTCTACAGACCCAAAGCGACGCCCTGCGGCAAGCCGGTCTGTGGCGAACGATGGAGTCACTCCAGAGCCAGCCCGGGCCCACGGTTCGCATCCAGAACCAAGAGCTTATCCTGCTGTGTTCAAACAACTACCTGGGTCTGGCAACCGACCCCCGCTTGATCGCAGCGGCCAGCGCGGCAGCCCAGCGATTCGGCGTGGGCAGCGGCGCCTCGCGACTGCTCGGTGGCTCGAATGAGCTGCACGAGAGCCTCGAACGGCGGCTCGCCGCGCTCAAAGGCTGCGCGGACTGCGTGCTGTTTAGCTCCGGATACCTGGCCAACGTCGGAACGCTCGCGGCGCTGCTCCAACCGGGCGATACCGTGCTGTCCGATCGGCTCAACCACGCGTCGATCATCGATGGTTGCCGACTGTCCGGTGCCCAGATCGCCGTGTTTCCACATCGTGATGTCGATGCGGCAGCGGCCCTTCTGAAACGGGCCACCGGACGGGTGCTCATCGTGACCGACAGCGTCTTTTCCATGGACGGTGACGTGGCACCACTGCCCAGGCTGCTACACCTGGCGCAAGAGCATGGGGCCCTGCTGATGGTCGATGAGGCCCACGCAACCGGTGTACTTGGGCACGGACTGGTCGCGCAGCCAGAGCTGGCGGGGCAAGTACCGGTCGTGATGGGAACGTGCTCCAAAGCACTCGGCTCGCTCGGCGGCTTCGTGGCGGGCAGCAAGCTGCTCTGTGACTATCTGCGCCAGCGGGCCCGGACGTTCTTCTTCGACACCGCCCTGCCCCCACCGGTGCTGGCAGCGACCCTGGCCGCGTTAGATGTACTCACCGCTGAACCCGAGCGTGGCCAGCGCGCCTGTCGGCTCGCCAGGCGGCTCTATCTAGGTCTCACGGAGCTAGGTTTTTCGGCGTTGGCCCCTAGCGCCGCCATCGTGCCTGTCCTCTTCGGAGAATCGAGCCGCGCCCTGGCCGCAGCCGCCGCACTGCGATCGGCGGGCATCTTGGCACTGGCGGTGCGTCCCCCCACCGTGCCCGAAGGAACCGCCCGGCTTCGACTCTGCACGATGGCCACGCACACTGATGACCACATCACCCACATCTTAGATAGCTTCGCCAAGCTTCCCAGCGACCTTCGTCGCCCACACCCGCCGTAAGCACGAGCCAAGTCGCGCCCCGGCCTTGTGTGTAAGATATCCGCATGGGTCAGCGAACTTACTACTTGGGGATCGATCTGGGGACGACGAACTCAGCGGCGGCGGTCTTTGACGGCGAGCGCATCTCGGTCGTACGAACGACGCAGGGAACGCTCCTGACGCCTTCCATCGTACGCTACGACAGCCGAGGAACACTGACCGTTGGTGCCAAGGCTGCCAAGTTTCTCGACAGCGATCCGAAGAACACCCGCGCCGAGTTCAAGCGCCTCATGGGCACGGCCTCAAAACTCGACTTTCCAGCCGCCAAGCTGGCCAAGCTCCCCGAGGAACTGTCGGCCGATGTGCTGCGCTCGCTGCGCAACGACGTGAAAGACCAGTACGGCTTTCTGCCCGAGCAGGCGGTGATCTCGGTCCCGGCCCTGTTCGAGCTTCCACAGAGCGCAGCCACCACCAAAGCCGCCCTCCTGGCGGGCTTTACCAAGGTCGAGCTGATCCAAGAGCCGATCGCCTCTGCCTTGGCGGCGGGTTGGACCGCCTCCGAAGGCGTCGGTTTTTGGCTGGTCTACGATCTCGGAGGCGGCACCTTCGACGCATCGCTACTGGAGACTCGCGACGGCATGCTGCGCGTCGTTGGCCACGATGGTGACAACTTCCTCGGTGGCCGTGACTTTGACTGGGCTGTGGTCGACTGGATTCTCGGGGAAGTGTCCAAGACCGAAGGACTCCAGATCAGCCGCGCAGATTTGAAGTGGGCGAGCGCCATCCGCAAGCTCAAGCACGCCGCCGAGGAGGCCAAGATCGAGCTCACTCGCAGCGAGACCGCCGATGTCAGCGTCCCCGAGTTCATCGAGCATGAAGGCCGCACCATCGAAGTGTCGCTGACCCTCGATCGTTCTCGGCTAGAGCAGCTCACCGCACCGCTGGTGCAACGCTCGATCGAGGTCTGTCGACGACTTCTCCAAGCGCAGCAGGCGCAAGCGCTGTCCCGGATCGTCTTGGTCGGCGGTCCAACGATGATGCCGTGGCTGCGACGAATGGTCAGCGAAGCCCTGCAAGCACCGTTTGCCGAGGGCCTGGACCCGATGACGCTCGTGGCACAGGGTGCCTCCGTCTATGCCGCGACGGCCGGGCTTGACATGCAGCCCGCCAAAGTCGAATCGTCCTCGGGCTGCAAGCTGTGGCTCCAGTTCCCGGCGATGTCCTCGGACCTCCAGCCGTATGTCGTCGGCAAGCTTTTGCCCGATGAACGTGGCCAAGGCAACCTCCCGCAGCGTCTGCGGCTGGTGCGCGCCGATGGAATGTGGCAGAGCGCGGAAACCGCGATCGATCCCGAGGGTGGCTTTGTCCTCCAAGTCGAGCTATTGCCCCGCCGCCCAAATGTCTTCAAGGTCGAAGGCATCCTCGCCGATGGCAAAGTCGTGATCATGCAACCTGCGACGGTGACCATTGTTCAGGGGCTCACCATCGCCGACCCTCCGCTGTCTCGCACGATTGGCGTCGCCCGCGCCAGCAACACGGTGCAGGTCTTCTTCGAAAAGGGGACGCCCCTACCCGCCCGTCGAACGATCTCGCTCACTACCGTCGAAAGCGTCGCTCCGACCGGGGCCAGTTCGCGAGAAGAGTTTGCTCTCAAGATCCCCGTCGTTCAGGGCGAATACGAACAGGCCCACCTGTGCCGTCTGGTTGGGACGCTAGAGATCAAAAGCACGCAGATCAAGGCGAGCCTACCCGGCGGCTCGCAGGTTCAGGTCAGCCTGGAAGTCGATCGCGGCGGTCAGCTCTCGGCCCGCGCCCTGGTGCCTTCTCTCAATCAGGTCTTCGAGCACGTCGCCCAGCTCCTGGTGCCTGAAGCCAGCGTCCCGGTGCTCGAAGCCAGCCTCAAGTCAGCCACCGATCGCATGGCCGAGCTACGCGCCAACGCATTTCGACAAGGCCAAAAGAGCACGCTGGAGCGCCTGAGTAAGCCGCAGCAAATCGTGGTCGAGTTGGAGCGAGACATTGCTGCAGCCAAGGGCGGGGATGCCGATGCAGCGCAGAAGGCTCGCCGCTCGCTCATCGAGCTGGATGCGCTCATCGATGAACTGGAAGTCGAAAAGCACTGGCCGGAGCTGTCCCGCAAAGCGGTGCGGCAGGTGACCGGGGCCAGCATGCTGGTGACCCGCTGGGGTACGGAGTCCGAAAAGCGGCTGCTCAGCGATGTCGTTTCCTCCATCGAAAAGGCCCAGCAGCGCAAAGACGTCAGCGAGCTACAGCGCCAGCTCCGACTCGCCAACGAGCTGGCTACGGCTGCCTACTATCGCAATCCTGATGTCTGGGAAGATGAGTTCCGGGACGCTCTTTCACACGTCGAGCGAGCAAGTGACCAAGCGCGTGCGCAGAGCCTGGTCCAGCAAGGCAACCAAGCCCTGGCTGCGGGCGAAACCGACAAGCTGCGCGACATCGTCGAAAAGCTGTGGAAACTGCTCCCTGCCTCGGCAGAACAGCGCCGCCAGGGCTATGACTCGGGCGTACGCTAGCTTTCCTAGGCCCACCTCGCTACCGTTTGCGGCGCATCGTCTAGCCAAAGTCCACTCCGCCAAGGAATCCACATGAATATCTTCATCACCGGTGCCTCCGGATTTGTCGGTGGCGCAGCGACACGGCGACTACTCGCCGAGGGCCACACCGTACGAGCGATGTCCCGTTCGGAAAAGAGCGATGCCGCGATCCGAGCCCTCGGAGCCGAGCCGGTACGCTGTAGCCTCGATGACGTCGCCGCAGAGCAGCTGCGAACGAGCGAGATCGTCGTGCATGCAGCGGCCTACGTCGAGGCGTGGGGCCCCGAGGATGAGTGGGATCGCATCAACGTCGGTGGCACCAAACGAATGCTCGATGCCGCCCGTCGCGCATCCGTCCATCGCTTCATCCACATCGGCACCGAGGCGGCACTGGTCCATGGCCAGCACCTGCGGGGGGTGGATGAGACCTATCCTCTGGCGTTTCAGAGTCCCTATCCCTATTGCCGCACCAAAGCGCTCGCCGAGCAGGCGGTCCGAGACGCCAACACAGAGGGTTTTACGACCCTGGTGCTCCGGCCGCGCTTCATCTGGGGTCCAGGCGATCAAACGCTGCTCCCGGTCATCTTGGAAATGGCCAAGCAGGGCAAGTGGACCTGGATCGATGGAGGCCTCGCCAAGACCTCGACCACGTACATCGAGAACCTGGTGGAAGCGATCAGGCTGGCACTGACTCGCGGTACCGGTGGAGAAGCGTATTTCATCCTCGATGATGGACAGCGCACCATGAAGGAGATCGTCTCGGCCATGGCGAAAACTGCGGGCGTTGAGCTGCCGAACCGGAGCATGCCCAGTTGGCTGGCTGACGGCGTGGGCGCGATCTGTGAGCTTCTGTGGCGCGGGCTGCATCTCAAAGGCGATCCGCTACTGACCCGACATGCCGCGATGGTGATGGCCCGCGACTGTGTCCTCAACGGCGACAAAGCCCGACGCGATCTGGGCTACGTGCCGCTCTATACGGTGGAAGAGGGCCTGGCCAAGATGAAGGCCCAAGCTCGCTTTTCGTAACCTCCACTCCAGCGCAGGCTCACTCGGGCGAGATCAGGCCCCGCCTCAGCGCAAAGCGAGTAAGCCCCTGGGCATCATGAAGCCCGAGCTTGCGCATCAAGTTGGTCCGGTGCGAGTCCACCGTCTTGGGTGAAAGCCCGAGCCGCACGGCGATTTGGCGATTGGTCTGTCCCTCGGCCACCTGCTGCAGCACCTCGCGTTCGCGAGGGGTCAGCCGATCCAAATCATCTTCCCGGTCATCGGCGGACATCACGTCCTCTGCCACCAGTGCCGCAACCTCTGCACCGAGGAACTCGCGGCCCGCAGCGATGGTTCGCACCGCCAACAGCAGATCGGCGAGGCCACTGCCCTTCACCAGATAACCGTGAGCCCCAGCACGCAGAGCCGGTCGGACATATTCCGGCGCGGCATGCATCGACAGGACCAAGATCCGGCAGCGTGGTGCCACCGTGCGAATTCTCGCGATCGCATCGAGTCCGTTGCCACTTGGCATCGACAGATCGAGGAGGATCACATCGGGCAATAGCCGCTGCGCCAGAGCCACCACTTCAGAGCCGGAGCTGGCCTCCGCTACGATGGAAAGATCCGATTCCCTCTCGAGTAGCACCTTGATGCCAGCGCGCACGATGGCATGGTCATCACAGAGCACAAGCCGGGTCACCGCATCACGATAGCACTGCTGAAAGGTCGCGGACGCCCTTCGTCTACCTCGCCACGAACACTTATGATGGCAAAGTGCGCCTATCGATCCTGCTATCCCTGCTGGTTGGCTTTAGCGCGTCCTGCGCGGGCGATCTGCCACCTCCGCCCCCCAGCCGGGCCGTAACCATCGGCACGCCGGATCGGGATGCGATTCACCTGGGTGGGACCGGGGCCATGACCCCGCTCATGACGCTGCTTGGTGAAGAGTGGACCCGCCGCGGCGGCACCCCGCACCTACTCATCGAAGAGAGCATCGGATCGGGGGGTGGCATCCGCGCTGCGTTCGACGGCGCAATCGACCTAGGCATGGTGTCGCGCCCTCTCAATGACGAAGAACAGAAGCTGGGCTTGGTCGTCATCCCAGCCGGTCACGATGTGGTGGCGCTGGTGGCTCATCCTGGGCTGGTCACCGATGGATTTCGCTCTGAAGAGCTACCGGCCCTGTATCGAGGTGAGCAGACCCGCTTTGCCAGCGGTGGCACTGCCGTCCCATTGCTTCGGGATCGGAGTGAGTCTGCCAATGCAGCCCTGGACCGTGTGGTGCCAGGACTGCTCCCAGCCCGCGAACAAGCGTACAAACAGCGGCGGCTGCGCGTCTTGTATAACGACCGAGCGATGGCCGAGGCGATCGCAGCGACCCCGGGAGCGTTCGGCGTCTTCTCCCTGAGCTGGCTCCTGGCTTATCGGCTACCTCTCAAGGTGCTCAGCATTGATGGAGTCCGTCCGTCCCCGGAAGCCGTCACTGCTCATCGCTATCCTGGTAGCCGCGAGCTGTACTTCGTCGCCAGACGAGAGCGATTGCCCCGCACCACGGCATTTTTGACCTTCCTTCGCTCGCCAGAGGTGCGCACGCTCATCCGTGCCTACGGCTATCTGCCTCCACCGGAGGCAAACTCGCCATGATTCCGTTTGACCTAACCAGTTGGTTCCGTCGCCGCATGCTGCCCCTGGTGGCCCTGGCAGCGCTGGTGATGCAGGTGTCAGCCCCGACGGCGTATTACTTGAGTAAGCGACACGAGCTGTGGCAGCAGGCCCGTGCCGAGGCAACCCGAACCGCCATGCTGCTGCATGGCGAGATCGAGCAGCGCCCGATCCTGTGGCGCTATAACGTGCCCAAGCTCCTCGAGCGACTCGCTGCAGAGGGGATGCTTCACGGTCGATTCCTAGACATTCGAACCAGCACCGGCCAAGTGGTGCCGCTGGATACCGCGCCACCCCCTGCGCGTCCGCTATGGGGTCGTGCGCAAGTGAATGTAGGCGGAGAACCCGCAGCGATGGTCTGGGTCGCGCTGGACATGGCCCAGCTGCAACGCGATACCATGCAGCTTGTCATCGGCTTTGCTGGGCTGTCCCTGCTGCTGGCGATGGTGCTGTACCTTGTACCCGTCCATACGGTCGCCGTCGCCCAGAAGAGAATCAGTACGCTGCTCGGTGAGCTCGCACTGACCATCCAAGAGGAAGACCGTCGCCGCATTGCCCGCGATCTGCACGATGGGGCAGGACAAGCGTTGACCGCTGCTCGACTCCGGTTACAGGCGCTCGGTAGCGCCGCCAGTGATGCAAGCGCGATCAGCGAGATCTCCAAACTACTCGACAATGCCCTGGGCGAGGTGCGGCGCTCGGTGTACACGCTGTCGCCGCCAGCCCTCACCGAGCTCGGCCTAGCGGGAGCGCTGAAGAACCACTGCGAGACATTTGCTGCGGCCACCGGTCTGAAGGTGTTTTGTGAGCTTGCCGAGCTCCCGACACTCCGCCCCAAGGTCGAAACGGCCTGTTATCGGATTGTGCAAGAAGCGCTCGCCAACAGCGCTCGTCACGCCAACGCCCGCCGTGCATGGATCCAGCTCAATCATGACGATGGGGAGCTGCGGCTTTCGATCTACGACGATGGAGTGGCCCCTTCTGTGCCGATCCACGAAGGCATTGGTCTACTCGGAATCCGCGAGCGTGCCCGACTGCTGGGCGGCCACGCCGAGGTGACGAGCGCACTCAACACCGGGCTACGCATCGAAGTCTCTATCCCCCTGTAACCACGCGCCGTCGGTACACACCCAGCGGCAGGGCGTCTTGAACAAATTCAATTTGTTCACCTCACCCTTCCCTAAGCGTTTTGGACAAACTCCATTTGTCCACCCCCCCTTGCCTAGGCGTCTTGGACAAATTCAATTTGTCCACCCCCCCCTTGCCTAGGCGTCTTGGACAAACTCAATTTGTCACCCCCCCTTGCCCGGGCGT
>JBGAUT010000058.1:0-31555 GCA_044228505.1 Polyangia bacterium | reverse complement strand
GGCCCCTCCCACGCGTCCTACTTTCCGGGATCGCAGACCGTGACGCTCAAGCTGCGGTGGGACCCAGTGACAGGTCAGGTGCTGGGCGCCCAAGCCTACGGAGCGGATGGCGTTGACAAGCGCCTGGATGTGATGGCAACAGCGCTGCGCGGCAGACTGACCATTGATGATCTCGTCCATCTGGAGCTGTCCTATGCGCCCCCTTTTGGGAGTGCCAAGGATGTGGTGAACCTCGCCGGCTTTGCCGCCACCAATCGTCGCGATGGGCTACTGGTTCCGACCGATTCCTTTCCTGAAGTCGGAACGGCGCAGCTTGTTGATGTTCGGAGTGGAGCCGCAGCCGCAGCGCATCCCGTCGCTGGCTCCATCAGTATTCCCCTATCAACGCTCCGGGGTAGTTTGGGAATGCTCCATCAAAGTCTGCCGGTTGTTACGGTCTGCTCGCACGGCAAGACCAGCTACTTCGCAGCGCGAATCCTGTCGCAACACGGCTTCCACGTGTCGTCGCTGACAGGAGGAGTTGATGCGCATCCAGAACCCCAACCAACCAGCGGGAATCACGACAAAAGCAGGTAAGTTGGGAGTGCTTCGCAGACCACACACTGGCAAACGAGCATGCACGAACTGGCGCTAGCGGAAGGAATCCTGCAACTGATCGAGGTGGCTGCTCGCGACCAGGGCTTCACCAAAGTGCGTACGGTGCGGCTGGAGATTGGGAAGCTGTCGAGCGTCGAGCGAGATTCGATTCGCTTCTGCTTCGATGCTGTGACCCGCGACAGCATCGCCGCCGGGGCGACCTTGGAGATTGCGGAGACTCCTGGGCAGGGCTGGTGTGGGCGGTGCGCGCTCACGGTGCCGATGCAAGTGCTGTATGATTCTTGTCTGCACTGCGGTTCCTACCTGAAGATCACCGGGGGAACGGAGCTGCGAGTCAAGGAACTGGAAGTCGATTAGGGGAATGCGAATCCCACCACTCTGAACGACCGGCTGCCCGGGGTGAGGCGGCCCAACGGAGACAAGATCATGTGTACCTTTTGTGGCTGCGGCAACGGCGAAACCAGCATCGAGGGCGAAGCCCATTCCCATCCTCATTCCCATCCTCATTCTCATTCTCATCCTCATTCTCATCTTCATTCCCATCCTCATTCCCATTCCCACGCGCCCGGTCTGTCGCAGAGTCGAATGGTGCAGATCGAGCAGGACATCCTGGCCAAAAACAATGCCTATGCCGCCGCGAACCGACAGCTGCTTGCGGCACGCGGCATCTTCGCTCTGAATCTGGTGTCCAGCCCCGGATCGGGCAAGACGACGCTGCTGGTGAAGACCATCGCGCGGCTCCAGGGCAAGCTGCCGATCGCGGTGATCGAAGGCGACCAGCAGACCAGTCGGGATGCCGAGCGCATTCGCGCCACCGGAGCACAGGCCGTGCAGATCAACACCGGCAAGGGCTGCCACCTCGATGCGCACATGGTCGGACATGCCCTGGAGAAGCTCGACCTCGCCGACGACAGCGTGCTCATGATTGAGAATGTCGGCAATCTGGTCTGTCCTGCCGCATTCGACTTGGGGGAAGCGCACAAGGTCGTGATCTTTTCGGTGACAGAGGGAGAGGACAAGCCAATCAAATACCCGGACATGTTTGCTGCTGCCGACCTCATGCTGCTCAACAAGTGTGACCTGCTGCCGTACCTCGATTTTGATGCGGAGAAGGCGATTGCGTTTGCGCACCGCGTCCAACCGAAGCTCGAGGTAATTCGCACCTCGGCCACCAGCGGAGAGGGAATGGAGCAGTGGCTGGCGTGGATTGTTCGCGGCGCGGCTCGGACCGCACAACTACGGAGGAAGTAGATGTGTCTGGCAATACCGGCTCGTGTGGTCGAAATCAACGGTGGTGAACAGGCAGACCTAGGTGTGGTCGATTTGGGCGGTGTGCGCAGGGAAGTCTCGCTTGCATTGGTCGATAATGTCTCTATTGGGGATTACGTGATCATCCACGTTGGTTATGCGCTGACCAAGCTCGACCCAACGGAGGCGGCCAAGACGCTGGCCTTGTTCGAGGAGCTGGACACGGTGGAGAGGCCGCCCGAATGAAATATGTCGATGAATTTCGCGATGGGAAAGTGGCCCTGGGCCTCGCAGCTGCGATCTCTGCTGAGGCAGATCCTCGTCGCAGCTACCGCTTCATGGAGTTCTGCGGTGGCCATACCCATGCGATCTCTCGCTATGGCATCCGCGAGCTGTTGCCAAGCAACGTACGCATGATCCACGGTCCCGGCTGCCCAGTGTGCGTGCTGCCGATTGGCCGCATCGATCAGGCGATTCGCCTGACGCTCGATCGCAATGTGATCCTGTGTACCTATGGCGACCCGATGCGGGTGCCAGCTTCCCGTGGGCTGTCGCTGCTCAAGGCGAAAGCGCGCGGCGGGGATGTCCGCATGATCTATTCGACGGCGGATGCCCTGAAGATCGCACGGGAACATCCGCGCCGCGAGGTGGTATTTTTCGCGATCGGCTTCGAGACGACCACGCCGCCGACCGCGCTGGCCATCCGGCAGGCGCAGCAGGAAGGGCTGAAGAACTTCAGCGTGCTCTGCAATCATGTGCTGACTCCCTCGGCCATGACCCACATCCTCGAGTCGTCGGAGGTACGTCAGTATGGCACTGTGCCGCTCGACGGTTTTATCGGTCCGGCGCATGTCAGCACGGTGATCGGGAGTCGGCCCTACGAGTACTTCGCCGAGGAATACCGCAAGCCGGTGGTGATTGCCGGCTTCGAGCCGCTTGATGTGATGCAGGCGATCCGGATGTTAGTGCGCCAGGTCAATGAAGGCCGAACCGAAGTCGAAAATGAGTTCAGTCGGGCGGTCACTCGTGACGGAAACCTGAAGGCGCAGACGCTGGTGTCGGAGCTGTTTGAGCTGCGCGCCCGCTTTGAATGGCGCGGCCTTGGCGAGGTGCCGTATTCAGCGCTACAGCTCCGCCCCGCGTATGCGGCAGTCGATGCAGAGCGCCGCTATCAGCTGAGCTATGCCTCGGTGCCGGACCACAAGGCGTGCGAATGCGGTGCGATCCTGCGCGGCGTCAAAAAGCCCCTGGACTGCAAGCTGTTCGGCACTGTATGCACGCCGGAAAATCCCATGGGCTCATGTATGGTCAGCTCGGAAGGCGCCTGCGCGGCGGATTACACCTATGGACGCAACAGAGAGTTTGCCGCTGCCCTCGCCACCGAACGGTGAATGGCTGCCGAGAATTTGCGGATGCGGATACTCTTCCTGACCCACAGCTTCAACAGTCTGACCCAGCGCCTGTTTGCGGAGCTGCGCAGCGGTGGCCACGAAGTCTCCGTCGAGTTCGACATTGCTGACAGCGTGACGGAGGAAGCGGTGACGCTGTTTGCACCGGACCTCGTCGTTGCGCCGTTTCTGAAGCGTGCGATTCCGGCTGCCATCTGGTCGAAACATCTGTGCTTCATCGTGCATCCGGGCATCCCCGGCGACCGCGGCCCGTCATCGCTCGACTGGGCCATTCAGGAGGGCGAGCCAACCTGGGGCGTTACGGTGCTGCAAGCCGAGGCGGAAATGGATGCCGGGCCGGTCTGGGCGACGGTGGAGTTTCCCCTACGGCGAGGCAGCAAGGCCAGCATCTACCGCAACGAAGTGACCGAAGCGGCCTGCCAGGCCGTATGGCAGGCGGTGCAGCGGCTTCCCGAGGCCACCGCCGGACGCTGGGCTCCATGGCGCCCCGAGGATGCTCCAACGGAGTGCTGTCCGGAACGCGGACGGGCACGACCGCTACTGAAACAGGCCGACCGCGCCATCGACTGGCAGCGCGACGACAGCAAGACGGTGCTGCGCAAGATCTCCGCCGCCGATGGCGTCCCCGGAGTCGCCGACTTCCTGTTCGGCGTCCCCTGTCATCTCTTCGATGCGTGGCCAGAGGCTCGGCTGCGTGGCACGCCCGGCCAAGTGATCGCCTGGCGTGAGACGGCCCTGCTGCGGGCGACGGCAGATGGCGCGGTGTGGCTGGGTCATCTCAAGCGCCAGGGAGGCTTCAAGCTGCCGGCCACGCTGGCCTTTGCCACCGAAGTCACTGGTGTGCCGGAATCGCCGCTGAATGGCTTCTGGACCGCTGACCACGACACCTGGCAGGACATCCGTTATTCGGAGCAGGATCACGTCGGCTTCCTGCACTTTGAGTTCTACAACGGTGCGATGGGGACACAACAATGTCACCGTCTACGAGTGGCGTTCGAGTGGGCGCAGACGCGACCGACACGGGTGATCGTCTTGGCCGGCGGCGAGGATTTTTGGTCCAACGGAATCCACCTCAACCTGATCGAACACGCGGCCAGCCCATCTGACGAATCCTGGGCCAACATCAATGCGATAGACGATCTCGCCGAAGCCATCCTGCGCTGCGAGTCGCAGATCACTGTGGCGGCGCTGCACGGCAACACGGGGGCCGGCGGCTGCTTCCTGGCGCGCGCTGCGGATCTGGTCTGGGTGCGTGACGGCGTCATGCTCAATCCACACTACAAAAATATGGGCAACCTCTATGGCTCGGAGTTCTGGACCTATCTGTTGCCGCCCCGTGTCGGTCGTGACGGTGCGCAGCGCATCATGCAGCAGCGACTGCCGATGACCGCGAATGAGGCAGTAGCGATCGGTTTCTACGATGCGCGGATTGGCTGCCAGATCGCGACGCCGGCTGCCGATGGCTTCACCGCTCAAGTGGCGCAGCGGGCTGCCCAGCTTGCCACTGCAACCGATTACCTCCAGCGGCTTGCCGCCAAACGAGCGCGGCGGGCTGCCGACGAGGCCGTGAAGCCGCTCGCGGCCTGGCGCGCCGAAGAACTGGCACAGCTGCGGCGCAATTTCTACGGCTTCGATCCGAGCTATCACTACGCCCGTCATCACTTCGTTCACAAGGTTCCGCATGCCTGGACGCCGCGCCACCTCGCTCGACATCGTGACTTGCGGGACAGCCCAGGCCGCTTGCGGATGCCGTGATCACTGGTTGATGTCAGGCACGGTGCATCGGTAGACCTAGCGCGCCAGCTCCTGTCGGATCAGGCGAACGGCTGGCTCGACGGCCTTGGCCAAGCGGGGCGACAGGTCCATGGAAAACTGGCCTGTGACCTTCTTGATCTCTGCCCCGATGATGACGATCTCGGGAAGTGAGCGCTCTGCAAACAAGATCGGCAGGGCATGGAAGACATGAGCCAAGTCAAGCGCATGCGCAGAAAACGCATCTACGGGCGGTGCCAGCTCGGTCAGCGTGAGCCGGTGAAGGAGCCCCTCATTCTCCTCTCCAAAGTCGGCCAGCGCATCCACTACCACAGCTCGATCGCAGCCGTCGAAGTGAGTCAGGGCCGACAAGCCAGAGATTCCGGCGTCAAACACGCGCACGCCGGGGGGCAGTGGCTCGGCGCAGAGTCGCCTGTATACATGAATGCCAAAGCCATCGTCCCCCTGAAGGAGGTTGCCAAAGCAGAGCACATGAATGGTCATGCTAGATCGAGTAGGACAGCTCTCGGCCTGTTCGTAGGAAATGGACGGTGCAGACGAGGCAGGCATCGTGGGATCTGACGACATGTCCTAGCTCGACGGGATCGCTCTCGTCTTTGATGTGCAGTCCGATGAGACTCTGCTCCCAGTGACCGGGTTGGCCTTTCGCGTCGCGCGGAGAGGCATTCCACGTCGTCGGAGAGATGACCTGATACTTGGTGATTTTCCCGCCCGCAAACTCGATCCAGTGGCCCAGCGCCCCGCGTGCGGCATGAACAAGTCCGACGCCTTTTCCCGATTCAACCGGAGGAGGAACGTCATAGAACGAGTCATCAAAGTTCTTCTCCAGTTCCATGAGCATCGATCGGATCTGGAGCAGCGACAGCGCTGGACGATGCAGGCGCGCAAGCTGGCGGGTAAAGACATTGACTCCCATCTCGTGAAAAATGGACTGGGTCAGCGCGTCGCCAGCCATGAACAGCTCGGGTACACAGCCGACCTCGACGACCTTGTCCTTGTATCGCGGCGCTTTCGACCACGAATACTTGTCTCCTTCGGTTTCATAGGCTGGAACAGTCTCTCCATCGAATGGATGTCGGCCTCCTTCGTAGTCCCGAAACCACGAGTGCTTGACGTGCTCTGTAATTCCGTCCTGCGAAAACGGTTCAATCTGTTGAGTCTCTGCATTGTAGAAACCGGGTGCCCGCAAGCAGGTACGTTCTGCAAAAGGTGGCTGCCACCTCACAGGGTCGAAGTACACCCCGTAGCTGAGCATGTTGCCGCTGCCACGACCCAGCTTCGCCAGCTCCGCCTGGCGTCCGAACCGAACGAACAGGCCAAGTGCCCCGCTGCGATGCTCGGCTTTCTCTTCAAGCCACTGATCAAGCTCGGCCAGACTGCGAACGGACAGCCAGCGATCGATCGAGCAACCAAGCACGGTCCTTTCATACCAGCGGGTGTAGGAATCGATGATTCCGAGCGACTTGACGATCGTCCGACGATTTCCCTGCCCAGCGACTCCGCCAGGAATCATGTGCGAGGAGTGAGGCCACTGGCCGCCAAACAGCGCGACAATGCCGATCAGCTTTTTCGTCTCGACAATCGTCTCGCGATAGACCCGACCCTGGAAAGGAGTGAACGCCTCGACGATCTCTGGATAGCTCTCAAGCCCAGCGTAGCGGGCATGGCAGAGATCGATGGTGAACATCAGGAAGGCGTGGCGGGCGTCCGACTGCAGCTCTTCCGTCATCAGGCAGATGTTGCGGACCCGCGCTCCGTTCGGCGCGATCGGGCACCCCATCGCAGTCTCGAGTGCCGATACCGCTGCATACAGGTGCGCAGTCCCACAGATGCCGCAGATCCGGGGCGTGATCACCAGGCCGTCCATCTTCGATCGTCCGAGGAGGATCTGCTCGAATCCCCGGAACATGGTCCCGACCGTCCACGCGTTCTTCACCACCCCAGCTTCGAGTTCGAGCTTGAGCCGGAGGTCGCCCTCGACCCGATTCATATCTACTGTGATGAGTCGTGACATGGTGCCTTTCCCGATCGTTACTTGGTCTTCCGTTCGATCAGTCGCGTGGGAGCAGCCAACTTCGCAAGCCCCTTGTACGACATATAGGATGCGCGATCGACCCCAAGTGGTAGACGCAGCGGCACCAGACCGAGCTTCTCGGTCTTGAACAGATCTTCGGGTCTTGGGAACGAGGGCGAAGTGCAACCAAAGCAGGGAACGCCCGCCCGCGTCTTGCTGCTCTGTCCATTCCACAGGATGGTGTTGCACGTTGCAGTGGTGCGCGGCCCTTGGCAGCCCAGGTTGAAGAACATGCAGCCGGCGGTTCCGAAGTTCACCTCTTCTACGTCGTACTCGTGATACTCGTTCCGCGTGCAGCCCTGGTGGACGAGAGTGGTGTAAAACTCCGCCGGTCGATTCAAGTGATCAAGCTCCAGCCGAACACCGGAAAGCACCCAGGTGAGCGTCTGAATCACAGTGTTGGGATGCACGGGGCACCCGGACAGATTGATGACAGGGAGTCCAAGCTTGGACTTCCAAGCCGGATCGAGCAGGCCTCCTTCTCGCTCTTCCCGCAGGAACTGCAAGCCGACAGCATCGGTGGGATTCGGGTGAGCAGCAGGAATCCCGCCAAAGGATGAACACGTTCCGACAGCCACCACGACGCCTGCCTTTTCGCACAGGCTGCCAATCACATTCATCTTGGGACGACCTAGGAACGAGTCAAACATCCCCGTACCATTGGGCCCAGCCAGCACGGCACCCTCGATACAGAGCACCGTCAGCGCTTGCTCATCCCGCTCGATTCGCTGGATAAGTCCATCCAGCCACTCGGGAGACTCCAACGACAGTGAGGGGTGCCAGAGCAGCTCGACGCCAAGCGTCTCCAGTGCTTCCAGTAGATTCGGTGATTCCGCTCCCAGAATCGACATCGAATCGCCACTGCACGCGCCTGCCTGGAGCCAAAGTAGGGTCGTCGCCATGTGGATGGTTCCTCTCCGGTTGTTCCGGCCTTCCGAACTTACAGACCTCGTGAAATCGTAAGCACGAACTTTGTGCCGCTTCCTTTTTCCGTTTCGACCGAAATCAGACCGCCGACCCGCGCCAGCTCTAGCCGCACAATGTCCAGACCCATGCCTCGGCCCGATACCTCGGTCACTCCCTGCGCAGTCGAGACTCTGGGCAGGAACATCAGCTCGAGCGCATCGCGGGGCGTCTTCCGCTCGGACACTTCTCGCGAGATCGCTCCCACCGCCAGCGCTTTCTCCACCAGTCGCTCGATGTCGATCCCCGCACCATCATCGCGCACCGTGATGATCAGATCCCGGCCTTCGATCGTGCATTCGACATCGATTACCCCGGCCCGGCTCTTTCCCGCCTGCTCGCGAACCACGGGGCTCTCGATGCCGTGATCGATGGCATTCCGCAGCAGGTGAACGAGAGCGTTTCGCACCACGGTTAGCATATCCGCCGACACGGTCAGGGACTCGTCCCCGGTGATCTTAAAGTCCACGATCTTGGCGCGGTCAGCGGCAAGCTCAGCGACCATTTCGTAGCAGGTGTAGAGGGCCGGAATGAGTGGTGCATCAAACAGCCGATCGAGCGCGCTTTCGATCTCGGAGTAGACCTGCTCGGTTCGGTTGTTCTTGAACCGACTGATGGTGCCTTTTAACGCGTTGAAGTTGTAGCTCACCACGTTCAGGAGCTGGACGCGCTCGAAGAGAAGCTGGTAGTTGCCACTCAACACCTCACGCACCGAGCGAAGCTGCCGCGCGAGATCGACCTTCTTCAGATACAGGCTGACCTGCGTATCGTCCGCTCGATACACTTCACCAGCCGCTCCGAGCTGGGTGAGCAGCGCATTGGCCGCACCAGGAGAGCGCTCTTTTGAAAAGGCGGCAAGTACGTCTGCAAGGTTGGGAATGTCCAGGCTCGACACAAACAGAGGAGGAACCAGCGCCACCTGATCCAGCGAGAAGAGGTGCCGAAGAACTCCCAGCGCTTGTCCTGGAGACACCCCGCGCTGATGCAAGGCCATCAGGGAAGACATGAACAGTCCACCCCGCGCTTTCATTTCTCGCAGTGCCTGGATGACCTCATGGTCCGTGGATTCAATGACGGCACAGGACGCTAGGAAGCGACAACGATCCGCATGCCGAACCATGGCGAGAGACTCGACCACCGAAAGGTAGGCCAGATGCCTCCACGCTTCGCGCAAGCTGCTCAGACTTGGTAGGCCGCCATCGGAAGTCTGCTTGAACAGTGCCAGCACATACTCGTTATCGATGTTCTGCGCCGCTCGAATCACCGCATCGCTGGCAAGGGCAGCCTCTATCCCGCGCGCACCGTGCGGCTCTGATTGCAGGACCAGGGCCGTGTAGTTAAGAAGCGTCACAAACAGGTCTACCCAGCGGGTCCGCGAGAGCGCATAGGCAGGACAGGCATTCGACTCGGCGCAGAGCACAGAGATCACATCGACCAGCTCCAAATGAGCACGCCGCAGACGAGAAAGTTCACCGACCGGAATGGGTGCCGTCTCAGCGGATACCTCCAGAGACATCAGCTCCGCGCCCACTCTTCCCAGCACCTGTTGGAGTTCTTCGGAGATGACACCGGCTGAACGCAGGCCAGATAGTGCGCTCCGTACTTGGTCGGCAGCACGGGCGGATGGAAGACGAGCCACATCCTCACATACCTCTGCTTCTTTGGAGCCCATCCGAACCAGCGTCGGTCCCATCCAACCTGTGATGAGCCGATCAAAATCAACCATCTTTCGATGAAGGAGCAGCAGCGACTCGTTCTCGAAGTCGTTCGGGATGTGAAGGACTTTTTCGGCGAGGTGGCAGTGCTCTGCAATCAGTCGATGCAGCGTGTCGATGTGGCTACGAAGCTGCTGGGTTGATTCTTCGGTGTCGATCGATCCCAGCGCGACCACCGCATCTTCGGTTTCGTGCGCTGCCTGCGAGATCAGCCGCAGCCCCAGCATCCGTGCATCGCCCTTTAAGGCGTGAAGCCCTCGCAAGCGCTGGGCGGTGGCTTGTTCGCCTGGGTGCTCAATCGTCTCACGCGCACCCCGAAGAATCGCGGACACAGACGAAAAAAATCTTCGCAGCTCTTCCAGCTTGTTTTTGGCCAGCTCCTCGACGATCTGGATGCGACGAAGGTTGGACTGCTTCTCGCGCTCCATTTCCTTTTCCAGGTTCTCGATCCTCGTGATGTCCTCGACCACGAGCATCAGCTTTTCCATGAGGCCAGTGGTTCCCCTCAGCGGACAGTAGCTGACCTTGAGAATCCGGAGTCCTTCGTCTTTGCCGGTGGACCCTTTGGGACGGCACAAGATGCGGCGAGGGAAGTACTCTTCCATCACCTCCCACTGGAGATCGTCCGCACCGAACGTCGTATAGAACGCCGTTTGCAGCGCCGAAAAGACCTCACTTTTTCGATCGATGTCCTTGAACAGCAAATCAAAGATGTTGGTGCCCTTGATGTCGTCCCCGAAGACGCTGAACGAAAAGGCAGAGACTGGCTCGATGATCTCACCGCTTGCAATCACCACGAAGACGGCCTGGCGCATGTTGTCGAACAGCACCCGCGACTTCTCATAGGCCGCTGCCAGCTCGCGCTGTGCGGCCCGGATCTCTCGAATGTCTGTACCGACCACAACGATGCCTTCTTGCTTGCCGCTCGGTCCGTGAAGCAGCGCACTCCGCAGAAGGTGTGGCCACCGTTCGCCCTGCTTGGTGATGAGCTCTGTCTCAAACTCTGCTTGCTGCTGTCCTGTCGTGCGCGCCAGAAATGCGGCCAGGTTTCCTTCAGACATCAATCGTTCGATCCCACGACCGCGCACTTCCTCTGGCAGATACCCGAGCAGATCGTAGAACCGTCGGTTCGCGTCGGTCACATGACCTTGGGGATCGAGAACGATCAACACCTCTCGCATCGCGTTGGTGACCCGGTTGATGAACTCATTGGCGGCCACCAGAGACAGGTTCAATCGGCTCAGCGCCTCGCTCTTTTGCTCGACCTCCAGGAGCATCGACCCCATCTGCCGAACCGTGCTCTTGGTGTCCTGCTCCCGAATCTCTGCCGCACGGCCTAGCGCCACCAACTCGGACTCAAGCGTCGCAATTCTCTCTTGCGCACCTCGCAGCTCGACCGGGACTTCAAAGGCAAACTTGTGTGGCTGCGCTTCGTTCTTCTTCTTGTTCCACAGCAAGTACATTGTGTCGTCGCGCAGCTCGACCTCGAATGTACTGATCACGCCTGTTCGCAGATCGTATCGGTTGTGATGCAGCGGACACTCGAGCACATACGGAGAGACAAAGATGGCTTCTGCCAAGTTGGCTTGCTCATGAGGACAAAACGCTGGGATCGCGACGATCTCCTCTTGAATCTGAAACACGACGATCGAGCGCCCGCGCAGCGCCCCAGGGAACTTCGCCTTCCCGGTCCACCGCAGGCTGTTTAGGATCTTGAGTGGCTTGAGATCCGTAATCTCAACAAAGACGAACTCGGAATTGGTTGCATCCGTCGGTGAGTTTCTGCTCATAGAGCCGCCTTATTCCGAAACGACAGGTCCTCTCAGACCGCTATCCGGCGCACCAGGGTCAGCAGCGACAGTGGTTTCACCGGCTTGACCATCCATGCTCTCACCCCAAGGCGCTTGGCCTTCGCGAGGGGTTCTGGCTGGGCTTCCGATGTGAGCATGACAATCGGGCACGGCAGAGAGATCCCTCGATGCGCAAGGTCCTCAATCATTTCGAGTCCGTTGATGATGGGCATGTTGACATCGCAGATGATCAGAGAGAGCCCTTCGATGGACTGAATCTGCTTCTGCCCATCCTGACCATTGATTGCTTCGATGACCTCATAGCCCGCCTGCTTTAGCGTGGAGCTGACCTGCTGGCGCACGATCAGCGAGTCATCGATGATCAGTATCCGCTTTGCTGCCGCCACTGTGACTCCTTACGACTTAGAAAAAGTTGGCCCGCCAAAGTGCCTGGCAACTCAAAGGTCAATGATCTCTCCCTCTCGGATCGGAGGATTGATGTTGGTCCTTGAGATCTTCTGCTGCCCAGCCGGGGTCACAGTGACATCTACGAACACATTCACATACTGCGTGTCCGCAGCAAACACATAGCGCAGGGCAGTATGTCCACGGAGCATTCCGCTGACAGCGTTGCCAGACACAGCGGTCGGCGTGCGCGAGTCAAACGTCACTCCCCGCGCGCTCAGGCGGTTCTTGATTCGACCCACGAGCTGATTCACAAGCTCCTTGGCCACATCCCGCACAATGTTCCAGTCGGTCGCGGAGCTTGTAGAGAGCTTGGACCGATTCCTGTCGGGTGGGCAACAAGACGCCAGCAGATCGAACAGGGCCGCTATGGCGACCGTCCCGCGAATTTCCGCGCCGGACAAGGACAACATCGCGGCTGTGAGCGCCGTCTTGTCGGTATTCTCTAGCGCCTCCACCGATCCGTGATGCGGTCGCACCGTCACTCCAAAAGCCCGAAACAGCTCCACGACAGCTTCGCTCACGATCCGATCAAACTCCAACATCGCGTCCCGATTCAAGAAAGTCGTTCGCTCGTCGGAAGGTGGAATCATCGCCATAGAAAAACCTCACTATGACTGTACCGCACCTGGCTCCACGGTGGCGAGTACATCGTTAGTGAAGCGTCCTTTGGAGCAAGAGCCGCTGGGATGGGACGAACCCAAACCGATACAGGAATCGCAGCAGACCGAAGCTGTCACGGCTCACTTCTGTCTCGATGCTCTCAACGTGCAGCGCGGCCAGATTGTCGATGAGCTGAGAGAGAATCGCCATACCAAAGCCCTGACCTGCATGCGAAGCTGCGACTCCGATGGTATGTAGCGCAGCGGTGGGTTCGACGTGGCCTTCTGATCCGAAGTCGACACGGGCCATGGCATACGCGACCACTTGACCATCGCACTCTGCCGCCAGTGACATGGAGATGGCGGACTCGTTTAGTGCTTCATCAAACTTGCGCTGGAAGTACTCCGATCGATCGAGCTTGGAGAGGGCGCGATCCAACTGCACCACCGCGTCAATGTCTCCTTCTCGAAGGCTGCGGATCTGCTTGGGAGTCGTCTCCAAGATCGCCTCGGTGTCCGGAAGAGACATTCGCTGCACAGGCCGCTCTAACACCAGGCGCGACCCGAGCACAAATCCGGCACTGGCCGCAAATCGCAACATCGCGTGGTTTCGCCAGTCCACATGAAGGATCAGCAGCTGGACGTTGCGTGCCCTTAGCAGATCAACAAGCGCTGAAAGGAGTCGTTGACCCAGCCCACCGTGACGAGCTGCCGGATCGATGGAGATGGACTCCAGCACCACCGCCGATTCCTGACGACCGAACTCCCCTCCCACCTGGCGAGCCAGCAGAAACCCGATCAGCTTTCCGCCAGAGCTGGTCACTGCAATCTGCAAGTGACGCTTCGGTTTGCGGAGTGCCGAGAGGAGTCTCCTTTCAAAGTAGCTCCTTCGCGCACTTCCGGTGATGGTTCGATCCAGCGCAACGACTGCGTTCAGATCGGACGCTAGCAAAGGACGGACTACCGCATCGGAACAGGAGGCTGTGTGTTGGGACATGTGCGCTTGGCTCCAAGAATCTACGCAACCTTCAGAGTGGATGAGCAGCGAGTGGGACTGCACTTAGACGCTGGAGTTTCTCGACCCGATAAGCCCCCCACAGCGCAGCGCCCAAGGCTCCGGCATAGACCGAGTCGGGATGGGTCCGAACCTCCACCGCGAGCGCGTCGCCTCCCTTTTCATGCGCCTGTTTCTTCAGCGCTTGCTTGAGACTGGCAACGATTCCTACATCTGCTGCCAGTCCGCCAGTGAGTAGGATGACGCCTTGGGCCTTGGAGTTCTTGAGCAGCTTGGCAAAGCCCGTGGACATCGACTCATGAATGCCGCGCAGAATGTTAGGCGTGGTGATGCCGCGTGACACCATGTTGATGACATCCGTCTCTGCCAGCACCGCACAAATTCCGGAGACTTTTTCAGGCTGATCTCCGCGTACAGAGAGTGTCCCGACCTCATCCAGAGTCACCCCCAGATAGCGGGCAATGTTCTCTAGGAACTGGCCACTTCCCGACGCACATTGGCTGGTCATCCGGTAGTCGAGCACCCGCGCACGATCATCGAAACGAATGGCTCGGGCATGCAGAGCCCCTGCATCCAGCGCCGCACGCGACTCAGGGTCCAGAAAGATCGCACCGCGAGCATGGGCTGTCATTCCGTAAAAGTGTCCGGTGCGGAATGTGACCATCTCTCCTTCTCCGGTGGTCGCGGTGTAGTGGAGCTGATCCGACCGCAGCTGGGCAGAAGACAGCGCACGCTGCCATGCCTGATCGAGCACCAGCTTTTCTTCACGCCGTCGCGTCCGTTCAATCACCAAAGAAAGAACCTCTCCCCCGCTGCGAGATCTACCAGAGCCGCGTGGACTGCGAATGATCGCCACCTTGACCGCGCTTGATCCCACATCGATTCCTGCGCTGTAGATCATGGGGAACCTCCGATAGAAGACGTCACCCCCGATGCACCCTCTTGCCGTGACTCTGACTCTGCTCGCAGAGCAAAGTGCGCTGCGCCCAAGGCTCCGGTATAGATCGAGTCTGGTGAGATATTGAGCGTCCGTTCGCCGTAGTTTTCTGCCACCAGCTTGCGCAGAGCCGCCACCGCTGCTTGGTTGTTGGCAACTCCGCCTGTGAACGTGAACTCATTCGACACCCCCCCCGATCGCGCCAGGAGTGCCATTGCCCGCAAGATGATCGCGCGATGCAGTCCGGCCAAGATATCCTCGCGCCGCTGTCCCATCGTCAAGCGATCACGCAGCTCTGCCCCCGCAAACACAGTACAGGTCGAGTTGATCTTGACGTGACGAGTCGAGGTCATCGCCATCGGTCCCAGCTCATGCACGCCCAGGTTCATCTCATCGGCGATGTAACCCAGATAGCGACCACAGCCCGCTGCACAGCGATCGTTCATCTGAAAGCTGGTCACGATTCCGCGTTCATCGACTTGAATCGCCTTGGTGTCTTGTCCACCGATGTCGAGAACGGTGGCGGTCCCAGGAAAGCTGATGTTCGCTCCCAGTCCGTGACAGAGGATCTCGGAGCGGATCATGTCTTTGGGAAACGGCAGCCTCTGTCGACCATATCCGGTTCCAATGGCACGGACCTCGGTCAGCGGAATCGCTGCGGCCCGCGCCACTGCCTGCGCATAGGAGTCTGCAAGGCTCGCATTGTCACCGTCGATACAAGCGCTGAGCGCGGTGCGGATGTTTCCCTCAAAGGTCAGATCCATGCGCTGGTTTTCGACCAAGATGATCACCTTGTCGAAGATGCTCATCAGCAGATCGAACGGAATCGATTCTTCCGCGACACTCTCGGCCAAGCGTGAATAATCACTGGATGCTTGGTCGCGGAAGAAGTCGGACTTCTTCCCCGCATTCAGCCGAGGTCGCCGAATCCCCTCCTCCATGGTCCCAAAGATGCGACTCAGCTTCTGACTCAGCGCGCTTCGTATTTCTTGGTAGCGATCCGACTCCGCTTCCTCCAGAGACTTGTCGCGCAGAGAGTGCAGCTGGGACAGGAGCTGCTGCTTGCGGAACTGCGTCAGGAGTCTCTTGCGAAAGCCAACAGACTGCTTCTCTCCCTCGCTCAGCAGACTCAGCTCGCGGTCGATCAGCGTGAACCGCGCACCAATGAAGGCTTCATCTCGAGCGATCTCTGCGGCCAGAAAATAGTTCGATCGGCTGTTGGTGATCCCGCGCCCCAGGATGTCACCGTGCTCATCGAGCAGCACTGCTTTGGTGGTGGTAGAGCCAAGGTCAATGCCACAAAAGACGTTCATGGCAGGACCTCCAAGCGACGGATACCCTCACGAGCGGGCGGATGGACGATGGTTCCTCCTTTGCGCTTCTGCTCGATCATTTGCAGATAGCTCTCCAGTCGGTTCTTGATGTTTGCAGCCGAGAAGTAGCGAGGGTCAACCAAGTCCGTCTCGACAAAGCCGGCTGGCTTTCCGGTCCGCTTCTCGACCTCGCGCATCATCATGAGCTGACCTGCGGAGAAGCTGTTGCAGCTCTTGATCGAGTTGATCAGCAGCCCGTCCGCTTGGTACTCCGTTACGTACTTGCACAGGAGGTCAATCCGCGACGGCAAGTTGAGGTTGGTGTAGCAGCCACCGCAGTAGTCTGCCAGCGTCTCTAGCGGTCGCTCTGGATCATGACGGAAGCCGAGATCGTAGACACCGCCGACCCTGGTATAGGTGCTCGCGACCACCACCGCACCTTCGTCATAGAACATCTTCCAGAACTCGTTGAAGTGAGTCCAGTTTGGTGGTCCTTCCACGACCAAGCGATACTTCTCTTGGCCCATTTGTCCTTCCGGTGTGATCGGTCCAAGTCCCTTGGCGATGCGATCTTCGACCTCTGCACGGAGCAGGCGATAGTAGTCGATAGCATCTTCAGTGCCACGGAAGGCAGTGAAGATCGGACCGATGTAATAGACGCCGCCAAAGTAGCCATCGATCGGTGATGGCCGATGGCGCGCAGACTCGAGCACCCACACCAAGTCGTCCTCGGCGCGAGCGGACCGCCGGAGACATTCCTTCAGCCGGTCTTCATCGTAGGCATTGCCGCTGAGCTGTTCGAGCTTGGGAATCAGCTCTCCCTTGATCTGATCGACCACATACTTGCGCATGTCCGGTGTCATGGTGCCGTCGCCCTGATACGGAACATGCAACATCACCACAGGACAGTCGTATTCCCGCTTCAGCAGCTCGAACCACTTCATGAAGGTGAAGCAGCCGGTGTAGGACAGCAGCAGCAGATCGGGAGGAGGCAGCTTCTCTCCCGTCGGGCCGATGTTTCCCGACTTGAGCATTCCAATGTCGCTTTTGACATAAGCACAGACATCTTCAGAGTGCCCATACTTCTCTGCTTCGGTGACATAGGCACCGGACTTCTTGCGCATTCCTGACTGCAGCGCGTTGATCTCTGGATACACCGGCAACAGATCGAACGACAACAGCAGCTCAGTGAGGTTCCCCGGCACGAAGGTGTAGACGACCTTGCGGCCCGACTCTTTGGCTGTGGCCAGCTTCGAGAAATGGCCGGCGATCATCTCCTTCTGCTTGAGCATGCTCTGGTCTTTGATGGTGTCGTGGCTCATGACTCGCTCCAGAGTTTGATCGAATCGGCAAACGTACCGGCTTGCTCGCGGATGACCTGAAACTGTCCGAGGTTTTCAGAGTACTTGAAGGCAGTCCACGGAACCCCTGCGCGGTCGAGCGCCTGCGTTAGCATCGGCTGCTCGAGCAGCGCGGGATCGCAGAACGAAGGGGCCGCAAACACCACTCCTTCTGCGCGTGATCCTTCTACCAGGCGCCGCAGCGGAATCGTGCGATCGATCGTCGGCTCATACTTCACCGCAGTGGTGATCGAGTGCTGCAGGAACGCATCCGAGAGGGCCTCTATTGGGTCCCCTGTGAGCGCGACATCATGCTCCAGCCAGCGACGACCGATCGACATATCATCCCAGACAATGTAACAGCCAGCCATCTCCAGCGTGCGGATGAGTCCCAGAGGTGGCTGTTCACAGAATGCACCGGTTAGAAGTACGCGGGCGTTGTCGCGCATCGGGCGATCCGCTTCCTTCACCGCTGCGACATAGTTGCGTACGAGCTTGGTATGTTCCTCAACCGGAAGCAGACAGCCGGCGTACAGAATCAAGTAGGACTCCGTAGCCAGAGCCCGCCACGGGGCTGCGTTCCGAAGCGCCCATAGCTCGTCTATCGCCTGCCGATTGTCGTTGTAGCGTGCGATTGAGGCTCGCAAGTCGTCGTCAGAGATTGTCCGTCCAGACAGCCCTTCTAGGTCTTTGCGGAGATGACGTAGCTCGCGCTCGTAGTACTGTCCCCCGATCGCTTTTTCAAAGTTCTGCGGTACATCCAGGTAGTGCGTGTACTTGTGCGGGAACAGCACCTTCCACACTCCCGACAGGTTGCGAATCACATCGCAGGTCGAGGGGAACAGGAATCCGTCTATGAAGTCATAGCGACCTGAGAGCGCCAACTCCACGGTGCTGCGAGGAATCTGGCAGATATACGATTGATAGTACGCATCCCCTCGGATGATCTCGATCAGACCCCGTCCTCCCAGGAGTCCCACCGGGAGCATTCCCGCAGCATCGATCAGCTCACGCGGAGCATAGATCGGAAGATAGCCGATCGCCTTGCTTCCATGATTGCGTTCTAGCCAGGCACGCGGCGCAGCAAACTCGGTGTCGTGATACAGTCCGTCGGCAAGCTCGACAATCTCTTCAGGACGCATCAGCTATCCTCCTTCTCCCTGATATCGTGGGGGGCGCTTGGCCAAGAATGCTTCGATTCCTTCTCTGGCATCTGGCGTTGCCATCAGCTCGTGTAGATACAGCTTCTCGATGGCAGGGAGATCTTCGTGGAGCGCACGCGTAAGGGAGCGTCTGGCGGCGCGCTCCGCAAAGCGCAGGGACGAAGCAGACAGCGGCAAGATGTGCTTGCGAATGAAAGCCAGACAGGCCGCTTCAGGGTCTGGTTCGATTGAGAACAGGAGTCCTAGTTCTTTGGCTTCCAGCGCCGACAGCGTTCGTCCTGACACCAGCAGATCCAGTGCGCGTCCCCCGATGCGCCATGGCAACAGAATCGAGCCGAGCGGCGCAAACACTCCCAGCTTGATCTCCGGTTGGGCCAGCTTGGCATCAGGTGCTGCGAACAGATAGGTACAGCCAGCGGCCAGCTCCAGACCTCCACCCAAGCAGCTACCACGCAGGACCGCGAACGAGGGAATACCCAGCCCACAGAGACTCCGTACGCACTCATGGAAGAGAGGGAGTAGCTGTCCAACTTGCTCGGCGCGGTGCTCGGGAACGCTGGCCCCGAACGAGAAGTGATCCCCTGCGCCACACAGCATGAGCGCTTTCAGTTGTGGCTGCTGTTGCGCAGCTTCCCAGATTGCTGACAGCGCCTGGATCACCTCCAGATCGATCACGTTGCCTTTGGGGGAATGCAGCTCAATGCGCAGCAACCGGCCTTCTTCGGCGTGGCTGCACCGCACTTTCTCTGAAACTTGCGCCGCCATGGAAAGGAGCCCTATCGACCCTTTGCGGGCAGTACGCTTTCAATCAGCTCAGGACCCCACTTTTCACCGCTGGCGAGCTTCTGGCGCAGGGTGATGAAGTCTACTTCGCGCGACTGCTTGGTTCCTTCATTGAAGGCGCGGAAGCCGGCCTGCGCTTCGGTCATCATGTTGAGAGCCAGCCAAGATCGATTGGTTTCGCGGTTGCGATCCCAGTGCGCAAGCTTGTGCTTGCGGACCGACTCGATGGTCTTGGACGTACAGCCTGGCATCGTCAGCATCAACTGCGTCACCATCCTCTGCACCACGACATCCAGTGGCTGCAGATCCACCCGACCTCTGCCAAGAGTCGCCTTTCCTTCCGCCAGCGCTTCCCCTTGCTTGGGCTCGCCGTAGACTATCCGGCCATCTTCCAGATAGTGATCGGTCACGACCAGTGGATTCCGAACAAACTTCCCATCGCAGAAGAGCACCGGCACGATGTCGGTTAGGAGTCCCAGCCGATGCGCTTGATAGGAAGTCCAGGGCTGACACAGCGTACAGCTCTGCATCGCGTGCTCGATTCCCACAAACAGTGGCAGAAAGTCCGTCGAGCCACCATCCGGAGCAGATCCGTGCTTCGGTCCAGCTTGCCCCAGCGTCGCCAAATCGGATGACAGGGAAAAGTCACAGGCCATTCCGATCTCTTGACCACCAGCGATGCGCATCCCGTTGACGCGACAGATCACGGGCTTGTCGCAGTGCAGAATCGCCGTCACCATGTCGTTGAAGAGCCGCATGTACTGGGCGTACTCCGTGGGCCGACCGGCGTAATATTCGGCGTACTCTTTGGTGTTGCCGCCAGTGCAAAAGGCTCGCTCACCCGCTCCCGTAAACACCACCGCCACAACATCGCGAGCATTGGATGCCTTGCGGAAGAACAGAATCACATCTTTGATCATCTCGGTGGTGTAGGAATTGAACTGCGTGGGGTTGTCGAGAATGATCCACGCTGAATACAGTCCAGCCACTGCACTGCCGCTCGGGTCCAGACATGGAACCAAGTCATATCGAACCCGGCCACACGGAACATGATCAGGTGCGAGATCGTGATTCTTCCAAGCGTAGGTTTCGGTCATCGTCGTTCTCCTTTAGGAAAAGTCAGGAATCAGTACGGGTCGCTTGCGGAGAAGCCCCTCATGCAGCTCGTGCATCGTGTCGTTGATGCTGCTGAGCGGACGCCGCTCGATAAACGGCAGCAGCGCGATCTTGCCGTCCAGAATGAGCCTCAGTGCGTCTGGATACAGCGATGGCAGACAGCCCCAGTTTCCTTGCGCAGTGGCATCGAACGCCATCAGGTTAGACAGCCGCACGGTTACTTTTTCGAGCGTATATCCGACCACTGAAAGGAAGGCCCCAAACGTCAGCAGTGCGAAGGCTTGGTTCTGTCCGCCAGGGTGTCCAGAGCACTCGAAGATCTTCCACTCCAGCGGATTCATCCCTTGCTGCTTGACGTAGCCGCTCACTTCCTTGCGAATCTCCAGCGGGTCGCGTCCTTTGGTGCAGATGCAGTGCTGCGCACCGTAAGGAGCAACGGCATTCAACCGTTCCTCGCTGACATCCAGCGCGATCACACGGCCTCCTAATGCTGCGGCAATCTGCACCGCAAAGCCGCCCACTCCGCCAGCTCCCACCACCACCACAGTGTCTTCCTTGCGGACTCCGCTGCGGAGCACTGCTTGATAAGGAGTCGATACCGCGTCAGCCAGCACCGCGAGATCGGCCAGCTCGAGCCCACTCCTTTTGAGCAGCGTATCATCTACGGGACAGAGACTATGACCGGGCACCACGACATGGGAAGCGAAGCCGCCCGAGATGTCAGAGCCTGGAAAGATCTGTTTGCGACAAATCGAACCGCGTCCGGCGGCACAGAGCCGGCAGCATCCACAGGGAATGACAGCGGGAACCACCACTTGCTGACCAAGCAGCGCACCCAGCTCCGCTCCGGCTGCCTCCACCACTCCAGAGATCTCATGTCCAAGTGTCAGCGGTAGCGGACTGCCAGTTCGCACGCCATCATAGACAAAGCCGAGATCGGTATGACAGACCCCACAGCCGGCGATCCGCACCAGCACCTCATTGCTGCGAAGGCTGTGCAGATCGACGCTCCGACGGACAAACACCAGCGGCTGCCCGGTTGCCACAAGGTCGAATGACTGGAGCTGAATCGAGCGGTTGTCCGGGATCATGACCAGCGAACTCCTGTTTTCGATGGAGCAGGTGGCCGCACTGATTTCTCAACCTGCCATCCTGCAAAATGATGCCTGAATAATACCTGTTATACAAAACAACGTGTGACAAAAATTTGCGGCGGGACGTTCGCTAGATCGTAGCGCCACGCTGGCCAGCGATTCAGCGGAGTTAGGGTGATGGCAGGAGAGCTCGCGCCTGGGTCAGCGCAGCGAGGAATCGTACAATCATGTCTTCGCTGACATGGTCCATCACCACGGCCTTCCAGAAGCGCGGCGGACCCGAATGACTGTCCGGCACCAGTGTGAACCGAGCGGCAACCTCCGCTGGGATGTGATCGGCGCGCATCGTCACCACATTCATTCCTGGCTCTCGAAAATAGGAAGCACCGAGCTGATCGAGTCCTTGGCAGAGCAGCTCCGTTCGGTCCAAGAGCGAGCGAATGAACGCCGTTCCTCCCTCTGATCCGTACGCTTGCAGGATCATCCAGACTCCGACCGCGTTGGCTCCCGAGCGACTTCCGCACAACGTATAGTCCTTGCCGTGGACATAGGTCGCAGCCTCTGTGCAGACATGCTGCATCAGTCCTTTGCGCGCCAGAAAGATTCCGGTTCCGTACGGCGCCTGGAGCATCTTGTGCGCGTCCAGAGTCATCGATTCCACGCGTGGATTTCGGAAGTCGAGCCGGTGATCTTGCTTCGTGAACGGATAGATGAAGCCGCCGAACGCAGCATCGAT
Source organism: Polyangia bacterium (assembly GCA_044228505.1). Classification (GTDB taxonomy): domain Bacteria; phylum Myxococcota_A; class Polyangia; order Palsa-1104; family JAEUJZ01; genus JAEUKA01. The sequence continues at coordinate 9,422 of JBGAUT010000058.1, read as the reverse complement.
GTGAATCCGATAGGACAGCTTCATCCCGTCGAGTAGCTCCGTAAACGCTGCAATGTTGTCCACCGACCCAAACATCGTCGTTCCCATATTGAGGACACAAAGGAAGCCGCGCTTGCCATGAGCCTGTGCTTTGATGAGCAGCTGCCGCAGCGCTCGCAGATCCATCTGTCGATTGTGCTCATCTACCGGAACACTCACCCGATCGATTCCCAGCAGGTTCGCTGCTTTGCCAACGGAGTAGTGCGTGTCCTCCGAGCAGACAATCGCAAGCTCGCCCGGGGACAGACTTTCCACCGCTGCCAGTGCGTTGCGCTGAATCCACAGCGCCTCGATGTTGCACTCTGTACCGCCAGTGGCTACGTAGCCGTCATACGTTCCAGGTTTCGCTCCCGCAATTTCCTCTGCACACAGTCGAATCAGCTCTACTTCCAGTGCTTGGGTGCCGACAAATGCTGTCTCTGACTCAGTCAGGGTGTGACAGCCGATGTGGTTTGGATTTTCGCGCAGACACGACAGGAACGGCTTATCAGCAAGGAACGCACCGTCAGGATAGATCTCCCGGTCAAGGAAGGAGCCAGGAAAGCCCATCACATCAGCCTGTGAGTATTGAACATTGTGATCTAGTGCGCGGCGCACGACGGCTTGGTACTCGGATGCAGACCTGGCTTTCCAGAACATCGGTGCTCTCCTTTTGGAATGGGTGGTTGGTGCGCTCCCGATGCGGGCCGCTGCCACTTGTCTCCTCGCCCCCCGGTTGAATAGCAGAGGGATCATAAATTATGCTTGAAAAGTGTCTAATATTTGATATTGAAAGAGAAATTCAATTTCGCTGGAGCCAACGATGACCATCAAGCCTTGCTCTGTGGCGCTGCTCGGGCTGCTACTTTGTGCCTGCGGTAGCGACGGTACCACTCATGAATCCGAGCACGAGAGGAACCCCCAGCCGCGCAGCTACGTCTGTAACACCCCAACAGATGCAGAGGCGTCGGCGGATGTCACCATGGAGTCTCGCGCTTCGTCAGTAAGTCCCGACGGCATCAACCGGATGGAGGTGCTCACGTTTGACGGCTCTGTGCCAGGGCCAGTGTTGCGAATGAAGGTGGGACAGACTCTGCGGGTGAAGCTCGTCAATCGCTTGGACACACCGATCGGACTGCACTTCTTAGGACTGTCTTATCCGGTCGAAGATGACGGAACTTCGCTGTATCCGCACAGCGTTGTGAATCCTGGGTGCGCGCATGTCTATACGGTGACTGCGAAGGCCGCCGGGGTGTTTCCGTTTGTTGACCATTTGCGTCCCAGCACGACGCTGCCACTGGGTCTATACGGAGCGGTGGTGGTCGCTGCCAGCGATGAGCAGCCAGTTGATCGCGAGTTTGTGATCTTTCTGGGTGAGCTAGGTATCGAGGGGACGATGGGCCATGGGCAAGAGGACGCGGATACGGAGTCCAAGGAAGGACACCGCTTCTTTATGACCTTCAACGGACGCAGCCATGAGTCTCCTCTCACAATTGTCCGCACCACGTCGAACTTCACGCGAACAGAGAGCTGGCCGCAGAGCAAGGTCGGGGAGCGGATTCGGATGCAGCTCGTCAACGTATCCCCGAACGCGATCCATTCCTTTGGACTGCATGGCTACAACTTCTGCGACCGTGGCGGAGTGCTTGATGACAGTGGTGTTTGTCCACGCGGAGGACTCCCAAGGAACATCGTCAACCTCACTCCACTCGAAGGAACCACCGTCGAGGTACGAACAGACAACCCGGGCCGCTGGATGTATCACTGCCACATCTTGGAGCACGTCGAAGAAGGAATGATGGGCTACTTTGATGTGACGCGATAGGAATGAAGAGCGCGCTGGTAGCCATCGGAAGGGCGGACCCACTCGCCTCACGAGTTCTTTGCCTCGCTATTCACAGCGCCATCCATTCGCGAGGAATCGATTAGGAGTCCGGTCTGGAATCGGTTCGAGGTTGCGGAGTTCGGTTAGTGGTGGGCATTCCACCGACGGCAGCAGAGGCTCACCGCGACACCTACCAGGGGCGGCATCGCCAACCCCAGGAAGAACAAACTGCGCGGCAATCTGTCCCACAGTCCGCCGATCGATTCGACCTGCGATCCAGAAGTCGATCTTCTTCCACTCGACGCCAAACGGCGGATTCGACAGCATGTAGTCGAAGTGCTTGCCGGGCAGACCGTCGGCGGACAGGGTGTTGCCAAAGATGATGTTGGCGATGTCCTGCCCTTTGATGAGCATGTCGGCCTTGCAGATGGCGTAGGACTCCGGGTTTAGCTCCTGTCCGTACATCACCAGCCGCGCATCGGGATTCAGGCTCGCCAGGTGCTCGCCCGCGACGGACAGCATGCCGCCGGTGCCCGCCGTCGGATCGTACAGCGAGCGGACCACACCGGGCTTGGTCAGCGCGTCGTCGTCCTCGATGAAGAGCAGGTTCACCATCAGCCGGATGACCTCACGCGGGGTGAAGTGCTCTCCGGCGGTTTCGTTGGAAAGCTCCGCGAACTTGCGGATCAGCTCCTCGAAAACCAGACCCATCTGGGCATTGCTGACCACCTCGGGGTGCAGGTCGATGGTCGCGAACTTTTCGGTGACCAAGTAGAGCAGTCCGGCCTTGTCGAGCCGGTCGATCTGCGTGTGAAACTCGAAGCGCTCGAAGATGTCGCGCACCGCCGGGGAAAACGCCTGAAGATAGGAGCGCAGGTTTTCGGCAATGTGGTCCTGGTCGCCCATCACCTTCCGCAAGTCGAGCTGAGAGGTATTGAAAAAGAGCTGTCCCGACTTGCGCAGCAGGAACGGCTCGGGAAAAAGTCCCATCTGCTCGCGAGAGGAGCGCTCCTCCAGCACCGCTACCTTCGTCGGCTCCAGCACACAGTCGAGTCGCCGCAGCACCGTAAACGGCAGGATGACCTTGCCATACTCCGACTGCTTGTAATCGCCGCGCAGCAAATCAGCGACGGACCAAATAAACGCCGATATGTGAACAACTATGCGGACCTGTTGGCTGCCGGAATTCGCTCCGAGCCTGCTGCCCGCAGCCACTGGACGCTCCACGGCATTGTCGAGGGACGCCAGGCTTCATCGACGTTTCATACCCGGCAGTACCTAGAACTGTATGCGGACTTGCGGGCAGCCTTTGGCAGTGACTATCGGGCCGCGCTCGACCACTACCTGACTTATGGGATCACCGAGCGCCGACAGGGATTCCGCAGTGGAGGTGCCTATGGACGGTACACCGTTGCGAACGACATCATTTCCGTCAGTTCCTCCGATCGCACCGCTGGGGCCATTGACAGCATCGTGTGGAATGGACATGAGCTGGTCAACTCGTTTGATCACGGGCGGCAAGTTCAGCTGGCGCTATCCGTAAACGGATGGGGCGAGTGCTACAACCCGACCGAGGCGGGAGGCGGCTTTGATGAATCGAAGGGAAGCTCCACCAGCCAGCTCTTGGGCGAGCGAGCGACTGGGAGCAATCTGGCGACGACCAGTCAGCCTGCTTTTTGGATGCTTCCTGGCGCGAGACATCCATTTCCGTCCCCCGATTGCACGATCGCGCGAAATACCTCTGCACGATCCAACTATCGCTTTTCCAAGGATGTACAGGTCGGTGTGGCAGGCCTTCGCCATGTGGTTCAGTTTCTGTCGTCCGTCTACGTGCCCGATGATGTGCGCAGTCTGACGCTGGAGGGACCGACCGGTTATCTTGCTGGGGACTTCACGTCGTTTTACACGGTCAATTTGGACACTGGCGTCCTTGCCGTCGTCTCGCCCACGCCTCCTGGCGAACAGCAGAAGCCGCTGGTCGTTGCGACCCCCGATGGATCTGCTGCCATGGGAGCGTGGAGTCCTGAACTACCACAAGCTGGAAATTCCGGCGGCTACGGCAAGTTCGCCTTCCCAAGCGCTGACGCGACATGGGCCACGAACAAGTGGAACATCGTATTCCGTCATGGCCCGCTCGCGGCAGGAACCATCGTGTCGCACCGAGCCTTCCTGGTGGTGGGTTCGCTGGAAAATGTTCGCGTTGCGATGAAGCAGCTCTATGACCTCTGGCGTTCGGGAGGACTGCCCTAAATCGCGGAGATTCCAGATCGGCGACAGTCTGGTAGGGACTCACAAAGACTCCGTTCTCGTCGCCGACTCAACAGATTCAGGCGATCACTTCCCTGACCATGGGCACCAAAACCATGTTAGTTTTTCCTACCCGCTTTTTGGCACCTATCCGGCCCGGCTAGCGAGCGAGCGGCTCCAGATAGTCCGCGACCGGTTCAAGCTGGATCTCGGGGAAACGCTCGGCGATGGCGGCGCTCATTTGCTCAAATGCGTCGGGATATAGGTCTTCCGTGAAGGCGGACAACCGAGTTTCGTCGCTCGGCCACTGCGCGTACCCATAAAAGAGGCCATCGGGGCCTCTGTGGAGCCGCGACCCAAGCGAGCCGCGTTCCTTGAGTCGTTCCGTCAGCCGTGACCAGGCCGCGATGAAGCCAGCCTCGCGCCCAGGGTGGAGCCGCCAGCGGTATAAGACGATGAAGGGCGTTTTTGCAGTCGTCATGGGTTGGATTTTGCTGTGCTTGGCGAGCAGGTCCGCAGGAAAACCGCCCCAGCGATGGATGCCCATCGCTGACCGTAACGACGAAGACAGTTAGCTGACATGGCGATCAAATGGTTCGACATGCAATGTATCGGTCCTCGGGAACCTCAATCCATCATTCCTCCCCCCTCCATCGCTGTCACAAATCTGAGGAACGGCCAAGCCCCGGACTGAAACTCCTACGTCGCTACGATTACCTGCGCCCTGCATAGCAGCTTTCCATCGCGGAGGTAGCCCGAGCGAAGCACGCGAATGATGTGGCCTGTGGGAATCGCAGTCTGATGAACCTGACTGTGTCTGTGATGAAGCATCGCGTTGAACGGCTCACCCAGTGGCTGAAAGGCCGTGATTCCCATTCCATCCAGCCACGAAAGGAGTGCGTGGTGGACTCTGGCGAGGGCCTGGTTTTCGATTCCGCTGACCCACCCAGTGCTCTCAGTACTTAGCGATTCCTCATTGGTTTTTCCGAGCTGCCGATCCCATCGGTCGAGCGCTTTGAGTACGTGCTTCTTGATGAATGATTCCGTCCGTTCCGCGATCAAAAAGGAGGAGGTCCCAGCACCCAACTTGGACTCCGCTTCGCGAGCTAGCGCAGAGATTTCTCCATGAAGCTGCGCACGGAACCGCTGATAGGAGTCCGATGCTGACTCTGGATCTGGATCTGACTCCTCGTGCAGAGTTGGAGACAGTTCCCACACTCCTTCGATGGAAAGGAGTGCATCCAGAATAGACTTGCTCTTGAAGTCTGCAATCCATTCCTCAGGAATCCAGTCCTCCGCAGCAAGCTCCTTCTTCCCTTCTCCAATTTCCGCATCCATTCTGTCGATTTCAGAGTTGTTCTGCTCAAACCGATCGAGCAAGGACTGAAGCTTGGCACCAAGGCTTTCAAAGTCGTTACACTCGTTAAGGTCGTAAATCTCGTCTTGGAGATTCCTCGGATTGGGCGCACTCTGTACGGGCACTGAGCTTGATCGATCGTCCGTCTCCACTTCTGCTTCTGCTCCTGCGACTACTACTTCAATGCTCTCTATTACAAGTTCTGGAGCAGGCAGGTTGAGCGGAAGACCCTCACAACTTGAGTCCGTACTCTGTTGAGAGATTGCAGTGACAGGTGGCGGTTCGGCCACCCTGATGGCGTTGTCGCTGTTCGCCAAGTCCATCAGGAACCGATTGGGCTTGCTCGACAGAGGAGGATAAGCAGAGAGCAGTGGATGGAGTGCTGCGACCGACTGTGGGCATACTTCTGTCCGCGCTATCTGTGGCTCTGGGTGTGATGCCACAGGTTCCCCAGAACTGTGATGATTTTCCTCTGTGGCAGCGAACGGTGACACGGGTTCTACGGGAGTCGGACCAGCCTCTGTTTCCGTCGAGGAGATGACGACATGAAGAGCCCCGTCCTGGCTCTGTGATGACGTGACGGAATGGTCTTCTGTGATGCTGGTTGCGGATGTGACGCGAAGCTTGTCACTGTCTTGGGACACGACTTCTGGTGGGTCACTTTCCGCCGCTTTGTCTGGAACAGAGGGGGGACTCAGGAAGAAGTACAGGGACGGAATCGACTCCTCCGCCTTCAGTCTGATGCGAAGGCCGGCTGCATCGATCCAAATCACTCGATAGCAGCTGCCATTCCGCAGGCGAAGGTCATCGGGATACTCGAACGGAGTGAGCGAGTACCAAGCCGCCGCTCTCTTCTGACTCCGTTTCGGCGAGAGCTTGGGCCCGTCGCCCGTGCAGTGACCCGGCAGCACCAGTCTGTAGCCAATCGCCTGCTTGGGAGCCTGCGAAATCACTTGTGTGCGTAGGTCCACACGGCACGCACGAAGACTCTGAGACAGAGACGCATTCCCATGCTTCAGGATGGCCTCCACGATGCGGTCCGTAGCGGTAGTGAGGAGCTTCTCCCACCTCCCAGAGTCCTCCCTTCGCGAGCTGCGGGGCCGTTGGTTGCCGAGTCGTGGGACTCTTGTTTGTGACGCATCGTGATGTTGTCGCTTCCGCTCACGGTAGCTCGCGCTGCGACACTTGGTACTGCAAATCTGCTGACGCCCACGAAGCGGAGTCTCATTGCAAACAGGACAGAGCATCCGTCACAATAGCGTGCAGCTCGTGTAGGTGTGTCAGCGCATCCGCAGTCACGACACAGAAAACTCTGGCGGATCTACATCTATAGGAAGCGTCGGGTGGCTTCTCAACAGGGAATCCCGGTCGTGGCTATCGCTCTGTGACGTGATGTGACGTTGCAATCCCAAGGCGAGGAATCTGTGACATCTTCCAGTCACACATTGGCCAAAAGATCGCGCTTCCTGGATCGAGATTCGCTCAATTCAATGTAGGCAAAATAGATAGCTGGCTTTCCGCGCCAGGAGTCGCGATGATGTCGGAGCTGAGGACTGTGGCAGTGCCCGCCGCAGCATCGCCACGAAAGCTGCCGACAGATGAGCGGACAGAGAAGCCGCTGGAGAAGGCGCCAGTGCGGGGGCTAATGCTTCCAATTATACAACGAAATTTTGAGTATTCCTGCAAGAATTGATCCAATATGCACTGAGCCACGGAACCTGGCTGCCTAATTTAGCCAAATGCGCATATTGCGACTGGTTTGATTTTGCTCAATAGAAGAGCAATAATGGAAGCACTAAAGCCCGCACTATAACGGCGTCTGGAGCTCCAAGTGGTTTTTCCTCTGGCTCGTGGTTCGGTGGGTTCTCGACGGCTGATGCGAGCGCTGCTGCCAAAGTTGCTAGTGGAGCTTCCAATGATGCGGTTGAATTAAATAGGGGTGTGAGGAAATGCTACAAACTACGGCAAGATGCAAAAGAGTACGCTGCGGGACTACGTTCGACAGAAGCAACGCCAACCAAGAATACTGCTCACGTAAATGTCAAATATTAGGGAAAAATGAGCTTTCCCCGCATCAGAAAGTGATTTCCACCGTACGAGAACTGAACAAGCTCGGAGCTGGAATGGTGCTCGTCCGTTTCGGGATCACTCATCCGAAGTCCGAAGTGGTCCGTTGGTTTCCAGGTATGAGGGTGGACTTATCTCGTCCGGCATTCCCACTCCCAATGATCAACTTGCCCTATCACCTCCTTCCGGGGAGTGGGCTCTATAACCTTGCGTTCTATGGCGCAGACCAGAAACTGGCGCTCCAGCCGGAGGTGCGTCTCTCGATCCAGATGCCAGCGGAGCGGGCTGTGCCATTTTCACAAGGTACAACGTGGCTACACAAGGAGCTACCTCGATAGGCCGCTGGGTGCGGAGAGGATCACTCGCCCGAAAGTGTATTCCTGTCGTGTTTAGACTGTTGTCACGGACGGCTTGGATTCCATCAGCTGCACTTCGCAGGACTGCACCGAAATCAGAGCTACAAGTTTTGGGTAACCGCCATACAGGAAGGCATCTGATAGAGCGAAGGGGTCAATAAACGCGAGCTTCTTTCTATCGGTTGCGGCTTGAATATATGGAACGACCAGCGCACGGCCATCAATGACGGACACTTGAGGGAGCAGTTGCTCGAAGCCAACCACAAGTTTTTGGGCGTGAATGATTCGGTTCAGTGCGTCCCGTAGATTGCTGACCACCACCTCTCCATCGGAACGGGGCACCCATTTCCAGCGAGGTTGAACCAAAGGAAATTTTCCGCTTGTGGGCAGCGCTTCAAGTGCGCGGCGCGCATTAAGCGCAAAGGAGCTAACAACTTCAATTATCGAAGTAGTGGCGACTTCGACGACTAGCCCATGATGTTTTGGATATTGAGCGCTGGCAAGCACCCAAAGCTGAACAGCTTCATCGGCAGCTCGGTTAAGTGAATGTCGCATAATCCCTTCCATCATGATGCCCAACGTAATTTAGCCGACGGCCTTTCACTTGATCACATCTCCCCTCACCGACGGAGGATTTGTCCTAGATAGGGCTCAAGCGTGCGGGCCATGGCGAAGAGATCGCGCTTTTTTGGAGCTGGATGAGCTGCATGGCGCCGAGGAAAAGGAGTGTGCCGCGCATCAGCATGGTGGAGCCGATGGGAGTCTGTGTGCGACCGCACCATCCGCCGAGCTTGGCCAGCGCGTGCATCACTTGAATGGATTTGTCGTCGGTGGCGTGGCTGAGCTGATAGACCGCAGAGGCCGCCATCTATCTCCGACGGATGACCTGCCAGACGGAGGCAGGAAAGGCGTGTGCATCCCGATTCTTTGGAAGCCGCGACTTGTGAGTAGCCCTACGGTCAAACGCTTGACTGAGCCCAGTTGTTCAAGCTGGTGTTTTCTATTGACAAACTTGATAAAACAGCATCTCCGTCGAATGACATCATTTTCTGGCGATCGTCGGTTCGGAGGGCAACAGGTGTATTCCTTGGGACTAGACGGCGGGGAGACACCTCTGCTGTTGGTCTGATTTCCGACGGCAGCTCAGAAAAGCTATCGAACAGATTGACATCCAACCATGGCTGCGTGATCGTCCCTGCGTTTTTCACGCCTTTTCCCCGAACCCGTTCCGTTTCCATTTCTCGACGGAAATTGGGCTAGCTTCAAGTCACGGTGGATCAACGCTCCGTCGAGACGTAGCTGCCGGTTTTTCCCCGCCGTCGGGGTTGGTGGAAAAGGAGGAGAATCAGAGAGGCAGGAGTGAAGTGAACGCTCGTCGGACGGAATTTGAAAACAGGCAACAGAAGAAACGTATCGCAGACCTTGTAAAAGAATGCGAAAATAAAATTGTGTACATCTATGGTCCCTACCCGCCCGCTGCGGGGAGAACGAAGTGGCGAATAGTGATCTACGACCCGAGCACGGGCAAGCGAAAGAGCTTGTGCGCCGAGAC
>JBGAUT010000057.1:0-33993 GCA_044228505.1 Polyangia bacterium | reverse complement strand
CTGTGCGCTCGGGCTGCTGTGCCGGACGGGGGCTGTGGTAGGGTGGCGTATGCGGTTTGGCTTGCTTACCTGGACTGGGTTTTTGCTTCTGCTCGTCGGTTGTGCCCACAGTGTGCCGCTGTCTGAATCGGCCAAGATCACCGATTCCACGAGGGCGGTGACTTGTGGCAAGGGCACCGAGCTGTCGCGTGGTGTGACCTATCAGACCTATACCTCGGCGTGGTGTCAGCGCCCCGAGGGGGTGAAGCACGGCGAGTTTGTCGACTGGTGGGAAAACGGCCAAAAGAAGTCCGCCGGGCTGTATCGCGAGGGTCGCCGCAACGGGGTGTGGACGTTCTTTCGGGAAACCGGCGAGGTCGACTCGCGCATCGAATACCGTGATGGCATCCCGATGGGACCAAACGGCGTGCCGATGACGACCAGTGATCCGGCAGCCGGCGTGCCCTAGATCAGGCTTGCGAAGGTCGCTTCGCCCAGGGTCTGCTCCTGCTGCTTTTCCAGTCGCAACAACACCTGGTCGAGCTGGTCCGGCTCGGCTTCGGAGTGCTGATACTGCGCGGGCTGAAACAGGCGGAGCACTTCATCGATGCGAATCGACTCGGGCGGCTTGGATAGCAGGTAGCCGTCTTCGTGCTCGACAACGAGGTTGTGCTTGGCGAGTCGGCTCAAGATTTTGCGGACGATGCTTTCGGGCAGACCGTGCCGCTGCGTCAGTTCATCCATCGGCAGGCTTTTGCCGCCGTTTTTGAAGTGACGCGCCACATCGGTGAGCAGCCGTGCCGCCAGCGGTCCATTGATGGTGAGCTGCGCATCATGCGCGGTGCCGTCGTCGTGAAGCTTGAGCTGCCAGGGCAGCCGCTGCACGGCTCGTGAGACTTCGACGCCCCACAGCACAATCAGCCACCACAGATAGATCGACACCAAAAACAGCGGCAGCACCCCGAGCGCGCCGTAGATCGACTTGTAGCTGGTCGCCACCCACGACAGATAGCGACCGAGTCCAAACTTGCTGATCTCAAGCAGCGCCGCCGCCGTTGCGCCCCCGGACAGGGCCGCTTGCCATGACACCCGCAGCGTGGGAATCAGGCGATTGGCGAGCGTCAGCATGATGGTGGTCAAGAGCGGGGACAGATACGGCAGAAACACCGCAAAGCCGCCCCACAGCTTTTCGGTTTGCACAAACGACAGCGTCACCACAAACGGCAGCAGGGTGATTCCTGTGTAAAAGAGGAGGAAGCGCTCGACGTAGGTGCGCTCGCGATGGGACTCCCAGATGTGGTTCCAGATCGACTCGACCGATAGAAACAGGAAGAAGCCCACGCCCAGCGCCGCGACGATACCGAAGCTACCCAGTCCGCCCGCAGTGAAGTTGCCCGAAAAGGTCGACAGGCGGCCCACGACCTCGGCCTGTGCCTCTTGCGAAGACGGAAACACTTGCTGCACCACCACCGACAGCAGCCGCGAGCCGTCCTCAAGCTGGCCGCTGTACTTCAGGAGTGCGAGCGCGATCGCAAGGAGCGGCACCAGGGCGAGCGCCGTCTGATAAGAAAGCGACGAGGCGGCAAGCGAGCAGCGGTCTAGCCAGAAGCCATCCCATGCGTGGACGATGATGCGACGGATTCGGGGACCGAGCGGCGGAATCTTCGACAGGATCTCGGGTTGACTCGGTGGCACGATCCTATCTTTCCACGATTTGATAGCACCCAGCACGGCGGAAACGACTCGCGTTAGTCGGTATCGTGGCTGGCGGTGCTGGCTGCGGTGGCTTCCTTGGCGATGACGGCTTCTACGATGCGGGTGACGTCGAGCTTCTGGATGTTGGTGCCGGTTGCCGCCGGAACGATCAGGATCGGCTTGCCAGCCAGCGCGTCGGCGATGCGGAGCTTGACCGCCGTGCGACCACCGGCCCCCGCCATGGCCTTGTTTTGCTTTTCGATGCCCTTGGCCTTCGCGGTGGCTTCCACCAGGATGGCTTTGGCGGTGCGCTCGTTTTCGTACAGCGCCCGATCGGCGGCGATGCGGATTCGCTCGACCCGGCCCTTGGCTTCGGCAATCTGAGCCTGGACATCGCCACGGGCCTTTTCGAGCTGGCGATTCTGCTCGGCCTCGGCTGCCTGCGCTTCGCTCTTGAGCCGCTCGGCGACTTGCTCGGAGATCTTGCGATCGTGGATCACCCGCTCGTATTCGGGATTGAAGCGCTGCTCGCCTGGCATGACGTCGATGATGACCACGCCTTCGCTGCTCAGCTCCTCCATGAGCTTCTTTTTGGCCTTGTCGGCCTTTTCGAGCAGCCGCTTGCGATCGAAAAACTCCTCGGAGTGCAGCTCATTGAAGGCATCGCGAACGTAGGCGCGACAGGCCGGGCGGATCAGCTCCTCTTTGATGATCGCGGTGCTGCGGCCACCCCTGGCCAGGATCTGCGGCGCTTTGTCGCGATCGATGTGCCAGGTGACGGTGACATCGATGCTGATGTCGTTGCCATCGGTGCTCTTGAGCACAATCGCATCATCACCCGGACGGTCCCCGCGATCCTTGGCCGCCGTCATTTCGAGCTTCTGGATCATGATGTCAAAGGTCGCCCAGTCCGATAGCCAAGGGAAAAACACGTAGGTGGCACCGGGCTCGTAGACCTTTTGTTCGATGCCGGCCCCAAACACCTTGCGGGTGCGGACGCCGACTTCGGTACTGTCGGTGCTGTAGGTGGTACAGCCCACCGCCCCGAGCAGCGGGAACAGGCACAGCACAAGCTTGAGCATGGAGTGGGAGAGACGCATTACTTCACCTCAAACTGATGCAGCAGTTCGCTCATGTTGAGTGGGTTTGTACTGCCTTGGCCCGTCGAAGGAACGATGATGACGCGGACTCCCTTCATCAGGTCGGCGAGCTTCTGTCCCACCATCGCTTGGGCACCCGCTCCTTCGAGCGCTCTGTTTTCCAGCTCGGTTCCCGAAGCCATGGCGGTTTTGATGAGCAGGTCTCCCTCTGCCGCTTTGGTGCGCTGATACAGGTTGGCATCCGAGACCAGCTGCGCGACCTCGCTGGTGCCTTTTTCCCGAGCGACCTGGACCGCCGCTTGACCGATCGAGATGATTTCGCGCTTGTGGGCATCCTCACGGGCCGCCGCGCCCTCGGCTCGGTTCTTGAGCACCGTCTGGTCTTGGATTTTGCGCTGCTCGATCTGGTGCTGGTACGCCTTGTCGAAGGAGTACTGCCTCACCAAGATCTTCACCAGCTCGATGCCGGTGGCCGCAAACTCGCTGCGGAGCATGTCGGTGGCGTTCTTGGTCTGCTTGAGCCGCTTGTCTCCCTGATAGAACTCTTCTGCGGTCAGCTCGCCGAGGGCTTTGCGCAGCACGTAGTCCGAGCGCGGAATCACCACCGTCTGTTCGTACATCCGTCCCGGTCCAAGCGTGGTGATGACGCGGTACGGATCGGCGATTCGGTACAGCACGGTGGCATCGACCGAGACTTTGTAGTTGTCGGCGGTCTGGATGACGATGGGGCCGGAAGCGGTACCACTTGCGCTGTGCTCGCTGCCCGATGCGGTCCGGTTGAGCGCCTGCAAGTCGGTCGGGTAGATATGGACTCGCTCGTAGCTGGGAATGACGATGTGGGTGCCGGTTCGCAGCGGCTCCTTTTGGATTCCGGAGCCGCCGCCGACCTGCACCTGGCGCATTCCGACCTCGGCGGGGCCTACGTAGACCGTGGAGCACGAAGTCAGCCAGTAGCCGCCGAGAAACAAGACGAGCGGAATGCTAAACCAGCGCTTGCTAAGGAGGTACTTGATGACGCGAAACAGTGTGTCCATGCGGACTCCCGAGGTGAGCTAGGAATCGCTTCCTAGACAGGATGGGTGCGTTAGGAAGACCCTTTGTTGGCTGCGGCAGTTCGGGCGGCACTTGCCGCTTGAAGCAGTCGCTTGCCGTCACTTGACTCGCTGACCGGCGGCAGTGGCAGCGCCCGTCCGAGCTTGTCGAGGTCTTCGGCCAGCCCAAACAGCGCGACCTGATGTTTTTGGTTGAGCCACGCTCCGTACAGATCCGGCAGAAACGGACTGATGAGCGGGGCCAGTGCGGCGAGCGCAAACGGAATCCATTTTTCCCAGATCGGAATAAACGGTGCCCAGACGATAAACACCCCCAGCAGGAACAGTCCGAGCGTGTAGCTCAGGCGGTTGTACAGATCACGCCCATGCCAGGCGCGGCGCGGTGCTTGATCAAGCTGGTTTTGAAGCTGGGCAATCCGGGCATAGCGCGGCAGCAGCACCGCATCGACCTCGCGCCGATAAATCGCAAACTGCGCGTCTTCACCGAGATCAGCCCCGCTGTCATCGACGCGAAACTCGCGATACAGCTCTGCTAGGCGAACCTCAACCCGCTGCCGAAGCTGCGTCAGGATCTGGTCCTCGCTGGCCTCTAGCGGTAGCGCCGGACGATAACGCTCCAGGTCGGCGACCAGCTCGCCACAGAGCATCCCAAACTCTGTCTCCGCCCGCTTGATCACGACAGTCTGGCCAGATGGTAGCGCCATTTGCGCGCTGCCGGGGCGGAAATCGGGCGCTATTGGGGATGAGAAGGCGGAGAAGCGGGGGAAGGCGGGCGGCGGTTAGCCGTAGATGCAGTCGTAGCCGAAGGTCACGCCGGAGAGGATCGGGGTCAGCTCAACGCTGGCGGCGCGCATGCTGAACTCGACCTGGAGCAGCGGACCAGTGGCTTCGGGAATCTCCAGCGACAGCGGTGACATATCTGCGGGGATCTTGGCGACCTGGGTCCACTTGGCGGCCTCTAGCTCGGTCTTGCTGTAGCCGGAGCGGAGCTTGATGACGACTTCGGTGCCGTTGCCAACGGTGGCTTGCCAGTCCAGGCTGAGCCACTTGGTGCGGTTGCTGCCACCGCAGCCTTGCGCGGTGTACCGCCACACGCCGGTCGGGGCTGCCGCGTTGCGGAGCTGATAGCCGGTCATGTCGCTATAGGTGTAGGGGCCGGTGCCGACCTTGATGGACTGGGTGGTGTAGTCGGTCGGGTTGACCTTGTAGGCCATGCTGTTGGTCTGGCTGATGATCCACGGCGTGTTGTCGAAGTCGATCGCTGCACCAACGTTGTTCGACGATAGGTTGGCGGTCTTGCCCTTGAACACCATCTTTGGACCGGAGGCGTCGATGTGCAGCATGCCGGTGCTGGTATCGGCGACCCATAGTTGGTTCTTGCTGTCGAGCGCAAGTCCGCGAGTGAAGGTCGCGCCCTGGCCGCTCAGGTCGAGCTTTTCCCAGGTGCGGGCGACCGGATCGAAGCGCGAGACGCAGGTGCTACCAGCGGTATAGATGTTGCCGCGAGCATCGGCGGCGATTCCGTAGGGGCAGGGCGGGGCGAGCGAGCCGCTGAAGATCTCCACAGCGTCGCCCATGCCGGTCTTGATGCGCGCCAGGCTTCCTTCAGCACCACGGACCCAGACGTCGGCGTTCTTGTCGATGACCAAGCCGTAGGGCATGGCCGGGCTGACGTCGATGGTCTTGAGGATGCGACCGGTCTTTTGATCAAGGCGGACCACTTGCCGGTTGCTGTACAGGCCGATGTAGATGTAGGTGTCTCCCTCGGCAAAGCCCGCGTTATAGCCTGCCGCACGGGGATAGGAATTCGGCGTGAGAGGCGTCATCCACAGGATGCACTCATCGGCGGGATCATTGGGCTTGTCGGTGGCCCAAGGAATCGGCGTGGCGGCTTGTCCCGCGACGGTGTTTTCCGAGGTATCAATGACGCCGTTGCCGTTGCGGTCGATGCAACTCGAACGGTCGCCCGCGATGCGAACTGCCGAGGCCTTGGTTCCTCCGCTCGAAGCGCGGTTGGCCACCACCACATCGCCTTGCAGTCCTACGGTGGTGCGGCTGGGATCGGCACCGCCACCGGGGTAGGTGTAGTAGCGGGCGACCTCGATCATTTTGCGGGTGTCGATCTTCGAGACGGTGCCTTCGCTGCTGTTGGCAACCCAGATGACCGGCGTGGTGGTGGCAATTTTGCCCGACGGATCGAGGATGACGTTGCCATCCTTGTCGGTCTGCACGCCGTATGAGCCGTCTTGCTTGGTGTCAAATCCGACGGGCGCTTTGGGTCCAATCCGTAGCTTCATCCCGGGACCGGGAGGCTTCGGTTTGGGCTTGGGCGTCACCATGGTTTCATCACAGGTGGTGTCGCCGGGCTGACAAGCGGTGCTGTCAGCCAGTCGTGAGGAGTTGCACGATGCGGTGAGCAGCAGACCGAGAGCGAGCGAGGAGGGAAGGAGACGACGTGACATGCTGACCTCAAAACGGCGAGAAGTTGAGCGGACGTCTTCCCAATGTGGGATTGAGCAGATCATCCAAGATCAGACCAAGCGAGCACAGCAAAAAATTTCGTTTCTGCTTGGAAAGGAAGCGCTGAAAGGGTTGGGGAAAGGACTACTTCTTGCCGTGCAGACCTTGCGCTTGTTGTTCAAGCTGGGCGGCACGACGCTGAAGCTGCTGGGCCAGGGCCCCTAGCTCGGATTCGGCTCGCTCCAGGGCGGTGGCTTGCGCGGTGGCATCGACGCTGGCATCGCTGCGGAGCAGGGCATCGAGGGTCGATGGATCAATCGCAGTACGCAGGGCACCGCTGTCTCGGATCGGATCGGATGGGGTGGTTGGAGCCGAAGGCATCGGTCCGCCGCCCACGGTCGGTGCTGCGGCATCGGCCAGTTTGCTTTCACCGCGGGTGCCAAATGAACTGCCATTGCCACGCCGGGCTGTGGCTTGCTCGGCGAACAGATCTTCATCAACCGATACGGCACGCTGTCGGACCCGTTGTCGCTTGAGCAAGGCTTCACGTCGCTCTTTGAGGCGCTGCATTTCACGCATCAGCTTGTCGGCCGAGTCACGTAGTAGATCGGCTCGATCGCGAAGTCCTTGCGGATCATCGAGTTGTGCCGCGCTTTTTTCCAGCGTCATGCTCGACTGTGCCAGCGCCCTGAGTCGCTCGGGTTCGTCGGCATACAGTCGTTCGCTAAGCTCGGCGCGCAGACGAAGCAGCCAGACCCGCTTGCCCGAGTCGATCAATCCCGCTTCCCCAGCGAGCAGTCGATCCGTCACCTGCAGCAGCTTTTTTTGCTGACTCACCCGCTGGGCGCTCAAGCGCTGCCCAACCAGCGACCGCTGCGACAAATCATCGGCCCGATCCTTGGCCTGCGCGAGCAGCGCATCGAGCCGGAGATCCCGCACCGGGCCGAAGGGTTGGGACTTGAGCTGCTCAATCTGTGCGACCAGCTTGGCTTGCTCAGCTTCTCGGAAAGACAGCTCGCGCTGGTGCTGCTGAAGCTGCGATTCGCCTTGCGACAGTTCGCGCTGGGTCTGCTCAAGCTGCTTCCATAGCGACAGAGGCTGCGGCAATTCGGCCTTGCCCTGCGCCACACTCAGACAGGGAACCAGGCTCGTCATGGCCAGGCTCAGCGCGAGCAGCAGCGAAGCGCCCTTCGGCGTTCTCACTGATGGGTGTGCCAAGCCATGTGGAAGTCGTATCGACATAAGGGATCGAGCCTGCTTGGGCTGGTTTGCAAACCGTGTGCCCAGTGTCTCGAAGGTAAAGCTGTCTCGCCAACCTGGGCACAGAAAAGTCGTCGGCCTCAGTTTTTTGAGGCCTGTGTTATAACGCGCCGCACATGGCTGACACACTCGACCGAGGCGCAATTGAGGCAATGGTCCGGGAAGCGCTGCGCAAGCACTCCGATCCTCGCGCAGCCGTCGAACATGTCGCAGCGGCGACGCTCATTCACGGTGGGGAAGTGCTGCTCACGCCGAGTGTGCTACCGAATCCATCGGCACCGGCATCGCTCAAGTCGTTGATGGCGGCAACTCCGGCGCGGGTGGCGGTGGGACGAACCGGAACGCGCTATACGACCTCGACGCTGCTGAAGTTTCGTGCCGATCATGCGGCAGCCAAAGAAGCGGTGATGTCAGAAGTGAAGCGCGAGATCCTCGAACGGCTCCAGTTCGTCGAGGTTCGCAGCCAAGCCCGGGACAAGAAGCACTTTTTGCAACGGCCTGATGCGGGTCGCGCCCTGTCGGAAGAAGCCAAACAGATCATTGCTGCCAAGCTGCCCAAGGGGGCCCAGCTTCAGGTCATCTACGGAGACGGACTGTCGGCGGAAGCCATCAACGTCAACGCCGAGCCGCTCCAGCAGGCGCTCGTCCAGCAGATGCAGGCGCGGAGCATCCGGATGAACCCGCCGCTGTTTGTCCATCTGTCGCGGGTGAAGATCATGGATGAGGTGGCGCGACTTACCGAGTGCGAAACCTGTCTGTTCATCTGTGGCGAGCGACCGGGGCTTGGGTTTGCGGACAGCCTTTCTGCCTACTTCATCTACCGACCCGCCACGGGTGCCACCGATGCCGACCGCGAGGTGATTTCGAACATCAACCCGCGAGGCTTTCCACCGGCGCAGGCCGCTGTGCAGATTGCCGATTCCATCGTTCGCATCCTGCGCGACAAAAAGTCGGGCGTGATTCTCGGCTAAAGGGCAGAGCAATCTATGGCGCGCTTTTCCCTGGTTCCCGTAAAACCGCTGGTGCTGTCGGTGCGCACGATCGCCACCGTGGCTGAACCGCTGGCCAAAGAGCTGGGCCTCGCCGACGGAGTGCGGTCGGTGGGCTTTATCACCTGCTCAAGCGATGACGCGCTGTACGTTGCGCTCGATGAAGGCACCAAGGCCGCCGAGGTCGAGGTCGTCTATGCCAAGTCGTTTTATGCGGGCGCGGCGCATGCCTCGGGACCGCTCTCGGGCGAAGTGATTGGTTGCTACGCCAGCCATGACATCGATGAGGTTCATCACGCGCTTGCGGCCTGTCAGCGCTGCCTGACCGAAGAGGCGTGGTTTTATTCCGCAGATGGACAGGGCCGACTGTGCTTTTTTCCACACGTGGTGCGGGCAACTGGACGGTATCTATCCAAGCTGGCCAATGTCTCGGTCGGAGAGCCACTGGCGTATCTGATTGCACCGCCGCTGGAAGCGATGATTGCGGTGGATGCGGCGCTCAAAGTGGGGGGAGTCGAGCTGGCCAAGTTCTTTGGACCGCCAACGGAAACGAACTTCGCGGGGGCGTATCTGTCGGGATCGTTGCCCGCGTGCGAAGCCGCTGCGGAAGCGTTTGCTGCGGCGGTGATTGATGTTGCCAAGTCGCCGCTCGCGGTACGTCAATCGGCGCGGGGCGGCGGAGAGTCTCTGTCCGGACGGCCTCCGGGGCCGGGAGAGGGTCGCTTTAAGATTCTGTCGACGGGACAGAGGCTCCAGAAGAAGCCTGAACACCTGACGCATCTGCGTGACGACGAGACGCTGGTCGAAAAGAGCCATCCCCGGATGCGGCTGCGCGGCAAGCTCGATCTGCTGCAAGGACTGGTGCTGGATGCGCAGCGAATTGCCGACGCGGAGGGGGCATCCGGGCTGGTCGGTGATCTGGAAGAAGTGATGCAACTGCTGCGGGCGATGGTCGGTTGCGAAGTCATGGATACGCCGCTTCCCGAGGTCAAGCTGCTCGGGATGTCTTCCGCCGAGATTCGCAACGCTTCGCACAATACGCACAAGCTGTACGGCGTTCCCTTTATGTATCCGTCGATTCATCAAGGCGAAGTGGTGGCGCGGATGTATCAGTGCCGGGCCACGGCGCGTGAGGCAGAGTTGGTTTGCTACGAAGCCTTCCCAACGCCAGTGCCTCCGGATCCACACAACGGCGGTGAGCGGGGGGATCTCAAAGCCGCGCTCAATATCTTATCGTCGGCGCTCTATGTCATGCAGTGCAAGTTTGTGGGCGGGCACTACGGAGTGCGTCGCAAGCCCGGTCCTCTCAAAGGCTGGCGTCCTCCCGCCAAGAGCTAGCTGGTTTGCTTCGGTAGACGTTGTCTGTTCCAGCGGACGCTACCGTTTTTTTGTCTGTGATGGCGGACCCCACCATGAATTGTTGCCAAGCTTGGGATCTTCTCTTCACGGAGTTTTGCTAGGCTTCGCTCTGTGAAGACACACGCCCAATGGTTTTCGTCGGTGCGCGGTCTGGCGCGCTTGGTTTTACCTGCGGTTTCGATGGCTGCCGTGCTCGCGCTGTTTGGATGCACGGGGACAGAGCTTCACGATCCCGCCGCACACGATCCGGATGCGGTGGCCAAAGGAGCGGCGCTCTATGTCGAAATGTGCTCGGTGTGCCACGGTACCAAAGGTCAAGGAGTGTCTGCTCCGGCGCTGAATCCGACGACGCACTCCGATGACGAGCTGCGCAAGATCATCAGCGAACGGATGCCGCCAGGGAGCCCCGGACGTTGCAACGGACGATGTCCGCAATATCTGACGGCCTATATTCGAGCGGGAATGCAGGCGGGTCCACCGACTTGCAGTGAACGTAGTTTGGGGACGCGGCGACTGCGTCTGCTCACGCGCAAAGAATATCAAAACACGCTGTCCGATCTCCTTCCCGCGAGCGGTGGTGCCTGTCCGTTGCCCACGTTTTCCTATGATCCGTCCGGTCGAACCCTGAAGTCGGTTCACGTTGCGGGCAGCTTTAACGGCTGGGCTGGAACCATCGCAGGGGGAGGCTGGCCCCTTTCGTATTCTGCCGTCGACAAGCGCTGGAAGACAGAGAAAGCACTCGACCCCGGTTCCTATAGCTACAAGTTCGTGCTCGATGAAAAGGAATGGATTGCGGACCCTTCCAATCCGCGCACGATGCCGGATGGCTTTGGGGGTCAGAACTCGGTGCTTACGGTGACGTGTAAGCCGGGGGCAGCACCGCTGGACTTGACCTCCGATTTGCCGCCGGATGCCCGGCCGGAAGGCTACGGATTTGATAACAACTCCGATGCAAGGATCGTGTCAGAAGGACACCTGGAGGGATTCCGCAAAGGAGCGGAAATTGCCGCCAAACAAATCACCGACAACCTTTCGGTGGTACTCCCTTGCGATCCAAACGGAGGCCGCAGTGCGGTCTGTGCAGAGCAGTTCTTGAAGTCGTTCGGGCTGCGGGCTTTTCGTCGACCACTTCGAACTACAGAGCTTGCGCGCTACCAAGCGTTGATTCTTGGCCAGAAGACGTTTGCGGAGGGGATTTCTGCAGCCGTGCAGGCCTTGCTGGTCAGTCCGAATTTCCTGTATCGATCGGAAGTGGGAGAGCTGCAAAGTGACGGAACGTATCGGCTGACTCCCTATGAAGTGGCGAGTGCGCTGTCCTATCTGTTCTGGCGGAGTATGCCGGATCAGGAACTGTTCGATGCGGCAGGCCGAGGTGATCTGGCTGTTTCCGAGAAAATCCGCGATCAGGCCGCTAGGCTCCTGGCCAGTCCACGCAGCCGTGAGGTCATCGGGGCTTTTGGTCTTTCCTATCTGGGTGCAGAAGACATCCTGACCAACAACAAGAGCACCGTGCTGTATCCCGATTTTTCTTCCGCAGTGCGCACGGCCATGGCAGAGGAAACGCAGCGGCTTTTTTCGCACGTCACCCTCGATGGCAGTGGGCGATTCGATGAGCTGTTCACGGCGGACTATTCTTTCCTGAATGCCGACTTGGCCAAGCTGTACGGAGTGGGCGGGGTATCGGGAACGCAGCTTGGGAAACAGTCCTATGGATCGCTTCCGCGTTCGGGAGTCCTCGGGCATGGCAGCGTGCTGGGTAGCTATGCCCACTCTGATCAAAGCTCCCCGATTCGTCGGGGTTTGTTTGTGAGACGGCAGCTTCTCTGTGAAGAGCTTCCGCCGCCACCTCCCAACGCGGGCGGAGTGCCCCAAGTTGATCCCAAAGCAACCACCCGCGAGCGCTTCCGACAGCACACCAGCGTAGCCTTTTGCAAAAGTTGTCATCAGTACATCGATGATCTTGGCTTTGGCTTTGAGCGGTTCGATGCCGTCGGAAAGTGGCGTGACTCCGAAAACGGTCAGCCGATTGACGGACTCGGGGATCTCAATGATCGCGAGGCGCTCGGTTCGTTGTCCCACGCGCCGTACAGTAGCCTCAAGGAGCTTGGTGCAATGCTCGCGGAATCGGATCGGGCGCGAGCTTGCTTTGTCCGCAAATCGCTCCGCTATGCTCGTGGTGCGCAGGAAGATGTCGCGGAAGATCTGTGCTCGCTTTGGCAGCTGCAAAATCGCTTCCGTGACAGTGGCTATAGTGTCAAAGAACTACTCCTTTCGCTGACCCAGAGCGAAGGGTTCGTGCTGCGGGCGGCTGAAGGTTCATCCCACTAAGGAGTGTCTTATGAGTGCATTTTCTCGACGATCTCTCCTTCGTGCTGCGGCTGCGGGTGCGCTGGCGATTCCGGTCGGTGGTCTGTTTCCAGCGGCGCGACGTGCGCTAGCGGCTCCCTCCGGTGGGGCCCGGCGCGTGATCTTCTTCTACTTTCCTGATGGAGTCGCTGGTCCCGCTGCGGATGGGAGTCCGAGCTTGTGGCATCTGCAAGGTCCAGAGCGCGGCTTTTCACTCAACGAACAGCTGCAGGGTCTGGGTACGTTCAAGGAGGACTGCGTATTCCTAAACGGACTGTCTTCCGGTCCCACGGACACCGGTAGCCATCCCGGTGGGGCGAAGAAGATATTGACTGCGGTCGACGGTGGCAATGGTGAGTCGATCGACCAATACCTGGCCCGGACCGCAGGCGCTGGAACGCTATTCCGTCATGTCTATTTGGGCGCGATGGCAAACCACAACAACGCTTCGGGTGATAAGCACATTTCGTATCCGAGCGCCGGAACCAGTGCCACACCGGAAGACAGCCCCATGAAGTCGTTCGAGCGGCTGTTTGGGAAGACCAATCCCTCCGGTGGTGGAGGTGGAGGTGGTGGCAGCCAAGACACGCTTGCGGCGAGCGTCATCGACACGACCATGAAGGATCTCGAAGAGCTACAAGCCCAGCTTGGCAGTGTCGAAAAGAAGAAGCTCAATCTGCATGTAGAAGCGCTGCGCGAAGTCGAACGCCGGGTGAAGGGAATCCCTGGGATGCCGCCGCCGCCCAAAGCGACCTGTTCGGACCCTCGCATTGATACGAGCGGACTTACGGATGCGGTGCTCTACGACCCGGGTAACTTTCCCAAAATTCTGCGTGCCCAGCTCGATCTGATGGTGCAAGCGATGGCGTGTGGGCTTACCAAGGTGGGGGTGGTGCAGGCCTCCCATCACACCAGTGAGCTGATCATGAGTCGCTTTCCAGCGACGGAGATGTACGATCCGAAGTTCGATATGCGGAGCCATCAAGCCTCGCACTATGGACCGAGCCAGGACAGAGGTAAGCGCGAGTTCCGAGACTACTTTTCGCAGCGGCGGTGGTGGGTCCAGCAGTTTGCGTATCTGCTGGATCAGCTCAAGCAGCGTCCGGAAGGTGATGGCACGATGCTCGATTATTCGCTGGTTGTGCTCTGTAGTGAGATCTGTGATGGCAATACCCACAGCCATGATAACTTGCCATTTATCGTCGGTGGAAGAGCTGGCGGAGCGGTGACTACGGGCCGGCTGCTCAACTATGGCTACAAGCGCCACGGCGACCTGCTGGTTTCTGTGGCCCGGGCCATGAAGCAAGATCTGTGGCGCTTTGGCGATTCCAGTTCGGGGCCGCTATCAGGATTCCTATCCAGCGGTTTTTAGGACGAAAGATCAGTCATTGTCGACGAGCACAGCATAGCGTGCGATTCGATCCAGACACTCCGCCACGCGGCCTTCGACCATGCGGCGGAGGGAGTCTGCATCGGGTCTCGGTCCCTCTGGAAGCTCGCTGGGAAATTCGCCGTTTTCGACGCGCTGGGTCATCTCTTGGATAAGCTGCTGACGGGTCCGATGACCATCACAGAGCAGCGCGAGTTGTCTGCCAAACGGCTCATCAAATCGGATGTTTTCTAGGAGCGGAGTCGTGACTTCCTTCTGTTCCAAAATTCGCAGCCGAGCAAAATCACCCAGCTTTGGTCGCTCCGCAGGACGGAGACAGAACGCCGCTTGAAAGATCTGTAGCTTGAGGATTCCGGCCCCGAGTCCCGCGAGCAGTAGGTCGCATAGCTCTCGACGCTGGTGTAGTCGGAATCCCAGATCAAAGTTGGCGGCTGCTTCGGTGTTACTTCTCCGTAGCGACATCGTAAACAGCGTATTAAATGGGAGTGCTTTGGGGGTGTGCTCCTGGAGGATCACCAGCGCGGCTTTGGCGATGGGTTCCGCCACAGAGAGTGTCACCGAGTTTGCGTGAAACTGTTCTTCGGTGTTACCGGTAGTATCGGGATTGGGAGACTTGCTGCGCACCGTCGAGCTGACCAGGAACTGCTCGAGTGTCTCGGGACGGA
Source organism: Polyangia bacterium (assembly GCA_044228505.1). Lineage (GTDB taxonomy): Bacteria > Myxococcota_A > Polyangia > Palsa-1104 > JAEUJZ01 > JAEUKA01. The sequence continues at coordinate 19,698 of JBGAUT010000057.1, read as the reverse complement.
GCCGTCGGTCCAACGCTTGATCGGCGTGACAGAGCAAGGTCTGGCGAAAGGCATTGGCGGTGATAAAGTCGCGATACTGTTCAATGACCAGCATGTCGCCGCTCTTGCGCAGGGTGCTTCGCGCTTCCGGCGATAACCGATTGTCCTGCATCGAATGGAATCGGGCTTCGGATAGAAACTGAAGACCGTGCTCTGTTGCGGCGGTGATGAACTCGTGAAAGTAGAACGGTTGGTTGATCTCACCGAGATCATCGTGAATGACGTAGTCTGCGGGAAGTTCGCTCAGACGCAGCAGCTCTGCTTCGACGTTGCGGCGATAGATCTGAAGGTGCTGCGGAACGGCGGTCGCAACAAAGTTCACCATTGCCAGCCCTTGGGCAACCCGTCGCTTGGGCTCGCTGATGTGCTGGGTATGAAAGCGCATCATATCGCGAATGGGAGCGCGTAGATGCCAGCCGGGATAGGTGTTGTAGCTCAGGTAGGCGATGCCATTTTTGGTCAGCAGCCGACTACAGATTTCCAGAATCTTTTTTCGGACTGGCGCGGGTACCCAAGAATAGATTCCGTGGCCGATGATGTAGTCAAAGGGCTGCTCACCTTCGCCGAAGTCGAGGATGTTCTGGTGTCGGAGCGACAGATTCCGAATTCCGAGCTGCTGGATTTCCCTTTGTCCCATTTCGAGCTGACGAATCGATAGATCAATGCCGACAAAGGTGGCCTGCGGCAGAGCCATGGCCATGGGGATGAGGTTGCTACCATCACCGCAGCCCAGTTCAAGGACACGGCAAGTGGACAATTCGGGGGGAGTCAATCCAAACAGCGCAGCCAGAGTCGCGAGGTTTGCGGGGTGGGTCTGCTCCTGTCCTCCGCAAGGATAGGGTATCTCATCGTATTCAGTAGGCTTTGCGGCGTCGCTCATAAACGGATCACTCCTTATGGAAGCATCTCACATTGCATCGCAATCCGGAATGAGATTCGCGCTTGCCAGTAAGCGGGTGATTGTCGGGCACCTGGCTACCTTGGCTACCGCCCAACCACGATAGGTGTCGGTGGTGTTTGACTTCGATAGACCCTTATCGCGGATACAGGTTTCCCTGTGGGGCACCTTTTTTCATGAGTGCCAGGACATCTTGGGCCAGCTTCACTTCCCGATCGAAAGAGGGATCGGCGAAAGCGGCTGCATCATCGACAATCCTGGCCACAACCTTTTCCATCAGGGAGACTGCTCCTGGTGGGTTTGTGGGATACAGCTCTGCGGCCTTGTGCATATTCGACACCATCAGGGCCAGGGCCACGGTCTTGCCAACCGATGGTTGTTGAAAGTACATGTTGCGCGCATCGAGGGGATTGCCGGAATACAGGGAGCTTAGGGAGTCCGAGATCGGCTGCCCGGACAGACTGTTATAGCTAAGCTGGCTGTTCGCTCCGAGTCCAGTCAAGTTGGTTCCCGACCCGCCGAGCTGCACCAGTAGTGCTCCCTTGCGCTTGCTCAGGAATACCGTAGCCACGTCGAGCGATGGTGAGCTGGTCGCGACCCCTGGGAACCCGTAGTTCTGGGTCACGGTGAATCCGGGAGTGGGGGTCACATTGACCTTCAGATCATAGGCAAGCGGAGTCGCCATCCACGGCCAGGAGTCTTGCATCAGTGCATCGACATCCTGCTGTTTGGCGAGGCTGAAGGCGTTGGCACCACGCAGATGGCTGAGCCGTTCGGTCAGCTCATTGCTGTGCCCAAGTCCCAAACCAAACAAAGTGATCCCGATTCCGTTACTTGCCCCGTTGCCCACAATGGACTGAAACTCCGTTGCCGTGGTCGCACCCACGTTGGGTTGCTCATCAGAAAACAGAAACACTCGGGATTCTACGGCGACTCCTTTGTGGCGACTCGCAATCTCGTAGGCGCGACGTAGTCCTGCTTCCATGTTGGTCGAGCCATTGGTCTTGAGACGGTTGATTTCCGTCACGATCATCGGATCATCTCCAGCGATGCTTTCAAAGACCGTGCTGACACTGCTTCCGTAGGTGACAAGTGAAACGCTGTCACCCGGTGTAAACTGTCCGGCGATTCGATTGGCGAGCAGATAGGCGAGCCGACCTGCGGTGGTGTATCCGCTTCCACTATCGGCGCGACTCAGATCCCAGCCCATCGATCCCGACACATCTACAGTGAGGATGGCGTGAATCGTGGGCCGTCCGTAGGTGGCAGGGTCGACGTTGGAGGACATTCCAATCTGCAGCCAACCGGACTGTTTTCCATCGAGATCGGGCGCAATTCCTAACGCGCTGCGGAGACACAGAGTGCGGGCGCATGGGGTTCCGGTGAGCGGCAGATCATGCTCGGAGAATGCCGCCTCGACCAGCAACGCACTGGGAGGAGGTACTTGACCGTTTGCAACCAGATCGCGTGCAGAAGAGAGATCTTTGACACCACCAGGAGTGGCACCAAACTCCGCTCCACTGCCGAGGCTCGCGGAGTTAAGCCCCGAGCAGCCGACCGACAGAGACAGCGTAAGAAAGGGAATCACAAGGGAGCGCAGAAGGGTGTTCGTCATGGGAGTTCTCCGTCTTAAGAGGGTTATAAAACCCAATCTATGCATGGCCGATGCCAAGTGCCCAGGTTGATCTGGGCGACGGACTTCGATGGACCGGTGATTTCGGTAAGCTTTGCGAGTAGGCAAACTTGACTGGCAAAGTTTGCCAGGTCGAGAAGAGGTAGGTTCGGGCGTGAGGAAGCTGCAGAAGGCTACAGGGTGCGGTCTGCGCTACGGTCCTTTGCTGAAGTCGCAGCTCCCACCGGGGCATGCGGAAGGGACCGTGATCTTGGCTTTGCCATCGCGCCAGATGCTGTTCACAAAATCAACAATCTGCGAGCGTGCGGCGCGTCCAGCGGGGGTATCTCGGCCTGCGAAGCCGTGGACGTCGTAGGCTCCGGTGGCAGCGACTTTGTATTGCGTGATAGCGCTGGCTCCCTCGACTTCGCTCGCGAGCGGAATCTTGGCGGCGATCGGGACCAGCTCGGCTCCTACTTGTTTGGCTGAGGTGACCACGGCGACCATTTCACTGCCGGGATTGGGCACCACTGGATCGCCGATGCTTTCTTGGATCAGAAAGGAGGCGTTGCGTCCGGAGAGTGCACTCGACCAGGCTGCCCCATCGACTTCATCCCAGACTCCCTGTGTCATTGCCAGCGCATGAAGTGCGTTGATGGTACCTCGGTAGGTAGAGTCAAGTAGCGGTGCGAGCATGTCAAACAGCAGCGACTTGGGAATGTAGTGGGTCCAGGCAGCCCCCGGTACGTTGAGTACCGCGTAACGGAGCGCTGGGTCCGCACAGACCGCGACCAGGCCCATGATCCCGCCGAGCGATCCACCGGCCCAGAGCGCTTGATCTGCAATCGGTCGTCGTCCAGCGGCGGGGTTTGGCTTTCCCGCGATCATGGGTGCCGAAAGGACATCGCCAATCGCACTGGGTAGCATCGCTTGGATGGCTGCCGCATCGGCTTGTGCTTGCATCAGCATGGCGGTGGCGTAGTGGGATCCCTTCACGATCTTGAGGATTCCGGCCAGGGTCTGTAGTACCTCTGTATCGGTCCAGCCATCAAACTGAATTCCGACTTTGGCCGCACCCGCGCCCGCGATCTCGGTGTCAAAGGTCGAGTCGGTGTACGCACCACCGGTGCCGTGTCCGAACATGATGAAGCGATAGTTGCCAGTACCAACCGGAATCACGACTCGGAACGGAGCGGTTCGAGTTCCGGTCGCAATCGGGAGTCCTGTGTTATCGAAGGACAGAGAGCTGCCGGGCGTAGACTCAATGTACTTGGGAAGTCCTTCCAGATGACCAATTACCGTGGCTGCGATCGATGCTTTGGTCGAAACCGTGACTTCATCAATCCGCACGCTGACTTGTCCTGCTTTGACGGCGCCGAGGACTCCGCTGCGCATTCCGGCCAGCGACTTGTGGGCATCCTGCTCCGAACGGGTGGTAAAGTCCCAGACACGCAGCACGCGGTGTGGATCAATTCCTGCGGCACGTAGTGCGGTGCGAGTCGGAGCGTGATAGGCGGCCAGCTCTGCTTCAGCCAGCGTCATGGGAGGAGCGATGCCCAGTGCAACCAGCGCTTGCGCAGAGGGAGTCGGCTTGGGTCCGTCCGTCACTGGCAGATCGTCGAGAACCACCGCCACGTAGTCCGATGCAGCAGCCAGCGGACGGAGTGGATAGGCGAACACAAACGACTCAGTGCGTCCCGCTTCGCCTTGAGCCTGTTGGACATCGAAGCGCAGCGGAACCAGACCGCCGAATCCCTCCGCTCCTGGTTGTGCCAAAATCAGCCGAAGCGGTCCGTCTCCTCGAGCAGCGGTGGGGATGGGCGGAATGCTAGCGACAAATGCCGTGACCACAGGGGTCACGCGGGAAAATCCATCGGCACGACGAAGTGGGGCAGGATCGTCCATCACAGACAGTGAGTCCGTGTCCACGTGAACCCGCACGCCAGTCTTGGTAGAGGAGTCTTTGACGGTGAACGTACTCGAAGGGAAGGGGAGCAGGCAGCGGGTTTGATCCATGTCATCGCAAGCTGCGGTGCGTGGTGCGCGCACACCGGGGATGCGATCTGCGACGTCAAAGCTGGGAAGCCCTTCCTCACCCGAGCAGCCGTGAAGAAGGAGCAGACCAAGCGACGACCAAAGCGGCAGGGACACTAGCTGTCGGAACATTGGAAAAGTCCTGTTGTAAGAAGGAAGACGAAGCTGCGTGCGTAGCCCGACCGCTCATGAGCCGTCAAGGGATTGTCTGCTTGGTTTTTCTTGCGCGGAGCTTGCCCGAGCTTGGAAGTGGCGGGTCTTACCAGGCTGCACACATCGTGCACGGAGGGAGCCATGAACCGAACCAAGCGTAGCCTGGCTATCATGAAGACTGGGCTATTTGCCGCCATCACCGTCATTGCCGCTTGCGACAAAGGACAAGGGGAGTACGACACTTCACCACCACTTATCTTAGCGGAGCCACCGAGTAACGGCTCGAACCTCTGCGCTCCGAATCCTGCGAGTCAAGTGACAGTCAGCGACACGGTTTACTATCGCTATAGCAGCGGCAAAACCTGGCTCGCAGCGAAGTCGGACTGCGAGGCGATGGGGGGAAGATTGGCGGTTCCGATCAGTAGTAGCGTAAATGACTCGCTAAAGACCCTAGCGAGTGGTTCTCCCGCACAGATTGGTATCTACCAGAACTCCTCTCAGGCGACTCCTGATGCGGGCTTTGTTACGGTCAACGGAGTGACCCCTTCCTACCTGAATTGGGGAAGTGGCGAGCCCAACGATTATCCAAGCGCGGCGGAAGACAACCAGGAAAACTGCGTGTCACTGCGAGCAGACGGAGCGTGGAATGATAGAGCGTGTGGAGCAGGAACTGCTCAGTACATCTGCGAGTTTGGGAGTGCTCCGGTGGCTTGCCCCAGTGGCGCAAGCTGCGCGATCGCGAGCGGTGCCACCACGTATAGTTGTCAGTGTCCTACTGGACAGACCTACGATCCCACCAACAATGGCTGCTTCGGCGGAGCGCTTGCCATTCAGGTGGCGCGTCTCGAAGTGGACAAGGCGGTCACCAAAGCGGCCTTTGTGAACTTCCCACTGCACGCGAAGGTAGGACTCAAAGGGACCGGCAACACCAACAGCATTCAGGTGACGCTCGGACTGATGGAAAAGCCGGCGAGTGGTGCGTCAGCCACTGATGCGGAACTGGCGGCACTGCGGAGCTGTACGGTAGGCGGAACCAAGGTCAAACTGACCGGTGACGGTACGCTGACGTGGGCGGAGTTTGACGGAATTCTGCCTCCAGAGTGCTTGGGTACAGACAGCCAGCGCAACTACAACTTCTTCGTATTGGTCGACGGAGTCGAGGAAGTATCGACCGAAGAAAACAAGTACCTAGTGTTTAACGCAAAGGAAGCGACCACTCCGCTTGGGATGGGCTGCCAGACCACCGATCCGATGACCGGAGCGCTGCGCAGCGGGTGCGTCATTGATGTCACCGTGAAGCCGCCTCCTGGTCTGGATGTTGCGCTGGTCGCTGCGAAGCCGACGTCATCGGTTGCGGTTCTGAATCCCAGCACTGCGGCACCGAACCTAAAGCCAACCGGAAGTGAAGCACCGAGACCCCTTGTGACCGTGAATTCGGTGGTGACAGTGTTCGGTCGGGATCGTCGCACCTCCGGTGCATCGACTCTGCCGAGCGCGATTAATTTCGACTACGACATCATTGCGGTACCCGATACAAACGCGATTGGTCGCAAGCCGCTCTCCGTCAATCCAGAGGGTCGCACCGGGTCCATCTCAAGCCTCAAACCTGGCGAGAAACTGGAAGTAGAGGCGCGACTGCATCCGACCACAGACTTCCGTACTTTGACCTCGCCCGGTGGTGCTTGGGCGGGTGTGACCAGCTACAAGATTCGTGGCTGCGCACGCGTGGCTTTCCTAGAAAATGGCGATCCGCAGTATGCGGGCGCGTTTGGTACCGACAACAACTGCCAAGAGTTCACCATCAACATGGTGGCCGGCAATCATGACTCCTCTTCGGCATCATCGCAGAGTGAATCCAATACCTACAGTGGTTCCTGGGGTTCTTCGAGCAGCCTTCAGATGGTGCTAGCGGGAACCTTCACCAACACGTTTGACACCACTGGTGCGTACAGCAGCAATGATGTCAAAGGAACCATCAATAGCTTCTTTGGGAACTTCACTCTGTTCGATGGGTGGGGAAATGGTCAGGCGGTGATCTCAACCGCTAAGGCCGATCTCGACTACGGGCTGAAGATCTTCGGAGTGTCGCTACTTTCCGACGGAACCAGCGCCTCTGCCAGCGTCTCCTACACCAAGGATTTGTCTTACTCGAAGTCGAGCTGCATCACGTACTCCTACGGATTTGTGATTGTCAGCGTGGATCTCGAAGGGTGTTTCACGGCGGCTGCCGGTGTGGATCTGGTGCTCTCTGCCAGCGCAGGAACCACCTCGAAAGTGTCGGCCAATGTTCGTCCGTACTTGACCTCTTCGCTGTCTGTGACGGCAAGTCTGAACGTAACGCTGTACAAAGTTTCTCTGTCCGGTTCGATCACGCTGCTCGGCGTCAACAGCACCGAAGGTGACGGAGTGACTGCAACGCTAAACTTTACCGTCAACAGCCTGAGTCCGGTCAAGATCACCATCTCGTTTGACATCACCGCACTCCTGCGAATTTCGACCCTGGATGGGAGCGTAGATCTAGTGATCGAGGAGCTAGAGACCAAGTGGTGCACAAAGAAGATCTGGGGTGTGAAGATCAAGTACTTCTGCGGATTTTCCTACGACACCGCTGCTTCGTATACGCTGTTTAGCTTCGATGGGTACTCGACTACGCAGTCGCTGCTGGCGCGCACTGGTTCGTCGATTACCATCCAGTAGGTAGGTCCGTCCGAACGCTAGTACGTAGGAAAGTCCGCGAAGGAGAACTGCCATGACTCGCTGGAAATACGCTGCTGTGATGACCTTGGCGATCGGTGCTGTGTCCGCCTACCAGTTGATGCGGCGACCGGTCCTGACTCCCTCTTCGGCCTCTGCTCTGCCTGCACGCCTCGGTTGCAATCTGGCGGTAGGTGACTCGCTTGGATACAAGCTGCATACCAGCAGCAGCGCAAGCGGCGGAGCGGCCGGACACGGAGGACTCGTTCTTGATGCCGTGATGTGGTGGAAGGTCATCGAGTCACGCGGCGGGGGATGGGTGGTGGCGGGTTCTCTGCAAGATGTCCGAATGTCCGGTGGTGCCAGCGATTCCGATCCAGCCGCTGCGGCACCACTTACGGACCCGTTTGTGTTCACGATCGGGAAAGACTGTCGCTTTCACGATGTCTCATTTCTTCCCGGCACGGAGGCGCAGACTCGACGACAACTAGAGGGTCTGCTTCGTTCTACAGAGTTTGTCTTTTCCTCGCGTCCACAGTGGAACTGGGTACATCGGCAAAGTGATCTGCTGGGCTCCTATGATGCGAGCTATACCCTGTCCAAAGGCGACGTGAGCCCTCTTCAAGTGGGCAAGCAGCGCAATCGCTATGTCTCGATGCGCATGCCAGAGATGGGCTCTCGATTGGGAGGAACTCCCAGCGCCGAGGTTCTGTCGTCGCAGGCGACCGCCATCATGGACGAACACGGCAAGTGGCTGCGAGCGCTTTCCGAGCAAGCCGAACTGAAAATTTCCATTGGTGATAGGACACTCAGTCAGGTCACGACCATGCTGAGTGTGGCACGTACTGAAGAAGGGAATCCGCCCGTGAGTTTGGCTGCGGTGGATGCTTCGAAGTTCCGCAAGGACTTTGCGGAGGCACCCCTGTCCACCTCTGCGCTGCCGACACCTCCCGACCCAGCCTTGGCCGGGCAAACACTCGATGGCGTGCTGATCGATTTCAAAAATGGAATCGGACAGAGCAAAGACGGCGCGTTCCGCTCTGCGCAGCGGCTCGCCAGCTACTTGAGCGTACATCCGGAAGCGATAGCCGTACTCCTTGAGCAGATTCGCTCTGGAGCGATCGATCCCAAGCTGCATTCCTTGTTGTTCTTGGCGCTGGAGCGAACCGGAACGCTGGCGGCAGAGAAAGCCCTGGGCTCCGCGATGGCTGATCGTGGAATGAAGACAGAGAACCGGATGCGGGCTGCTGCGGCGCTGCAAGACATTCCTCGACCTTCGGTGGGAACCGCCAAGACCTTGGTCGACCAGGCTCGGCAACAGGGCTCTGCAGAGGATGTGCAGGTGTCTCGTTCGGCACTGCTGGCGCTGGGGGCGCTCAGCCATCGCACGCTCGAAAGGCAACCGGATGTAGCAGAGCTTGCGCGGGGTGAGTTTCGGAATCACTTGCAGACTGCCCAGAATCCCGAAGAGATCCGTACGGTGCTTGCTGCGATTGGGAATGCCGGAGACAAGTCGCTGGTCGATACGCTTAGCAAGTACAGCCAGGATGCAGAAGAGCAAGTTCGGGCGAGCGCAGCCGATGCCTATCGCCGCATGGATCGCAACACGATGGAGCCGCAGCTCCGTGACTGGCTGGGCAAAGAGGAAGCCGGGCGGGTGCGTGCCGCGATTGCTGGGTCGTTGGTCGAGCGACTTCACGAGGATCGTCAGCCTGCGAGCGCAGAGACGATTGCGATTGCTGCCGCTCGCCTTGCTACAGAGTCTGATCCGCGTGCTCGCAGTGCACTGATTGAGCTACTCGGAACCGCAGCCGCTACCGATGCAGCGGCCAAGCAGGCCCTGATCCAGCAGTTCCCGCGAGAGACGGTGGTGGATCTGAAAGTCCTCATCGGTCGCTTTGTCAGCGGTGAGGATCTCAAGTAGTCCCGACTCTGGTTAGGACAAGGCACTGCGGATGCGACGGATTCCTTCGCGGAGTTTTTCGGGGCTTGCCACAAACGTCACCCGCAGAAAGCCTTCCACGCCAAAGATGCTGCTCGGAATCGTCACCACGTTTTCATCTTCCATCACCTTGAGAGCTGCCTCCATCGAGCGATGCGCCCACTGCTCCGGCAAACGGATCAAGCAGTAGAACGACCCCTCGGGCGCGATCGCGGCCAGGCCGTGCTCGGCCAGTGCAGACAGCAACGCGTCTCGCTGCGCCTGATAGTGGGGACGATGCTGCCGGAGGATTTCGGGATGGCGGAAGATCTCAATCGCCGCTCGCTGCGCGATGGTATCGGCACACGACACCACAAACTGATGGGCTTTCCACATCACCTGCGCGGCGTGCAGCGGGGCCATGATCCAGCCGAGCCGCAGCCCGGTCAGCGCACAGCTTTTCGAAAGAGACGACGCGACAATCGTATGTGGATAGTAGCGGGCCGGGGAGGGCGGTCGCTCGTCCGTATAGTACAGCTCGGCGTAGACCTCGTCCGATAGCAGAAACGGCGGGTTGGGGAGCGCGAGCAGCCCTTCGCTGAGCGTACGCAGCTCGGATTCCGACCACACCCGTCCGGTGGGATTGCAGGGCGAAGCCAGCGCGACCAGGCGGGTCCGCTCATTGACTGCTTGCAGCACGGCCTTCGCATCGGGCGCAAAGCCAGTCTTGGGGGAAAGCGCCACTTCACGGACGGTGACACCCTCGATGTAGCAGAGCTTTTGGTAGGCCGGAAACGTCGGCGTCACCACCACCGCTTCGTGCCGCTGCGGATCAATCAGCGACTTGATGGGCAGGTACAGCGCTTCCTGCGAGCCGATCGTGATGCACACCGAGTCCGGCGAGCCGAGCCCAGGGTAGGCAAAGTGTTCCGCAATCGCCGTGCGCAGCTCCGCAAAGCCCGTGTTCGGAGAGTACGGGCAGCCGTTTTCACGCACCCAGGCCATCGCCGCTTCGAGCGGTGCCATCGCAGGTCGCAGCAGCGGCTGACCCATGCCCAGATCGATGGCATTCGGTCGCTTGCGATCGTTTAGGACTCGTATCGCCGAGGGGGGAATCGTTTCAACAAGGCGGTTCATGACAGCAGCCGTCGTAGCAAGTGGTAGTTGCGAAGAGGGCCCGCGAGCGTGCACCACTCGCCGACCTTGTGAGCCTGCTCGGGATCTCCGGGTCCACAGTTGACTGCCGCGATCCCAAGGCCGGTGAGTCGCGCCACATCCGTCCAAGCCTGCTTGGCGGTGACGGGCATGCCGCAGTCTGCGATCCAGCGGGCCAGCACGGGGTGAGCGATGCTGACGGCACCGGAGGGCGACGCATCCACAATCTGTATGGTGTAGTCCGGTCCGATGAACTCGCGCAGCTCGGACTCGGCGGTGGCCAGGCTCTTGCCGGGACAGAAGCGATAGTTGACGTTCACCATCACTTTGTCGGGAATCACGTTGCGGGCGTTGTCGGTCAGGATCTGCGTGGCCGACATCACCTCGTAAAACGTCAGCCCTTGCTGCTCAACCGCTCGCCGCTGAACGCTCGCCAACTTGGTGAGCAGCGGAGTCGTCGCATAGATGGCGTTTTCCCCAAGCCAAGGCCGCGCACTGTGAGCCCGCTTCCCTTTGGCAAAGACCTGCGCTTGCAGGCTCCCAGAGCAGCCCGCTTCAACGCGGTTGTCCGTCGGTTCCAAGCAGATTGCCGCCGCCAGTGTCTTTAGCAGCTCACCTTGCTGCTCGCACAGCGGCACCATGCCGCTCAAGTGAACCGGGCCTTCTTCGCGATCGTAAAACACACAGACCAGCTCGACCGGCAGCTCGGCAGAATCGGCAATCAGGCGCAGCATTACGGCCAGCCCCGACTTCATGTCGCTCGATCCGAGCCCGTAGATTCGCCCGCCCGCCCAGTCGATGTGGTGTGGCTGCGCAAGGTTCGGTGGCACCGTATCCGAGTGTCCAAACAGTCCGATCCGGGTCGCGCCGAGTCGTCCGCAGCGGACCAGCAGCGCATTGCCCACCCGAAGCTGCTCAGCGTGCGGCGCAAGCTGCGCGACCCGCGCCCGCAAGTGGTCGGTAATCGCCGCCTCATCGCCAGTGACCGAGGAAATGGCACATAGCGCCAGCGTCTCTTCGGCCAGCCAGCGAGTCAGCTCCTCATCAGATTGGATCGTACTCGCCATCATCACACCGGCACTTGAAAGGTACGGAGCGCGTCGCTCAGCGAGGTTTTTTGGTCGGTCGAAGCGCTGCGCCGACCAATGATCAGGGCGCACGGTACGTGATAGATACCCGCCGGAAACTGCTTCGGGATCTGGCCCGGAATGACCACCGACCGAGCGGGCACGCGACCTTTGGTGATGACCGGCTCGGGTCCGGTGACATCGACGATGCTGGTGCTGGCCGTCAGGACCACGCCCGCCCCGAGCACCGCTTCCTTTTCGACGAGGACGCCTTCGACCACCACGCAGCGCGAGCCGATAAAGGCACCGTCTTCAATGATCACCGGACTCGCAGACGGAGGCTCCAGCACCCCGCCGAGTCCCACGCCGCCCGATAGATGTACGCCCTTGCCGACCTGCGCGCACGAACCGACCGTGGCCCAGGTATCGATCATGGTGCCCGCGCCCACATAGGCCCCGATGTTGACGTAGCCCGGCATCAGGATGCAGCCCGGCTCTAAAAAGGATCCGTAGCGCGCCACGCCCGGTGGCACCACCCGAATCCCGGCTTCGGCCAGCCCGCGCTTCACCGGCACTTTGTCGTAAAACGACAGCGCACCCGCTTCCATCGGTTCCAGGGGCCGCAGCAAAAAATACAGCAGCACCGCTTGCTTGACCCACGGCTGCACCTGCCAGCCCGCTTCACTCGGCTCGGCGACGCGGACGCGTCCTTTGTCGAGATCCTCGATGGTGGCAAACACCGCTTGCTGCACGGCGGGGTCAGAAAGCAGGCTGCGATCGGCAAACGCCGCTGTGATCCGTTCTTGGCGCTGGGGGTCGTGGGGAAGGCTGCTCACTAGCGTGTCACCAGGTCGGAAATGGTTCGGCCCACGTCGACAATCGCCGACGCGGTCATGGTTGCGCCGTCAAAGCTCGGCGTGATGATCGTTAATACCAGCGAACCGAGTGCCCACAAAAGCTTCGATGACAGGTTGACGGTGTCCGAGACTGCGGTGACCGACTTGAGCGCCTGCTCGAGCTGCCTAGTCGCTTGGCCAATCGCCGCAAGTTCCTGGGGCAGGCTCGGCAGTCGGCTCGCCGCTTCGTGGACGGCGCGGTTGCACTCGTTTTGGATCTGCTGGTAGCGCTCGCTGACGGCGAAGAAGTCCTCCAGGGACAGCTTGCTGCTGTCGCGGTCTTTGTACGCCTGCTCCATCATCCGGTCGGCGGCCTCGCGGAGCACCCGGGTGATGATGATCGTCTCTTCAGCGGCGGTGAGCGGCATGTTCCTCCACGGCGCGGCGTAGTGCCTCGCGAGCGACCTGCTTGGCCAGGGCGGGCAGGTGACGGCTATCGGAGCGCGCTTTCGAACCAGCGAGCACTGCTTCGGTCGCCTTGTCGAACAGCGCCTCTGTGGGGATTTGTCCGGTCAGGATTTGCTCGCTTGCGATGACGCGCCAGGGTTTGACTGCCAGGCCACCCAGGATGATGCGTGCCTCGGCGATGCGCTGCTCGCGCTGTTCCAACATCACCGCCGCCGAAGCCGTCGGCGAAAGCGGCGACTCGGCCAGGCGGGCATATCCGAACTGGCGTTGCGGCTGCACCGGCACGGTCACCGACATCAAGAGCTCCGTGGGCCCCAGCACGTGATCGCGCTCGGGGTGGAGGCCGGGCTCGGCGTACAGCTCCAACATCGGCAGCACCCGCTCGGTCACTCCCTCCGGCGAGTGGATCGTCACCTGTGCCGACATCGCCGCGAGCCCCACCGCCAGTTCCGAGGCCGAAGAGGCGACACAGGCGGCGCTCGCCCCGAAAATCGCTCCCGCGTAGGTGGCCCCTTCCAGCACCGCACAGCCCGACCCAGGCAACCGCTTGCCACAGCGGACATTCGACGGGTCGCGAAACAGCGGACAGCGCGTCCGTTCCAGTAGCTCGCCACCGAGGGTCGCTTGGTTGCGAATCGCGGGCGTGGCGATCTGCCCGGCAATGGTTCGCACAAGCGGCGCGAGGCTCTGCACCATCGGGTCTTGTAGCAGTGCCGCCAGCCGCACCTGCGAGCCCAGTCGCAGCTCGCCTGGTCGTCCTTCGATGGTGCGCAGCGGCAGTGCCGACAGGTCAATCAGCCGCTCGGGGCGGTCAATCCCGCGCTCCATCAGCAGCGTTAGCGATAGACCCCCGCCCACAAACCGACTGTGTGGACCCGCTTGGGACAGGGCTTCGGCAACGGTCTTGGCGCGGACCCATTCCATGGCGGCGACCTACCTGTGACGAACGTCTTGGATGGCGGTGATGATCTGCGGCAGCCGTCCGCAGGCACAGTCGTGACCACACAGCGCCGTTCGCACCGCCGCATCGTCCGGCCCCCACGACTCACGCAAGATCGCCTGGGCTGCGACGACCTGGCCGGGCGTGCAAAATCCACAGTCGGTGGCACCGTGACGAACGAACGCCGTTTGAATCGGGCTGAGCACGCCTGCTGTGGCCAGACCTTCGACCGTGGTAATCGCCTGGCCTTCGCACAGCGCCGCTGGCACAAGACACGAAGGGACGCGCTGGCCATCGAGCAGCACCGTGCAGCTACCGCAGGTGCCGTCTCCGCAGCCGCGCCTTGGCGACGTCACATCGAGCTGCTCGCGTAGCAGGTCGAGCAGGCTCAGCCGAGGATCGATCGCCCGCTGCACGGCTTGGCCGTTGACGGTGATGCGCAGCAATACCTCACCCGCTCGCGGTGTCGGAGGCGCTGCGGTGTCGGCGGGGCTCGGCTGGGCAGCGGCGGACCCGACGAGTGCGGCAGAGGCAGCACTCGCCACCAAAAACTGGCGCCGCGAAAGCTCGCTGTCGGCTCGCCGCTCGGTCATGGCGAAACCAGTTCCAGTCCTTGGCCTTCGACGCGCACCAGCATCGCCGCCCCGCTGCGCTGACCGGTGCCATCAAAGCCGAGTGGTCCGGTGGCACCTTCAAGTGTGCCGTCACGCAGGGCCTTGGACAGTGCTGGGGCGGTGCAGTGATCGGCCGTTCCCAGGCGCTGACAGGCGGTGCGTGCCAAGCGAACCGCATCAAAGCCCAGCGCATCGAGCGACGTCGGCTCTTCCCCGTTTCCATAATCGAGCCGAGCCACCGCGCCACCCCCGACCGGGAGCGACCCCACCGACAGCGGTGCCAGCACGGCCCCTTGCAGATAACGGCCCGCCGATCGAATCAGCCGCTCGCCCATGCCCTCGGCCGGTGACAGCAGCAGCTTGATGCGAGTGCCCGCCTGCTGCGGCTCTCCGTCCGGTCCGCGACTGACTCGATAGGTACCGACCAGCGAAGCGGCCGCAAGCTGCGAAGAAATCAGCTCAAGCTGGGACGAAGAGACCGGCAGAAACAGCGCTTCCGGCTGCGCCTTGGCCAGCTTTTGGATCTCGGGCAAAAAGGTAGTGGCGTTTTCGGCAAACGGCAGCTCGGCCACCACCTTCACCGCCGAGCCTTGCAGCCCTTCAACAAAGGCCCGCGTCATCGCTTGGCCATAGTTTGTGCTCGGTGCCAGCACCGCCACCGTGCTCAGTCCGCTGCGGACCAGGTGCTGGCCGAGGGCTTGGGCACGACTGCGATTGGTTCGCAGAAGCTGCAGCGTGCCACTGGTCATCGATTCCCGAGGCCCCAGGCTCAGCGCCAGCAGTCCGAGCTTTTCGGCTTCGGCACTGGCCTGCGTCGCTTCGGCTTTGGTCGGCGGCGTCAGGATCACCTGCGCGCCTTCCTGGGCCAGCTCCGCCACCAGGGTTGCCATTGAACCCGAGCTACTGTCCCGCAGCCGCAGGTCGACCGGCACGCCCGGCTGCTTGCCACCTCCCAGCAGGTCGGCGGCCCACAGCGCCCCGCGCAGCACCCGATCCCCGAGCGCCCGGTCGCGGCCTTGCATCGGAACCAGCAGCCCAATGCTCAGCGACTGCGGGTGCTCGGCTTTGGTCCCTTCGCTGGGCAGAAGCCCCAGTCGCTTTCGCCACGACTCTTGCTGTGCGGCCGGCAGTCGCTCACACAGCAGCGCCGCTTGTCGTTTTACATAGGCCAGCTCGCCCGGACGCACCGCTTTCGACTGGGCCCAGCGCTCGTATTCGCGCAGCGCCGACTCCACCTGATCGAAGCGCCGAAACAAGTCGCCGAGCGTCGCGTGCAGCTCCGCACCTTCTTCGCCATCGACGATCTGTGGGGACAGCGGGGCCAGAAGTCGCCGGGCCGCATCCCAGTTGCCGAGCGCGTACTCGGTCAGTCCCAGCTCGCGCCGGGCCTCGCTGCCCAGCCAGCCCTCCGCAGGTTGCGACGGCAGCAGCGGCTCAAGCAGGGACTTGGCTTGCACCGGCTGGGTGAGCTGCCGCAGCGCCCGTGCCTGATGAACCGTGGCCAGCGGATACAGCGGCTCTGCCGGTCCGTACTTGCTGCGGAACTGACCGAGCGCCTTTTCGGCCTCGGCAAGCTGGCCTTGATCGAGCAGCTTTTCCGCGCTGCGGAAGTCGGACTCGGCGAGCGGCGTGCTGCCGTGGATTTCCTCGGCCCGTGGATCAAAGCGCCGAGGGCAAGCAGTCAGAAGCAGAAGCAGCGGCACCACTTGGCTAAGTCCGGTTCGCGGGCGACGGGACAAGCGGAGCGGCCAGGGCTTGCGGGGCAGGGGAGACATCCGTTACGCAGACTTGTGAAGGGAGCGCATGTTGTCGATGATGGCCGTGCCAAACTCCGAGCACTTCACTTCCTTGGCACCATCCATCAGGCGGGCAAAGTCGTAGGTGACGACCTTGCTGGCGATGCTGGCTTCCAGACCGGCGATGATCAGGTTCGCGGCCTCTTGCCAGCCCAGGTGCTCGAGCATCATCACGCCCGACAGGATCACCGAGCCGGGGTTTACCTTGTCGAGGTTTGCGTACTTGGGCGCGGTGCCGTGGGTCGCCTCGAAGATCGCGTGACCGCTGACGTAGTTGATGTTGCCGCCCGGCGCGATGCCGATGCCACCAACCTGTGCCGCCAGCGCATCCGACAGGTAGTCGCCGTTTAGGTTCAGCGTCGCGATGACGTCAAAGTCCTCGGGACGGGTCAGCACCTGCTGCAGCGTAATGTCGGCGATTGCATCCTTGATGACGATGCCATTTGGTAGCTTGCACCACGGCCCGCCGTCGATCTCGACCGCACCGAACTCGCTCTTGGCCAGGGCATAGCCCCAGTCGCGGAACGCGCCTTCGGTGAACTTCATGATGTTGCCCTTGTGAACGAGCGTCACCGACTTCCGCTTGTGCTTGATCGCGTACTCGATGGCGCTGCGCACCAGGCGCTCGGTGCCGTGACGCGACACCGGCTTGATGCCCACGCCGACCGAGTTAATGTCCTCGGTGCCAAAGCGAATCTTCTTAAACTCCTTCGGGAAGTTCGCCTTGATAAACTCCAGCGTCTTGACCGCCGCTTCTTTGCCCGCCTCGAAGTCGATGCCGGCATAGATGTCCTCGGTGTTCTCGCGGAAGATGGTCATGTTGACCGCTTCGGGGCGCTTCACCGGCGAGGGCACGCCCTTGAAGTACTGCACCGGGCGCAGACAGACGTACAGATCCAGGAGCTGCCGCAGCGCGACGTTCAGCGAGCGAATGCCGCCACCGACCGGGGTGGTGAGCGGTCCCTTGATGCCGACCAGGTACTCGCGGAAGGCGTCGATCGTCGCGTCAGGCAGCCAGTTGCCGGTCTGCTGAAACGCTTTTTCCCCCGCAAGCACTTCCAGCCACGAGATCTTGCGCTCGCCGCCGTAGCAAATCTCGACAGCCGCATCCATGACGCGAACCGAGGCGCGCCAGATATCTGGTCCCGTGCCGTCCCCTTCGATAAACGGGATGATCGGGTTTGCGGGAACGTGCAGCTTGCCAGTCGATTTGTCGAGGGTGATCGGCTGACCAGCCGGGGTCGTGGTGGTGCTCATGCTCGTATGCTCTCCAAGTTGGCGTTGGCGGCGATGATCACAGGACTTCCGCCCAATGTAAACCCCTTGGCCGCTAGGAGCAGAGCAAGGGCCGCTCGCGCTGACCGAACGAGGCGGGGCAGGCCTGGCGGGAGTGCTCGCGACCGGATCGCTACTGCTCGAAGCAGTACAGGCGGCGCGAGTCGGTACATCTGGGCATGCCCACGGAGAACGAAGAGGTCCAGCCGGACGTCGAATTGGC
The DNA here is from genome assembly GCA_044228505.1 of Polyangia bacterium. GTDB lineage: Bacteria > Myxococcota_A > Polyangia > Palsa-1104 > JAEUJZ01 > JAEUKA01. Next base: position 1,973 of record JBGAUT010000057.1, on the reverse strand, counting down.
GTCCCCCACCACCGAATAGAGAATCATGCTGCCACCGGTCATCGTCCAGCCGATGCAGTTGCCGTTCATCGCCGTCACTCCCCCGTTGTCGGTGCCCGTCCACACCAGCGTCGAAGCGGGCACGAGCACTTTCTGCTCCGTCATATTGATGGGAGACAGCGGTGTGGTGGTGAGTCCTGCGGCGTTGTGAAAAACTTTGGTCGTCCCGTCCAGCAAGTACCACGGTCCCACGTCGGCGATGCGGTTCTTGGCATCCATTCCAGGCGCAGACAGCCAGGCTTTCCAGGTTCCACCGAGCACTGCCGCTTGCGCCGCCTGCTGACATAGCTTGTCACCCCCTGCCAGCCCATCAGCAGTCCCCGCCTGCGACATCAGGTTGCCGCTATAGGACGTGCTCGTGACAAACACTCGCTTGCCGGCAGGACACGTGCAGCTCCCGTAGCGAAGGTTGGCCCCGCAGACCTGGGTGCCCGACAGGGCCGAGCCGCACAGGCAGCTCTGCTGCATGCCAGCGGAGCTGCACGCATCGGGATCCGGCGGCAATGGATCGGTCGTGGTTGATGGGGAACAAGCACTGGCCAGCAGGCCAACCAGCAGAGCCAAGGAACGAGCAGCGGTGAAGGATTTCATTGCACCTCAAAGTACCGAAACCGTGCCCGTGAGTCGACTGGCTCGTGGAGTGTTCGGGGATCACTTCCCAAGTTCAGACGTATTCTCCAAAGCCCTGCGGGCAGCGCGGCCGGGAGCGGTTTTGACTTTTTGGTGGGGTCGGGGCAGCGCGGCCAGGGGTGATTTGGGAAATTCTGTTGCGGGCCAGCGCGGCAGCCAGCCGGTTTTTGCGATGTGTTGGGTGGCCGAGCGCAGCGGCCAGCCGGTTTTTGCGCGGTTTGGTGCCGGCCACCGCAGCAGCCGGGTCTGGTTGGAGAATTTTTTCGGCACTGGCTGCGTGGCCAGACTCCTTCCTGCGATTTTTGTCCGGACTGGCTGCCGCGACCAAACCAAACGGTGCGCAGGTGGGGCTGGCTGCACAAGCGGCCCGCACCGCAGAAAAAAGCATTTCGTCGACCGGCAGTGTTTCCCGGACGTTTTTTGCGAATTTTCGATCCACTGGTCGGAATAGCCGGGCGGGCTGGGAGGTTATGTAGGTTCCAACCAAGGAGAACCCATGCAGATTCCGACTCTTGCCCCGCAGATGGCCCCTCTATCCGTACGCCGCGAGCTGCGCTTTACCCTGGTGCGGCTGCGGACGCTCCCGTGGGCCAAGTCTTACGTCACGGTGTACGAAGGACTGTGTAAGACCTGCGAGATCCATGTCGCCGATCACGCCAAGCTGCGCGATGAGCTGGAAGATGGGGAGGCTGCGGTGGAGCACGCCGACTCGGACCTGGATGAAGTGGCGCTGTATCTGCACAAGTTCATCGGTGCGGAGACGTCGGGTGAGATTCGCTCCTCGCTGCACAAGGCACTGTTCGCAGGGATGACGCCGAGCAAGTTTGTGAGGCCCAAGCTCGGAGACGAATTGGCGCTGGCGCGAAACTGGCCGACGATCTTGGCCGGGGCCCCCCTGGCGAAGCTGGTGGCGATGGGAGTGACGGTGACCGGAGTGCTCAAGAGATGTGATACGGCCTTGCAAGCGCATTCGACCGCGAGCGCCAACTGGGCGGCGTTTCAGCTCAACACCTGGGCCCCGTTTGTAGCGAAAGTTACGGTAGAGCGGCAAGCGCTGGGAGGAGAGGCAAAAAAGCAGACGCGACTCGATGGAAGTGAAGGAGACCTCGGACTGTTCCGCAGCCTGAGCAAGACGAGAGACAAGGAGCGCGTCACGCTGGCCAGCCTCACCGAACAAATCGAGCAAAGCAGCGCCGAGCTGGCCGATCTGAACAAACAAAAAGCGGAGCTAGAGGCCGAAGCGAAGACCCAAGCGCTTGCGGAAGCGGAGCGGGCCCAAAAAGAAGCCGAGCTGGCGGCCCTCC
>JBGAUT010000056.1:0-34255 GCA_044228505.1 Polyangia bacterium | reverse complement strand
ACCGGCGGCACCACGGTCGGTGTGCTCGGAAGCTCTGGCGTGCTCACACCCAGCGGACTCGGCGCCGGCATCAAGTCTCCGCCCACCTCGCGCAGCGGCGCATCCATTGGTACGAACTTGCCACCAACATCGCAGAACTTGCCGCTTGGATCGAGCTTGCCCAGACGGCGAATCGGTTGGTCGTACCTTCCTTCCTCGTACAAGAAGCACTGATCAGAGAGCCAGTCTTGGCCTTGGCGGTGTGCTTCGTTTGCGGCTTCTGCTTCGCTCCATTCTTGTCGTAGCTTGTCGATAAGCCAAGGCCAAGGAGACGGAACCATGTCGCGATTGGGAATCGGCGGACGGGAATAGGACTGATCACGCAATTCCCTTCCGATGTGATAGTCCGGGCCGTCGATGTAGATGGCGCTGGGAGCGATGCCGGCGCCGCGACCGTGGATGTAGCCACCGCTTAGGGAAGTTCCGTTGTCCCACGCGAAGTGGACGGACAGACCGATTCCGCCGCGTAGGGGAGCGGTATTCCGCGAGCCGAACAGACCTTGTAGGACTCCGAATCCTTGGACGGTGGCGCGGGACATTCCGGGGATGTGCAGGCGCACGCTGGCGGCGAGTTCGGAATCTGTGCGACCTTGGGTAAGGAGGAATCCGACGCTGCCGGTGATTCCCATGCGCCAGATTGGCTTGTCTGCGACTGCGCGGAGAGCGGTTAGGGGGGACAGGGTTCCCAGATCATTTGCGCCGTCGAACTTGGCGAGGCGGAGCTGCTGTTGCAGATGGATTCCGAAGGTGAATTCGCTGTCAGGAACTGGATTCCGCAGCAGTGGGTACAGGAGTCCCTTGATGTTCAGGAGGGCCGGGCCATTTTGGAAAAGGAGTCCGTGCTCGGGCTGACTCCACAGCGCAGCGGTACCGCCGATTCCGACCTCGAGCCGGTGGAACAGCGACAGCGACATTCCGTAGCCAATGGTGGCACCGAGTCCTCGCGAGTCTGTGGAAGGAAGTAGAACGATGTCAGCGATATGAAACGAAGCGGTGAAGTAATCGATTCGGTTGCACGCAATCGGCGACTTGGCGCAGCGAGATCCAAACGCGGTGCGCAGCGGAGCCTCAGGCATCCGCATAGGTTCGGCCCCAGCGGGCTGAAGTGGTAACAGCGTCCATAGGAAGACCATCAACAGGAGTCTGCTTCGCATGGCGGCGCGCAACGTACTTCGGGGTGCGGTATGGCTGCAAGCTCAACAACCAAGCTCCAAACGTCGCGGCACCGGTTATCATCCTCGCCCACCATGCCTACCGATCCGACCGAGCTTGCCGCGACCGAGGGGGCCGCCATCGAGTTGGTGCGGTCGACGTGTGCCCAGCTCGGGCTTGGGGTCGTGGCGGTGACAAAGGCCGGTGCGGTACCAGAACATGAGCTGTACTTGGCGTGGCTTTCCGCAGGTCATGCCGGGGAGCTGAGCTATCTGCACCGCGATGCCGAGGCGCGGCGGGACGTGCGGTCGCTTCTGCCCGAGGCGCAGTCGATCGTGACGGTGGCGCTGTCGTATCAGTTTCCGTTCGATGAGGCGGTGCAACCCGGGCACGGCAAAGTGGCCCGTTATGCTCGTGGTCGGGACTATCACCTGGTGCTGAAGGCGCGGTTGCAACAACTGGTGGATGCGCTCGGGGAGTCGTTGGGGCCATCGCTTGGCCAGCCGCTTTTGTCGCGAATCTGCGTCGATACCGCGCCGCTTCTGGAGCGAGCCATCGCTGCGTCGGCGGGCTTGGGCTTTATCGGCAAGAACACGCTGCTGATTACGCCTGGGGTCGGTAGCTATACCGTGCTCGGGGAGGTGCTGCTGAGCTGTCCGCTGCCGGCGTCCGCTCCGTCCGCGCCGCGCTGTGGCGACTGCCGGCTGTGTCTGGATGCCTGTCCCACCGAGGCCCTGCACGCGCCGTTTCAGCTCGATGCCCGCCGCTGCATTTCGTACCTGACGATTGAAAACAGTGGGCCGATTCCCGAGCCGCTGCGGCCCAAGCTCGAGGACTGGATTTTTGGCTGCGACCTGTGCCAGTCCGTCTGTCCGTACAACGTGCGCGCTCAGCCCGGTGATCCGGAGCTTCTGCCAAAGCCTGCCTTGTGCTCGCCAGCGCTCGGACAGCTTCTGTCGATTGGCGCGGCGCAGTATCGCCAACTGGTGAAACGGACGGCGCTGCGGCGGATCAATCGGAACTCGCTGCTGCGCAATGTGGCGGTGGCGCTCGGCAACGTGGGAACGGCGGCGGATCTGCCGGTCATCGGGGCGGCGCTGCTCCGTGAAGCGGCGCTGGTGCGGGAACACCTGGCGTGGGCGGCTGCCGAACTGGCCATGCGACATCCCGAGGTGATCCCCCTGGCGCTGGAGATTCTCGACCAGGCGCTAGCGGTGGAGACAGAGCCCGCAGCTTGGGTCGCGCTCGACTCGGCGCGCAATCGGCTGGCGGTCTTGGGCAGCCGGGAGGATGCTAGTCGCGGGGGACTGTGATGCATCCGCGCTGGCTGGGACTACTGCCGCTCGCCTTCTTTGGGATTCATGGCAGCCGGTACATCCTGACCGGAACCCCCCATGAGATTCTGTGGGCCTGCACGATGTCGAACCTGCTCATCGGGATCGGTATCCTGGCTTCCGCCCCGAGAGTCATCGCCTCGGCGCTGCTGTGGCTGCCGATTGGCAACGTGCTGTGGGTGTACGACGCGATTCATACCCAGCAGTTTCTGTGGACCTCGACGCTGACCCACTGTGGGGGCCTGCTGGTCGGTCTTGCTGCGCTGCGACGGCTCGGGTTCCCGCGCTTTTCGTGTGTGACCGGAGTGCTTTCGGGGATGTCGCTTCAGCTACTCAGCCGGTTTGTGACGCCGTACCAGGCCAACGTCAACGTCTCGCAGTTTGTCTATCCCGGCTCGGAGTCTCTGTTTCCCAGCTACTCGGTGTACTTCGCGGCGACGTGGGGTCTGTGGACGGCCACGTTTGTGCTGGTCGAGCTGCTCTGCCGCAGCGTTCTGCGTGATCCATCACTGGCTGGGAGGGTCGAGCACCGGCAGGTTGGGGCGTCCCTTGGGACGGGTGGCGGACTCCGGGAACCCTGAGTCGCGAAGCTCGCTCAGGTAGCGCTTGCGAAATTGGAGCGTCATCGCGTCGGTGCGCACCGAGCGCTCGTCCCCCGCCGGGGGAATCTCGGCTGGGAAGGATGACTCGACCACCTTCTGGTCTTCTCCGGCGATGCGCAGGTTCATGCGATGGAAGATTGGATCGAGCATGCGGAAGCGCAGAAAGCTCCGCGCCGTGGTCAGGATCATCCGGGTCCGTCGATCATCGATCGGGACACAGGCCACCTGCAGCACCAGCAGCTTGCCCGGTGGTGAGATGTACAAGTTCATGCGATTGGGCCAGCGCAGGTCGAGCTCTCCTGGTTGTTTCTCACCATCGATGGAGATGGTGCTGTGCTGGCCCCACGGTCGGTCTTCCAGGTGAATGTCCATCCGGGAGTCGGGCCGTTTCATCATGCCGCGACCGATGGTTTTCCGATGGATGAACGGCAGGTGCGGCCAGTCGAGCATGTTTTCCATGGCTCGGGTCCAGTGGCTGTTCCAGTCGAGCGCTCCGCCAGAGAGATGAACCTGCGGGCCGAGGAGTTCTTCTGCTACGGCGGGTTCCTCGGATGGTTTGGTGTCGGGCGCGGTGTAGATCCAGATCTGTCCGGCCCGATCGCGGGCGGCCAGGCTGATGGCACCCAGGTTTGCGGTCTTGGCATCGGGGTTCCACGGCACATGGACGGCGTCTCCGTGTTGGTCAAAGCGCCAACCATGGAAGGGACACTCGATGCAGCCGTCTTTGACCGAGCCCAGCGACAGCGCCACCCCGCGATGAGGACAGCGATCGATCAGGGCCACCGGATGGCCATCGCTACCACGAAACAAAACGATCTTGGTTCCAGCGACTTGCAACCCGAGCGGACGGCTGGGGCGCAGCTCGCTCGACATGCACACCGGTGTCCAGACATTGGCAAAGCCCTTAAACATCACCACACCTCGATGAGCGCACAGATACGGGTTGAGATGCCAAGGACGGTTGATTGCGGTTCAGCCGGGCGACTAGCGCTTGATTCCGATCGGACAGGCGACGCCGGTACCGCCGTGGCCGCAGTAGCCATCGGGGTTTTTGGCCAGGTACTGCTGGTGATACGCCTCGGCATAATAGAACTCGGGAGCATCGAGCACTTCGGTGGTGATGGGACCGTAGCCAGCGCTGCGGAGCACGTTTTGGTAGGCAGTGAGTGAGTCCTTGGCCGCCTGTTTCTGCGCCGCAGTGAAGCAGTAGATTCCCGACCGATACTGCGTTCCGACATCGGCCCCCTGACGCATTCCTTCGGTGGGATTGTGACCTTCCCAAAACGTACGCAGCAGATCTTCGTAGCGGACTTGCTTCGGATCGTACGCGACCAGCACGACTTCGTTGTGGCCGGTGCGACCCGAGCAGACCTCGTGGTAGCTGGGGTTTGGAGTGTGTCCAGCGGCGTAACCAACGGCAGTACTATAGACACCGCCACACAGCCAGAACTGCTTTTCTGCGCCCCAAAAACAGCCCATGCCGAACATCGCTAGTTCGATGCCCGAGGGAAACGGTGCCACGATGCGGTGGCCGGATACAAAGTGAACCTCGGGCACTTTCATGCGCTCGGTCCGACCAGGGAGGGCTTCTTCTTTGGTGGGGATCTTGAGCTTGCGTGGATCGGTGAAGAACATACCCACGATCCTAGTACGAACCGGATCACATCGTCGAGGATGTCGAATTGATGGCTCTCGCTGCGGGATCCTCGCAATCGCTGGCAGTTGTTGCCGATAAGAGTCTGGGGGGAACTTCATGCCAGCAGTGGAAAAGCGTCCACAGGACGAGCACGGTCCAGAGCAGAAGCCAGTGGTCGGTCCAGATAAGTGGGTGCGCAAACCGCTCGCGAACATTCCGTGGGAGGCGATGGCCCCGGTGTCGCTCGATCACGTACCGATGCCGCTCGGTCCGGTTCCTACGCCGGACAAGCTGCCCGCCGAGCTGTTTTCGAAGCCGCTTGGGCTCTATGCAGAGACGAGCTTTCAGCCGGTCAAGCCCGCCGACCCGCTTCCCCGTGAAAAGCGGATTGATAGCTACCAGCAGACGCTCGACGGTGCCAACTACGCTGCGGGCAACCTAAAGGGGCAGCAGAAGGTCGAGTACATCGAAGATCAGCTGGATGCGCTGGCGCGCTTTTCCAAGGACGTGGCACCGGCGGACTCGACCGGCAAGGCCAAAGAGACGGTGCCGACGCCGCTTATCGACAACGCCCGTCCCTTGATTGAAAAGCTGGAACGGATGACTCCGGATGCGGCGACGCCGGGGGCGGGGACAAATCCAGACGGTGCGCATATCGGTACGGGGTCAGACTGGAATACCAAGCTGGGTGTGCCGGAGTACCGGACGCAGTCAGACAACCTGATTCCGCCGGAAGCCTCGTGCAACATGACCAGCTTGGCGATGGCGCTGGAGCGGATGGGGTACGGTCGGGAAAACGCGATGGATGCGATCGATGGCGAGCTGCGGCAGCGCTATCTCGATGAACAGAAGGCAAAGCTTGCCAAGGAAAAGGGCGATCCGAGCAAGCTGCCCAAGAGTGCCGATGAGGTGACGCTCCCGGCGGGTTATTTCGAGGGCCAGGTGAAGGGCTATCTCAAAGCGGTCGATGGGGCCGCCGAAAAGCCCTATCAAGGTGTGCGCGGCAAAGACACCGACGAGAAGGCCTGGGATAACATCGCGGGTCAGTATCGTGACAATGCCCAGTTTGAGGACACGCTCGACTTTCTGCGCTACCTGAGCAAGGCGGGCGGACGGACGGACCTCGACACGGTGACGCCGAACCTGCTCAAAAAGCTGGAGCCCGATGAGGAGAAGCGTCCGACCTATCGCACCATCACGCCGGGTAAGAACATGAACTGGACGAAGGCGCGGGGCGAGATGTCGGAAGTGCTCGATGAGGGCGGCGCGGCGATGCTGAGCTACCACCACAAGGGCAGCAGAAACTTCGATGCGTCGCACATCATCTCGGTGCAGCAGATGACCAAAGACGGCATCGTCGCCGACGACCCCTACGGCAAGATGCGCGTGGGCTACAACGTCAATCAGGTTGGCGATGCATACGGGGAAAAGGGGCAGGCGGGACGCTCGACGGCTCGGAAAAACCAGGTCGACGGCGCGGTCGATCGCAGCAACCCAAGGACGATGGACAGTGACTGGACGACTACCAGCTCGCACCGGCTCAAATCGGATGAAAACCTGGGCAGCTCGTCGGCGATGGCCGACTCCTCGATTTCGGATGCCTGGCGGTCGGTGCGCTTCCTAGAGCCCGCCAAGCCCAAGAAAGTGGTTGCCGATCCAGCCAAGGCGGCTGTCGATCCGGTCAAACCGGCGGTCGTGCCGACCCAAAACCCTGCCGGTTTGCCCCACTAATCACCGCTAGCTGCGGGTGCGCGGCGGGAATCGCGCAGGTCGGCTGGGCCGCTCATCCGACAGCATACGGGGGCGAGCCTGCTGACCTCGGACCGTCGTACGACGCAGCGCCGACAAGACCTTCATTCCAAGCTGCATCGGAATCTCGACCACGGTTGATGTGGCGAGGATTTCGATCTGGCCGATGGCGCGACCGGGAATGCCGGCCTCGTTGGCAATGGCACCGACTACGTCTTGCGGCCTGAGGCCGTGCTCATAGCCCACCGACAACATGATCTTGGTGACATCGACCGGAGCAGGTCGCGGGGGACGGGGTCGCGAGTCCCGTTCTTGACGAGGCTCGCGCTCTTCACGAGGCGTAAAGTCCTGACGAGTGCCACGCTCTTCACGAGGCGCAAAGTCCTGACGAGTGCCACGCTCTTCACGAGGCGCAAAATCCTGACGAGCGCCACGCTCGGGACGGGGACCACGCTCATAGCGCGACTCTGGGGCATAGCGATCGTTCGAAAAGCGGCCACGCTCGGGGCGCAGGACCGGTTGAAGATCATCAGGCACGTGCTGACGACCTTGGCTGCGATCGGCACAGAGCTGCTGTAGTAGCAGTGCAGCGACAGCAACGGCATCCTGGCCACTGCTGTGGGCGAGCTTTTCGGCAAGCGCACGAAACCGCTCGGGCACCGGGTGCTGTAACGAGGGAATCAGCGTGGCAAACAGTCGCTCTTCACGCTTGGCCAGCACGGCGGCTCGAGTGGGTACGGCCAGCGGGGCCAAGGTGCTTTGGGTAAAGCGCTCGATCATCCGCAGTCGACCACGCTGTTGCGGCGTGATCAGCATCAGGGCTTCGCCACTGCGACCGGCTCGACCGGTACGTCCGATGCGGTGGACGTAGGTGTCGAGATCATTCGGTAGGTCGAAGTTTACGACGTGGCTGATGTGATCGATGTCGAGTCCTCGGGCCGCTACATCGGTGGCTATCACCACTCGGACCCGCTGATCGCGCAGTCGCTGTAAGACGGTAGCGCGCTGGGCCTGCGATAGATCACTGTGCAGCGCTTCCGCCGGGATCCCTTCGCTCACCAGGGCTTCGGCCAGCTCGTCGGCACCAATTCGGGTGCGGGTGAACACCAGCGCGGCCTCGGGGGGATTGACTTCAAGGAGGCGGAGCAGGGCATCGAACTTATAGCGCTCTTCGACCACGACGAAGCGCTGGCTGATGGTGTCGACGGTACGGGTCGCCGACTCGATGGCGATGTGTTCGGGATGGCGGAGCTGGTTTGCGGCCACACGGCGGATCGCGGGCGGCAGGGTTGCCGATAGCAGAGCGGTCTGCCGTTCGCTGGGGGTCTTACCAAGGATCGACTCAACATCCTCGATAAAGCCCATGCGCAGCATTTCGTCGGCTTCATCGAGCACGACGAACCGCACCTTATCGAGTACGAGCGAGCCACGCTCTAGATGATCCAGGACACGGCCCGGTGTACCCACGACGACATGAACGCCTCGGGACAGTCGACTGAGCTGCCGCACCATCGAGTCGCCGCCAAAAATCGGGAGAACCGAGATACGCGGCAGGTGCTTGCCATAGTCATGAATGGCGGTTGCGACTTGCAGCGCCAGCTCGCGGGTGGGACACAGGACCAGCGCCTGGACCGCCGACACGCTGGGATCAATCGAATGCAGGAGCGGCAGCGCAAAAGCCGCCGTTTTTCCGGTGCCGGTTTGCGCTTGGCCGAGCAAATCGCGACCCCGGAGCAGGACCGGAATGGCGCGGGCCTGAATCGGCGTGGGCGTGGTGTAGCCTTCGTCGGTTACGGCACGCAACAGAGGCTCGGATAGACCGAGATCGGCAAACGTTGCTTCGCTGCTTTCCTCTCCAGGGAGACGGTTTGTCGAGGCAGCAGGAAGCGAAGTTGGATGAGAATGCACCGCAGCGAGTACGTGGGTGCGAGAAGTCGGAGGGGTCGCAACAGCGACGGCCAGGTCGGTCAAACGAGCTCACTTTGTTAAGGGAAGAACAAACGGACTACTGTGAGAAGGCTGCGCACTCTACACCAATGTGCCCACCTGTCTTGCCTTTTCTTTGGCCGCGTGAGGGTGGGGGAGGGTTAGCGGGAGGGGCAGTGCAGGACTCCGCGGTCGAAGACGCCGCCGATCACCAGGTGTGAACCATGGGCGACGGCAACACTCGAGGCGGATAGCCGATCACCGGGGTCGCTCAGCACGGTCTTGTTCGATAACACGGCACCTTCCGCAGAGAGCTTGATCTGCACCACCTCGGATGGGGCGTGGTTGGCTGCGGATTTGGCGTGGAGCAAGAACCGAAACGGACTCGGATGTGCGCCAATCAAGAAGTCGCCGTGCTCATCGAGCGAAAAATTGTCCGGGGTGGTTTGGAGGTTGGTTACCCCAAGCTGGGTCAAGTCTCCGTTGTCCTGTCTGGCAAAGATCCTGATCCGGTATCCGGTGGTTTCTGCGACGAGTACTTGCTTCTGATTCGATGAAAGCTGGACTCCGTTGGCGTAACGCAGTCCGGACGCCACGGTGCGAGCGGAGGTGCCATCGAAGTAGACCAGCGAGCCGGTCGAGAGCATCGCAAAGTCCTCTAGGACATGACCGAAGGGTGGCTTGCGACTGTGATCGTTTGTGACATAGAACGACTCGAGCCCGCTGGCGGCCACGTCGTTGAGACTGACAAAATGAGGTGCCTGGACGGTGCGTACCAGGGTAAGCCACTGTCTGCCCGATTCTTGATCGAGTCGAAAGATGGCTACGGATTCACCGCGAGGACTGTGCTGCACGGCGAAGAGGCGTCGTTCGCCGCTGGGGTGGATGTAAACCCCGATTCCGTGTGGCCGGAGCGCTTCGCCAATCCCTTGCAGGGGAAGTTTGGTCGGTACAGCCTCGTCATCTGGATGCCAACGAAATATCGCGCCGGGATCGGGACGGAAGGTTCCGGTGCTGCGACGGTTGGCGGCCGCGATGTAGAGCGTTCCGGTTTGGTGATCGAACTCCATGTCCTCGGCACCGATCAATCCGTCCACAGACACCAGATGGCAACCCTCGGTGGCAAGCGCAGGGGTCCGGACGAGCGGGCGCAGCGAGGAAACGGCTACGACCACATACGCCAGCAGCGCGAGGACAAACAGGAGCGGGACAACTCGACGAATGGTCATGAATCTGCCTTGCTGCGGTGTGGTTGGGAAGGGTGCTTATGGAATCGGCAGTCCGGCGCGCTTGCGGGCCACATCGAGGAGCGTATCGGGTCCGGCGAACGGCTGGGCTTTCAGTTTTGCCGCCTGTCCGAGCAGATTTTCGATCCGTTTGCGCTCGGTTTGCAGTTTGGGGACGTCGTCTTCCTCGACATCGGCGGGCTCGGGCAGCAGCTTCTGGGCTGCCTGCAAGTGGGGCAGGGCACGCCCCGGTTGACCAAGTCCTAACCACGCTTCACCAATCAAAGCTCGCAGCTTTTCCCGGTAGGGAATCAGGTACAGGACCATGTCACCGAATCGTATTACTTCTTTGAAGCGCTTCTTTTGTGCGAAGCGTTCGACCAGATCGGTCAAGACTTTGTCGTCGGAAATTTCCAACTCCGCAGCCACTGCGAGTTCCCGCAGGGCGTCATCGTCCTTTTTGTCCTGTTCATAAATTGCCGCCAGTCGTTCATACGGTTCGCTACGGTCGGGATCGAGGAGCTTGGCGCGCTCGTACTCTTTGATCGCGGCGGGATACTGTTTCTGGGCGGCATACAAATCGCCGAGCCGCTGCCGAACATCAAAGCCGTCTCCGCCCACGGAAATGAGCTCTTGAAAGAGCTTCTCTGCTTCGGTTTTTTTGCCTAACTTTTGATGAAGCTCTGCGTCGGCCAAGAGCGCCTCTTTGCAGCGCGGATCGAGCTTGCGTGACACCGCGATCTCACCGGCCACTTCCGCGGGATCTCCTCCCGAGCGAATCATCGCCACCGCGAGCAATCCGTGCAGTCGCGCATTGTTCGGGTTGTTGCGGAGCTGCTGCTTGAGCCCATCGAAGTCCGCGTAGTCGGTTGGCCGTACGTAGAACGTCCCTTCATAGGCGGCGAGTTGCTTGCGCAGGTCGGCGCGGAATTCTTCATCCAACGACGCAATCCGTTGACCGGTAATCTTTTCTAAGACCTCACGGGTCCGCTTTCCTTCGCCAAATAACCTGAGTGCCTCGACGATCTTGGGAAATCCGAAGCGCTTGGCCAGAAACGAAATGACCAGCGCAGCTTGGTGATACGCGACGACCACGTGACTTTGCGAACGGGCCCGGGTAAAGCCGATGTTGAGATCCGCGATCGAGAGCAGCTTGCCATCACGAAGGGCGGCGGCGACTTCGGCGTGGGTACGACGACTCCACGATGGATGAAGCTGGAGCGTCTCCCACTCCGATAGTCCTTCCGTAAACCAGCGCGGCACCCGACCTTTTGACAGCTCGATCGCGAACACATGGCCCAGCTCGTGCCAGATCATCAAACCCCATGGCACTTTGCCCTGTCCCGGCGAGCGCCCCGTCACCACGCGACTAAACGTCACCCCGAGCATGCCCGGATCGGCCGACGGCAAGCCAAAGGTGCGAACCGAAAAGTTGTCCGACTCTTTGTAGAGCTCGATCGACAGCGGTAGCTTCGGAGCAAAGCCGTAGCGACGGGAAAACTCGACCCACAGGGACTGCACGAGCGGTTGCAGCATGGGGAGCAGCAGCGCTTCCTCATCCTTGTGAACGCGAATCTTGAGCCCACCTTTGCCCGGTTGCCGAGGATCAATGTCGACGCTGACCAGCTTATAAGTCTTTTGGTGATGCTTCTCGAACAGATCGAGCAAGTTGTAGGTACGACGGTTGAATCGGTCCCCTTTCCAGGCTTTTTGCAGGGTCTGATAGCTGCGCTCCTCGTCTCCGAGCTGCAAGTAGGCGCGACCCAGTTCGTTCAGTGCGTAATAGTCCTTCGGATTTTTCTGCACCGCTTCTTCGAGGATCGCGACCTGCTCTTCATACCGGTGTTGCACCTGAAGTCGCTCGGCCACGATGCGATAGAACTGGCTGAACAGAGGCGAGCGCGACAGCGTCTCGGTCTTTTCGGCATCGAAGTCTTTGCGCCGATCGAGTAGCAGCAGCGCTCCGGCTCGCAGCGCCCGGGCCGGTAGGTCGTAGCCATTTCTGGCAATCGCCGGTTCCAGCATCGCCAGCGCATCTTCGTACTGCTCATTGTCGATGAGCATCTCTGCACGAACCTGAATCGCCAGCGGATGGTGCGGATTGGTTTGGATGGCTTCGTCAGCAAGCTCATTGGCAGCAGAGACATCGTTGCCTTGTTCAAGCGTGATGCGGGCCAGCAGCGCTTTGGCATCCGGATTCTGCGGATCGCGGCGCAGCGCTTCCTTGACCGATACCTCGGCATAGCCGACCTCGTATTTTTCGATGCGAAGCTCCGACAGCGCCAGCGAGGCCAGCACAAACTCATCCGTCCGCTTTTGCTCTTTGGCAAGCTCTGCGGCGTTTTTGAGCTGCTCGTACGCGTCTTGATAGGAACCCAGGTAGCGCGCTGCGAGACCCAGAAGCCGCACCGTCCGACAGTCGTTCATGTCGAGCCGGTCGGCGTCGTGGTCGTCGAACAGCCCGTTCCAAATCGCCCGCTCTTTGTCGCGCTCACCAACGAGACGATATGCTTCGCCGAGTGTGACCCGGCTCATCAGCGCTTTCGGATCTCGACTGACCACGGCTTCGAGCCCGCGAATGGCTTCACGAACCTGGCCTTGTCGGATCTGACTTTCACCACACAGCGACTCCAGCTCGTCCCGCTGCTTGGCGTCTTTGCTGGTGGGACGCAGCTTGTCGATCAGCAGCTTGGCCTCGGCGGGCTTGCCTTGGCGGAGCGCGGTGAGCGCTGGGGCGAGTGGACCTTCAAAACGAAACGGTGGCAGGGCGGGCTCCGCAGGGAGAGCGGTGTGAACGGCCTGGGGCTTCGACTTTTGCGGCGGACTGCCCAGCGTCGGCAGCGGCAGCAGCAGCGAAAGCAAACCCAGCAGGCAGAGGCAGCTCTTGGCACGGAGCAAAGACGACATGACGCTCAGTCTAATCTGAAACAGTGGGCGTTAGCGCTGCTTGAGTCGCGCCATGATCTGCTGCGGACCGACGGGGGATAAGAGTGTGGAGAGAGGGATCTGGAAGCGGCGAACAAACGCGACGGTGATGAGTAGTGCGCTCACTGAGTAGGCACCCGCCGACGCCGCCGCCGCACCAACAATGCCATACCGAGGCAACAGCCACAGGTTGAGCCCGATGTTGCTGAGCAGTGCACTCGTTTGGGCGATGATTACGCTCGGCGGATAGCCGCTCGCACCCGACAGTGTCCCGGCGAGCGGTCCCGAAAAGCTGAGCGCAGTGCAGCCGAGTAAGACGAGCAGGCACGGCACGAACGAGCCCGCAAAGCGCGATCCGTAAAACAAAATCAACAAGGGTTTTCCTACCAGCACCATTCCCAAGCAGCCGAGTAGGCCCAGGTACAGGCCAAGCTTGGCCCCAAGCAGCGCTTTTTCGGAGACCTCTTCCCGGGCCGCCGCTTTCGCAAACAGCACCGCGTTCAGGGTTCCCGGAAGCATCAGGAGTAGCTCCGCCACCCGGACGCCTGCTTGATACAGTCCGAGATCATGCTCCATGGACTGTCTGGGCAGGAGTAGTTCGATCAAATACACGTCAATCCGCAGCAGCAGCATGTCCGGCAAGATGTGTAGGAAGTTGCGGAGGCTGACTTGATAGAGTCGCTTTACTGACGGCGTGAGAGGCTCGGAGTCCTGCTCTGTCTGTTCGCTGAGCCAGCCGCGGAGTCGCCACACAAACGCCACACAGAGCCCCCACAGACTGATGGCCTGCAACACGAGCGCGCTTTCAACCGCGAGCTTTTCGATCCAGAACAGCACGAGCACCGCAGTCAGTTGGGTGACAGAGAGTGCCAGACTCAGACGGTTCTGAGCAGAGAAGCGCTGGCCTCCCCACAGCAGTGCATTGTGCAAATCCCGGCCAAGCTGACCACAGACACAGACGATTAGGATTGCCACAATAAGAGGAGTACGATCCGCATAAATTTTGATTGCCAGCGACGGAAATAATAGACCGAATCCCACCCCAAGCAAGGTCGCAACCAGCACTGCCAGCAGTGTGTGTCGGATTCCGAATGCCCACAGCTTTCGGGTTGCCGTTGCGCGTCCCTGTGACTCTCCTACCAGTACCGCGAGTCCTCCCGGCAATCCCAGCGCGAGCAGGGTCGTCACGATGTTGACATCGACCAGCGCTGCGCTGTAGCGGCCGAGTCCCTGTGGTCCCAGTCCACGTGCCAACAGCGCTCCTTGCAGTAGACCCAGTGGCAAGACCGCAAATCGTGTCGCCAGCGTGGCAATCACGGTCCGAAACAGAGATGGTGTTTGTGGGCTTGGCGAAGACACGCGAACCTAGAGCGGAGTCTACTGCATTGGATGAGGAACAGCGGGGCTGTTACGGCGACTCCTGTTCGCTGCCTTTGTGGGCAGAGTCGCTGCTGGTGGCGTCGGAGCTGGCCTCTTCCGCTTCACTCTGGAGCTTCACTTTGATCTCCAGTCGATCTTTGTCTCGCCACTTGACCCGTTTGCGGCCCTTTTTATAGCCGTCGAGCTTGAGCTCGATTTTGAAGTCCTCGCCGGGAGGACGGCTGGTCAAAAGAAGAGGAGTAACGCCAATTTCTGCTTTGTCGATATAGACGGTGGCTCCCGGTGGTTCACTGCGAATCAGGACTTGGCCCGCGGTGGGGCGCTGCTTCTCTTCGGCAGGGATCGACGTGTTGGTATCCGCGGCGCGCTCGGTGGACGATGCGGTGGTCATATCGCCGGGGGTCGATAGATCGGCTGGGCTCCCGAGGTCGGCAACCGCCGTTAGATCCTCGATCGCGGGCTGCGGGCGTTGATTGCGCTGGGGCCCAATGACCAGAAACCAGGTGAGTGCCGCCGATACCACCGCTGCGGACAACCCGGACAGCGCGAACAGCCAACGACTGCGTGACTCGCTGACCTCTACCGATGGCTCCGGCGGCTGAGATGCCCGGAGATCCGCAGGTGCTTCCAGCGATTCATGGGTCATTTCGGTCGAAATGATGTCGATCTGTCCTGACGGCTCGGCAACGAGGTTGAGCGCCTTGTTTTCGCCACTACTCTTTCCAATCTTTTGGGACGCTCGCAGGCTGGGGAGTGGTCCAGATTTGGGGCCTTCCTTCGGTTTCTGTCCGACGAAAGCGTCGCTCTGCGCCATCGTGAGGCCCTGGCCATCCTGCTGCGAAGCTTGGTTTTCGTACGAGACATCGCTTTGCAGGAGTTCCATCTTGGGCTCGGACAGTCGAGGTCGGGCCGCTTCCGCGCTGACTTCTCCTGCTGAGCGAGACGAGGGGCGCCGTGTTCTTTTCGACCGCTCGACACCCGGTGGCAGGATTCCCACTGGCGCAATCGCGGTCACACTATCGCCGACGGCCACCGACTGCGAGTGAGCGGCTAGTTGATCGCTACTGCCAGGTCGTCGCTTGGCGCTGCCAACCCGGCCTAGCTCGATCGGGGTTGGCAGTAGATCCGCCCCTTCGGTGAGCAACCCGAAGCTTTCGCCATCCGGTGTGATGGCTGGAAAAATTGCCTTGGGTGGTGCTGCCTCGTAGATCCGTCCGGCGAGTCGACGGTGTGTGGTGACATCAGAGTGATCGCTCGGACGGAGTCCCTTGGCTGTAGCAGGACGATTGTCTTCAGCGTCCGCATCGAGCGGCGACTTATGGCTGGCTTTGCCTTCGAGCAGCGCCTTTAAGTTGCCAGACTGGAACAGCAAGCTGTTGTCGTCTCGTACGCCCAGCGCTCGCATCTGTTCGAGTTGGCTACTGTCGATGCCCATCGTTGGGCTTGGTGATCGGTCGTCGTTGTCGTCGTCGTGGGCCGACACACTTAGTTTGGCTGCATGAGACAAGTCGAGTGCGGCGGTGGGTTCATCGGCACCGCGCTTTTTGGGCTGCGTCGCTTGGACTTTCTCGACGAATTTACCCATCTCCTCCGCTGAAAAGGTCGGATGCTGGCGTCGCAGAAAGCCATCGAGCGCCTGGGCCATTTCCTCGCCGGTTCGATAGCGGTCTTCGGGACGGCGCTTGAGCGCACGCATCATGATTCGCTCTAGCTCCGGAGGCGTGTCGGGACGGCGCTTGGAGAGCTGTGGCACCTCTGCCTTCCGGACCTTATCGAGCAGCTTCTCGACGCTCTGATCAAAGTAGAGCATCTCGCCCGCCAGCATTTCATACAGCAAGATCCCGCAGGCGAAGATGTCGGTTCGGCGATCCAGAGGCAGCCCCGCCGACTGCTCCGGGCTCATGTAGTAGTACTTGCCCTTGATGATGCCAATCTGGGTCTGCTCGGATCGACCCTCGGCCTTGGCGATGCCGAAGTCCGTGATCTTGACCGCGCCATCGTACGAAAGCAGCACGTTCTGAGGAGAGACATCGCGATGTACGACGTTGAGAGGCTTGCCCGAGGGATCTGCCAGCTCGTGCGCAAAGTGCAGACCTCGTGCTACTTCGCGGGCGACGTAGGCAGCAATCGGAACCGGAATGCTCAGGTGAAGGTCGGTCGAGCGCTGTTCCAGTCGAAACAGATCGATGCCCTCGACCAGCTCCATCACCAGGTAGTACTGCTCTTTTTCCTTCCCGAGGTCGTAGGTGGTAACGATGTTTGGGTGCTTGAGCCGCACCGCCAGCCGTGCTTCGTCGAGAAGCATGCGGACGAACTCGGGGTCTTCGCTGTTGTTCGGATGGATGACCTTGATGGCGACTTGGCGCAAGGGCTCGGTGTCGGGAACGATGGCACGATAAATCTCGGCCATTCCCCCAACGGCGATCTTCTTGACGAGCGTATATGGACCAAGCTGCCCGGTTAGCACATAAGTCCCTCTAAGATACTTGCTCGCCGCGCTAGGCTCTCACCCGATTCGTCATGATGAGTCGGGGGCAGCGTCTCACTCGGTAGTCTGACTATTCCTTGCTCGCCGGATTGCCTGGATAGACGAACACCGACAGAGCGCGCAGCGGCTGCCGCGTTCCACGATCGAACGTACAGACCACCTCCGTCGCCATGCCCGGTGCCACGTTGACTACATATTGGGTTGCGGCGTTCACAATCAAGTACAGCCCCAGACCGGCACCGTAGGTCTTGCGATCGATCTGGTCTGAGCTACGCAGACACTTTTCAATGTACCGAAGGATGGTTGCCTTTTCGAGTCGGCCAAAGCGGTCACGGACCGAAACGGCAAACGAGTCTTCAGCAACGGCGTAGCGAATGGAAACAGGACGAGGCGACAGCTTATCGACGCGTTCCTTGACGTCGACGTGATGAAACAGCGGCGTACCACTGGCATCGACGGGGGCGTCATACAGAGCGTTCATGAGCAGCTCTTCACAGACTTGGCCGATGGAGGCTCGCACTTGCCGGCGCACCCCGGATTTGTCTGCGAAGGAAAGAACCTCGTCGATGGCGTTTTGGCGACCTTGAAAGTCTCGCAGTCGCGTCAACATAATCGGCGTGCCCGGAGGCAGATATCGCTCGATGCCGAACAGCTCGCCGGTGACAAACTTGTTCACAGTGACCTGAAGCAGCCACAGGCCGCGATCATCTGTGGTCAGCACATGGTTGCAGTGCGAGTCGGCGAGGATCTGCACCTGCTCCCCGAGGTTGCGCTGCGGAACCATTGCCACGAGCTGCGCAGAGTCACGAAGGCGTTTGCACACTGCTCGCAGCCAATCTAGCCGCCCGTCCCAGCCCGCGATCACCAGCCGGTATGGCACCTGCGGACCTGGAATTTCCGCAACTCCAGCGACGGTGACAGGTTGACCACCACCCGCCCGCACGGCTTGTGCAAGCTTGTCGCGGAGCGCCGGGTCTTCGGCGACTACCAAGATGCGCTGTCCAGACACTGCCGACTGCAGAGGAGACTCCAACCTTTGCGGCATCGCACGAGGCGACTGTCGCTAAGCGTATAATTTCCAGGGGAAAAGTCAACGCACTTCCTCGACGCCAACCGTGGCGGTTTGGTGGTGGCGAATAGGTACGTTCGTCTACCGAGGCAGCCGGATTGTGTACTCCATGTCGATGCGTGTCGCACGGTGTTTGTGGGATCGGTGTTGTTGGGATGAATCGAAATAGAAGAGCTCAACGGTGATGGGTTGGCGTACGCGCAGGAAATAGACCACTTCTTGCTGGCTCGACTCACAGCGCAACGAAATCGTTCCGAGCGCTGTCGAAAGATTCGTTCCCGCAAAGTGCTGACCGGGAGCAAAGAAGCTCGCTGGCATCGGCGCTCCGATGAGCAGGGTTCCGGTCGGCACATCATCTTCATCGCGTTCCTCGCAGACGAACAGCATGCGAAGGTACTGCAGCATGACGGCAGTTCCTGCCGAGCAAGGATCGGAGTCACAGCGACTTGGCTGCTCAGCCAGCGTCCGCATGCGATCGTTCCACTCGTGTTGTTCGAACAGCACGATCGCCGTTTCCGGGGATACGAACGTGCTCGGATCGCAGCTCAGCCCCACTTGTCCGAGCAGGCCCAGATAAAATCGAGAAAATTCTCGACGGTGAATCGCGCATAGCTGGGTGCCTCGCGAGTACTCGGCATCCACGCCGAGTCGTCCGAACCACTGATCAAAGCGGGCTACTTGAAGCACCTGCCGTCCGGTTTGTTCCAGGTAGTCCGTGATCTCGTGAGACCAGCGACCATGCCAGCCAAACAGCGCGGTTTCGAGGACAAGAGACGCAAAGAGTTGGTGATAGTCGGCGGCACTTGGCACCGGACCGCTGTCATCGGTACGAAACGGTAGATAGGGCGGCTTTCCGTCTTTTCGATAGCTGCGTTCGGCGGCGCTGTGAAGGTTCCGTCGTGCCTCGGCAGCAACGGCCAACCATGTGTGGCTACGACGATCTTGCATCACCGTGGCGAGCTGGGCTGCGTCACGGATTCCTCGCCAGCACGTCGAGCTGCCGTAGAGACTATACGCAGGCTCGGTCAGATCACCGCCATAGGTGTGCTTTGGCATCAGTCCGTAGTGAGTCGGCCTTTGTCCGTCTACCAAGAACTGGGTGCTGCGGAGGGACTCACAGATCCACTCCGCGCTTTCAGCGATCTGCGGCCATAGTTCGTTGAGCAGCTCACGATTGCCGGTGAGTCCAAAGAGCTCTGCGGCGTAGGTGAGTGCGAGGCCGTTGCGATACTGATGGTGCTGACCCGATTTGCTCAGAAACTGCGGATCGAAAAACGTCTTGCGCAGAGCCACGGCGGCTTCGTCCGCATGACCGAACTGGGCCAGCGCAACGATGTTCCAGCCCTCTTCGACGCCAAAGACCCCGCCATCGTAGACGCCGGGAAACAGCCCATATCGCATCACTCCGTCGCGCACAAACAGTCGATTATGTAAGAGCAGCGCCCGCCACAGCCGGTCGAGCGTCGGTTCGGGAATCGAGAGCGTCGAACCGCTGGCTAGATACGTTTCGCAGTCGGTCTCGACTTGCTCCAAGGCCTCATCGAACGAGCGCTGCGGGGAGTGCTCCGCGAGTGGAATCGTGACCTCGATAAGGATGTGATCATTGCTGCGCTGTACGCGTCGCGAGCCGGTTCGTGTCATGAGCCGCAGCGTCTCGTCACTCACCGAGGTTTGTATCGGAAACACCACCTGCGCTTTGGCTCGCTTTTGGTTTTCGCTTGGAACCAAGCCGCACTGCGCAAGCTCGTCCTCGATCGCCTCTTCGGCAGGGAGTCCGTGCAGCGTCGAGCGAGCCCGTAGATTGCCATCCAAATCGACAAATGCGATCTGGGTCATTCGTGCCCCCGTCGTGCCGATCAACTGCAGCTCTCCGATCGGCAGATAGCCACGTCGCAGTCTTTGATCGCACGAGGCCAGCGATGGGCCGAGCCAGCGCGTCGACAGGCGATGGTGGGTACGGTCGCAGCCCTCGATGCCGTACTCTCGAAACAGCAGGCCACCATCCCAGTTTTGATACGCGATCGGACCTTCGACTGTCCCGAGCAGCGCACCGCCGCGAAAGGGCAGGGCGAGTCGCGCAATGTCTGCCAGAGTTGGCTCTCCGTTCGAGCCAAGCTGAGAGAGAAGCTGTTGCGCCAGCACGTCGCCACGCTTGTCAAGCTGGGCTCGCGTCGGTGGAAAGTCCAATCGCTGGGGCAGCAGCAGCCGGTGGGCCCCTTGGATGTCGAGCCGCTCTGCGCCGAGCAGGATTCGTCCGAGAAGGTGCGGCCCTTGTGGAATCCGTAGTAGCAGCTCGCGGGCATCGTGAATCGGCTGCCCAGGAATGAGGGTCATCACCGTCGCTGGAAAGATGCACTGTTGGCGTATCGGTAACGAGCGCCGGTCGAGCGGCTCGCTACGGCATTGCATGGCTCGCACTTGTCCATCGACTTGGAGTTCCACGGTGGTGTCGCCGGGCGCACGAGGGGCTCGTGTCCAGCTATTCCACGTATCGGTGACTCCCTCGCCAGCAAATATCAGATAGATCGCTAGGATCGTGGCGTCACGGTCGGGCCGTAGCCTCAGTCCGCTCAGCGGCTCACAGCTTATGGTGCCGGGTGTCCATAGAGAGTCTCCGACGAGAAAGGCTGGCGCTGGGCTGGAGACACCTTGCGCATCCAGGCAGTCGCAGTCGGCATGCACGGTTCGCATGCTGTCATCATCGCGGAAAGCCTAGGCCGGTGGTGGCTTCAGAAGCTCAGCGTCAAGCTGGGCACGAACGAAGGACGAGCGGCTGGAACTGCGAGTGGTGCGACGAACGATGGAGTGGTCAGCGGCTGGGTCAGGCTCTGGGGCTGCACTGTGAGTGCGGCGGTTCCAACGGTCGTGCAGACATCCACCTCTTTGCAGATGGTTCGTTGCGATAACACCACTGGCACGATGATGGCGGTCGCCACGGCCGCTACGCCAACTGCCGCGATCGTCCAGACCCACCATTTTTGATACCACTTCACTTGCGGTTGTTTGACCAGGTACGGGTTCTGGTCAGCGGGCAGTGGCTTCAGATCGACATCCTTATCGATACGCTTTCCTGGCTCGGCCTTTACCGCGAAGGACTCGGAATAATAGCCAGGTCGCTCCACTCGGACTTGGTGGTTGCCAAGCGCCATTTCGGTTTCTAGCGGTGCTTTGCCAAAGAACTTGTCGTCGATGAACACTCGTACGGCAGGACCGTCCTTGACGGTGCTGGAGGTGATGCCAAGCACGCCCGAGATAGGGGTCAAGTCGACTTCGATGCGAGTCGTTTGGCCTGCCTTGATCTTGAACACGTCGATGTGAGGAGTAAATCCAAGGCGAGACACTCGGATGGTGTGTTCTCCAGCGGCAAGCGGGATGACGTCCTTAAAAGGAGTCTGTCCCATTAGCTCACCGTCGAGAAATAGCTCAGCTCCCTCGGTTGTGCACTGGATGCGAACACCACTGCTCCCAGTCGGGATGGGGGCAGCGGGCGTCGTTGGTGCAGTCGTTGCGGTGGGCGGGCGATGAGGGGGCGCGGCAGATGTGCTCCCGTGAGGCAGGAGCAGAAGGAGCAGCAGGGATACGAGGCCGATCCAGACGCGCATCGGGCTTATCTTATCACCGATGCTACCTGTGGAGGTTCACGAAGTCGTATTGAACATTGTAGGTATCCGCGTCGCTTATCGCTTCGAAGCGTAGGCCCTTTACCACCGTTCGCACGCAGGCCGTTTGGGCTTCTGCGCCATCGATGGTGACCTCTCCGACTTTTCCGCTTGCCGCGACAGTCACCTCGACGCTGATTTTGGTCGGCAACGAGGCCTCCGCTGGATAGCAGCGCCCAACTTGTCCGGTTGCTCGACGCAGGAGTGTGGCCGCTGACATGGCGGCTTCCTGCGTTGACACGGGATCGGCGGAGCTATCTGTCACCGGCTTGCGGGGGGCGGTGGCTGCGGGGGGAACCGGGGCCTCAGTCGGTGCTGGCGCTTGGGTTACCCCGGTTGTGGATGGCACCACTGCATGGGCGAGTCGCAGAGGACCAAATCGCAGTGGATGGGTTGGCATCTCGCCCACCGCTTTGGCTCGTGGGCCACGGAGCGGTAGCGTGGATGGACTGTGATGCGGTGGCGTCACGCTGGGCTTGGCAGCGGCATCGCCATCCGGCTCAGCGGCTGACGGATGATCGGTGTGAGCTGCCTGTAAGTCGGGCAGACCCGTGCTTGTGGATGGACTCGTCGCAGCATCGGGAGTTGAATCGGTGACAGTCGGTTTTGAATCACTGGTCCTCGGCAGCGTGCTCGCATTCGCATCGCTGGTCGTCGGACGAGTCGCCGTTGGGTCTGGCATCACCGAAGGCCCCTGAACGAGAGAGGCACCTCTGGCTGCGGGCAGTTTGTGCTGAGCGTTCCACAGCGTGTAGCCCGCAAAGCCGGTAAAACCGATCGCGACGGTCGCCAGAGCGATCGCGATTCCCGTGCCGCTGCGCTTCGGGGCCGCGCCACCGGAGTGTTCGGGCACCATTTCTCCGCTCTTGATGACGGATGCAGCCGAGCTATCGGGCAGCATCGATTTCACCACCGCTGGGACGATGACCACTTCTGGCCCGGACGCCTTCGATGGATTGCCATCTGGATTTGCTGAGGAAGGCGCGGAACTACCGTCACTGCTGCTGGGAGCCGTCGCAGGTGGGGCCGCCGGGATGATCAGCACGCCGCCGGACATCCTGGCCCCTGGGGGCAGCGTATCAAGCCGAGGCGTCGGTTTGGGGTAGACCGCATTGAGCGTGTTGAGCAGTGCGGCCGCCGACTGGTAGCGGTGCTCAGGCAGGCGCTGGCAGCATCGAGTAATGATCTTCTCGATGAGCGGCGGCAGGCCCTTTTCCGTAAAGTGTAGCGGCGGCAGCGTCGCCCCCATGATCTGCTGCCGTTTTTGTTCGAAATTCTCGCACGAGAACAGCTTGTCGGCGGTGAGACACTCATAGAGCAGCACGCCCACCGACCAAATATCCGAGCGAGCATCGACGATGTGGGAATCCCCTCGTGCTTGTTCCGGGGACATATACGACGGGGAACCCACCAAGCGTCCCGAACCGGTGATTTCGACGCCATCGAGCATCTTCGACAGGCCGAAATCGAGCACTTTTAGATAAACATCCGGCTCACCGGGACCGGGTTTATCGACGGTACTGAGCAGCAGATTTTCCGGCTTCAAATCTCGGTGGATCACTCCCCGACGGTGGGCTGCAACCAGTGCATCGGCTAGTTCCGACATTAGCCGTACCGCGAGCGGTGGCTCGAGCGGACCTTTTTCCAGACGATCGCGCAGTGACTCGCCTTGAACCAACTCCATCACCAGATAGGGCCAGTTGCTGGGATCGTCGCGGAAATCGGTGATGGCGACGATATGAGGATGTCCTAGTTGGAAAGCACTCTGTGCCTCGCGACGGAAGCGTGTCCGCAGCTCTGGATTGGAGACGAGCTGAGGATGCAAAAACTTGATTGCGCACGGTCGCTGAAGGTGAAGGTGCCAGGCTTTGAAAACGACACCGACGCCACCTTTGCCTAGCGGCGCATCGAGCCGGTAGATGTTGTCGAGCACATCGCCGCCACTCGGGGCACGACGGGCTGCGCTGTGCGCGGACTCTGCTGCTTTTCCGCTCTCAGGCTGTTCGCTCATCTTCGGCTACGCCATGCGCTAAGAGCGCACGGAAATACAAAGAATCGTACCACAAGCTACCCATTTGCGTTTCGGTGGAGCCGCGATCTTCCTGCGATTTGCCGGGTTGACGGATATGCGGTGGCGGCGTACGTGTGCTCCAGAACACCCGATTGGGAATCGGCGGCAGACCGGCTAGTTTGGGAAGCATGAGTTCGAGTTCATCTTTTGCCGACGACCTGCCATTTCCTGCGAGTCAGTGCCATCGTTGTGCCTCTCGCCGATACATTCGTTCCGGAAAGGGCAGCGTGTTCATCATGTGCACGGTGCTGCCCCAGAAGTATCCACGGCAGCCGGTCAGTTCCTGTTCCTTGTTTCAGCCAGTTATCGACGACCAGTCGGGATCATCCACCAAGTAGCACAGTCAAATTTTTTTCACGCCAACCGCTAGGCAAGACACGGTATAAGAGCGCCACGTACATGTAGACGGTCGTGTGTGTACCGTCTCAATACCGGTCAATTTTCGGAGGAACCTAACGATGCGTGGTGACGATTCCCGTATGCAGAGCCGACGCTTGCTGCTCGCTTTTTCGACGGCGGGCTTTCTCCTTGGTGCTGCGAGCGTGGCCCATGCGGATGTGCACTTGGCGATAGGCTCGCGAGTTGAGCCGTACCGCTACACCATGGCGCACTTTCCCAACGTGGCTGCGACGGCTGGCGATCTGACGGTACCAAACCAGGGTTTCCAGACCACGTCGATCGCGCCGTATTTTGGAGCGTTCTTTGCTCAGCGCTATGGTCTGATGCTCGGCCTCGACCTTGGCTGGGCTCGCCTCAACACCGACAAGCAGATGGCGGCCAATCCGGTCACCTCAGCGTCGGATAGCTTCTTCCAGTTTGCGTTGTCGCTCGGGTTCAAGCTGTACATGCGTGAACCGAAGAAGGATCGCGTCGCGCCGTACGCCTACCTTGACGTGTTCAAGTACTTCGCGAGCGTGTCGACGAGTAACACGTCGGTTACGGGCGACCAGGCGGCGGCTCAGGCGGATACCTCCAGCCCGGTCGGCGGCACACTTGCGATCGGTGCCGAGTATTTTTTGGGAACGGGATTTTCGATCGGTGCCGAGATCTTTGGCCTACGGGTTTCGCACGTAGGTGCGGAGTACACCGATACGACGATGACTCGCCGCGACGTCGGCTTTACGCAGCTTTCGATGTATAGCGGGCTGACGCTGAACTACCGATTCCAGGTGCAGGCTTCGGTGAAGGCGTCTGATGATGCGGAAGAGGACAAACGCCGCTCTAGTTCGCCGAGTGTACCGCCGCCGCCGTCTGTGCCACCACCGACGCCGGAAGCGGTAGACTAACTGCTACGCAGCGCTCTTGTTCGACTCGCCCCCACGCAACCGCTCGACGAGCCAGTCAGCGAAGATTTGTGCCTCGACTTGTTTGCCAATACCGATGGCTCGGTTGCGTCCGATGAGGACCACCACCTCGCACTGATGCATCCCTCGACGGTTTCGCTCGGAAGAAAAGCGCTGCCACAGCGCATCGATCTTCGCAACTGACGCTCTTGCTGAAGCAGCGTCGGTAAATTTCAATACCCCTTCCAGTTCCTTGGCATCTTCGTTCTGCGGTCCCGTCGAGGTATACAAATCGACGTAGGCTGGCAGCCGACCTTGATCGATAAGCGAGTTGGCGACGTAGCTGGGCTCGCAGCGAAGCAGCCTCGCGATCGCCACGACGTTCATGCCACGGTCGTACATCGAGACGGAAAGCTGCTTCTTCGTAAGTCGGTCCTTCATGTGCGCTCCTTTTGCCAGTGGAAAAGCGGTTCAGAGGCTCGAAAGGCTCGGGGATCTACCCCCAAAACAATCGTCTCATGAGGGTCTGACAGCGACTTGGGCTGACGCGATTGACTGTGTTACGGATCTACTGCGTCTATTGTCAGCACCTGCAACCCACGGAGGAACCCATGCGTAAGCTGTCTGCGTTAGTGACTGGTCTGCTGCTGTCCAGCATCGCTGGCTCGGCGTTTGCCGATATCGAAGTGCGCAAGGATGGATCGAGCTGGGCGCGCATTGAGGACGACGGCACCATACGTATCGGCGGTTCAAGCGTTGGACGGATTGAGCACGACGGTACAGTGCGCAAAAACGGATCAAGCGTAGGCCGCGTCGAAACCGACGGCACGATCCGCGAGAACGGATCGAGCGTGGGCCGCGTCGAAACCGACGGCACGATGCGCAAGAATGGGTCGAGCATCGGTCGGATCGAAAACGACGGCGGCATTCGCAAGAACGGCTCAAGTTGGGGGCATGCGTCGAGCTGCTGTGGAGACTTTGGCTCGAAGCGCACCGTTGCGGCGCTGCTCGTGTTCTTCAGCAACTACTTCTGAGCAGACTGAGTCGGCGAAAACAGCAGGATGAACGAGCCCGCTCCACGTCTTACCACGACGATCTGGCCCGGCTTTTGCGCCTTTTTGTACAGCGGATACCACGGCTGACTGCGGATCGATTTGTCGGCCTCAATAAACTCGGGCACGTACAGGTCGACTTCCAGGTATTCGCCGGGAAAAGACTGGGTCAGCGACTGGCCAAAGGTATAGGGCGCAAGCTCCTGCTGCGGATACAGGTCGTTGTGAAGCGCGCCGCCGTACACCATCACGGTCTTATCGACGCCTGCTTTTATGCGACGGTTGCGAACCTCGGCGATCCGTTTTTCGAGCAGATCGTTTATCAATTTGAGCATCTTGACGTAGTCGACTTGGGCTTTTTCGTCGAGAACCGACTCGTAGTCTTTGCAGCTGACTTGCAAAATGTGCGGCTGTACGCCTTGCGCTTTGGCCTGCTTGATGAGGGTGACCAGTTCATTTTCGGTCGTCTCGGGCCGCTTAATGGTCTTATCGACGTCCTTGACGACCTTCGTTTCTTCTTTTCCGCAGTTTCCCTCGGGAACGAACGTCTCGAGCACCAAGTCTGAAGCGCCGGGCTGCATCGAAGGCCATAGCTCCTCGGCGAACCGTTTGAGCGCGCTGCGAATGTGGGTCTTGCCCTTGAGTTGGTGATATTCCCCGAACGCCACGAGATGCGGCTGCTTGCCGGCGTCCTGCTTGGCTCGATCGAGGATCGCGGACAGGGCTTCGGTGGTGCTGCCGTGAACGCTTAGTTCCGGCTTGTCTGCGATGGGTGGAGCGCTTCGTTCAGGGTCCGTCGGCTTTGCTGCTTCGGGCGGCGATGGCTTGGTGGAATCGGCAGCGGCCAGAGACGAGGCAAAGCACACGGAGAGCGCAAGGGTTTGGGCGAGGCGAGTCATGAACAAGGGCCTCCGAGAATATCGAGATCATCTTACCCGTGGCATTGGTGAAACGGACGTGCGCGAAGCGATGGCGGCTGCTCGGTCAGGGTTTGAATTCGAGAGACTGGGGCCGTGTCAGGGTCTGTAAAAATACTCGCACGGCACCAGCATCTTCCGTAGACAGTGCTGCATAGGCAGCCGCAGCCGCTTTGCCTTCGCCGCCGTGCGCTTCGATCGCCGTATGCACATTCGGGGCACGGCCATCATGAAGGTACGGCCCCGACGAAGCCACGCCCCACAGAGGCGGCGTCAACCATTCATCCTTGGGAATTCCTCGATAGCTGCGTGGATCGGCGAGTGCCTCGCCCATGTTGTGACGACGAAGGTCGCTATACAGCCGAACCACCAGCGGCTCCTTGGCCTTGTGCACGGTGACCAGCAGCGGTGAAAGATCGGCTCGCGGACGCCTTTGCCAGGATGGACCGAGTGCCACGATCGGTTCGTCGAGCGTCATCGTTGGTACGTGGCAGCCCGCACAACCGATCTGGTTGAACAGCTCATAACCTCGGGCTGCACGCATTACGAAGGTCGATACTTCCGGCACTTCTTCCATTGGTGGAGGCAGAGCCGCAACGAACGTGGTGAGCGCAGTGACCATGCCCTCGGTGGCTTCGTGGGTGATGCCATCCGCATCTGGATCTTCCTCGGGACCATCGCCGAGAAACTCGCTGCGACCGCGTGACTGGCTGCGAACCAGCTCATCGGCCTGGACTCCCATGTGTTGCTGGAGCGACTCCAAGACGACCTGACGCAGTGACGAGGTCGAGCCTTTCCAACCAAACGGACGCACGATGAAGTCAGGACTTACGCCGTGGATGCCGGTCAGATCGAGATTACCGTCGCTGCGTTTGCGAATGGGGCCGAAGGTAACACCTTTGCTGGTCAGCATTTCGCTCTGGCCGGGCGCGAGGCGTCGCTCTGCCGAGGTCAGCTTGGAGCGTAGCTCCCGGCTCATTTCTTCGGCGAGCGCTTGCAGAAGACCCGAGCCGAGCAGCGCTTTGGGATTGCGGTGTAGCGCTGAGTCCGGACGGTCGCCATCTCCCAGCAGAAATACCGTGTCGATCTTGCCGCCACCGCCGCCCAGTCCACCGACGTGATGACAAGCAGCGCAGCGAGTGGCATCGGGCCCACCGAACTCCCCGCCGTGAACGTGACGGAGGTTGGGTGCTGGGCGTGAACCGGCGAGCTTGCTGCTTCTGCTGGCGAGTCCATTTCCCAGCCCTTGTTCGACGGTGAAATCGGTTCGGAACAGCTCGCGACCCAGATCTACTAAGCGTGCAATCGATACTCGTCGCCGGTCAATCTGCTGCTGATCGACGCGCAGTTCCTGCCACTGACTACCTGGCGTGAATACCTCGCGAAACATCTGTTCACGACGCTGGAGCCGATCGTGGATCGTCCTTTTGGCCTGCTCTGCTGGAGAAGGCGCATCGAGACCGCGCAGCGATGGATCTTCGGCTGGCACGATTGGCTCGACTGGAACCACGCGACGACATCCACCATTCGCGATGAGCAGCGCGAGAACGGCCGCTGACAATCCAAAACGCTTCACTGCGACACCTCCGGTAGCGAGGCCCGTGACAGCGATAGCAGGAACACCTGGATGGCCCGCTGTGACTCGATCGGAAGCGCTAGGTACTTTCGTCGTGACTCGGCCGCCTCTCCGCCGTGCAGTTTGATGGCCTCGGCCACCGTCACCGCTCGGCCATCGTGGAGATACGGGGCCGAGTCCGCCAGTCCCCACAGAGGGCGCGTGAGAAAGTACGAAGGTGGAATCGCAAGCTTGGCCGTCTTCGTCGATGGAATCGGATCGGATAGCTCGCTGCCCATATCGTGCCGACGCAAATCCGAAAACAGCAGTACTGGATAACCTAGGAGTTCCGAATCCCGGTTGCGCAGTGGTGGCCCGTTGCGGATGTGCTGCCGCAGGTCGAGCTTGGTGCGGAATGCGCTATTTTGCGCATCGGACTGCTCGGTCCAGATCGGCTCTTGAACCAGCCACATTGGCTTGTGACAGCCCCCGCAGCCGATGTCCGAAAACGCGGCTTGGCCTTGGCGATATGCGGCGAGCAGATCGGGGGCTCGTGGCGGTTCAATCGTCGGTAACGGCAGCAGCGTCAGATACACCGAAATCGCGGTCAGCATCGACTCGGTCAGTTCACCGCGCACACCGTCCTGGTCGAGGTCAAACGGGTCACTGTCCGCAAACGCCGCCAGGATGTCGCGGGTCGCTTGGGTGGCATTCATCGGTAGCGGCGCAAAGAAACGGCGATGCCAGCCAAGTACGCTCGATTCCATACCGTGATGGACTTGGAAGGCTTCCTCGGAAAAGCGGCGGAGCGTGCTGTGCGTGCCCTTCCAGCCAAAGGGCTTCACGATGAGATCGGGATCGATGCTGAGCAACTCGTGTGAGTCGATCGTGCCGTCGGGCATGCGAGTCACGCTGCCGAAATCGACACCCTGAACAGTGAGCGGTATCTTGACGGGCTCTGTGGGTGGAGGACCGGCGATGCGTGTCTGTAGTTCGGTGGTCACCTCCGCCGCCAGCACCTGCAGCAAACCCGCGCCTTGCAAAGATGGAGGATTGCGTTCTAGTGCGCTCTTTACGTGGATACCATCGCCACCGACCAAAGCGTTCTCGTTATACTCCCCGGCTCCATCGTCACCGCCGCGGTGATGACAAGATCGACAACTGAACGAATCGGGGCCGCCCTTGGCTCCACGGTGGACGCGATGCATTTCGGGCCCCTGCGGTCCCCATGCGTGACCAAATCCGCGCACCACGGACAACTCGGTCTCGAACAGCTCCTCTCCCGCTTGGAACAGCGCCTCTATCGGCTCTAGCTCCTGCTTGGCCGAGGCCTTTCGTCGCGTTGGATTTAAGTCATCGGACTGTTCAGAAGGCTCGACGGCAGCGATATAGCGGCCAATCCTTCGCACGTCCTGACTTTCCAGCAGATCGTGCAAGTACGGATCGAGATCCGTCTGTGCCGACATCGGCATGCCTACGGCCGGGTGCGGCTGTCCCGAAGATGCCTCTGAAACTGTGGACGAACTACTGCTCGAGCTGTGGCACGACATCATCCCGAGCAGCAGAGTCGACAGCACGAGGCGACTGCCAATCCAGGTAGCATGGAGTCGACGCAAAGAACACACTCCAGTTGGAATCTTACCTCGTCGGGAAACGAGCTAACAAGCGCGATTTGTTGCGATTACAGCGGCACACGTTGAGGCCATGCTCATGGGGTGCTGCGCAGCGGCGGCAACTCGGCCCAAGGTCGCGGCATCGGATTGGGCACTTCGCCCAGCCAGGACAGACCTCGCACACCTGGACGAACAGAGCGTGCCATGTCCGGAATCAGGTCCTGAACGCGGCGAAGTCTCTTGACCGGGTTGTCGATGCGCGCAATGAACTCATCCAGGGTCTGGACCGAAAAGTGCCACCGGTCTTCGTCTGGGGCCGGTACATCACCCCGTGCGAGTGTTCGCAGCACCACCGTCCGTCGGTCATGCGGAAGCTGGACCAGATTGCGTCGAAACTGCGGTGAGTAGTGAAACCACTGCTCGACAACAGAAATCGGTCAGCAATTTTCCGACGGCAGACCCTCTCGACTGAGGGGACGGTGGTCCAAATGTGGTCCAGGGCTAGATGAGCGCCGCTGAGGCACTTGGCGCGAGCGGAATCGCGAATCGTACCTCGGGCAGAACCATGCACCTTCATTCCGTTTGTACGTGACCGAGTCTTCGGCGGCAGCGGAGAGCCTATGCCAGGCTCTCCCTTTCGTCGAGAAACTTGAAAAACATTTCCCTGTTACTGAGAGAGAAGGTACGGGAAGTTGTCCTGCCGCACTGGTCCATCACGAAGAACCCAGCTTCTAAGTAATCGGGGGTGTTGCGCTTCAGGTCAACTTGGAGTCTTTCCCATCCCGAGATTGTAATGGCTGACAAGCAGCACTCTCGCTCGCGAGACACCTACTTTGGTCATGGATCCGCTCAGAAGGTGTTTACAAATTAAACACTTTCGACATTTGACAACCTTCGCGGCAGGATACGGGTCTCTGCAAGCCAAATCCAGGCGGCGGAGACATCGAGAACGCGATCATAGTCTTTGGAGAGTCGTCTCGGGCGCTCAATGGAGGAGTGCGTTCGCTCGACTACCCAGCGCCGAGGCAGAATCGGGAATGGGCGTGCCTCCGTAGGAAACAGAGGCAGTTGGGAGTCACTCCATGTTCCTACCGCGCTCGGCCGTCGCAGCACTTCCACGTCGAGCTTGTACCGTGTTCGCAGCGAATGCACGCATAAGCCCGTATAACCACCGCCGACATACAGCTTCCGTAGCGATGGGTACTTGCTGACGGCTTGGGCCACGACGGGAGTCGCTCCGTCTCGGTCTTGAATGTTGGCCGGATGCACCAGGACAGCGAGCAGCAGTCCGAGCACATCGACGACGAAGTGACGCTTGCGACCCTTGACCTTCTTGCCCGCGTCGAATTCCTTAGGCTCCCCTTGCGCCGAAGTCTTGACCGATTGGGAATCGAGCACACTGCCGTTGGTGCTGCATCCCTCCCTTCGCGCCGGTGCCACATCGCTCGTAGCCGAGCATAGTCGCCCAGGCCCGGCAATTCGACAGATGGATCCTACTGTGCAAGACAGACTCTAGGCGCATCCCCCGTTTCTGTGCCAGGTGACCGGCGTAAGGCTTCAGCCATCGGTTCGAAGCGATATCCGATTGTGGTGCGAACATCGTTCTAGCCACGCGTAGCAAATTGACGATCTTCATAATATGAAGTGATGTTCGACTTGTCCGGGGCGGGTTCGTCTTCGGAAGCTAAAGCAGACGTGGTCAGCCGCAGCGCTTTCAGTTCCGCACGAAGGTACCTTCATAGATGACGGGTGGACTCGCGAGCGTACGTGGCAGCGTGGGACGGTTGTATTCGGTGAGAGGACCGGCACTGTCACGGAAGAAGCCAACGCGGGCGAGTTCCTGGACAAGCTGCTCTTCCGTCAGGAAGCACTGCGGTTCGCCCTGAAACTGCGTGAAGATCAAGGTCTCTCCCGCAATAGGCTTACAATCAGAGGGTACTGTCTGGCGCGAGAACGTGAACACAAACAGGTGGGCACCGGGTCGGGCCACGCGTGCCGCTTCGGAAAGAGCATGACGGAACTCGGAGTCCGAGCGGGCGAGGTTCCAAATTCCGTGCGCAACCACCAAGTCGAAACGCCCGGTTTCAAGTGGCAGCGGTGCCATCGGGGACACGAGAAAATCGATGTTCTCGTCCGGTCCTTCCTCCTTTGCACGATGCCGAGCGGCTTCGATCATTGGTACAGAGAGATCGATTCCCACCACGTGATAACCGAGTCGTGCGAGCGGAAGCGCATTGCGTGCCGCGCCACACCCTAGATCGAGCACCTGCTGAGTGTCCTCTGTACGCAGACGCTTGGCGTACGCGAGGAGCACTTGGTTGGGCGGGCTCTCACAGAAGTTTGCTACCATGTTGGGGTGCTCCCAGCGGGGGCTCACTTGCGCGCTTCTATCGACAGTCATTTAAGCTCTCCTAGCTTCCGTGTCGAAGCTCCAAACAGACAACATTCTAACAGACGCAACGGCACCCACCCGCGATCGGACCGCAATGGTGCCTCTCCCCAGAGCCACGTAGGTGATGAGAGCGGACTCGCTCTCAAGTTGGCAGCCAGCGCGCTTCGCACTCCTACTGGGTCACATCAAAGTAGCCCATCATGCCCTCTTCGACGTGCTCCAAGATGTGGCAGTGATACATCCAGCGGCCCGGATTGTCTGTCCGTACATCAACGGTGGTTCCTTCGAGCGGAGTGAGATTCACGATATTCCGTGGGAGTCCTCCCCGTGGACAGACACCACTATCATCCATCACTCCGCCACGATCGCAGAAGTTATAGCCATGCAGTCCAAAGGAATGGATCGCATTCGGTGAGACATTGAGGAGTCGCATCCGAATTCGCTCGCCCACCTTGCTTTGCGGCCAGCTCTCTGTTCGCATGAAGTTCGTTGTGGTTCTGGCCACGGTGAGAGGCGACTCATGGCTGCGGCCATTGAAGGTCATGAAGAAGCGTCGTCCTCCCCCCGACTCCTCTTCCTCCTCCTCATGGCCCATCGCGGACTCTATTCCTAGCTCCCCGAGAAAAATCACAAACTCGCGATCGACCGGTAGATCGTCGCTGGCAGAGACCACCACAGCGCCGTATAAACCAAGCGGAAGTGTCTTGCCTGGACGCAAGTGATCGACAAACGGAAACACCCCAGCAGCCTTCGCCGTCACCGTATAGACATGCGCGCATCCAGGATTTACAACACTGTGTGGATACAGCGAAGTACCATCATCCTCGACCGGATAAGACAGCCCTAGGAAGTGCAGTCCGATCGGCGCGTCCAGCCGATTGACAAGCTTCACCCGCAGGGTCTGTCCCACCGTCATCCGCAACACCGGACCCGGTACAGCACCGTCAAACGTCAGCACTCCCATTCGGTTCACCCCATCGGGACTCATCGATGCGAAGCGCGACTCCATGGTGACATCGGCCGGCAGGTCTGCGTCCCCAGGGGTGTTACAGACATAGCTGCCCGGGTGGGGGCTTTGCTGGTGCTCGGACTCATGAGTGCTTCCGTCGCTACCGCAGGCAAGAAGCAGCAGACCGAGCAGTGCCACAGCGCAAGGCTTGATGGTCATCTTGGCTCCAACGAAATTGAATTTCTCTTTCAATAACCCATAAAACAAGCATTTTACAAGCATCATTTTTGTTGCTCGCCGCACCTGGGCTCCCTTTTACTCGATCACTACCGCCCATTCCTAAAGGAGAGCACCGATGTTCTGGAAAGCGATGGCGCCATCCGAGTACCAAGCCGCAGCGCACGCCGCACTTCATCACAACGTTCGATACGCACGGGAGGACGTGATGGGCTTTCCTGGCTCATTCCTCGACCGAGCGATCTATCCCGACGGTGAATTCCTGCGCGATAAGCCCTTCCTGGCCTGTCTTCGTGACAACCCGAACCACATCGGCTGTCACACACTCAGCGAATCGGAGACCGCCTTTGCGGGCACCCAAGCACTGGAAGTGGATTTGATTCGACTATGTGCAGAGAAGATTGCGGGGGCAACGCCTGCAGGCTATGACGGCTACGTAGCCAGCGGTGGAACAGAGTGCAACATTGAGGCGCTGTGGATTCAGCGAAATGCGCTGACCTCAACGCAAGGTCTGTCGCCCAGCGAGCTGGCGATTGTCTGTTCGGAAGACACGCACTACTCCGCATACAAAGCGGCGAATCTTCTGGGAATCGACTTGCTGAGTGTTCCAGTAGATAAGCAGCGTCGACAGATGAATCTACCAGTACTGCGGCAGCTGCTCGCCTTAGCGCGCTCCCGTGGCAAGCGCGGCTTCCTCTGCATCCTCAATATGGGCACGACGATGTTTGGTTCGGTGGACAACATTGATGCGTTCACCGGACTACTGGATGGGATGGAAGTGTTCTACCGCATTCATATTGATGCGGCGTTTGGCGGCTTCATCTACCCATTCACGATGCCAACGCATCAGCTCGATTTCCGAAATCCACGGGTCGATTCGATGACGCTGGACGCGCACAAAATGCTTCAGGCACCGTACGGAACCGGGATCTTTCTGGCGCGCAAAGGCCTGATGCAGCATGTCTGCACGGAGGCTGCGACCTATGTACACGGCAAGGACT
>JBGAUT010000055.1:0-34374 GCA_044228505.1 Polyangia bacterium | reverse complement strand
GCCCAGTTCCACACCCCAAACCCACCCCAAAAACGACAAATCCCACAGGCTTTCACCGACGGGGTTTTGTGTGGAGCTGAGGGGAGTCGAACCCCTGGCCTCTAGAGTGCGATTCTAGCGCTCTACCAACTGAGCTACAGCCCCGAGACGATTCCGTCCCAAAAGGTTCCGACCTTTTATCAAGGTCGAGCGGGCTAAGGCAAGAACTTTTTCGGGGACCTCGAAGTTTCAGACCTCTTTCCTCGAAAGGCTCTTTGCGCTGGTGTCCGAAGCGGTCCCGCCAGTGGACATAGATCGGCCAATTTCCCGCTCTCCGGCATCATCAGGCAGCCCGTGCTCCGAACAATCTCGGTCTGCCCCCGCAGCCCACTCCCACCGACCAGTAATTGTGAACAGCCGTCGAGGCCCGTCGTCAGATCGGTGAGCAAACGCCGCAGCTCGCCAGGCTCCTGTCGCATCACGAACGATAGGCCGACTAGCGTCGGACGGAGCTTTTTTGCCGTTTGAATCAAATCGATGAGCGGCACATTCGCCCCTAGATAAATCGTGTCCCAGCCCTGGATCGTCGCCTCCAGCGCAAACAGCAATAGCCCCATCTCATGCAGGTCACCCGGTGGACAAGCGCACAGCACCCGAAATCTTCGCCCCGTCTGTCGAAGCTCACCGAGGAGCGACATTAGCTTGTTTCGCACCAGTGTGGTCCCAAAGTGCTCAGCCGCTACCGACAGTTCCCCGCGGTGCCAACGTTCGCCGACTTCCACCAGCAATGGCAGTAGCAGGTTCCGACAAACTTCTTCCGCCGGAAGTGTTTGCAACGGCACCGACAGCAGGTCATCGGCAGTGTGTTGATCGAAGGAACCAAACGCCGCAAGCAAGCGATCGATTCGCTCCACATAACTGCTCGGATGTTGAATGTCTGTTGAAGCTTTCTTGCCCTCGTTCTGCGCATCTCTGGCCAGCACTTCCGACGCAGTCGGCACGAGCTGTAGCCGCTGAGCACGGATGATCTGATCTTTCGAGAGTTGGGCAATCTGCATCGGTGCCATCCCCTGGCGAACCAGGCTCTGTGCGCCGAGCAGGACCGCCACGTCATCGTCAGAGTACAGTCGGTAGCCTGCCGGAGTTCGCTCCGGTTGAACGAGACGATAGCGAGCCTCCCAGGCACGGATTAGCGCCGAAGAGAGCCCTGTTAACTGAGCGACAGCCTGGATACGGTACTTGCTCACATCGATCAGCCTGTGTCACAGAAGGCGAAGTGTCAATTGTTTGTTCAAACTTTGTACGCGCAGCCTCACGCGTGGATGATACAGACGAAAAATCAATAAAATCATAGTGGTTTGATTTCGATCGTTGACACCATTTTGAAGGTTGGTCTAATGTTTGTTCATAACACAGTGCTTCACCCGCAACGCCACTCACGCCATCGGAGAGTTGCCATGACGACGCAACAGTCTCAGAACCCAGAAAAACTAGCCACCGCCGTTGCCGCAAGCCGCCCCGCACTGGTGCGACAAGCTCGACGGATGCTCCGAGATGAGTCGACGGCAGAAGATGCCGCTCAAGATGCGCTTGTAGCTGCGCTGTCGCACCTGGATTACTTCCGAGGAGACTCACAGCTTGGCACTTGGATGTATCGAGTCGGGGCTAATGCCGTCCTCATGACAATGCGACGTGACCGACGGGCTAGCGACCGAACCACTCGCGCAGTGGCCAACCTACCGAAGGACTCTAGCTGGTTACACGGATGTGGCAGCTCGGAGCCCGCGCAGTGGAAGCTCGAAGACGGGCAGCAGGCGAATCTGCTGCGTTGGGCGATCCAGCAGCTCCCAGAACGCTATCGATTGGTCGTGATGCAGTGCGATCTCGACGAAAAGCCAGTGCAGGCAGTCGCCGAGTCGCTTGGTCTTACCGTGGGTGGGGTCCGGACTCGGCGACTCCGCGCCCACCGCATGCTGCGGGATACTCTGCGCGGCCGCGTCGACGATCTGCTGTAGCCAAAGCCTGTCCGCCGCCCCCGAATGTGCCACGTAACGTGATATATTCGAGAGGCTATGCCCACCAAAAAGAGCGACCCCTCCAGCTCTACGCCCTCCACCCAACGCAGTTCTACAAAAGCAGCGAAGACAAGCCGCAAACCCGCCGGCCAGTCCCTGAGCGCTGCCGTCACCAAGAAGACTCCATCAGAACAACCGGCATCGGCAGCAGTTGCGGCACCGCTGGCGGACATCACCAGCCAGAAGTCATTACCGCAAGCCGTTGCCACACCGGACCACGCTTGGTTGTTGGGGCTCTTCAAGCCCAGTGACCTTGAACAAAAAGTGATCGTCCACCTGTTCGCCACCAACGGGGCCGTGACCGTGCTGCAGCTCGCGTCCCAGCTTGGTATTCCGCTTGGACAACTCGGGTCGATACTTGCCCCGCAGGGCCTGCTGCGAGGAGCCGCGCTGGTTGAAGTTGAGTCTTCGGCAGAGCTTGGCTATCCCCACCCGGAGGAACGGGTAGTTCTCGGTCGTGGTCTGCTCGTGGCACAGCATGATCGAGAGACACTGCCGACCTACCTGCCCGGATTATCCGTGCTCCCAACCCCAGAGCCAAACGCCTCCTGGGCAGCAGACTTCGTGGCAGACCGCCCAGCCCAGTTCGTCCTGGAATTGGTGAAAGAGCGGCTCGTGAGTACGCGCCCACTGCTGCTGCTCTTGTCCGGATGCAGCGGAGAAACCACCTCTCTGCTCACTCAAGCCGTGCGACTCCGACTCTCTCGGCCTGTGTTCTATTTGGATGGAGCTGCGCTGGCTGGCTGGCCACAGCCCGAGTTGGTTTCCGCGCTTCGTAGGCTCCGCCGCGACACAGACATCCGAGGGGCAGCGCTGGTCGTGCAAGATGTCGAACTGTTGGGAGGTGCCTGGCGCGCCCTCACCCAGCCCAAACCGAGCAGCCAGACATCCCCGGTCATCCTGTGCTGTAGCGGCACGATTGCGCAACCTCGGCACTTTGCTGTGGCAACGTACGGAAATCCGCTGCAGTTGATGGCGCACTCGCTGCGACTGGCACCGACGAACGCAGCCAGCTCGACAAGTCCCGCAACGACTGTGGAAAGCGATCCCCCGGATATCGATCGAAGTCGGGAAGACGCTCGGCGCCAAGCCGCTGTCGATGCCGCCCGTGCGATGGGCAAGCCGATTCCCAAGGAACTCCAGTCCGTAGAGCCTGCCGCGTCCGTGGTGAAGCCGGCCGCCGCCGCAGCGGCTTCGGTACCGGCAGTCGCGCAAACCAAACCCGCGCCAGCCATCGTCCCGCCCACTGTGGAGACAGCCCCACGGACAGAGACACCAACCGCTCAAGCGTCTCCCCGTCCGGTGAATCCTCGGCTGGCTGCGGCACTGGCAAAAGCAGGTCTACCGCCAGCGGGTAGCGGCATAGCTCGCGGGGATCGCAGCACCGCCGAACCTGCACCATTGGCATCCACGTCAGCACCACCAGCCCCCGCATTGACCCCCACGGTGGAGCCCAATCCTCCGCCGTCACCGATGCCAGCGATCGTCAGTGATGCCACTCCGACAGCCGCTCCCCCCGGAGAAGAGCTCGCCGATGGCCCACCTTTGCCTTTGAGTGATGACGCGAAGCTAGATGAAATGATTGCCGTCGCCAAAAATACGACCAGTAACAATCAGCGCAGCCAGATTCTCAGGCGATTGGCCGGTGCCAAGAGCCCGCATGTCATCCAACTATTTCGTATGTTCACGAATCACCCGCATCCGGGCGTACGATCCGCTGCCGAGGCCGGTATGGAATCAATCTTCGGCTCGCACTGGAATCGTGCCCGTACCATCGCACCGCCCATCCAGCCGCCGCGTAGTGACGATGGCGGACGAGGCCCTGGCGGAGCGTTTTAGGGCAACAAGCTACCGAGCACCAGCGCGCACTGGGTAGCCACTGGCCGTTACCCTGGACGCTTCAGGCACTTGATCGCCACGCCGGTCGCACGATCGATCTTGCCGACAGTGGTGTGGCCAGTAATTCGCACCGAGGTCGCCCCCATCTCGGCCGCCAGACGTCGCAACTTCGCCTTGCTCGAATCAAAAGTCCCTGGTGTCAGCGACGAACCGGATTCCACCGCAATCGATCCATAGTCCTCAAACAGCGTGCAATCCGGAGCCTCGTCCTTTTCGAACAGTTGCACCTGCTGTTCCTTGGGCGTCAGCTCGGAGGGACGAAGGTTGCCCGGACCACAAGCGATTGCCAACAGCGCAGGCAAAACCACCAGTGCCTTGGTGATCGAGCGGCCCACCGTTCCAGCCACGTTGACCACAGGGAACACAATGGGAAGATAGCTTACGTTTCGCATAAGGACTGATTCTACAATGCAATCCCATCCCTTTTCTATGGGTAGTGCACGCGAGATCTCCCGCTAGACTCAGCCACTCGATGACAGTGGAAATCATCACCAATGAGCATCAGCTGTCGGCGCTTCGGCCTGCTTGGAACCGACTTGCTGCGGGGCACCCCTTTCGCAGTTGGGACTGGCAGGTCGCTTGGTGGCGACACTACGGCCGTTTGCACGATCGGCAGCTTCACATCCTGGCGTGTTTTGACGGTGAGGAACTGCTCGGAGTGCTTCCCTGTTATCGTCGATTAACCGCCCTGGGCAGAGTGCTCAGGCCCCTGGCGAGTGGCGAGGTCTGCTCGGAATACCTGGGGCTTATCTCGAAGCGCGGGCATGATCTGC
This sequence comes from Polyangia bacterium, assembly GCA_044228505.1. Lineage (GTDB taxonomy): Bacteria > Myxococcota_A > Polyangia > Palsa-1104 > JAEUJZ01 > JAEUKA01. The sequence goes on along the minus strand of JBGAUT010000055.1, from coordinate 29,648 downwards.
AAGTTGCTCTCGAGTTTGCCGATTCACTGTCGGGCCGAGGCCCGAATCAACGCGACCAAGGCACCGCGCACGGGTGGGAGCTACTGCTCCTCGATGCGCAAGACCCCAACGATGCGGCTCTGCACGCACTCATCCAGGAGCTAACTCGACGCGGTCATCCGATCGATACCCACGATGGTGCCGCATGCTGGCGAATCACCTTCGAAGAAGAGACTCGACACCCCCTGGGCAGTGAATCCTACGAGAAGCACCGCTTTGAGAGCTACCTAAAGCAAGTGGCACGCAACCATCGCCACCGGCTACGCAAAGCCGAACGCCATGGCATAGAGCGAGGATTCACATTCCATCTTGCCTCGGATCAGGCCTCGCTCGACCGCGGTTTCGCGATCCTTATAGAGCTTCACCAGCGACGCCGAGCTCTTCACGGTCAAGTTGGGATGTTCGCCCGTCGTCGCTTCCTTTCCTTTCACCAAGATGCGACCCAAGCCCTCCTCGATGCTGGCAAGCTCTGGATGGCGTGGCTACAGCAAGGGAATACCCCGATCGCTGCCTACTACTGCCTGGCCGATCAAGGTGCCTTGTACTGCTATCAGAGCGGGCTCGACCCCGACCATCTGGATGATGAGCCAGGCCGAATCCTGCTGCTGATGATTCTCCGACGTGCCCTACGGCGCGGCTTTTCGTCGCTCGATCTACTGCGCGGCAATGAGCCGTACAAGAGCCACCTCGGTGCGAAGCCTCAGGCCAGCCTGAACGTATTTGTCGGAAACCGTAATCTCGTTGGGCGAGCTGCGTTCCTTCTGACCCAGCTCAAACGGCGCTCCCGTCGTCTTGCTGGTCAAGTCATCAGGCAAGTTCGCACCCCTTGACAGAGTGACCCGTCGACGTACACCCTCAGGCGGCTGTGGCTGCCTTTGCGATCATCGTTCTGATCGTTGCCCATCGATTGCTGCGCTTTGACCTGCTCAGCGACGATGTATTAGCGCTGCGACCGCAGGGCATTTTGCTCACGGTGCTGGCGGTGGCCGTGCCGTTGGCGATGTTCCGTAGGCAAGTCAGCTTTCGCTGGTCGAGCGTTCTTGCCTTCCAGTGGCTGCTGTTCTTCTGGGCCATGCTGTCGCGTTTGGTGTCGGATGGTACCGACGAGCTGTGGAATTTCCTGACCGGTGACTACGCCAAAGACCTCGCGTTTGCGTCGGTGCTCGGTTTTCTGTCGGCCAATACGCAGCGGATTCGTGCGCTGCTAGTCACGATCGTGGTGGCGATGCTATTTATCGCGGCGGTCTCGATTCCGCAGCGCTTTGGACCCAAGCAGTGTCACTACTTCCGCTTCGCGTGGCAGCTAAACTACGAACAGACCAGTGACAAGCGCCCTTGCCAGTCGACGTCCGAGTGCTACACCGTCCCCAATCATGAGCAGCACCTTCGAGACTACGGTTGGGCCTGCGAACGCACCGGACCGCTAGGATTGGCAACGGTCGTCGATCGAATCCATTACACCGGCAACCTGATCGATCCGAACTCACTGGCCTTGGCGCTCGTGATGGCCGCAGCGCTGCTGTTGGGGCTGGCCACTTGGCCACAGCGACCGATTCGCAAGTGGCTGTGGCTGCTCGGCCTGCCGTTGTTTGCCTTCGCGGTGGTGCTCGCCGCATCCCGAGCGGCGCAGGTAGCCATGGGCGCGGTACTGCTCTGCTTTTTCTATTTCCGAGTCGGAATCGTCGGGGCTGGACTCGCTGGAGTTCTGGCCTCGCCGGTGATGCTGATCTCGACCAGAAACGACGCCGAAGCAGCTTACTCGACGGTGACGCGGATTATGACGTACCTAAACGGCTTCCGCGCCTTCCTCGATTATCCGGTGTTCGGCGTCGGCTACGCCAACTACGAGCGGATCAGCTTCCTCAACGCTCACAACAGCTTCCTGCAAGCCCTCGTCGAAACAGGGGTTCTCGGTGGCACGCTGTATCTGACCGGCATCTACGTCTCGGTCAAGCTGCTCTTCCAGGTCATTCGCTGGCCGCAAGCTGGTCTCAATGACGATGAACAGGCACAGCTTGTCGAGCTACAGCATCTTGCCAAGACGCTACTGGCGATGCTGCTGGGTGTGCTCTTGTGCGTGCTGTTTCTGTCGCTGGCCTTTGACTTCTCGTGGCTGCTACCGCTCGGTCTGATTGCCGCGTTCGAGATTCATCTACGCGAAAAGCTCCCCGGCTTCCGGCTCAGTGTCGGCTTCGTTGAGCTGGCGATCCTCATGATGAGTACATTGCTGCTGCTCGGCCTGTTCATCTTGGCGAGCGCACGCTAGCCCTGATGCCACGCGCATGGGACCGGCGGGTCTAGTCTTCGTTGAGGTTGCGGACCAGCTTGTATTCCTCGCCCGCACGAATCACCACGTCGAAGCTGAGTCGCTTGCTGTTGGTGACGAAGGTGACGCTGTGTTTGCCCGCCTTAAGGGGTATGCGATCTCGGGGCGCAATCGGCGTGGTCTTGCCGGTGTCCTTATTGTCGACGAAGACTCTGGCATACGGCTGACTGTTGGCGATGAGATATCCCTCTTTGTCGCTGCTCGATGACGACGCTGCCGCTGGAGCCGACGTGGTGGTGCCACTCCCTGAACCAGACGAGGAACCACTGCTTGCGGACGCGCCCTTGTCATCGTCCTTGCTGCTACCGCCACCGCCCAGGTCGATATCAAGGTTCTGCTCAAACGAGTCACCGAACGACACCAGCTTGGTGATCGCGCCATGACCGCGCTTCTTGAGCACCACCTTGGCGGTTTTGGTCGGATCGAGATCCTCGACCGTCACCGGTGACTTGCCATAGGATCGGCCGTTTACCAATACCTCGGCACCGGCAGGTCTGGTGCTCACGATGAGCTTGCCGCGGCCTTCTTGCATCTCAATCGCTCGGTCGTATTCCTGACCTGCGGAGAGCGTGACCTGGAAGTTCACTGGCTGCTTGCCGGCTTTCTTCACCGACACGTTTTGCACTTGGCCCGACGGCACCAAGTATCCCTTCAGAATGTCGCTCTCTTTGACAAGGATGCCGTTGACCGAAATAAAGACGCCCGGTGGAACCCGCAAACGAATGACGCCGTTGCCCTGGCCACCGTTCTGCGCGCTGGCGCTGCCCGCGCCGAGCTGGATTGGTGCCTGAACCGTGTCACCCGCGATCACATCAATCAACTGCTGGGTTTCCCCCTCTTCGGCACGCACCAGCAGTTGGTGTTGACCACGCTGAATGTCGCGCAGAAGGAGCGCACCGCCCTGCTCGATCCGACCCGCCTCTCGACCATCGACGTAGACAGTGGCTTGACGCGATGGAAACACCGTCACCACCACCGTCCCTTTGCCGGGCTGCATCGCAAACTTGGCCCCAAGGGCCAAGCCCACTACGGCAATCGCAACGATGATGCCAAACAGGATGTCCTTGACCAGTGAGTTGCCCTTCGGCTCAGCGACTTGCGGCGGCGGTGGCGGCGGCGCTTGCTGCTGGACAGCGGCCGCTGGAATGACCGTCCCGTTGGGAAGCATCACCATCGCGCCAGGCTGAAGTGCCGACATCGACCCGGTGCCATACGGCATCGACATCGCTGGCATCACCGCCGAGCCATACGCCGACGGGAAGGCCCCCATCGGGCCGACCATGCTCTGGTTGGCCGGGTAGCCCTGATTCATACCGCCATACGGATCCATCATCGGCTGCTGCATTTGCTGCTGCATTTGCTGCTGCTGCATTTGCTGCTGCTGCTGCTGCTGCTGCTGCTGCTGTGACTGCTGCGCAGCTTGCGGCCCACCGGGATGTTCGTTGGGGTTAAAGATCGCGGTCGACTGCGCTTTGATGTCCCCTTCTTCTTCACCGCCATGCTTGGCGCTATCGAAAATAGCGGTCGACTGATTCGGCAGATCGCCTTCCGCCCCCGGCATCTGGTCTGGCATGACGATCGCGGTGGCCTGGTTTAGCAGATCGCCCTCGCCGTGACCCTCGCCTTCCGCGATGGGTTCGATCTCATGCTCGGACAGTGCTGACGTCGGTTCTGGCGACTCGCTGGGCGCTGCCCGGGGGGCCGAAGAGGTGGGGGCCAGCGTCGGTGATCTCAGCCGAGCTGATGGAGGAGCGCCCCCCTTCGACTGACCGCCCTGGGTCATCGCCTCTTTGCCGATCTTGCGCTGACTTTCGAGAACCGCCGACTCCTTCTTCATCTCGGGTGAGAAGGCGTCGCGCATCCAGGTCGCTAGCGCTTTGGCGTTATAGACCGGCTCAAACTGCGCCGCGAAGTCCGCGAGGTCATCGTGCATCTCGCTACCCCAGTGGTAGCGATCAGCCGTCTCCCGAGCGAGCGACTTCATGATGATGCGGTCGAGCTCAGGCGGAATCTCTTTGTTGATCGTAGAAGGCGGCGGAACCTGAGCGCTCCGGATTTTCTCCAGGGTGGCAAAGTCGCTCTCACCCATGAACAACCGCTCGCTCGTGAGCAGCTCATACAAAATGGTGCCGACGGCAAAGATATCCGTGCGCTGATCGAGCGGTTTGCCGCCGACCTGCTCTGGGCTCATGTACCCGAACTTGCCCTTGAGCACACCGGCCTGGGTCTTCGAGGAACGCGACGCCGCCTTGGCGATACCAAAGTCGATGACCTTGACCTCGCCGTCATAGCTGGTGATGACGTTTTGCGGAGACACGTCGCGGTGGATGATGTTGAGCGGCTTGCCGGTAGCGTCTTTTTTGCGGTGTGCGTAGTCGAGGCCCTCACAGACCTTGCCCATGACAAACGCCGCCATCTGCACCGGCATGTGCTTCTTCAAGCGACGGAAGCGGTTCTGAATCTGGAGCAGATCCTTGCCCCAGATGTACTCCATCGCGATGAAGTGACTGTCGTCAATCTTACCCAGCTCGAAGATCTGACAGATGTTCGCGTGATTGAGTTGGCCAGCAATCTTGGCCTCATCAATGAACATCTGGATGAAGTCAGCATCTTCCGCCATCGCTGGAAGGATCTTCTTGATGGCGATGATCTTCTCGAATCCCTCGACGCCGAACGTCTTCGCCTTGAAGACCTCGGCCATGCCGCCGACAGAGATTCGCTCGAGGAGCAGGTATTTTCCAAAAGGCTGCGGTAGTGCCACGCGCGCTCCTCAGCGTCCTACTGGTGATCCGTTAAGGCTCTCAATGAGGACACCTTTTTGCGAAGGTTATCGTATGACAAAAGCCTAGTTAGCGTCAATCGTCCACGTAGCTTGTCCCCTCGTCCGGACGGGGGACGGCTCCGGTAGGCGCAGGTGGGTTTTCACCCGCCCGATTTCGCTATTGAGGTGGTAGGCGACTCGAAAGCTCACCGGAAAGCGATTCCAGTGCAGCAGTCAGCGACCGACCAAACACGACGCTTGGCGAATCGGCCACGCTTGTGACCGTTGGTGGCAACGCCACGCTACGATCGTAAAGTAGCTTGCCGTCTTGTAGCAAAACCAGGTGGATGCGTCCGCTCAAGACCCCGCCGGTGACCGCCAACGCATCGAGTCGAGCCATCAGCGTATGGTGAGCGCTCACCCGTAGCGACTGCTCCAGTGCCTCAAATCCACCCACCAGGCTGTACAGGCGGGTCGCCACCACTGGGACAGCAAGACGTTGCTGGAGAAACGACATCATCGCTTGCTGCCCCACGACCCCCAGACCGAAGTAACCGGGGGGAAGTGCGGTGGCAGGTTCTCCCATCAACCCGATGGCAACACGTGGCCTTGGACGTGGCTTCTGCTCGGCGTCTTTGGCCGGATTCGGGGTGGTCACGCCCACAGCCGGCGGTGGCGGCAGCGATGGTGTCGGTGGTAGCCCGACGGCTCCCGCAGGGCTGGGCGGATCACGTTTCAACGCTCCCTGTTCACGCTTCAGCGATTCGGGAACCACAAGCGCAAGATCGCCGCGCCTCGGACCAGCGACCGAGGAGGATGAAACGCGCAGCGCACCTGTCAAAGAAACATTCGTAGTGGAGGTCAGCGAAGACCCGCCGACGCCTGACAGAGCTGCTAGTTTCGAACCACTTGGTGATCTCGTCGCGCTGGCGCTCCCAGTTGGGCCAGTCCCTGCCGCGGGCACCTGGGGTTCTGCCGACGAGAGCAGCTTGGACCGTAGCTCCGCAACCACGGCGTAGACCAGGTCATCTAGGTGCTCGAGATCACCGACCGCGTGCGAGCTGGACCCACGGTAGCTCAGCGACAGCCGCAACCGACCCGAGCCGATCTCCTCAAGCTTGGCCCCAAGCGATCCCTCACTGTCCGTCTTACCGGGCTGTGCCGGGACGTTCGCCTCCTTGAGTGCCACGAGCAGCGCCCGCTGCATTTCCTTGCCGATTCCCGGCAGCGTCGCTGGAGCCGTCACCGGTGCCACCCAGAGCGGGGTCGCCGTCGAAACGATCGGCTTTTGGGCAAGGACAGGCCGAGGCACAGCACAGAGCCCAAGCAGGCACAGCGCCACGCATCTACCCATCGTGCATCGTCGCAGAATCAAATCGGCCACTACCTCACAAGCAAATCGGCAGCGCCCGCCAGTGTCAAGCATCGCGCTCGCTTTCGTGTGCAGGACGATGACGCCCAAGCAGAACCCAGCCCGCTATGGTGACGACCAGAGCCAACGGCAACAGACCAAGCTTGACCGACCCACCAATCGTCGAAAACGACAGATGACCTTGCCTCACCATCACCACCACCAGAGCGTTATTGACCGCGTGCATGGCCATCGCCGTCCACAGGGAACCACCGCGCAGGATCGCCACCGCGAACGAGGTGCCCAGTAGCATCGTCGGAACCATCCGCCCCCAAGACAAATGGATCATTCCGAATAACAAGCTACTCAGCAGCACCATGGGTAGCCAGTGACGCCACGGCTCCGCCGGCTGCTCGCCAAGAGAAGGAACCAGAGCCCCCAGGATAGCCCCCCGGAACAGCACCTCCTCGCAGACCGCTGGAATCAGCGCAAAGGTCAATAGATCAAGCCACAGCGGTCGCAGCCCTGCAGGTGGAGCAATCATCCGCTGCAGCGCTCTCTGCTCGGCCGGAGAAATCCGCACCACCCGTTCGTAGAGCGGCTCAATCCACGCCGCCAAAAAATAGAACAGCCCCACGCCGAGCAGCACACCGGCCCCCAGACGCATCAGCAGTTGCAAGTGATCCCTCGGCAGGAGCAACCGCTTCAACAAGCCAACCTGCCGCTTTCGCCATAAGAATCCAAGCGCCGGGAACAGCAGACCAACGACCTCTGGTAATCCAATTCCGCACAGAGCCCCCCACCTGCGCCCGCTACTCACTCCCAACCCAGCCGGGCCCATCGCCGCCCCCATCACCACCAGCAAGACCAGCGCTACCACAAATAGGACCACCACATCGGCGATGGCACCGGCCTCTGTGCCGGACTCGGTTTCGGGAACACCGCCGTTTGCGCCAAGGTTCACGGCCTTGCTCCTACCAGATCGCCGACTATGCATGGTACGATAAGCTGTGGAAAAAGTTATCGCCCGCTCGCTCCTGCTATGGGGAGCCATTGGGCTTGCGTCTCCGGTGGCGCAGGCCGCAGAGCCACCAACGGCAGCAGCCAAAGCAATCGCCAAAAAGGCGTATGAGCAAGGGACCACTCACTACAAAAAAGGGGAGTGGGACTTGGCAATCGAACAGTTTGAGCTCTGCCACAAGTCGCTGCCGCAACCGGTGTTCCTCTTTAACATCGCGCAGTCCCACAACAAGGCCGGGCGAACCGACCAGGCGCTGACGTACTACAAACGCTACCTGAGCGATGCGCCGACGGCGGCCAACCGTGCTGAGGTGGAAGAGACTGTCGCGGCGCTGGAAAAGCAGGCTGCACCCAAAGTGCAGATTGCCACGATGGAAACCTACCCAGTGGAAGTCGCGTCAGAGCCACCGCCGAAAGGTCATGTGGCCAAGCCTGAGCGGCAGCCGATCTCCAAAAAAACCTGGCTGATCATCGCCGGTGCCGCAGGTGGTGCCATCGTCCTCGGCACAGTGATTGGTCTAAGCGTCTATTTTGGGACCAAAGGTCCCACCACCACGGTCTTTAATCCGGTGAATCCATGAGTCACGCTGTGTACCGACTGGGATTGCCGCTTTGTGGTCTGTTTTCGGCCTTACTTGCCACCTCACCAGCTTGCAGCCCTGTTGATCCCTGCGAAGGCAAGAGCTCAACCTGTCTGACCGTCCAAGTCGAGTCGCCAGGGGACGCCAAGATCGATCTCATCCGCACGATCTACAGCCTCAACGGCGGAAGCAAACAGCAAAAGGGATTCGCGGCTACCGCCAGTGCCGCGAGCAGCTTCCCGATCGTTTTCGGCCTCGACCTTGGAGACGGTGGCAACGCACAAGTCGATGTCATCGCCGAGCTTGCGGCGGTGCCGACCATGCGCGGGACCATCACCGAGACGCTGGCCGCTGGTGAGCACAAACGAATCGTTGTCACACTCGGTCGTGATGTCACCAAGCTCCCGTTTGTCGGCCCCGAGCCCAGATACGGCGCGGGTCTCGCAGCGGTTCCCGTATCAGCCCCGACTACGCTCGTGCTGTTTGGCGGAGTCGTCGCTGGCGAACAGACGCTGAGCGATACCTGGGAATACAGCCTGACAGACAACCTCTGGCAGCGCTCGATGAGTGCGATGAGTCCTGGGCCTCGCCAGCCTCAAATGGTCGCTGACCCCACAACCGACCGCGTGCTCGTCGTCCAGGGACTGGGTGCCGGTGGTGTGGTGCAGCCCGATGCCTGGCAATTCCAAGCCGTCAATCCCGGGGAAGCTCGATCGTGGCTACCGATGCCCATGGTCACCAATCCGCTGCCGCCGCGAGCCTTTGCCGGTCTCACCATCTTGCCGAGCATGACCATGACCCCCATTACCTTCTTCTTCGGTGGGGTCGATGGAACCGGCGGTACCCCACGCAGTGATCTATGGCGCATGCTGTCCCCCGGCATGACCAATCTCACCGCAGCCACGGCTACTGGCGCACCGGTGATCAAGTCACCCAAGCTGCTCGCGACGTCCACCGATGTCTACCTAGTCGGCAGCGAGGAGAACACCCAGTCCGTCGTCAAGGTATGGCGACTCGACACCGCTGCGATGCCTCTCAACTGGGTGCTAGCATCCCAGGACGGCGGCTCCCCGACGTATCGCACCTCATTTTCTGCCGCGATTGATGCCCAGAGTCAGCAGATCGTGATCTTCGGAGGCATCGGACAAACTGGCAACCTGCTCGATGAAACCTACCGCTACTCCATCCAAAGTATGTCGTGGGCAACGGTCAGCACGACCCTGACGCCCCCGGCGCGTATCGACGCCAGCATGACGTTCGCGCAAGGGCTGTTCATGATGTTTGGCGGACGCGATAGCAGCCTCAAACAAAAAGTCGACAACTGGAAGCTCACCAGCGACGGTTGGCAGCGCTGGTTGTAGCCAGCTTCTTTGACGACACGGGCTCGATTTGGCACAGTCGGGCCCGTGATAGCTCGTCTCAGTGGCATCCTCGCCGACAAGACCCTCGACGGCGTTCTCCTTGACGTCGGTGGCGTAGGGTACCAAGTCTCCGTCTCCCTCAACACACTCACCGCGCTACCGGCCGTCGGCCACAAGGCGGAGCTGTTTACCCATCTGCACGTTCGCGAAGATGCGATGCAGCTATTTGGCTTTGCAACCCGAGAGGAGCGCAAGGCGTTCGAGCTGTGCATTGCCGTGTCAGGCATCGGTCCCCGCCTGGCGATTGGGCTGTTGTCAGGGCTCGATGCTGCCGGTCTGTTTACTGCCGTCGCCAATGAAGATGTCGCACGATTGCGCAAAGTACCGGGCATCGGTCCCAAGACCGCCGAGCGTTTGGTCTTAGAGCTGCGCGACAAGGTTCCCCGTCCCGATGGCAGCGGCAAAGCCTCTCCTCGGGCCACCTCGGGGGCCCCAGCCGGTGCCCGCGTTGGAGTGTTTGCCGATGTTGCCGGTGCCCTGATGAATCTCGGATACCGACCGGCTGACGCGGACCGTGCCACCGACCTCGCCATCAAACAGCAACCCGACGCCTCCGTTGAGAATCTGCTTCGGGCAGCGCTGCGGGCTCTCCAGCGTGACTAGGCTGACCGCTTTCAGCTCAGCGCTGGCCTCGCTGGTTCTCACCTCCGCCGCAGTCGCGAGCCCGCTTGGCCAAAGCGAGCAGCTCATGGTGGTCCTGAGCGACGGCTGGGAAGCCCAAACCGGCACCTTGACTCGTTGGGAACGGCAGAGCCGCTCCTCTCGCTGGTCACCTGTAGGAGCACCGCTGTCCGTCTGGCTGGGACGGGCGGGCATGGCCTGGCGAAGCGACCCGACCGCCCCGGCTCCGCCCACCACCGGCCCACACAAGCGAGAAGGAGACGGTCGCGCCCCCGCCGGCCTGATGTCGCTCCATGAAATGTGGGGCTACGACGGCCATGCGCCGGAGGGAGTCACCCTCCCCTACCATCAGGCGACTGAACTGGATCGGTGCGTCGATGATGTTGACTCACCGCTGTACAACCAGCTCGTCAAGCAGACCGCACCACCCACCTGGCGTTCGGCTGAACAGCTCCGCATGACCAGCGACCACTACAAATACCTGGTGGTCATTGGCTACAACCGAGGCACGGTACGGCCCGGCGCAGGGAGCTGCATCTTTCTCCATGTCGCGCCGCCACCGCATGGACCGACCGCTGGCTGTACCGCTCTGGCTGAAGCGGATCTGCTGACGCTGCTGCGTTGGCTTGAGCCCAAAAAGCGGCCGCTCCTGCTGCAACTGCCTCGGACAACGCTCCGGGTCACCGTCTCCAAGTGGCAACTCCCGCCCGAATTACTCCCGGCACCGGCCAACGCTCGTCACCGATAGACACAGTGCCCAGACCACTCCTAGCTGTTTAGCACCACCCCACAGAGCGAGTGTCGACCAATGCGATCGAGTGCGAGCCCCACCATCTCCAAATCGGTTCGCGAGGACCGAACCACCAGCAGACCGCTTCCTCCGTGACGTAGCAGCAGGCGCGCATCGGCAGCCAAGCTCAGCGGTGGCGTGTCCAAGATGACGTAGTCAAAGGCCGAAAGCAGATCGTGCAGCATGCTAGCAAACGCTGGGGAGTTCTCCACGGCGGCACGATTGGTTCGATCGCCGATACCCGAGGCAGGCACCAGGCACAGATCGGGTGTGACCTGCCAAATCTCCGGCTTACGCTGCCGCAAATCGGATTGAGACACCTCGGTCGCTGGGAGCATGAGTGCGTGCAGCCGAGGACCGAGCAGGTGAGCATCGACGATGGCCACCTTGGCACCACCGCCCTCGGACATGGCCAGCGCCAGGTTGGCTGCCACCACCGACTTTCCTTCACCGGGCTGGCTGCTCACCACCATCAGCAGGCGTGGATTCCCCCGCTCCAGCAAACGACAACGTAGCAACCGATATTGCTCGGCCCGTGCGCCATCGGGGCAGCTCAGCACGACCAACTCCGGCGAGGGCGGAGCCACCGTGGCGGGATGAACCACGTAGCCTAGCTCCACCAGCCGGCTGGTCCCTGGTTTGCTGACTGCGTCCGGTGACGCAGGGATCGTCGGCGACAGCCGATCTCCAGAATCGCCCCCACCAGACAGCACTTCGGGAAGGACGTTGCGGCTGCTCAACCGGTCGCCACGTGGAACCCGCGCCAGTACCGGTAGGCCCGTCGCATGCCAGAGGTCGATGGCAGTAAAAATCCGTTTGTCAGCGAGCGAGCGCGCCACCCCGACCAGCAGCCCAGACAAAAGGCCCAGCATGCCAAGTAGCGCCAGCATCATCTTTTTCGACAAGCCCCGAGGCTTCGTCGGCAGGTTCGCCGGATCGATAATCCGGGCCGCTGCATTGCCTGGCATCTTGATGAGCTGCTCGCTGACCACCGACTCCATCTCCCGCTCGCGCAGCTTGTCGTAAGCCTGCCGCGCACTCTCCATGTCTCGGAACAGTCGCGAGTACATGGCTTCCGCGTTGAGCGCTTCTTCGTCGGCGGACAGCTTCACGTCCCCACCGCTCAGCTTGCGCCTGATGGTCCCAATCTGGCGATCGAGCGCCGCCATCTGGGCCCGAGCCTGACCGAGTACCATCAGGTCTTCGGCCATCTTCGGATCCTTGCGCGTTCGGGTATCACGAATTTCCCGCTGCAGCCGCTCGACGTCCGCAGAAGCGCGACGAAACTCCGGATACTCTGCGGTGTAGCCCTGCGCCTTCATCTCTTGGATCTGCTGCTGCAGCCGATCCACATCGAGCAGCTTCTGCTGCGTCGGGTCATACTTGTGGGCGTTTTCGATCTGCGCAATCTGCGCTTCAAGCTGGGCCCGCCTTTCGAGCAGGGGTCGCAGCTCGGGCGAGGTATAGCTGTCGGCAATCTTCGTGGGTGCAACCGGTACCTTCCCCCGGCTCGTCACCAGCAACTTGTCGGCGGCCTGCAGCCCAAGCTTGCTGCGATCCGTCGCCGAGATCGATACGAGCAACTTCGGATGTTGCCTGACAAACTGCACCACCTGGTTTTCCGCATCGAGCATGCGCTGCCGAGAGCGCTCTGATTCATCGCCCAGGAACTCTCGCGCCCGCTTGGCCGTTTCAATGCGCTGCGCAATCACGCTGCTCACACCGTCTTCGGACAACGTCTTGAGCACCTGCTGCGCAAGCTGCGGGTCGCGGGCGTTGTACGTCATTTGAAACAGCCGCCGCGTGACCGCCTCGATAAGCAGCGTCTTCTTGATGTTGTCGATTAGCTCGTCTTTGCCCTTCTCCGTTTGGAGTTCCGGTAGATGAGCCAGCGCCGGCTGCTTTAGCATCTCCGCCAAGCTGGCCTTCAACCGAGCGTCGACCAGAATTCGTGCCCGAAACGCATTGGCCAAGGTATCGGGCAAATCGGCAAGCTCGCTGGCGTCTTCCCGCTGCCCAGGAACCGTGCGTGAGTCCAGCTCCTCACCCACCCGCACCTGCGCCATGCTTTGGTACGTCGGGCGATACATCTGACCGTAGTAAAGGCCCCCCGTCGTGCCCAGCGCACTCACGACCAGCATCAGCGGCCACTGACGCAGGAAGCGATACACCAAGTTCCACGCTTCACTCCGCAGACGCAGAGAAGAATTGACGTTTTTTGCGCTATTCATCGACGGTCGCCACGTTACTACGGAGTGATTGCACAGCCAAGCACGGGAAATCGGTCACTCATGTCGGCTGTCGTACGGTTGGGTTTGGCCGCTCGGTATCGGCGAAAACCAGCGCAGCCAGCTCACCCCAAGCAGTGCCGAGCACAATGAACCCGAAAGAACGCCCAGTTTGGCGGCCGTAATCAGTGCGGCCTCGTGAAACGCTAGGCCGGTGATGAAAATCGACATCGTGAAGCCAATCCCTGCCAGCATCGCCGATCCCAGCAGTGCCCGATAACTGGTGCGCGACGGCAAGTCTCCCAGTCCCAGCCTGATCGCGGCAACCCCAAACCCGAAGATCCCAAGCGGCTTGCCCACTACCAGCCCCAAAAACACGCCTATCGTCACCGGCTGAGATAGCAGCGCGCTCACTCCTTGCGAAAGCGGCGGCAGCTCAACGCCGGCATTGGCGAGCGCAAACAGCGGCAACACCGCGAAGGCGACCACCGAATGCAGATGCTGTTCCAAGCGATGCAGCGGCGACTTCATGCCGGCAATCACCTCGGCCAGAGCCCGCAGCGCGGACTCGCGATGCTCGGTCAGGCTATCTCGCTCGGCCTCGGTGGCCACAGCCGCTTCACCCGAGTAGATCCGGAGTGCATGCTCCGCCGCGACCAAGAAATCCCCATCGCCGTGTCGACCCGTGAGCGGAATACACATCGCCAGCACAATTCCTGCCAGCGTGGCATGGACTCCTGCCGAGTGCATCGCCAGCCACAGAAGTCCCCCGACCAGCAGATAGATGGCCAGACGGCGAACCCCCAGCCAGTTGAGTCCGACCAAGATCAGCGTCAGACCCACCACCGGGATGAGCCCTGACAGCGCGGCGTGGCTCGAATAAAACACCGCGATCACCACCACCGCCCCCAAATCATCGGCAATCGCCAGCGCCGTCACAAACACCTTGGCACCGAGAGGCACCCGCCGCCCGAGGATTGCCATGACCCCGACCGTAAACGCAATGTCCGTAGCAGTCGGAATGCCGAAGCCGCGCTGGAACGAAGTGCCACTGGTGCACAGCAAGAAAATCGCGGCAGGCACCAGCATCCCCCCAAGGGCCGCCACCACCGGCAGGGCTGCTTTCTTCACAGAAGCCAGCTCACCTTGGACGAGCTCGCGCTTGATCTCCATGCCAACGACCAAGAAAAACACCGCCATCAGGCCGTCGTTGATCCAGTCACGTAGCGACAACGTCAGCGACAGGCGATAGGCCCGAAGCTCAATCACCATGGACCACAGGTTGGCAAAGCCTTCTCGCAACGGACTGTTGGCCAACCCGAGCGCCAGCACCGTACTTACAATGAGCACGATCCCCGAGGCCGCTTCGGCGCGAATGAAGCGCAGAAACGAGGTCTGGAGCAGCCTCCGAAAGCTCTGCCGCTGCCCTTCGCTTGAATACGTCGGGGACACCCCACTAGATGGGCCGCTCATGGCCATACCGTAGTGGAGTTTTGTGCGACTTCGCTACTTCTTGGCAAGTCGACGGAAGACCTTGGTCAACGCCGAAACGGTCTTGCCGTTTTCATCGACCTCAGCACGATCGGCGACTGCAAAGACAATCTTGTCTCGCTGGAGAGCCAGCCAGGTACCGCTCTCGCCTGCCCACAGCGAAGCGCTGCGCACTCCCCCCGATGCCGCGTCTCGGCTCGGGTACTCGCACAGCAGTACCGCCATCTTGTCGATGGTGCCCTGCTGACAGCGCTTGGCCTGCATGGACCCGGCATCGATATCGACGAACTCCGAGACGCTCCGCCCGGCGTCTTTAAAGGCCTGGATCTCGCCAGAAATGCCCTTTTTGCCGCATCCACTGAGCCCTAGGGAGATCACCATCAGTCCTACTGCAAGCAACGTACGAGTCTTCATCGGCGCTTTTATCTTATGACAGAGTGGGCTTGGCTGGCTATGCCGGTCTTTCTCGCTCATTCGTCGAGGGGGCGAAGGGGCTGGCCGACAGATCGCTCACCGTAAGGAGCGCGACCTTGCTACCCTTACGAGAGATCACCAGCACTCACATAGAGGGAGGCTTCAGATGCTGCCAACCGCTCAACCTCGAACCAACACCATCGGACGAATCGCAGCAGGACTGCACCTGCTCCTACTCATCGTTGCGGTCGGTGGTTGCCCAAACCCGACGCCAACCCCCGTGACAGACGGTGCGGTAGACGGTGGTCCCAATATCTGCGGTGACGGTGGCAGCGGGGACATGTGCTCGATCAAGGATCCGGTCGTCGGTCAACCCTGCGGTCCAGGAAACTACTGCCCCTGCGGATACTTCTGCCCCTCAGGAACCTGCCAGATCGCCGATTTCCACCCCGCCTGCGACCTCAAGTAACGCCCGAGCCGCCCCTTCCCAAGACCGCCGGTCAGGTAAGCCACTGCGGCAGGCGGTTACGGAGCAGAAGGTCTAGCCCGAAAACCCGGCCCGCAGGCACCAGCGAAAGCGACAGCAGCGACAGCACCAGCAGAACGGTACCGCTATCGAACAGCCGTGACCCGGTAAGCAGGCCCACGAGCAAGTACCCGATGAGGGACAAAGCCGCCGAGGTTCGCGACACAAGCCCCACGCACAGACACAGACCGAGCACCAACTGCCCCGTACAAGTCGCCACGCTGTAGATCATCGAGTGCCGCAGGACATGCTCTGCCACTGGGGCCAGCACTCGAAGCCCATGTTCGCCACTGCGTACCGTTTCGAGGTGCCGCACGATCAGCGGCTGCTGAAGCCACCCTGCCGCCACCTGCTGCATCGCCTGCGCGAGCATGAACTGCCCGGCCCCGATTCGGAGCGGGAGAAAGGCAGCGAGTGCGACTTTGACTTCCCACATCTGCGAGGACACTAGCACAAAAATTTGGCAGACCCGGCTGGACGCAGTAGGTATTTGTCCTACATCAAGGAACCGTCATGCCGAACCCACAGCGCCTCAAGCTATCCCTTCGGTCCTCCTCTACCCCCGCGCTCATGCTCTCGGCGGTGTCCTCTCGACGCCCGGCAACGGCATCCGCCGCAGTAGAGACGCTGCTATCACGGGCCCGCGACCTGTGCGATGAGGGAAGTGAGCCAAAGCTGTCGATCGACAGGTGCCTGCTCGCGCTCGGTCCGGTCCTGAAGTTCATCTCCGGTGAACGAGCGCTCCACGCCGAAGTCGCGCTGTCCCGTGAGATGTGCGGCGCAGTGCTACGAATCGCTGAAGAGATGCAGGGGCAGACGCCGCTCGCCCCCAAGCTGCGAGGCCCGCTCACGATCTCAGCCCCGCAGTCCCCCCGTCATGGTGAGACACTCCGCACCGGTGCGCTGCTGCTGGAAGCCTATCGGGACGCTGTGCGCCGCACGCTGCGCGGTAGCAGCAACGCCGGTCTGCGGGCTGAGTTTGGCCTGGGCAACTCACTGCCTCTCAGCGATGGCCAAAAGATCGCCGATGGGATCGCCCGGTTCCTTCATGCCGCAGAACGATTCCCAGACCACATCCGCGATGCCGGTCTTCAGCCCGCGCAGCTCCTGGGCCTCGCTGCCCAAGAACGAGTCTTGCGCGCCCTGGAAACCAGCGCCCACCAGCAGTCGATCGCCACCGAGTCGCAATATCGCCGCAGGGTGCTCCATCTCGCACTGGAGTACTTCCTAGAGCGCTTCCAGGCGGCGCTCCATCTTCATCTGGTCCATCAGCCAAGCCGCATCGCCGAAGGGCTGTCGTTACTGCCTAGCCACAACAGCCCGCCTCGCCCACGCTCCGGGCTGGCCGCATGCCAAGTCACGGAGAGCGGCCGACTCATTTTCTCGTAGCCCCCCGCCCCACCACCTAGGTCGTGAGCAGCGGCCAGGAGATGCGGAAGCGGGTGCCATGGCCAGGCCGACTCTCGACCTGAATCTGTCCACCCATCTCCTCGATGATTTGCTTGGAAATGGCGAGTCCAAGCCCAGTGCCCTTCTTCTTGGTGGTGAAGAATGGATCGAAGATGTGGGCCAAGTTCGCCGACTCAATGCCGATGCCGTTGTCGGCGACCTCGACGATGGCTCGACCGTCCTGCTCATCGAGTGCCAGCTTGACCTCGTTCCGCTCGATCGGCCTGTCAGGCAGCGCTTGAAGTGCGTTGAGTACCAAGTTCAGTAGCACCTGTCCCACCCGCGTGGCCGAGCCGTAGATGCGCGGCTTGGCCGACTGAGCAATCAACAGCCGTGCTCTATGAGTCGCCTCCGAGCGAGTCAGTCGCAACACCGAGTGCAGTACGTGCGCCAAATCGACCGGCTCGCGATCTCCGGGCTCGCTCCGCGAGGACAGCAAGATGCTGTCGGCAATGTCGATGAGCCGCTGCGCTCCTTCTTCCGCATCAATGAGCGCTGCTTCGACTTCTTGGAGCGCTGCCGCGTGGTTCTTCGTTCCCTGCGCACTCTTGGCTTCCAGCAATGCCCGATGAGCAAACTGGACATTGGCCGAGACAATCGACAGTGGCGTGCGCAACTCGTGGCCAATGCTAGCGGTCAAAACCCCCAGCGCATACAGCCGCTCGCTCTGAGCAATGCGAACCTGCAGCTCCTGCACCGTCGCTTTGAGCCGATAGCGCTCCACGGCATCCCGTAAGGTCGCTAGCAGCTCCTCGGAGTTCCACGGCTTGTTGAGGTAGCGGCTGACATGGCCTCGGTTGATGGCCGCAATCGCCGCCTGCAAATCCGAATACGCCGTTACCAGCATTCGCACAATGTCGGGATGACTCGACTGCACCCGCTCGCACAGGTCGATGCCACTCATGCCCGGCATCCGCTGGTCCGCCATCAGCACCGCGATGTCGGGGTTCTGCGAAATCAGCGCCAGGGCTTCGTCCCCGCTACGCGCCACGACCACCTCATAGGTGGGCTCAGCAATGGCTCGAAACGCCAACAGGTTGGCTCGATCATCGTCAACATACAGGACGACGGCGCGGCGCTCACCGCTCTGCGCAGGCTTTGGGCTCTTCATGCCGCCGCTCCCTGATTGGTGGTGCTCGTGGCCGCAATCGGGCCGGCGACCGGTAGCTCGATGATGAACGCGGCACCACGCCCGTGCACGCTACCGACCCGTAGCGAGCCGCCATGCGCCTCAATGATCTGCCTCGACAGGTACAAGCCTAGGCCGGTGCCTTCGCCGGGGGCGCGAGTCGTAAAGAAGGGATCAAAGATCCGCTCGCGATTTTCGACTGGGACGCCCATGCCTTCATCGTGGACCACCAGTGAAATGCTGTCTCGATCGGTTTCTGACAGCGTCAGCGAGATCCGACCGGACGGCGGACTGGCCCGTACTGCATTGTCGAGCAGGTTGAGGAACACCTGATTGAGCTGACGAGGCCTGGCCACGATCAGCCGCTCGGTGCGAAAGTCGCGCACGATCTGGATCGACGATGCCCGCAGACGATCCGCAAGCAACCGCAGCGTCGTATCTAGCCCTTTTTGCACGTCGAACAACGACAGCCCTTCACCGTCGGCGGGACGAGCATGCTCGGTGAGTGCGGTGGTGATCTCAGCAATCCGACCGACGCACTCTTCCATCATGTCGAGGATCTCCGCTTGCAGCGCTGGTGCCATCTCGTCACGCTTGCGCAGGGCGGCCGCGCCGGTGTTGATCGCGTTGAGCGGATTCTTGATCTCGTGAGCGACACCCGCAGCCAACGTGCCCACTGCGGCCAGCCGTGCGGCGTTGGCGACCTGAGCGGTGAGTCGCCGCAGCTTCAGCTGTACCGCCACCCGCATCAGCAGCTCGCGGGGACTGAACGGCTTGACCAGATAGTCATCGGCCCCGTGACTGAAACCCTCAATCGTCTCATCGATGCCATTGCGCGCTGTAAGTAGGATCACAGGCAAGGTTCGGGTCCGTAGGTCGCGCTTGACCTGCTGGCACAGCTCGATGCCCGACATCTGCGGCATCATCACGTCGGCCAGTACCAGATCGGGCAGCCGCTCCTGAATGCTATCGAGCGCCGCTTTGCCATCACAGGCGGTGGTCACGCTGTAGTACGGCGCAAGCAGCTCTTGCAGGAACTTCCGCAGGTCGACGTTGTCCTCCGCAATCAGCACGTGCGCACGACTGTGACCGCCACCCGATGCCAGCACCGGAATGGCCTGGCTGGAGTTGCCTTTGGCCGCAGGCTCTAACCGAGGATCCAGCGCCCCATCCAGATGAACCAGTGCTTGCTGCACGCTCGCTGGACGAAGCGACTCGCTCTGCGGACCCGACGGCGGATGAGAGGGTGAGTCCATCATCGAATCTCGCAGGTGCTCATTGCCAAGCTTGAGGCTGACCGTAAAGGTGGCCCCTTCGCCAGACTTGCTCTTCACCCGCACCGAGCCCCCGTGCAGCTCGACCAGTTCCTTGACCAGCGCCAGACCGATGCCCGCCCCACCCTGCTTGCGACCTGCCGACTCCACCCGACGGAAGCGCTCGAAGATATACGGCTGCTCGCTTTCGGGGATGCCAATTCCACTGTCTCGAATATCGATCTCTACGGAGTCGCTCAGATAGCGCAGCGCAACATGGATGCTCCCGCCGCGATCGGTGAACTTGAGCGCGTTACCGAGCAGGTTGGTCAGTACGACCTCTAGCTTCTCGCTATCGCCCATGAGTGCCCCAGGTGCCGGTCCCTCGGGCACCACCAACTCCAGCTTGATGCCCATGCTGTCTGCGGCAGGCTGAAATGCAGCCACGACGCTCTGCACAAGCTGCGGCACGTCGAGGTTTATCACCCGCAGCCGAAGCTGCCCCGCTTCAAGACGTGCCAAGTCGAGCAGTCCATCGATCAAGCGGTGCAGTCGCAACCCGTTGCGAAGCACCACCTGCAACGCGTTGCGATGGATATCCGGCAGACCACTGCGCGACAGCATCTCCTCGATCGGTGCCGTAATCAGCGCCAACGGAGTCCGTAGCTCGTGTGAGATGTTGGTGAAGAACTGGTTCTTGAGCCGATCCAGCTCCTGAATCCGCTCGATCGAGGTCTGCAGCTCGGCACTCGTCCGCGACAGGGCGGTCTTGGCCTCCCACTCGCGGTGAGCTTGGTTATAGCGCATCACATTGGCAGCAACGGCGATGATGCTCGTCAGAACCAAGAAGTAGAGGTTGTTAAAGAACGCTCCATACAGGTTTGGATGGCCCCACAGCGCGGGCACAAGCCACATCAGCAGCACCAGCGCGCAGACCCCAAGCGCCTGTCGCGCACTCCAGACGTAGACGAGCCCCGACCCCAGGATGCACAGGTTGAGCCCGGCGTAATACGGTGAACTGGCGGGCGCATCCAGTCGGATGATCATAAGCTCGATGGCCCCGGTGCACGCCAAGATCACAATGGTGATGAGCAGATAGCTGTGCCGGCGGAGGCTGCTCAGCCGAGACAACCCCAAGATCCCGAGCGACACCGCTGCCGCAACCATGCGTAGGATCAAAAACTCGCCGACAAACTGACGGTTGGTAAACAGGTCCAGCGATAGCCCTGCTGGCATCAGCACCGCACACAGGATGCAGGTCAGACGCACCGCCGCGTAGTTGTAGTCTTGGAGGTAGGACTTGAAGTCAGCGGTCATTTCTGAAGGACAAGGAAGAGGTTCACGCCGAGCGGCTCCGCTTCAACACGAACCTGCGTCGGCGCGGGCCGTAGCAGCTTCGCTTTATCAAGCAACTGCTGGCGTGTTCGATGAATCAAGAACCACTCGGCAAAGTACTCCATGAAGTAGCGAGTTGGGTTCGACTGATCAACATTGCCGACCAAAATCTGTCCACCTTCATCGACCCCATCGTAAAGAGCGGACAGTAACGCCACAAAGCTGCGGTCAGATAGGTAGTCGAATAGTCCGGCGCTATAGATGAGCTGGCGAGAACCCATCGTGTAGCCGAGTCGGCCCCCACAGAGTAGGCGCCGAACCGACTCCCGCACAAAATGGATCTGGGCTCCCGTTCGCTCCGCCAGCGGCGTCAGGCGCCGTTCGCAGTAGCCGATCGCCCGCACGTCTTGATCAATCAGCATCACATCGAGCATCGGACCAAGGTGAGGCTCGTTTTCCAGTAGATGCTCGATCTCGCGAGCCGGGCCACTCCCGACCGAGGCGATCCGCGTACGGGTCTTGCCCCCCGCCGAGTTTGCTCGAACCGCTGCCCGGATCTTGTCCTGCAGAAACGAAATGCGATTGATGTTCGCTCGAGCTGCGACTTCACTGGTGGTGCTCATGTTGAGCACCTTGCCGAACAAGCTACAGCCATCGACGCTACTCGGGCGGTAGAGCATGTTCATCATTTCGTAGTCGCCCGCATAGCCAAGAGGCTTCTTATGGGCTCGCCTCACAAACGGTGCGAGCATAAACAGCTCGCCCAGGTGATGCTGCGCATAGGCTCGGTGGGCTGCGTGTTCGTCATCGGTCAGCCCTCCCAGCATGGGGCCCATCTGATGACTGGCCGTCTGGACCCGCTGGATGATGCGCGGCCCAACCTCGGCGATGTACTGCGCGCAGATCTGATCGCGGGTAAACAAGTCTTCGCTCTCTAGAGCCGACTCTTCTTGGTCCAGAAAGGACCGCATCCGCTCGAGGTAGTTGCGAAGATCGGACACCCACTCTTTAAACATGGGCAGGATCCGGGTCGCATCGGCCACGCGCTCGGCCTGATCGCAGCGCGCCGCAAACCGATAGCGCGTCTGGCGCTCATAGAGCAGTGGCAGATCGACCACACCCTTTTTGATCTGAAGCCCGACCACGAGATCCTCGCCATCTAGATGGACGTGGCGGACCACGGCATCGCTGTGACAGATCACCTCGCCGCTCTGAAGCGAGACGTGGACCGACAGCAGCCAGTCATCGACTTCGATGGTGCCGAGCCGAATCGCGCCCGGCAAGCGCACACACAGACCGCCCATCGACAGGTTCTCGACAAAGCCACTGGCCACTTGGAAGCGCGGATGCCACGCCGTGCAAGCGATCGGCCCCACGCCAAATTCGCTAGCCAGGTGACGAAGCGCACGTAGCTTGTGGCTCGTGCGGACAGCCCTCTCCTCTTGCGCCACGGCGAGCACGGTCATGTCTAAAGCCCCAAAAGTTGCGTGAGCTGGTTGATATCGAGTGGCTTACGGAGGCAAGCAGTTGCCCCCGCCTTCTTGAAGGCAACCTCGAGCATGTCATCGAGTCGACCCGTCAGCGCAATGATCGCGATCTCCGACGTGGCTGGATTTTGTCGAATCTGTCGGCAGACCTCGACTCCATCCATGCCGGGCATCATCGCATCAAGCAGCACGGCGTCTGGGCGATCGGTGCCGATCCGCAGCAAGCCTTCGACCGGACCTTCGGCCATCTCGACGTCCAGCTCCGGAAAGTTTTGCTTGAGCTGCCGCTTGGTCGAGCGCAAAAACGTGGCATCATCGTCGATGAGCAGCATCCGCTTGGCCTGTGGCAGCAGGGTCCGAGGCACCGGCATCTGGTGATTGCGCAGAAACTCGACGAGGACCATCGGCTCGACCCGTCGATGGCCACCCGGCGTACGAAACGCGGGTAGCAGTCCCTTGTCGATCCACGACAGCACCGTGGAGGGGCTCACCCCGATGAGATCTGCGACTGCGTGCGAAGTAAGAAACGCGTTACTGACCGCCATTACGCAACAAACCGCCCTTTCTGATCCTGCCCGTCTGTTCCAAGCGGTGTCAAGGTGATGTCCGAGGACGGCGCGGCAAGTCTCGGGAGAAGCTTTGGCGACAATTGAGACAGGGACCATAGCCTGCTCCGCCAAATGCTCAAATTTCCGTCAGCAGAAACCGTACTTTGATAACCGTACCCAGCTTGGACTTGGATGTGCCGACTCACGCGCAGCCACCGACATGGAGTAGAAACGATGGTCATGAGCTGGCTCTTCCTGTTCTTCGGCATCGTGCTTGAGGTCTGCGGGACCACCTGCATGAAACTTTCCAACGGTTTCTCCCGGATTGTGCCTTCGGTCGCGATGATCTTGTTCTACATGTCGAGTCTTGGCCTACTAACGTTGGCCCTAAAAGAGATCAAGCTCAACGTGGCCTATGCGATCTGGTCGGGGATGGGCACACTGCTGGTGGTCGTGTTGGGCCTCGTGTTTTTCCACGAAACCACCTCGCTGCCCAAGCTGGCGTCGATTCTGCTCATCATCCTTGGCGTCATTGGCGTGCGGTTGAGCGGCTCGTAGCGCCTTCGAAGAGGTTCCATTTGTCCGCTACGCCCCTTGAAGCTGCGGGTCCACAAATTCAATTTGTCCGCTACGCCCCTTGAAGGGGGGGGTCCACAAATTCAATTTGTCCGCTACACCCCTTGAAGGGGGGGGTCCACAAATTCAATTTGTCCGCCACGCCCCTTGAAGGGTGATCCACACACAAATTCAATCGGTCCTACGGCTGTGCATGGGGTTTGGTCAACGCACGCAGGGCCGCTGGCGTATCCACGTCCAGGGTGATGCCATCATCTGCCATCGGTACCGGACAGATGGACTCCGCGTAGCGGTTGAGCAGCTCTCGGGCCCCCACGTCTCCGGATAGCTCCCGCATCACCGGGAAAAACCTCGCTGCCCACAGCACCGGGTTGCCGCGCCGCCCCCCAAAGGTGGGCAGCACCACCTCACGACCGTCCTCGGGTTCAAACGCACCGATGAGCGCTTCAATATGCTTGGCTCGGACCCTGGGCATATCGCCTAGGCAGATAAGCGCACCATCAATGCTGCTGTCGAGCTGTCCAAGACCCATCCGCAGCGAAGAGCTAAGGCCCACCGCAAAGTCCGGATTGTGGACAAAGACCACCGGCCGGTCCGCGAGCGCTGCCCGTACCTGCTCGGCCTGATGACCAGTCACCACAACGATCGGACGCACCGCCGTTTGAAGAAGCTCGTCGACCACATGACAGACCAGTGGCTTGCCCTCCAACAGCTCTAGGAGCTTGTTGCGATCCTGCATTCGCTGTGAGCGGCCAGCCGCCAGCACCACCGCAGCCACTTGCGGAGGGAGCACTGGCTGAGCACGCGGTGCCGGTCGCCACGGCACTTCATGGAGCAGCCCACCGACTCCCAAATCCATGATGTCGCTCGCCGAAACCGAGAGCCCCGCACACAGTCGCTCCAGCACGAAGTCAAAGCCCGAGCGACGCAGGGAGCGCGCACAGCCCGGCACGCCGAGCACGCTGACCTCGCCCAGTCGCCCGAGCAGCAGCAAGTTGCCCGGATCGACCGGCATGCCCAGATGCACCACTTCCCCACCCGCCTGCTCGATGGCAGATGGAATGACATCGCGACGATCCACGATCGCTGACGCGCCCAGCACCAAAATCGGTGAACAGCCGCAAGCGACAAGCTCTCCAATAGCGGCGGCGACTGCTTCTTCATCATGAGCACAACGCCGTTCCTCGGAAATCACGCTGCCGATTCGCTCCGCTCGCACCCGCTGGGCCGCTGCAGCGCGGTCCAAGATGCTCTCGGGTAAACCGGCGGTGCGGGTCAGGATAAGACCCAACCGCCGAGGGACAAATGGCACCACCCGAATCAGCGAACCCGCCTCGGGTACGCTCGACCCAGCGAGCGATTGGGCCGAATCAAGGAGCGACTGGGGCACCGCAAATGGGATGACCTTGATCGTGGCGACCATGGTGCCGACACGCACCACCGAAAACGGTGGCAGCGTCGCCAAGGTCAGATCGGCAGACAGATGGTTGAGCGATTTGACCGCGTCCACCGCCAAAACCAGCAGGCCCGCAGCCTCGGCATGAAGGTTACAGCGTCCGGTGCTGGCCTCAGCGGGCCGAGTGCCTGACCCCGCCACCACCTGGGCAAGCTGTGCGGCGGCTCGGTCTTCGTCAAGGTCCTGAGGATCAAGCTGCGCGGCCCATACCCAAGCGATGCCATCACGGTGCAGCCGCTCGACATCTTCTGGGTCCAGACAACGCCCCTTCTTGAAGACCGCACCATCAGACAGCCGCAGCGTATGGGCCAGCCGTAAGCCCTCGCTGACCTCCCAGCGTCCGAACCTCATGCGCTCTCACGATGAAGTGCGGCGATAAGCTGTCCCAAGATCGACACCGCGATCTCGGCCGGAGAGCGGGCTCCGATACGAAGGCCGACTGGACCATGGATCCGCGCAAGCTGTTCTGCGGAAACGCCTAGCTCTCCGAGTCGCCGCAAGCGTGATGCATGGGTCTTACCGCTTCCGAGCGCTCCGATGTAGAAGGCGTCGCTTTTCAGCGCAGCGTAGAGTGCCGGATCATCAAGCTTCGGATCATGGGTCAGCGTGACCACCGCAGTGCGCCGATCCAAGGTCAGGTGCTTCAGCGCTTCTTCGGGCCACTCTTTGATGAGGGTCACAGATGGGAAGCGCGCTTCGGTGGCAAACGCCGTCCGAGGATCAATCACCGTCACATCGAGGTCGCACAGCGCCGCCATCTGACACAGTGGCTGCGTGGTGTGCACGGCACCGAAGATGAACAAGCGTACGGCAGGTAGTAGCGGCCACAGGAAGAACCGTCTTCCGTCAGCCAGCTCGACGTCCAACGCACCTTCGCCGTGCAGGGCCGCCGCAACCTGGGCCCGCAGCGCTTCGGGGCAGCGCAGGTCATCGGCATGATGAAACAGCCACCGCTCGCCACTGGGCAGCTCTGTCACCAAGAGCAGCGGCTGTCGGCAGGACAGTGCGGTAGTAAGGTTGGTAAGCTCGTCAGCGTCCGCCCGCTCCACAAGCACTTCAACCCGCCCACCACAAGCCAGGCCGACCTCCCACGCCATCTCTTGGGTCACACCAAACGCCAGTAGCTGTGGCCGACCATCTGCCATGGTCTGTTGAGCAGCGGCAATCACCGCCCCTTCGATACAGCCGCCCGACACCGAGCCAACGAAATCACCGCGTTGGCTGATCACGAGCAGACTGCCGGTCGGTCGCGGGGATGAGCCCCATGTCTTGACGACGGTGGCAATCGCAACCTGTTGACCCTGCTGAATCCAGGACAGACCTTGAGCAAGCAGCTTCGCGGACTCGTGCGGCATACACCTTGTTCCTTCGCTGCGGCGAGCTTAGGCGCAAGCCAGATGCAGTGTCCATGGGCGACCCACAGCATCGCAATCCAGACACCGTTTCGTGCCATATTGCGAGCCATGGCATCGGTTGAACACCCTCTGCGAGCACGGCGCTCAGACTTTCCAGCGCTCGCCCAGACTGTGCATGGTCGACCGCTTATCTATCTAGACCATGCGTCGACCAGCCAGAAGCCACAGTACGTCCTCGATCGGCTGCTGGCCGCCTATATCGAACGCTGCGGCAACGTCCATCGGGGGGTCCACACGCTCAGCCAGACCGCGACCCGAGACTTTGAGGCGGTACGCGACCAAGTCCGCGCCTTGCTGGGAGCCCCATCACCGGACTCTGTGGTGTTTACCCGAGGCACGACCGAGTCACTCAACCTCATCGCCCACAGCCTTGGGCCGTTGCGGGTCGGGCCCGGTGACGAAGTCCTTGTCACCGAGCTGGAACACCACAGTAACTTCGTCCCATGGCAGGTGCTGTGCCACGCACGCGGCGCACGGCTACTGGTCGCGCCGATTGCTCCATCGGGTCAGCTCGATCTGGGAGCACTGGCGAAGCTCTTGTCCCCACGGACGAGGATCGTTGCCTGTACCCACGCCTCGAACGTGACCGGCACCGTGGTCGATGTGCAGCGAGTCTGTGAGCTGGCCAAGCGGGTGGGTGCGGTAACGGTGATTGATGGAGCGCAGGCAGTGCCGCATCTACCGGTCGATGTGCAGCAGCTCGGCTGCGACTTCTACTGCTTTTCGGCCCACAAGCTGATGGGACCATGGGGGGTGGGCGTGCTGTGGGGACGGAAGGAGCTGCTCGCCGAAATGCCGCCATGGCAGACCGGGGGAGGAATGGTGCTATCGGTCACCGCCGAACGAACCGAGTACCAGCCTGCCCCACACCGCTTTGAAGCAGGCACGCCAGCGGTGGCTGAAGTCATCGGGCTCGGTGCCGCCATTCACTATCTGCATGAGCTTGGGCTCCATCGCATCGCCGCACAAGAAGCGGAGCTGCTCGATGGCGCGATCCGCAAGCTGTCCCAGGTTCCGGGCCTGCGACTGCTCGTTCCGGAAGGACCGAAGGTGCCCGTCCTCTCCTTCGTTATGGAGGGAGTGCATCCACACGATGTCGGAACGGCGCTCGACCTAGAAGGAATCGCGGTGCGGGCCGGGCTTCACTGCGCCGAGCCCCTGTTTGCGGCACTGGCAGTGCGGGGCAGTGTCCGGGTCTCCCTGGCGTTTTACAACACCGATGAAGAGATTGACGCCCTGTGTGACGCGCTTTGTCACATAGGCAAGCTGTTTCGATGAATCCATCGCTCGCCAAGCTGTATCAGGAAGTCATCCTATCCCACCATCGGGAGCCGCATCACTTTGGACCGCTGCCGGACGCAACCCATCACTGCAAGCTGACCAATCCGCTCTGTGGGGATGAAGTACGAATCTCGCTGGTGATCTCTGGGGATGTGATTGCCCGCTGTCACTTTGAAGGGCATGGCTGCGCACTGTGCAGAGCTTCGGCCTCGCTTTTGACCGATGCGGTGCAGACACAGACCGTGGCGGCCGCACGCAGACTCACAGACTGCCTGCTGCAATTCCTCAGCAGCCCAGCCGAGGTCGACAGCCCGGACGGAATCGGGGATCTCGTGGCGCTAAGTGGCGTCCGAGAATATTCCTCTCGCCGCCGCTGTGCCACCCTCCCGTGGGAAGCGCTACAGAGCGCCATCCTCGGTCCGGCTGATCAATAGGTGAGCTGGATTCCGAGCTGGAGTCGCAGCGGCTGCTGGCGAGATCGGACCTGTCCGTAGCTCGGCACATCACGGGCTTCGATCTCGGTGGGAGAGTCGAGGTTAAAGAGGTTGAACAGGTCCGCACTCACTTGCAGATGCACCTTTTGAAGGA
This sequence comes from Polyangia bacterium, assembly GCA_044228505.1. GTDB lineage: Bacteria > Myxococcota_A > Polyangia > Palsa-1104 > JAEUJZ01 > JAEUKA01. The sequence goes on along the minus strand of JBGAUT010000055.1, from coordinate 1,562 downwards.
GTGAGTGCAGGTCGTAGGCAATGCGCAGGTCGGTGGTGAGTACCGCTGGGGTCCGAACTTCCGCAATGGAGGCAACATCGTTTTGGATCTGCCCAGGATCGGTGCCACTCGGTGAACGTCGATTGGTGTAGTCCCCTTCGTTCTGGTTAAAGAAGCGCTTGGTACGTGGACCGCCACTTTGGAAGTTCAGGAAAGCGCCCAGGAGGAATCCCTTCCAGTTGTAGGAGGCGCGGAGCTTGAGATTGTGTCGTCGATCCTCGGGCAGAAAGCCGTCGTAGAACTCCCGCATGCGCGGGTTGTAGAACTGGCTGAGCGTCTGACTCCCAGAGACTTGGGCAAACTGCTCGGCCCCAGGGCCATACAGGAATGACAGCGTGTAGGCGAGCGACAGATCCCACTCCTGACGGGGCCGCGATTCGAAGATGAAGTCGAGTCCGTGATACACACGCCAGTTTTCATCTGGCCGGGAGTACTGGAAGACCTGGCGAGGGATGCCATCCACATGGTCGATCACCCGTGTTCCGGTCGGATCCCAAATCTGGTTGGTTTCGATGCTGTCCCAGATGTTGGAGACCCGTTTGTACGTATAGTCGACGGTGGCCACCGAGTTGTCGAGCACCTCGCGACGCAGGGCCAGCGTCACCTCATCGGTGTGCGGGGTATTGCCGGTGGGATCGAGCTTGTAGCCTTCGGCACCGCCAGAGGTACGCAAAGGAACAAAGTCTCGCTTGTCGCTATCCCATTTGAGCGTGGTCGACGTGGGTGTGATGTCTGCATAGGCCGCCGCCAGCAGGGACAGCACTTCATTGGAACGGCCGTAGTAGGCGGTAAACAGGGTCTTTCCGTCTTGGGTCAGGTCGAGCAGGACACCGATGCGGGGACCAAATCCGATCAAGCTGGACACTTCTTGGCCCAAGCTGTTGGCAGTCCGTCCGTAGTCGATGCGAAAGCCCGGATTGACGCGCAGAAACGATGTGATCTGCCAGCGATCCTGGGCAAACGCCCCCACCGAAAAGCCCACCTGATGATTGTTAAACGAGGGGGAGTCGGTGCGAAGATTGCAGCCCTGGGTCTGGCCAATCGCCGGAAGACAGAGTCCCCGCTCGCCAGGACCACCGCCCACGTCACTATAGGAAGTCCCACCGGGAACCGACTGCTCGAAGGAGTGGTAGATGACCCGCGACTGAATTCCGAACTTGGCCTCGTGCCGCCCGAGCAGCTTACCGCGCAGCGACACCGATGGGTCGAACTGAAACGTATAGCGCTTGTCGTAGGTCAGTGACCCACCTTGATACCAGTACGTTCCGTCATCTCCATTGTAGTGCTGCGGTCGCTCGGCTTCGTAGGAGTCATTGGCCGCAGAGAACCGGCCTAGACCGCGATAGGCCGAAGTGTCGACAGTCCCGAAGAAGCCTTGCGGACCGACATCGACCGTCGAGTATTGGAGTCCCGCTTGAAGGTTGGTGTTCACCCGTTCGCTGTGAAAGTAGTCCCACTGCATGATCCCGAACACACCCCCTTGGCGCTGATAGTCCTCCGCCACACCTAGGCGCAGGTTGTCC
>JBGAUT010000054.1:0-34835 GCA_044228505.1 Polyangia bacterium | reverse complement strand
CTTCGGTTCATGAAGGGAAGCTGACCACGGGTGCGGGTGTTTTGGGAAGACTAGAACGAGCCGGTCACCGACAGGCCCGCACTTCCCGGTGCAGCCACTACCTGAGAGCCACTGCTTTGCTTGGTATCCAAGATGAACAGCGCCAGCGATCCACCAAGCGACAGCGTTCCGATGGTCAGTAGCGCGGCCCCACCAGCGCGCCCATCAAATGGGCAAATCATCGTTGAGTCAGTCGCACAGCTCGTCGGGCGACCATGGAGCCCGAGCAAGGTGGCACCAGCCGCCGTCGCCAGTATGCCGACGCCAAGGGTCGTCCACTTGAGGATCGACCGCGAACGTGACGGCGGAGTCACCGGCAGCGGGGTCAAGATGCCCTTGACTGGTAACTCCTTATTGTCCTCAACCAGTACCGACGTCACAAACGGATAGTAGCCAGGCTTTGAGAACACCACGTCATAGGGTCCAATGAATGCATCCCGCTTGCCGGGCGTGGTTGAAACCTTGTGACCAGCCAGCAAGACATCGGCCCCCGGTGGCTCCGATGCAAAGTGCAGTGTCCCGCGAGGCTTGTTGGCCGCCGTTTTCAGCAAATCCTGCACCATGTCGCCGATGCGGCTCATCAGCTTGTTGCACTGTGATTCGACGCAGCTATCGGTGGCACTGGATGCAATCGCACCGACCTCGACATCGAGCACGGTCGCCGAGTACCGATAAGCCGTCACCGGCTTGTGATTGGCACGCCCTTGCAGCTCCGGGACGCTGAGCGCCGCCGGTCCCAGCTCGAACGACAAGCGCAGCGCGTACTGTGCATCCGATTTCGCGGCGAGTCGTTCTTGACAGGAAGGCTGATCGAGACAGCCAAACAGCTCGCGGTCGGTGTTCAGGAGCTGTGCTTGTAAATCGGGTGCCACCAACACGGCTCGCTGTTGCGTCACAGCCTCGCTGACGTTCTTGCGGACGTTGGCCAGGAACGCAGGATCTAGGGTGCTTGGCTCGATGAACAGCAGCACGCCCGGTGTCAGGGTTGTCACCGCGAGCGGCGGCTTGAGGGTAAAGCGCACCTCGGCAGTCCGTCGGGCCAGCACTGACACCTGCGATTCGACTCGACGATTTTCTTTGGACAGCACCACGTGATGGGGACCAGGCTCAAGCTGAATGGCAGTGGCCAGCGGCAGTGCGCCCACCAATCGTCCATCAACGGTCACAATGCCGCCGGTGACACCAACGACCATCAGCTCGGCCCCAACGGTCAGCGGATGCGAGAGTAGTTGGCTCTGCTCGGCTTTTACCTCGGCCTCTGCGTCGTCTCCCATCTGTTCGATGTATCGACGGTACAGGTCACAAGCCGCCCGTTGCCTGTTTTCCAGCAGAGCCGCCCGGCCGAGCAGGTACAGAAGGCCTGGCCGCTGGACATAGCGATAGGCCTCTTCGAGCGCCGGGATGGCTTTACCGGGCTCGTTACGCTCCAGCGCTATCCGGCCCTGCTCCACAAGAGCGGTGAACTTTCGATCTCCCGTCAGACCACGCAGCGTCGGTAGCTCTGCCCAGGCAAGCTGGGAGTAGCACAGCACGGCGAACCAGGCTAAAAACCGCCACATATCCTTGTGTCCTTGTTTTGTCGTCGTGTCGGACTGCCGCTGGCGAGCTTTCGGTTACGGTTCGGAGCGCCCGGTCGTACACAACTCGACCCGCGCTTGGCCACCGGCACGAACCCGCACAGGTCGATTCTGGTCGACCACGTGCTCGCCGGGGCGAACCCACTGCATCACCGTCGTACACTGCCCATCCACGTCTTTGCTGATGATGAGTCGCCCGAGATACGGCTGAAGCTTCGACGACGCGCCCAGTGCAGCGGTCGTATGTTCAGGCTTTCTCTCGGGTAGCTTGCCGAGCGCTTCATACTCGGTCATCGCTTCTAGATAGTTTGCCGTCTCTTCATGAATGCGCGCTTGCTGATAGGTCAGCTCAGCCACCGCCGCCCGTGACAGCCGACCACGGGTCTGAAGCGCACGTGCTCGATCGATGAGCTTTTGCGCTGCCGCCGTTTCACGTCGATTCACAGCCTCGGCGGCGTCGAAGATGAGCTGGTCGCCTAGCGTCACCGGCAACCTCACGAGTGAAGTGTTACCAGCGGATATCTCGACGTCCTGGCTTCCACCGGCGTACCGCACTTTGTGCTTTCCAACTGACAGACTCAGCGGTGGTAGACCCGGAACCATACTTTGCGACGCCTGCTCATCGACCTGAAAGCGGACTTTTTCCTCGCCTTCGAGCCGCAACACGCCCGTTTGAATGCTAGTGCCCGCATCGATTGCCACCGATAGCAGATCCGTCGGGCCTGCCATATCAGGAGCCGGTTCGTCTTGGGCCTCTCGACTCTGTGACAAGAGCGCCGAGACCCGCGTCCGCACGATCATGTCCGGATCACCGAGCAGTCCCAGCATCAGCATCAGCAGCGGTTCACTGGAACTGGCCTTGTAGAAGTCGTAGCTTACTTCGCCCACGCGACGACGAACCTCAGCCGAGGAGTCGAGCCGAGCTTTCTGGAGCAGCGGCAGTGCCTCTGGCAGCGGCAGGTCGGCAATGATGTCGAGCACGGCCAAGCTCGTTGGAATATCGCCTCGGCTGAGCAGGTCGCTAAATGAAGCGGGCGGCGACACCTTTTCGCCCGACTTCTTGAGAAGCTCGTAGGCAATCAAGCTGTCTACGCCTCCTCCTGCCAGCACCTCGTGCAGCACGGGCAGCGTCTCGGGCACTTTGAATCCAACCAGCCGCCGCGCCGCCGCAAACCGAACCGACAGCGCCTGATCCGACAGCGCGATCTTGAGCAGATCATCGCCCGGCGGCAGCATCTCGACCACCAGCCTACGTGTCAGCGGGTCGGGAGCTTGCAGCCCCTCGCGCAGCCGATCGCGATGGACCTGTTCACCAAGCTGCAGCAGTGTTCCCGCAGCGGTTAGTTGGTCTTCGGTGTTCCCGGTCTCGACGAGTTGTCGCAGCCGCAGGACCAGTTCATCGTCATGCGCCTGTGCGCCTTTCTTCTGCAGGTGCGCGGCGACCCGCGACACGCTGAGCATGCCTGCACGTCGCACCTCTGGCTCGGCGTCTCCCAGTGCTGTCCGCAATGCCAGTAGTGCCGAGCGCACTCGCTTGCGACCAAGCGCGGCAGCGGCACCGCGACGTACCGCTTGCTGCGGATCCGACAGTGCCTTGCTGAGCAGGGGCACCGAGTCCGCACTATCGATATCACCGAGCACGACCATGGCCGACTCTCGAACCAGCCAGTCATCGTGACCAAGCGCGGCCTGGGCCCAGCCAAGGCTCTGCTTGGCAATTTGTTCGGGGTCACCGCCGGCAATCTGCACGATGGCACCCGCTGCCGCCTGCCGAAGCTGCTGTGACGCCTTCGGCTCATCGAGAACCTTCAACAGGAGCTGTGCCCCCTGTCTGCGACCACACGCGGCCAGTCCTTCACTTGCCACCAGCCGCGACGCCTCGGGATAGGACGAAGAGGTCGCGACCTGCACCATTCGCGCAAAGCCCATCGAATCGCCGACAGTTGCCAAGATCAGCGATGCAAGGAGCTGGGTTGGTCCTTCCTTCTGAGCGGCCTGGCGAAGCAGCTCTTTGCCGCTGACATCGCCAATTCGTGCAAGACCGGCTGCTGCCGATACTCGCCGCAGACTAAACTCATCTCCGGCGAGAGCCTCTCGCAGTCGCGCCACCGAGGCCGCATCCCCAGTTTGCGCCAGCCGTGACAGCACGCGAAGCTGCACGTCTTCGGGCAGGCCCGGTTTGTCGACCGCATCGCGCAACACCGGCTTCGCAGCGACTGCCTCTCCGCCACTTTCCACCAGCAGCAGCGCGGCTCGCAGCCGAATCCGCTCGTCCGAGCTTTGCATGAGTTCACGGAGCACCGCCCGCCCGCGCTGACTTTGCAGCTTCGCCAGCGACCCAGCCACGGCAACCCGCAGTCCCATCTGGGGATTGGAATCGAGTAGCTGCAGAAGGACTGGCTGCGCATCGAGCGCTCCCAGCGTGCCGAGCGCAGTGACGGCTTCGACCTGCACGACCGGTTCGGGATCTTTGAGAAGCGAGACAATACTGGTCCACTGCGCGCTGTCTCGACTCTGTCCAAGTGCCCGCACCGCCTGCGCTCGCAGCCCTGGCTCCGTGGCCCGCAGCCCCACATACAGCACCGATAGTGCCCGTGCCCGCGCCGCATTGACTTCGATCGCCAAGTCGTTGTTTTCAATCACCAAATCAGGCGCTGCGCGGGGACGAAAGTGCTCTTCGTAAAACACAATACCCGCCGCAATGAGGCCGATCAGGGTCACGGACAGTAGGATCCAGCCAAATGGGCTCCGCTTGGGGGGATGTACGACTGCCACTTGAGCCGTCGCCATCGGAGGCGGTGCGAGCTCGCGAACGACCTCGGCCATCGTCGGACGCTGCTCCGACTTGGGGGCCAGCATGCTGTGGATGTACTCGGCCAGTTTCGGTGTCACCGAAGGTGCGACTTCGAGCAGCGGACGCGGCGGTTTCGCGAACGCCATCAGCGATGTCTTCGGAAACGGCGGAATCCCAGCCAGCATCTCGTAGAGCATGACGCCCAAGGCAAACACATCGGCCTTGCCGTCCACCTTTGCTGCCCCGCCGTACTGCTCGGGGGCCATGTACTTGGGCGTGCCCATCGTCGTGCCAACCTGCGTCTCGAAGTCGGGCGATTCTGGGTCGGGTGCCAGGGAGGTCGCGACTTTGGCGATTCCGAAGTCGAGCACCTTGATCCGTTTGTCATCGGGATTGACCGGATCTGGGACCAGCATCACGTTTTCAGGCTTCAAATCGCGATGGACAATTCCTTTGTTGTGGGCGGCCAGTAGTGCCTGGCCCATCTGAAGTGCCAGACTCTTGGCTTCATCTTCTGGCAGCGTGCCTTGGCGACGGAGCAGTCCGCGCAGCGACTCGCCTTCCAGAAACTCCATAATGATGTAGAGCGTGCCGTCGGGAAGCTGGCCGAAGTCGAACACCTCGACCAGACCCGGATGTCGCAGCATGTTGACGGCGCGGGCTTCATTCAGAAAGCGCGCTGCATAGTCAGCCGTTCCAGCCAATGGCCCATGCAGGATCTTGATCGCGGCCCGACGGCCGATTTGTTTATGAACCGCGGCGTAGACCGACCCCATACCGCCTTGGCCGATCTTGGCGTTGACACGATAATTCCCGACGAGTTGACCGGCCTTCAGCGCAACTTGCCCCTGGACACCGGGCTCTGCGGAGGTCGCCGCCGTTCCCCCCTCCCCGGCTTTGGCACTCGTGCCGGCTGCTGCGCTCTGGGTGTACTCAGCCGAAATCTCGACCGCGTCCCCAGAGTCTCCAGAGTCCGCAGAGTCCCTGGCCACAGGGCGTCGTCCTGCCGGTGGAGCAATCGTCGCCGCATAGCCAATGCTGTCGTTGGTGGCACGGGCTTGCGGCTTGGTCTGCCCATCGGAAAGGCTATCCGGTTTCACCTCGCTGTTCGCAGGTGCAGTCGTCTTGGCGGCCAGTTTGCCCGGCTCCGCCCGTAGTCGTGTCGGGATCGTGAGCGAGTCAGACAGTGCGTCCCCAGCGGTCGGTGGCAACGCCGCTACCGATGGCGGCAGGCCTGTTCCGGACGGCGGCAGTGACGTCGTCGAGGTGGGCTGCTGCGCGGCCAGGTGCTGTAGCTGGGCCGCCACCTCTCCCATCGAGGGCCGAGCCAACGGGTCGGTCATCAGCATCCGCTCAAGCAGCACTGCCAACGGTCGCTGCCACGAGGGCAACAGCTGAGGCAGGCTCGTCACCTGACTCGCGCCCGCTTCATCGCCTACGGCCTGCATCGGCAGCCGACCTGCCGCTAGCTCATATAAGATGACGCCCAGTGCAAAAACATCGGACGCTGCGCCCCCGAGCTCGCCCTTGCGCTGCTCTGGGGCCAGATACGCCCGATCTTCCTTGCTTTGCACATCACTTGTCACCCCACCGGGTAGGAGATCGAGTAGTGCTGGAGCGATCCCCAGGTCGAGCAGCTTGACCTGTTCGCCATCACCACTGCCTCCGCCGACAAGAATCTTCGATGGAGACAAACGAAGGTGAAGGAGCGATGCGCTGTGGGCGAGCGTCAGGCAAGTCGCGACCTGTCTTCCCACCCGCAGCGCCTTATTTGGAAGCGGCAGACCCATCGAACGTCGGCGCTGCTCAACGAGCGGTTCGCCCTGCACAAGCTCACTTGCCAGAAAGACCACGCCACCTGCCATCGTGCCGTACTCAAGCAGTGTGGGCAGGACGGGATCGGGACGAGCACTGGGATCGCCTTGGCTCTGACCGGTCACGAAGCGGACGAGCGATTTCTTCAACCCCTTGAGCCGAGCGAGCGCCTTGCCGTCCTTGTTCAGCGAGGCCGGCAAGATCCGCAGCAGCACACGGGCTTGGGTCTGCGAGTTCGTCCCTTCGTGAAGATCACCTAATGGTCCCTCGGCAAGCTTCGTACCGATGGAATAGCTCCGAGCCTCCATCACCGCACCCGTCCCTTGCGTCCCAAGCGGAGCGCACCCCTAGACCGTAGTGAGCTGTGATTTTGATGAGCCACCACCATGAATTTAACCGATTTATTCCTTACATTATTTTTCTTCTGCGGCTGATCGCCACGATCCACGCCCGGTGGCGTCCAAACCTACGCAGCCAACTCGGCAGAGTGATAAAATGGGCGCGCCTTTATGAGCAGCTCCGGCAATAAAGCACCTCCTGGGTCGGGAGGTGGCGAGTCCACGCCCAGCGAACAAGAACTCGCCATGGGCATCACCGGTAGGCGCTCAGACCCGCCACAACACAGCGTGACTGAATCGCACAAGTCGACGCTGAATCCCGATCTGGCTGGGGCGACCTTGCGAGAGCCCGGCATGTCGTCTCAGGCCGTGTCTGTACCGCAGCGACCGATCTCGGATCTGGCAGCTACCAGCGAGCAGCTTGCCGACGAATCAGCGATTCTGCGCAGGCAGATGACCCGCAGCAAGCCGACCATCGAAGAGCTGCCACGCGGTGCCACCATTGGACGTTATATGGTGCTGTCCTGCCTGGGGGCCGGTGGAATGGGCGTGGTCTATGCCGCCTACGATCCTGAGCTGGACCGCAAGGTCGCGATCAAGCTGCTCAAGTCTGGTGGAGGAGGCAGCAGTGGCCGCGTGCGGTTTCTGCGAGAAGCCCAGGCGATGGCGCGGCTATCGCACCCGAACGTCATCAACGTCTTCGACGTTGGCACCATCGACAACCAGGTCTTCATCGCGATGGAATTTGTCGATGGCGGCACGCTCAATCGCTGGCTGGAACAGACGCATCGGAGCCAGCGCGAGATCCTCGACACGTTCATCCTCGCGGGCCGAGGACTCCAAGCGGCGCATGCAGCCGGGCTCGTCCATCGTGATTTCAAACCGGACAACGTGCTCATCAGCAAAGAGGGCCAGGTTCGGGTCATGGACTTCGGGCTGGCGCGCTCGATTGGCCAATCGGACGACGACACTACGCTGCCGCGTGAGCTGACTTCTTCTACGTCCAATCAAGCGCTCAACATTCGGCTCACCCACACCGGCGCGATGATGGGGACGCCTCGTTATATGGCCCCGGAGCAGTACGAGGGCCAGGCGACCGACCAGCGAACCGACCAATTTAGCTTCTGCGTCGCGCTGTACGAAGCGCTGTACGGTGTCGCACCTTTTGTTGGTGAGGACATCAACACACTCGGCTTCAACGTGGTACGCGGACGGGTTTCTTCACCCCCGCCAGACACCAAGGTTCCGACGTGGATACGTCAGGTGCTATTGCGGGGGCTACAGGTCAAACCCGACTTGCGATTCCCGTCCATGGACGAGCTGATCTCGGCGCTCAACCCGCAGCAGCGTCGACTTTCGAAGCCATGGATGGTCACCTTCGGTGTGCTGGCAGTCGTTCTGATCGGTAACTTGGCGTACCAAGTGCGAGAGCAGCGCAAAGCGGGGATGTGCGGCGGATTCGAGGAACGGCTGCGTCCAATTTGGTCGAACCAGCGAAAACAAGAGCTGCAGACCGCGCTGCTCGCATCACAGCAGTCGTACGCCCAGGACGTTTGGCAACGTGTCGAGCAGACGCTGGACCGTTACGCTTCCGATTGGTCAACGATGCGCACCGAGTCGTGCTTGTCGACGCTGCGAGGGAATCAGACTCAGCACATTTTGGACCTGCGGATGCGCTGTCTCGATGACCGATTGGCCGAGCTGACCGCACTTGTCGCGATCCTTCAAAAAGCCGATGGCACCGTGCTGCAAGAAGCGGCCTCGGCCACACATGAGCTGTCACCGATCGCGGGCTGCGCCAACATTGAAGCGCTGAGTGCTCCGATTCCGCTGCCGGACAACCCGGTGATGCGCAAACGAGTCGATGCACTGCGTCAAGAGATGGCCGAGGTCCGGGCCATCGAGCGCTTTGGCAAGTACAGCGAAGCGCTGGTTCGGGCTGAAAAGCTGGCGCAAGACTCGGCGCAGTCTCGCTACAAGCCGCTCGCCGCCGAGGCCAAGTACCTTCTCGGTGAAATTCAGATGCGCGGTGGTTTGGGTGTACAGGCGGAGCAGTCGCTCGTTGGTGCGGTCATGGCTGCGATCGACTCCCGCCATCTGCGCCTGATGGCCGAAAGCGCGCTCCTTTTGACCGAAACGACCGGCTTTCGCATCAAACAGTTTCGCAAGGCCGAGGTCTGGTCGCAGATCGCCGAAGCCATGCTCGAAGAGATCAGCGACCCCGAGCCGCTGCGGGCCCGACTGTATTTGGCCAACTGCATGGTCGCTTCGCAGGAAAATCACTATGAGCGAGCCGTCGAGCAGTGCCAAAAAGCGCTCGGGCTTCGTGAAAAACTGTTCGGTCGCGAAAGTCCCGAGGTCGCCGAGGTCATCAACGTCCTGGCACATGTCTACCGGCGCTCGGACCGGCTGACCCAAGCGATCGAGCTATATAACCAGGCGCTGCGGATCGAAACCCAGCAGCTTGGCAATCTGCACCCGAACCTGGTGTCCACGCTGCGCGGGCTGGGAATTGTCGCCCGTGACCAGCTCCGATATGAGGAGTCGCTGTCCTATTTTCAGCGGGCGCTATCGATTCAAGAAAAGTCGCTCGGCGAAAACAACATCCGGGTGAGCGACTATCACATCCAGCTCGTACGAACGCTGATGGCGATGTCCAAGCTCGATGATGCCGAGCGACATGCCCAGCGTGCGATCGATATCCGTCGGGCGATGGATGCCAGGGTCGACGTCGAACGGCTCACCGAAGCGCTGTACTTCCTGGGCGAGGTCAAGGCGCAACAAGGCGATCTCGCAGCGGCTCTCAAGCTACACGAAGAGTCGATGCACCTTCGAGAACAGCAGCGTGGCGACCGTCGAGAAGAGATGCTGGCCTACAGTCTGACCAGTGCCGGTGAAGTGCTGCTCCAGTTGGGACAGGCTGCCGCCGCTCGACCGTATCTGGAGCGGGCGCTCAATTTCCGTGAAACCCAGCCCCTCGACACCCGTCGCGCTGAACGGCCCGCGCTTGGACGGACCCAGTTTGCAATGGCACAGACGCTGTGGGCGATCGGCGGCCCTGATCAGCAGCAGCAGGCCATCGCGTTAGCTCAAGCGGCGGCTAAGGAATACGACGCCTACGGAAACCGTCCCGGCAACATCCTGCCGAGGATCACCACCTGGCTCGACATGCATCCCATGCCGATCGCTCGGAAGAAAAATGCGCGCTGATCTGCCAGCTCTGCTGCCGCTCATTTGCCCGGCCTGTCGACACCTCTCAGCGCGAGGTCGAGAGCTGTTCACGCTATCGGTGGCCCAGGTGTTGCGGTCGACCGGTGGCGAAGATGAGGGTTCTCCAGAGGACATCGAAGAGGGAAGCCTGGTCTGCGACAACCCCAGGTGTGCCCGCCGCTACCCGATCCTGCATGGCATCCCGGTCGTGCTCACGGACCTGACCCGCTTTGCGGGGAGCCAATTGCTGGCGCTGAGCTGCTTCAATGAACCGGAGACGCTGGCAACCATGGCACTCGACGGTCCCGATGACGCCGCGCTGCCACGAATGCTCGACTATCTATCGATTTACATCGATGCCCACTTTGGGGACTACGCGATCCCGGCACCAGATGGTCCTGAGCCCGGCTGCGGCGGCACCACGCTGTGGCAGGCGATCGATGCCCGCAAGATTGTTACCGTGGAACGGGCCATTGAACTCGGCTGCGGCGTCGGTCGTGGTCTCTATTCATTATCGCAAGGCGCTGAGCTGACCGTCGGCGTCGAAATGAACTTTGCGGCCTTGCTGTACGCTCGCTGGATCTTGCGCGGCGAGACGGTTCGCTACGCTCGGCGCGTCAGTGGCCGGCACTACGCCCCCGCGAGCATTCATGCCCCAGCGGTTAGCTCGACGTCGGTACAATTGATCTGTGGTGATGCTCTCGATCCGCCGCTAGCTCCCGACAGCTTCCAGCGCGTCGTTTCGCTCAATGTTCTCGATGCACTGCGATCTGCACCAGAGCACCTATCCGTCGTGGATGCGCTGTGTGTTCTCGGCGGAGAGCTGCTGATCTCCTCGCCGTTTTCTTGGCAGTCCGGAATCGTCGCCGAGGACGGTCGCCTAAGCGGCGCTGATCCGGCCAACACGCTCCACGAACTGCTGACCACAGGCCGTGGGCTGTCCGCGTCCTATGCCATCGGCGACTGTCGTGAGCTGCGCTGGAAGCTCCGTCGAGACTCTCGCAGCGCTGTCAGTTATTTGACACACCTGGTTCGCGCCCACAAAAACGCCACCCCTGGCACTTTCCGCTAACTCGTGAGGCCCAACGCATGATCGTCTTTGGACTGAGTCACATTGATGTCCCCGTCCAGAACCTAGAACGAGCGGAGCGGTGGTGGCACAAACAGCTCGGTTTCCAGGTCAAGGCTCGCGGCGACGGCTGGCTTGATATCGACGTCCATACCTGTGTGCTTCGGCTATCCAAGGTGCGTCGCGTTGAGCATCCGGTCACCGTAAGGCTCCAGGTGGAAAACGTCGAAGCGGCAGTCGCAGAGCTAAAAGAGCTCGGCGGTCGCGTTCAATACGAGCCGCTTCGCACCGCGGAGCAGGAATTGCTCGCAGCAGTACACGATCCCGAAGGACACACGCTGCTGATTTGGCGACCGCTCACCGAAGACGAATACGATCAAGTTCCCGAGCTACCCAAAGAAATGACCTGGCGACCGGAAGCGGAGGATTTGCTAAAAGCGCTGCTCAAGAGTGTGCCCTCGCTGTTCCGAGCGATTGCCCGCTGGCGGGTGGCCAAAAACGCTGAATACCTCGCCGAGGCTACCCGCACCGTTCACCGTGAACAGGTGATCCGCGCTTTCATCCTGTCGAGCGCCAAAGTAACCCGCTATCGCAACCGTCAGCCGCTCGTCGATCAAGGCGTTGACGTCAGCCTCTACGCCGCTGACTTCGAGGCCGAAGACCGTTTGTAACGGACCAATCTCCACCTGGTTATGGGGCGTTGCGATGCAGGATCGTGCCGCCATGGCCAGCAAACCAAAACCGTCCGCTATCGTCTCGGCGAACGACCGTCAGGGGATGTGAAGTACCGCTCTGTACGGCTGGCCAGGCTTTGCCGTCAAAGCGAAACATCGCCCCACCCTGTCCAACGGTGAACCAGTCACCACTTGAGGAACCCCAGATGCCGAGCAGCGTGAGCGGGTGTTTTTCATCACCGACAAAGTCGTACTCGTACGCGCTGCCGGTATAGAGAATGATCACGCCGTTATCACCAACGATTCGTACCTCGGTGGGCGATGCTGCGTAGACGGCTCGCAATGTGTCTCCTGTCCGAGAATAGCTGCGCCGCCAATCACCATTGGTCTTGTGCAACATCACGCCCTGCTCACCGACAGCCCATACGTCGGTGCTCGAAGATCCCCCCACAGCCGTCAGCGCCATCGGCAGCCCAGTGTCTACCTGTGCCAACGCTTGGCCGTCGTAATGCAGCAACATGCCGCCCCGGCCCACGAACCAGACGTCTTGTTCGCCAAAGCCATACACCCCAAGCAGATCAACGCGAGTCCCTGATGGAATCAGGTCCATGCGCTGGTTACGGAAATGCAAGATGGTGCCAAAGTCCCCGACAATCCAAACGTCATCGCTCGTGCGCGCCCAGACTCCGCGGAGCGCATCAAGCGAGGTGCTCGCGACCCGTTGAAAGCGTCCCCCGCTGCCACGCAGTATCAGCCCCGCTTCACCGACCAGCCACTGCTCATCTTTACCAACGGTCGCCATGGAAAGAATGTTGGTTGATTCGCCCTCACTCGCAGCCTTCCATGCCGTGCCATCCCAGCGCAGTGTCATCCCGCCCTCTCCCACGGCCAGGCCCTGTCTCGCCCCGAGTGCACCCACTGCGTAGAGCGTGCTCATTGTGACCCTGGGCAGATTTTCCCAGCGACCCGCCACGAGACGCAGCAGCAGACCCTGTTCCCCCACGGCAAATACGTCACCATCGCCCGTTCCAAACACTGAGTAGAGCCGAGGCCCTCCGGTCATGAAGTAGCGAGACCAGGTTCTGCCGTCGCCATGCAGGATGACTCCGCTTTTGCTGCCGTAGTCATAGCCAACGGCCCACTGGTCGTTTGAAGCAGCGCCCCAGACGGAGCTGACCAGCACACTGCTGCTCAACGATACCGGACTCCACGTCCGTCCATCAAAGTGCCAGGACTCGCTTCCATAGCCGAGTGCCCACACATCGTTGGCGCTGGTTCCCCAAATCGTGGAAAAAGCCATCGTTGTGGCAATCGACACCGTCGTCCAAGCCTTGCCGTCAAAGTGGATCAGCGCACCGTTTTCGCCAACGGCGTGGATGTCGCTCGGTCCGCTGCCCCAGATGCCATGCAGCCACTCTTCCGTGTCCGTTGACTGCTGGTGCCACGTATGACCGTCAAACGCAAACACCGCTCCCATCGCTCCGACTGCCCACACTTGGTTCGCTGAATTCCCCCATACCGCCGACAGAGGCAGCCGCACTGGAGCAGGCAGGCCCGCCCAGCTCTGACCATCAAAGTGCAGCAGTGAGCCGTGCTCGCCAATCGCCCAGACATCGCTTGGTGCCGCGGCCCACAGTCCGCGCAGCGTCTGTCCTTGTGGTCGCGGACCGTCCCAACAGATCTCGTCCGGTGAGCAAATCCGTGCCGACACGACCTCTACCTCGACGGCTACGGGCTTTTGGACCACAAACGAGCATGGTACGGTGCCGACACACGGAGCACGGAAGCCAAGCACGTGCTCGCCATCAGCTGCATCGACATGTAGCGTGAGCGCTGTTCCTTTGCGCACCGTTTTTTGGCATGAGCCGGCACAGCTCAATGCGCCATCCAGCGATGCCACGCGGCTCGTCCGGTGCTCGGGCAGCGTAATCTGCACCGAACAAGTCACATTGGGCTGGGTGACCAAAAACACGTCGATCGAAACCTGACCATCCTCGGTCATGTCCACCAAACCGCGGCCTCTTGCACGACTACAGCCATCGCTGTCCTGCGCGTCGACGACCACCTCAACCTGACCTCTACTGCCACTTGGGATCGACAGGTAGAAGTACGCAGGCACGACTGGGAACTGCTGCTTCTGCTGAACGACCTCACCATCGAGCCGAGTCTCGACCACAAGCTGGCTCGTTCCCGCATCAATCCCGATGACCGTAACGAACACGGATGAGTCACTGCCGCAACTCGTCGTCCCGGATACCAGGGAAAAGATGAGCAACAGCCACGCGAGCCAGTTGCCTCTGCCTAGCGACCCCAGTGAACTCGAGCGAAACACCATGCACGCACTCCTGAGCGCCCGCTGGTGTCGCGCTGAGCGGTAGAGCCCCCGTCAGAGCGCGATGCAAGCCAAAGACACTCAAGTGGAATCATACCCTGACAGCGGGGCTTGTTGCGACACTGCCCAACCGTCCAGAATGAGAGCCGCCCTCACAGACCCAGACAAGCGGTGACATTGAGCGCTTAACTGCCGGCACAAGCTGCGCTATGGTGCCCATCGATGTCGCCTAATACGCTGTCGCCGCAGACGATTGCCCGTCGAGCTGCGGCTGAAGCTGCAGTAGCTCTGGTTGAACCGGGAATGACGGTGGGACTTGGAACCGGAGATACTGCGGCCCATGCCATTCGGGCAATTGCCGCTCGTCAGCTCTCTGGGCTGCGCTGTGTCGCAACGTCCAGCCGTTCGGGCATCCTTGCCCGTGAACTCGGCCTGCCGCTGTTTGAGCTGGACGACATCGCGCCGCCGACCGAGGCTGGAGCGCTTCCTCTGATCGATCTGACGATCGATGGAACGGATGAGGTGGATGCACAACTGCAGCTCATCAAAGGCGGTGGCGGTGCGCTCCTATTCGAAAAGCTGGTGGCACAGGCATCACGGCGCATGGTCGTGATCGCCGATGAAGACAAGGTCGTCGCACGCATCGGAGACAAGCGAGCCCTGCCAGTTGAGATTGTCTCGTTCGGTGCCCGTCATACCCTGCAGCGCATCGTCTCGCTTCCAATGGTGGCGAGCGCGGTCCTGCGCCCATCCGGATCGGGCGGTGAACCGTTCCGGACCGACTCTGGGCACTTCATCGTCGATGCTTCGCTAGAGCCGGGAAGCTCCGCCATCGAGCTGCATCACTTACTAAAGATGCTTCTTGGAGTGGTCGAGACGGGCCTGTTTTGTCACGAAGCCAGCCTCGTGTTCATAGGATGCCAGAATGGAACGGTGCGAACCCTTGCTAGACCAAGCCCCAAAACGTAGCCCACTCCGTGTGGTAGAGTAGCCGGACCCTTACCATGGAATGGCTGTTACTACCGGCGATTGGCGTCATCATCTGGCTCGTCACTCGCACCGTTCAGCAGGAGCAGCAGATTGACGCGCTGGAACGAAGGCTGAAGCAAGCCGAGGACCTCAGCGTCAGCCAAACCGCCCGCTTCAGCTCAGATGCCGAGCGGGTACGGAACCAGGTTCTGGAACTACTCCGCGCACACTCTCAGCTTCAGAGACGACTCGAAGACATTCAGGAAGTGATCAACGCGGAGCCAGTCCGCACGGTCAGCGCAAAAAGCGTCGATTCCGCCGTCCCGCCCCCGGCCGCTCCGCTGCGACCACTGCAGTTGAGTAGTCCAGCACCTGAGCCCGCACAGCCACCAAGTATCGTTCCAGTGGAGTTCGTTGGGGCTACCACATCACCGCAGGCTGATGACGACCGACGAGCGCTGGCCGATGCCACGTTTGCCGCCGCCACCTCTGCGGGGCTTGCGGAAACAGCTCCACCGCACATGGTGGACGTCCCCGAGAGTCTGATCTCCGCTGTTTCGGAATCGGTCGCTCCACGCGATGACCATCACATCGCGACCGTTCCCGCACCGGTGGTGCCAGCAGCAATAGCGACACCACCGGTGGCGCAGAGCTTCGTGTCGACCGATGTGCGCGTGCCTCCGCTACCGCGCATTGAAACGCCGCCGCCAGCGGCCCCCAGTGGTCCAAGCTTTGACTGGGAGCAACTGCTCGGTGTGCGTGGCGCAGCATGGCTCGGTGGCATTGCACTGGCAGTGGCTGGAACGCTGTTTGCCAAGTACTCCATCGAAAATGGGCTGATTGGCCCACAACTCCGGGTCATTCTGCTGGTTCTGCTCGCTTTGTCCGCGCTGGTGGGTTCGGAGTTTTTCCTCCGCCCACGCTATGAAGTGACCGCCAATGCGGCGTGTGGAGCAGGCATTGCCATCCTTTACTCCGCGTTCGTTGCCGCACATTCGCTCTACGACCTGCTTTCGATCGCGCCCACTTTTGGACTGATGCTCGTGACGACAGCCACTGCGGCACTGCTGTCGTTACGCTATGGCTCGATCTACATCGCTGTCCTGGGACTCCTCGGTGGCTTTGCGACCCCGCTGGCGCTTTCCACGGGCCAAGACCGCCCGATTGGTCTGTTCGCCTACCTGCTACTGCTCAACCTGGGATTCCTGTGGGTCGCGGTGCAGCGTCGCTGGCACAAACTGCTGTCGCTGAGTCTGGCTGGCACGCTGTTCATCCAGACCGGCTGGGCGCTGACTCATCTGTCTCCGCACAAGCTACCGATCTTGGTGGTGACATCGACAGTGTTTGCCCTGCTCTACATCTCGGTGCCGCTTTTGACCAAGCGATTCGATCCCGAGAGGCACAAGGCACTACTGTGGAACGCGACGTTTGCGGCGCTGTGGCCGTTTGTCTTTGCGGTTGTCCTTTCGGCTGAGCCCAGCTACGCA
Organism: Polyangia bacterium; assembly: GCA_044228505.1. Taxonomy (GTDB): domain Bacteria; phylum Myxococcota_A; class Polyangia; order Palsa-1104; family JAEUJZ01; genus JAEUKA01. Next base: position 18,531 of record JBGAUT010000054.1, on the reverse strand, counting down.
GCGCGATGGCCGCTGTTGTTTGCACTGGTGCTGTGCATGAACCTTGGTTTGTTCGTGCTCGCCGTCGAGCGATGGGCGCTGCTGTTGTGGCCGAGCCTGTTCGGCACTTGCATGACTCAGATGGTGTGGGCGACTACCTCGTGGCAGCCGCATTACCTGCCCATCCTGACTGGCGTGTCGCTGCTGTTCGCAGTGGCATTTGGTCTGCTCCCACTGATTTTCCGTCTGCGACGTCGAACAGAGCCCGTGCCCGAGAGCGCGCACCTCACCGCCGCAGGTGCAGCCCTTTGGCCGCTGCTCGCTAGCTTGATGGTCATTGCCGCCGATTTTGGCGGTCGCCATCTGCTGCTGTACGGCTGGGGCGTTGCGGCGTACCTATGGCTGGTGCTGGGCGGCGTTCGCGAGGGTCGAGCCCTCCGCTTGATGGGTGGGGCGGCACTGCTCAGCCTGGCCTCCATTGAGTGGGCAAACGAGTTTCTGACGAAAGAACTACAGTGGCAAGCTGCGCTTCTGCTCTTGGCTCCGGTGGTGCTGGGTAACCTGGTTCCTCGGTTGGCTCCGCGCATCGAACGACCGCTCGACGAGACCTTGCAATCCCAGGTCCGAGGCACGCTGCACGAACTCGCAGCCATGCTCTCACTACTCGGACTGCTCGGGGTTTCTGCCATTCTGATTAGCAAGGGACTGGCCGAACCTCCGTGGGTGTTGGTGCTCCTTTTGTTTGCGCTGTTTTTGCTCTATGGCGAGCGTTCTCGCGTCGGCGGTCTACCGTTTGTCCAGCCAGTGCTGACGCTTGTGACGGCCCTTATGCTGTGGGCCTGGCTGCTGGGCGTCCTTGGACCAGATGGTGCGCTGATCCAGGTCAGACCCGCTTCCCAGGTCTTGCGCGACTTGGCGGTCCCCATGCTGTTTGCCGTGGCCATGCAGCTCCGAGCCGCAATTCGAGCCCAGCGTGGTCCCGCAACGATGCCCAAGCTGGAAAGCCTAGGGCTCGGAACCCGCGATGAGATGACCTGGGACAGCGAGCTGGCGGCGGGCATCGCTACGTTCGTGGGGATGATTGGTGCCGTACTCGCGCTGATGGACTCTGGGCTCAGCCAAAGGCCCGGTTTGGCGCTGCTTGTGCTACTTGGCTACAACCTGCTCGTCGTCACGACCGTGCTTCGACAAACAGTGACCCTGCTGGTGATCTGCGCCGAAGCTTTGTCGGCAGCCGCGCTACTGTCTTGGCAGTACGATCACTTCCAGCCGGTGGATTTTGCCACCGTGATGCCGCTCTACGGAGCGTTCTATCTGTGGTTTCTTCTCGTACCGATGCTGCTGCTCCTGGCGGTACCCCGGCTGCGCACCCGCCGGAGCCTATTTTTCGCAGCGGGACTCGCGGGTCCGGCGTTTTTTCAGCCGCTGTACAAGGCGTGGCTATCGGGATTGGGCGACACCGTGGTGGGGGCGCTGCCCATCGTGATGGCGACCCTGTCTGTTGCAGCCCTGGCCGTGGTGCAAGCCCTACCTCGCCCGGGTATCACCAAATCGCTTACCGCTGAGCAATGGGCCGATCGACACTTGGCTCACCGGGCCCTATTTGCCGCCGTGGGCATCGGCTTCATCGCGCTAGCGATTCCGCTGCAGCTGCAAAAGCAATGGGTCGGCGTGGCCTGGGCGATCGAGGCCGCTGCGGTGTGGTGGCTCTACCGAAAATTGCCGCACCCTGGGCTCAAGTACTTTGGCCTGTTGCTGTACATCGGCGTGCTGGTGAGACTCATCCCGGACCACAGCTTTCTCACCTTCCATGAGCGCGGTCTGCCCGTGTTCAACTGGCTGCTCTACAGCTACGGAGTACCTTGCATCTGCTTCCTGGTGGGTGCCGCGGGACTTCGCCCCGTAGAAACCAAATACCGCCGCCGATTCGAAGAACACATTCCGATCGTGGGCTCGCAAGTGCCGCTGGCGGGGATCGTCTACTACACGGGCTTGGTACTGGTGTTTGTACTCATCAACATCGAGATTGCCGATGCTTTCTCGGTCGGGCGATACACCGAGCTGTGGCAAGAGCGCAGCTACGCTCGCGACCTGACCCGCTCTGTGTCGTGGGTGCTCTATGCACTGACCCTGCTTGTGCTCGGCATGCGTCAAACGGGTCGCGGCCAGCGCTTCTTTTCGCTCGGCGTGATGCTGCTCACCGTGGGCAAGGTCTTCCTGTATGACCTGGCCAAGGTTGGCGGCATCTATCGTGCGTTGTCGTTTTTGGGGCTTGCGGTGTCTCTGTTTGCCGTTTCGCTTCTGTACCAGCGCCTCGCGTTCCGTACCGCTAAGGACGCGCCAAAACCCGCTCCGCCTCCGGAGAAGTCACCATGAGCGCTTCGCCTCGTCACCTGAATCACTCGCTCAAGCGCCGCGTTGTTCTACCGCTGTGGCTCTGGTTTCTAGTGCCGGCACTGACGGCTGCAGTGGCACTGTCCGTTTCGCGGGCCGAGCCGCTCTCCGGGGATGCCGCACAATCCAGCTTCCCGCAACGTCGCACCATCTCGCTCCGAGGAACTCCCGCCGATGGATTTGCTGTTGTTGCGCTGCCCCCCGAGCTGGTCAGCAGCGCTCCGGATGGCAGCTACCGCCTGATTCGTAGCGATGGTCGCGAGGTGCCTTACGTCGTGACTCGCGATGCCGGTGAGTCCAAAGATCGTCGTTACACCGGGCAGCTCATCGACACGCGCCACGAAGCGGAACAGACCATTTGGGTTGTCGACCTGGCCAGCGTCCGCCGATTCGAAAGCCTGGAACTCAACATCCCGCAGCAGTTCTTCCGAAGGCGTGTGACGGTCGAAGCCAGCGACGAGCCAAATGGCCCATTCCGTGTCATCGCCCGAGACGTTGGGATCTTCGACTTGCCCTGGCAGAGCGCACCGGGCGGTCACCTGCACTACACCACGATTCGCTTCCCTCACAGCGAACGGGCTCGCTATCTACGCTTCCAGATCAGCACCCGCTGGCGATGGTTTCGTGCGCTCTCTTTGCAGGGTGTGACCGCAGTGCAACACCTGAGCCGACCCGGCGCGCAATGGACGATGCCTGCGACGCTCATTCCGATGCCTGCTCCTTCGTTGTCCAAGCACGGCAAGGAACACGACGGCGGACATCTATCGTTGTATCGGCTCGATCTGCCGCCGGGACTGGCCTTCCACCAAGTGCAACTGTCGGCGCGTGACCCCGGCTTTGTACGAAGAACGAGACTCTTGGAGGCGGAGGGACTGTCTAGCTCGACCGCATCACAAGGCAAACTCAAGGTGCTGGCTGAAGGTACTTTGTTTCGAATTGCGGAAGGCCCAGTGCCGAGCGCCCCCAAGAAAGGGGAAAAGCCCGAGCAGTTTGATGACGAGCCGGTTACTGGCGAAAGCTTGGATCTCAGTGTGGAGGAACCGCCGGGCCGAGGCGTGCTGGTTCTTGAAGTGACCGATGGTGATAGCCCAGCTCTCACCGATTTAACAGCCACCGTCTCCGGTTACGGCTCAAGACTCATCTTTCCGGTCGGTCAGATGGGGCAGCGCGCCACGGCCGGTGAAGGGGACTCATCTCAGAAGTACAGTCTCTATTACGGTAGCGAGACGGCGCGTCCGCGTGACTACGATCTCGCCAAGCTCACCAGCTCTCTTGCCCGGCTGAGCACACTTCTGCCAGCGACCCTCGGACCCAGAGAAGCGAACCCTCGCTTTCAAAAAGCGCAGCCGCTCCCCGCAGTGCCCACCACTGGTAGCCCGCTCACCACCGCCAGCTACCGGATGCAGCGGTCGGTCATCATGAACGACGGCGTCGAGCTGTACTCACTACAGCTCTCTCCGATAGACCTCGCGTATCTGCGGCCTGATTTGGGTGATCTGCGTGTCGTCGATCCGACCGATCAACAGGTTCCGTACGTGCTGGTCCCACACGCCATTGAAACCCGCTCTGAGCTACAGGTCACGGCCGAGCCCGCCGGGGCCGACAAGATCAGTCGCTTCCGGGTGTCCCTGCGTCACAACAACCAGAGCCTGCTCATCCCCATGGATGCGCTGGAACTATCGGTATCAAGTTCATTTTATCGCCGTAGCGTGCGGGTTCGCGAGGTCCGAACCGAGGCGACTCCCTACGCGTCCGTGTTGTGCTCCGCGACGATTCTTCGGCTCTCAGAAGAAGACGCCGGTCTGCATCGATTGCCCCTGCCCGGTCACCCCGTCCGCGAGCTGCTCTTGGAAGTCGACAATGGCGACAACCCGCCGCTGGAGATCCCCCAAGTCCTCGGCGTCGTAGCCGTGCCGCGAGTGATTTACAAAGGCGACGCACAGAAAGCGTACCGGCTGCTCATTGGGAATCCCACAGCCCAGAGTCCGACCTATGATCTGGCCAGCCTGAGCGGAGTGCTCATTGAGTACCCATCTCGTCTCGCGGAACTGGGTGAACTCACCTTGAACACTGGGTACCGCCCTCCTGGAAACTACTTCCAGGAAGGTCGCATGAACTTGGTGTTGCTCGGCGTACTGCTGCTGTGCGTAGTCGTGCTGCTGCTGCTGTCTGTACGGCTCATCCGGGCACCGCATGCGCCGCCGCCAGTCAGTGGTACCGGTCCAGGCGGAGACGATGATGCCCCTTCGTCACCGCAGACCCCAAGCTAAAGCCGCAGCGCCGCATCTGACAGACGCTCCGGGAAGATCAGCTTGTGCAGCAAGTTGAGCGCCGCCGCCGTCGCAATTCTACGAATCTGCTCGCGATCACCGGGCCAAGTCACCAGTCGACACAGCGTGCGCTCGGGACCTGCCACGGCAATCCACACTGTGCCCACGGGCTTTTCGGGCGTCCCGCCATCGGGCCCAGCAATGCCTGACACGGCGATGCCATAGGTTGAGCCGATCAGTCGTCGCACTCCCTCCGATAGCTCCCGGACGCAAGCCTCGCTGACCGCACCGTGGTCCCGCAGGGTCGCTTCGGACACGCCGAGTACGCCGTGCTTGACCTCGTTTGCATAGGCAACGACACCGCCCAGGTAATACGTTGAGGAACCAGCAACTGCAGTGATCGTCTGGCCGATCATTCCGCCTGTACAAGACTCCGCAGTCGCCAGTGTTTGTCCTCGCTCTCTGAGTGCTCGTCCGACGACCGCTGCTAGATCGTCATCGCCAGTCCCGTACAGTGCATGGCCGAGCCGTCGCCGGACCTCCACATCCAAAACCGCAAGATCCGCATCGACATTCTCTGCACTCGCACCGCTCGCCACCAGCGTCACCAAGACCTCCGGGAACGCCAGTCGATAGTGGATCGTCACCGCCACGGATTCTTCGTGTCTCACACCAGCCGTCGAGGTCAACAGATCAGCCAGCCGGTGGTCGACGTGCGATTCACCAAGCCCGAGAGTCCGATACACCCGGCGCACTGTCACCGTCGGAGGCAATACGTCTTTGAGCCGAGGCACCACTTGCTCAACGAACATCGGCTTCATCTCCCGAGGCACACCAGGCATGAAGTAGCAGCGTGCGTTCCCGATCTGCACCGCAAACCCGGGGGCGGCTCCGGTTCGATTGCTGAGAGCGACGGCACCGCTTGGAACCCGGACCTGACGAAGGTTGTTGGGTGTGATCGCAAAGTTTCGCTCGGTGAATCGCTGGCGCATCCGGGCTTCGTGGGCTACCTCAAAGATCGGCTCGACCCCCAGCAATGCGGCCACCGCGTCGACGGTCAAGTCATCACTGGTCGGTCCCAGGCCTCCCGAGGCAACGATCAGCGAGCTGGTCTCGGCGGCCTCACGCAGCGTCGATACGATGTCAGCAAGATGATCGTTACAGCCAATCCGCTTGCGCACATAGATTCCGAGCGCTGTCAGTTCGGCCCCTAGAAATGCTGCGTTGCTATCAACAATCTCGCCTCGACTCAGCTCATCACCGATGCTCAGCAGCGTGGCCTCGAATCGGGGAGCAGCGATGGAATTCATTGCGTTTTGGTTCTCCGGCATGGTGGCCGCAGTGTAGCAGGTTGCTTGTAGGCGTCTCAGCGACGCTGCCCACGTCTTCGGCGGTCCGACCATGGTGCGTCACTCGAGAGATCGGTTGCTACCCGCCTAGCTGTCGAGTGATAGAACGGGCCGGTTGACTTTCTCGTCACTGTTGATAAAGTCCTACTCTGCGCTGAAGATGCATAACAGCCAGGCGCCTTTACCATGAAGATTCGCTACGCAGCCAAGACCGACCCAGGAATGAAGCGGCAGCAGAACGAGGACTATTACGACACGGTAGAGGAGGAAAAGCTCTTCATCGTAGCCGACGGCATGGGTGGCCATGCGAAAGGCGAGGTGGCCTCAAAGCTGGCAACCGAGACGATCATGGAGTTCTTCAAGCGCACCCGCGATGAAGAAGCTACGTGGCCGTATAAAATGGACCGGCAGCTCTCGTATGTAGAGAACCGGCTCGTTTGCAGCATCAAGCTGGCCAACTGGAAAGTCCACGAGTCGGCGACCAAAGACCCGATGTGCAAGGGTATGGGTACGACCATGGTCACCTGCATGATCAGCGGGGACAAGTCGTACTTCAGCCACGTCGGCGACTCTCGTGGCTACCGCATCCGTGACGGAGTCATCAAGCAGATGACTCGCGATCACAGCCTCCTTGAGGATTACAAGGAAGCCAAGCCCGACATGACGGAGGAGGAGCAGAAAAACTTCCCTCACAAGAACGTCATCACCAGGGCGCTCGGTATGCGTGAATCGGTCCAGGTCGACATTCGACATGACACGCTGCTGCCAGGCGACACCATATTCCTCTGCTGCGACGGCTTGACAGGTATGATCGACGACCAGACGATCATGAAAATCTGTCTCGCGGCCGGTGACGACCTCGAAAAGGGCGTAGCCGACCTTGTCGACCAGGCGAATAAGAATGGTGGCGTCGACAACATCACCGTCATCCTTCTCAAAGCGTACAAGGATGACGAGGAAGCCAAGAAGTAAGCTACTGCTCGTCCATGTCTGCTTCGCCCAGCGACGCTACTCTCACCGTATCTCCAGACGATCCATCCCAGACGGCCCGAACTGCTGCGGCTCCGTATCTGCTCGTAATCGAGGGTCAAAGCTCACTACTATGTCCGCTGCCACCGTCGGGCGAGCTGCTGATCGGCCGTGCCGATGACTGTCCGCTGCGGCTGAGCGATCGGACAGCGTCTCGTCATCACGCACGGCTACTGATCGATGGCACAGCCATTACTGTGGTCGATTTGGGCTCTCACAACGGAACCCGCGTCCTCGGTCAGCGGGTCGTCGGCTCTCGCACGCTCCAGCATGGCGACGTCATCCAAATCTGTGAGGTCACCCTGGTTCTGCATGCGCCAGCCGTCTCACCAAAGAGTCGAGTGCTCGCCCCGATCACTCTTTTTCGCCAACGCCTAGCGGAAGAAGTCGAGCGTGCTCTGCGCTACGGTCGCCCACTGACGCTCGTTTGCATGCAGGCCGATGATCAGGCGGACGTGGCACGACTTGAACTCGCTCTGACGGCGCAGTCTAGTCTGCTCGACGTTGTCAGTCGCGAGGGGTCACACTTTTGGCTGCTACTCCCCGAGCTGACGACTGATGAACGGCAACCGGCGATCGCGGCACTTCACCGCCACGCCCAGCAGGTGTCACCCACCATTCGGTGTGGCATGGCGAGCTTCCCATCTGATGGCAACGACGCCGATCTGCTCGCACTGTCGGCACGAACGGCTGCTTCAATGGCTCAGCCCGGCGAGTGTTTGCTCGCTGAGCAGGCACAGCGTACCCAGCTTATCGGCCCCCACGAGGTCACGATCGCTGACCCAGCGATGCAACGCATCTTTTCTTTGCTCGAGCGATTGGCCAAGAGCACCCTGCCGGTTCTTATCCATGGCGAGACCGGAACTGGGAAAGAAATTGCCGCCACTGCTCTTCACGTCTGGTCGAAGCGCAGTGGCCGACTGGTGGCTGTGAACTGCGCCGCCTTGCCTGAATCCCTCGCTGAGAGCGAGTTGTTTGGTCACGAAAAAGGCTCGTTCACCGGCGCAGTCGCCCAAAAACTTGGGCTACTAGAGCAAGCGGCACAAGGCACGCTTTTTCTCGATGAAGTCGGAGAGCTTCCGCTCCCGCTTCAGGCCAAACTGCTTCGTGCGATCGAAACCCAACGAATCGTTCGAGTTGGGGGCAGTCGAGAGCTGACGGTCGATGTACGAATCGTCGCTGCCACTCACCGAGACCTCGAAGACGAAGTGAGGCAGGGCCGATTCCGCCAAGATCTGTTCTTTCGGCTCGTAGCGGCGCGAGTCGTGCTTCCCCCGCTGCGCGATCGGCGAAGAGAGATCCCGATGCTGTTGCGACAATTTTTGGGTCGGGCAGCCAAAACCCTCGGACAAACCACACCTCAGCTCTCTGACGGTGCAATGACCCTGCTGCTCTCTCATTCTTGGCCGGGCAACATCCGTGAACTGCGCAATGTCTGTGACTACCTTGCCGCGACCTGCAGTGACGGTGTCGTGACCAGCGGCGAGCTGACTGACTTACTGCGCCAGGGCGGAACGCATCCAGCTCCCCCGCCTCCAACCCTGCCCCACTCATCCTCAGTTGTTACACCGACCCTGCGCAACCTGGAGACCGAGATCCGGGAACTAGAGCAGCGCCGCATGATGGAAGCGCTCACCGCCAGTGCCGGAGTTCAAGTACGCGCTGCCGAGCTACTCGGCATGCCGATCCGAACTTTTTCCTACAAGCTGAAGCACTACGGACTGGCTGTCCCCAATCGCCCGAGCAAGTAGGCCGTCGCCACCTGCCCGTTCTTGAGCCATAGCTCACTCAATCATGCCGATATCCGTCCGGCTGTCGCTTACTCCACCAGGATTTGTCACTGTAACCGTCACTGGCCCAAGCGGCAGGCCTTGCGGCACCGTTACCACCAATTCGACTGAGGACATCCACTGCACCACTGGCGCGGGCTGGCCGCCAAACGTCACCGCGGCACTCGGCGAAAAACCCCAGCCGTACAATGTGGTCACTCGCCCTGCCGTCACTTTGGCTGGGACCGCGAGCGAAAGTTGTAGAGCCTGGTTTCGGTTGTCTTTCGTCTCCACCATCAGCACGGGTAGCGTCGAGTCTTTGTTCAGAGCAAGCTGAGCACCGCCCACGGCCAGCAGTTTGTTGTTTTCATCGAGCACACGTGCCGCAGCCGCCACTCGTTGCCCCGAGTCAGCCGCCGACACCCGCAGCAGGATCGTTACCGGATCTCGCTTGGTGAGCATCGATAGGTCTGCCGGCGGAATCGCTTCTGCTCCACGCCACTCGCTGCCAAGCACCGATACCTGGGGCTCAATGTACCGTCCAGCCAGCGGTACCCCGGAGGCCTGCAGCCGAAGCTGATACACGAGATCGGCCCCAGCCAGATATGAAGAACCACAGCCGCCCAGGGAAATGGCGACCAGGCCCACGCAGCAAAGTAGGTACCTCATCACCTCTTTATGCCACGCGCCGGTAGAGAATGCGCCAGACAGGCAGCTCCCGCTCCGTAACCCGCTCCTCTCGCAGCGAGATCGCTGGATAGGGGTTCTTCTTCACGAACGACCACTCGCCCACGGTGTTGCGTAACCCCGGAGTCGTTTCGAAGACCTCCATCGCGGCAATGGCCAACTCCCAGATGTCGCTTTGAAAGAAGACCTCACCCCCCGGAACCAGCAGGGTCACCAGCTGCTCCGCCAACTCGGAATTCACGATGCGGCGGTTGTGATGCGCTCGTTTAAACCATGGGTCGGGAAAGTTAATGAAGAACCGACCAATGCGGTGGCCTGCAAACAAACGTGGCAGGTCAATGTTGATATGCGCAAACAGCGCCCGGAGGTTGGAAAGTCCTTCCTCGGCTGCTCGCTGATTGACGTCATCAACCAGCGCCTCACGAATCTCGACCCCAACGTAGCTGCCAGCGGGATCGCGGCGAGCCAGTTGAAACAAGAACTGAGCATCGGCGCACCCCAGTTCAACTTGAAGCTCCTCGTCTCTGCCAACCGGCGCAGCAAGACGCTCGGGCGCGATGTCTAGCAGGCGAAGATGAAACGGATTGACGTGATGACGAACGCGAGGCGGCATAGGCGGCGCAGAATACCAAGCTCCTATGGCAAAAGGGCAGCCCCGATCACACCGGCACTGTCGCCGAGCTGATGCTTCACGATCGGAGTCGTTAGCTCATCGCTGAACACCCACTTCTCGACCTCTTGTAAGCCCCGGTCATACAGCCATGGGAGGTTTGAAACACCTCCCCCCAGAACAATGAGATCAGGATCGACAATATTGATCACGGTCGCGAGGGCACGTCCAAACCAGCGACAGTGCTGGTCGAGCACAGCCTGAGCAATCGGATCTTCTTCTCTGAGTGCGACAATTTGCGGCAAGCCCAGCAACGATCCATCCGCTGCCTTTCGACCGCCACACTCGCTAAACCGTGACTCAATCGCGGGCCCGCACAAGTAGGTCTCGATGCAGCCGCGCCTTCCGCAGTAACAAATCGGTCCCTGTTCAGGCTCTAAGCTGACGTGTCCCCACTCGCCCGCGATCCCTTGGGGCCCGTCCCAGGCGTCTAACCCGCCGCTCGAGTCGGGGATGACCAACCCGCCACCTACGCCCGTGCCCATAATGACGCCAAAGGATACTCGCTGACCACGAGCGGCTCCGAAGCGAGCCTCGGCCAGCGCGAAGCAGTTGGCATCGTTTGCAAACCGAACCGGTTGACCGAGTTGGGTGATGACATCGGCCCGGAATGGTCGACCATTCAGACAGGTGGTGTTGGAGTTTTTGGTCAATCCGCTCCGCCGACTGATGCTACCTGGCATTCCAACCCCGATCGGAGGCAGCGTAGCGAGCCCAGCCTGCCGTGCCGTGTCGTGCATCAGCGCAACGAGAGCCTCGATGATGTGCTGATAGCCTAGCCCTCGTTCCGTCGGTCGTCGCAGCCGAGTCAGGATCTCGAACGACCCTTCCGTCAGCCGCAGCACCACCGCCTCCATCTTGGTCCCGCCGAGATCGACCCCCAAGCGCAACGGCCTGTTTTCACCATTTTCCATCACAAAAAAACCTATCAGGACTGGGGCCAACCAGGGAACCATCTCGCCCCTGCCCTCCGATTGCCCATTACTTACCGTCGACGCAAAGAAATGTGGCTCATCCGTTGCCCAGGGAAGGCAACTCGAGCTTAAATCGATGAATCATGCCGCTAGAGTTTCCGACGCTGTTTTCAACGCTTTTCTTCCATCGTCTCTACGGCTAGGGCCAGTTCTGTCATGGGTCGCCCGTTCCCATATCGACTGTTTCTGTTTGCGTTTCTGGGCTGGACCTTCGACTTCTACGATCTCGTCCTGTTTGCGTACATCAAGGACGCGGTCAGCCACGACTTCCACCTCTCCCATCAGGTCGAGTCCTGGCTCTTGGGCGTGGCGCTGTCTACCTCTGGCCTGGGTGGCATCCTGGCTGGGTATCTGGCCGATCGGTATGGCAAGCGTTCGATTTTGGCACTGACGGTCTTTGTCTATTCGCTCGGATCGGCGGTCTGCGGCTTGGCACCCTCTCTATCGGTATTTCTGATTGGGCGCGGGCTCGTTGGCTTGGGAGTCGGTGGAGAATGGGCCATCGGTCATGGCTTGGTCGCCGAGGCCGTTGAGTCTCGTTACCGTGGGCGAGCCGCAGCGCTCCTCCAGGCTGGCGAACCACTCGGTGCGGCACTGGCGGCAGTTGCTGGTTTCTTGCTGCTACCGATCGTGGGTTGGCGGGCCATCTTGCTCGCATCGAGCGCGACCGCTCTGCTCGCCGTGGCAATGCGCCGATCGATGGTATTGCCCAATGAACGAACCCACCATCATGTCTCCCTGGTGGAGGTCTTCCGGGCCGGAATCGGTCGCCGCTTTGTCTTGGCTTGGGTGCTCACCGTCTTCAAAATGGGCACCTACTGGACCTGCTACATCTGGCTACCTTCGTTCCTCCTAAACGAGATGGGTCAGCGCATCGGCAAAAGCATGATCTGGGTTCTTACCGCTCAGGTCGGACAGTTTGTGGGAATGCTGCTCTTTGGCAACCTCGCAGATCGAGCGGGCCGTCGCCCTGCCTTTTGCCTGTATTCCCTCCTGACCGCTTGTGCGCTTGCCATGCTGGCTTTCAACTGGAGATGGCTCACGGTCCATCCGCCACTGTTCTGGTTGACCATGCTCGTGCTCGGATTTGGCTCGGGTTGCACGGCTGGTTTTGGCGCGCTACTGGCGGAGCTATTCCCGACAGAAATCCGCAGCGCTGCCATGGGGGCGACCTATAACCTGGCTCGCTCGGTTCAGCTTCTGGCCCCGGTCGTGGTCGCGGCAATGAAGTTGCGCTACGGCCTACCCGGTGGGCTCGCGGTGCCGCTGGTTTTGGCGCTGGCCACTGCAAGCTGGGTATGGATGCTGCCGGAAACGCGAGGCATCACCCTGCCTAGAATGTTCATGTCTCCTCGGACTGGATCCGGCAACCATCCCAAACGCCGTCCCAGCAGCTAAGACTCCTCCCGCAGTAACCCGTCAACTTCCATCACTGCTCCATGACCCGGCCTCTGGGACCGGCAGGCTGACAACTCGGCGTGTCGTCCCGATTGAGTCGAAGGGGGCTGGTGACTTACGCTAAAGAGGTGATGGAAGAAGCGCTGGCTATCGGGTCGTATGCAGGGGGACTGCGCGGTGAGGCACGGAGGTGTCATGCACGCTCGAAGTAGGCTTTTATCCCGGTCGGTCGAGGTACGGCTGGCGGCAATCGGTCAGCTCAATGGTGACGTGGCCGCCGATGTCTACGCGGCACGGCGCACGTTACTAGAAGACACGGACGGACGAGTGCGCTCGGAAGCGGCCAGGTTTTTCGAGTGTGCGAAGGCAGTATCACCAGTCCTGTGGCTAATTGATGCTACATACGATGACTTGCCAAGCGTGCGCGAAGCTGCCGCTCGGTCTCTTGGGCAGGTGGGAAACCCGGCGGCCCATCGCGGACTGCTCCGATTGTCAAGGCTGGCGCTGCTCGACCCAGTCTGGTGGGTTCGACGGACCGCTGCGCTATCGCTATCCCAGCTTGGTGGAGCCAGCGCCGTAGCAACTCTCAAGGCGGTGCTCGGCGATCCGTTTTGGCGAGTCCGCCATGCCGCCATCCAAGCCCTGACCTTGCTGTGGCAGGCACTCCCCGCAGAACGCGAGCAAATCCTCATGGTCAGTCCTGGGATGACAGAAGTGGCCATGGGGGCCCAGCTGGAGCTGCAATCTCGGGTGGAGCCGGACCTTGCTGCGTACAAAGCGCAAGCCCCGTTACCGACCGATCAGCCACTGAGCAATCCCGACCCGGCTGTGACAGCAGCGAGGCTGAGGGCGAGACCGATCTCCGGACTCACGGCAGCGGAGCTGTTACCGCTTCTGTCGGACCCTCACACTCAGCTTCGAGAGCTTGCCGTTGATCGCTTGACTCGACTGAGCAACACCACAGAGCTGGAACAGGTGTGCCAGCACATGGCGATCCCAGGGCAGCCACACGCGATGGAGAGCGCTTGGGCCGTTCTCGAACACGCCGGAAAACGTGCATCTGCGCTGATCAGCCGCATTCTGAGCGACCGTGAGTCCCCCGTTGGTGCGGTGCTATGGGCGTGCCACGCCGTACAGAATCACGGCGGCCGTCGGAGTTCGATGCGTGCAGCGCTGCTGCATCCTCATCCGCTGGCACGACTTGCGGTGGTGCGCTGTCTTGATGAACTCGGCGAAGCCGATGTAGCGCTGTTCGAGAGGCAGCTGGACGATGACGATTCCGAAGTGCGTGCCGCCGCGCTTCAAGCACTGGTGGCGCGAGTGCCCGAGCCAGAACTCGGCCGACAGTTGCCGCACCTGCTTGGCCCGGATAGTCGCCCACTCACCCGGATGGCGCTGGTGCAACGAGCGTCGTCGACTCGTGATCACGGGCTGCTGGCTCGGCTCGCGGAGGACGAACACCCTTTGGTCCGAGCCCGCGCGCTACGGGCCCTGGCCCAACTGGGCCGACTGTCTGATCTATCGACCTTTGCTGAGGACCCGGATCCGCTCGTGCGGCAATCGGTGACACCGTGGCTTGCGACCGAAGATCTGGTCCGCATGCTCTTAGCAGATCCCGATCCGCAGGTAAGGCGCGAGGTCATTCGGCAGGTGTGGCGTCGTCGTGAGCTGATGACTGGACCTGACCGCCGAGCGGTGATTGCCGCCGCAAGCAGCAGTGAAGACCCATGGCTGCGAGCACGGGCGGTGAAGCTGTTGTCAGTAGATACCGACCTGCCTCTCCTGTTGACGCTGATGAGGGATCGTAACGCCGGGGTTCGGCAAGCGGTCGCCGCGCAACTCGACGGCTGCAGCGAAGTCGGGCCGCTTGTTAGAGACCTCCTCAGCAAGGCGAACCTCGATGGAATGCAACGCGCAGCAGCCTACGCAGAGCTCCTGAAGTTGGCCATGGACGATCCGGAAGCAATGCGTGTGCTGCGCGACTCGATACTTCGGGACAAGATGCATCCGGAGACGCGCCCGATTGCCGAGGCCATCGCAGTTCTCACCGGAGAAGTAGCGGGAACGACTGCGTCTAGAGCCACCGCGCCATCCCCAACTGTGCGGCCTGAACCAATGACGGCAACTGCCCCGAGACGCCGACTCGGTACGACCGATCTATGGGTCTCTCCGCTGGCCATCTCTGGGGCAGCCGACCTTTCCCCACGTACGCTCACACGAGCCGTCGCTGCGGGTGTGAACCTATTCTTTTGGGAGCCCGGCTACGAGGCACTGACGAGACTCGTGTGGAGCCATCGTCGGCAGCTGCACGTAGTGACAGGTAGCTACGAAGCGGATCGTGCTTCGATTACAGCGGATGTCGAGCGAGCGCTTCGACGGTTGAAGACCGACCACATTGATGTGTTTTTGCTGTTTTGGGTTCGCTCGGCAGAGCGGCTATCGGATGAAGCGCGCCAGACGCTCGGTGCTCTGAAGGCCCAAGGAAAAATCCGTGCTGTTGGCTTCTCGACGCATGACCGCAACTTGGCGGAACGAGTGGTGGAAGCCGGTGGATGGGACGTCCTGATGACCCGACATAGTGCGGCCCATCCCAGCGCTGAACAGTCACTCTTTCCCCGGTGCAAAGAGCGAGGCACTGGGCTTCTGACGTTCTCAGCGACTTCGTACGGTCGACTGCTCCAGCCGCTACCAGGAAGGGGTCCGCTCCCAACCCGACCCACTGCCGCCGACTGTTATCGGTACTCACTGGCGCAACCCGGCGTGACGGCTGTGATTTCAGCACCTCGCTATCCGTCCGAGTTGTATGAAAATTTGGCGATTCTGGCCGACCCGGAGCTTCCCGAATCGCGACGGCAATCGCTGCTGCAGCACGGCGCAGCCGTTCATGCCATGAGTCGGCGCTTCAATGCACTGGTACGCAAGGGCCATGAAAGCCCGCTGCATGCTCCGAATGAATCGACGACGCTGTCCATACGGCTCGCGGAGCTGTTGGCCGAGCACCCCGCCCCGCCCAGCGAGCCACTCGCCGCCGTCACGGCACGACGCCATCCGCGAAGTATTCCGGAGCGACGCTCATGACGATCGAACCTGGGCCGAAGGATTTGACGGCACGGAGCGAGGCCCTTTCTTTTTGCTCAAAGCCCTGCGAACATATTCAACACAGCGTTCCTTCGTTTGCGACGCAGTTAGCTTCCTCCGCGATGTTACGTCGCGGTTGCAATCGACCTACAATGGACAATGCGCTGGTCCGAGCTGCCGCTTGCGGCTTTTCTCAGCTCGGTCACCGCTGCCACGCAAGTAGCTGCGATCGAAGGAGCGCTTTTTCTTTTCCCGCTGGAAGGGACAGCACCCATGAGCCTGTCTAACCTGCTGCTGGAGCTGATTCCACTGTGTGAGTCGCTCGATGACAACTGGGAGCAAGTCGTCTCGCTGCTGGATGCGCACCAGGATCTCGCCGAGTACGAAGTGGCGCGGTTTTACGTGAGCCGCTTTACCTCACGAACGATCCAGCAGCTGGTCCGCAGCGATGATCCACGCCAGCGGGTGAAGTCGGCCCACATGGTGCGGCTGACCTGCACCCAGCGACAAGCGGGACAGTTTCTGCGGCTGCTCATCAAAGACCCGTGTGCCCGGGTGCGGAGCGCAGCCCATCGGGCGATGCGTGGCCTACGGCTGGACGATGTCGCGCTGCCCGATAGCCGCATCAAAAAGCCTCATCCCTATCGCGGTCAGCTGCTCGGGGTCTGGAATCCGAGTGGCTGGTCGTACGGTCTGTTCGTCAACATGTGGTCGATCCGGCAGTACCGCAAGCAGAGCCGCAAGCCCAAGACGACGCTGGCAGATCTGGGCGTGCCCAAGCTAGAGACGCGCAAAGACGTGCTCAGCTGGCTCAAGCTTGGGTCGATTCGGGATCTGCGGAAGCTGCTGCGCGCAGGAAGCGGACCGGGCAGCCCGTACGTGAGCTTTACGATTCCCAAAGCGAGCGGCGAGCCACGGACCATCACGGCGCCCCGCCTGACGCTGCGCCGGGTACAGCGGCAAATCCTTGACGAGCTGCTCAGCAAGCTGCCCACCCACACGGCGGCGCATGGCTTTGTCAAAAAGCGCTCGGTGGTGACCAACGCCAAGCCCCACGAGGGTGCACAGCTGGTCGTAAAGCTCGACCTCAAGGACTTCTTCCCCACCATCTCGTATCACCGGATTCGCGGTCTGCTCTGCCGCTACGGCTTCTCGCCCGAGGTCGCGGACACCCTCGCCGGGCTTACGACCCATCGAGCGGTGCTCAGCGATGGCTATGTGGTGTGGCCGGGCGTGTTGCCGCAAGGGGCGCCGACCTCACCCGTGCTGGCGAACCTGATCTGTCGCCGCCTGGACTCGCGCTTGAGTGGGCTCGCGAAGCGGATGGGGGCCCGCTACACCCGCTACGCCGATGACCTGACGTTCTCGTTTGCCAAGGGACTCGACCACAAAAACGACCTGGGTCGCTTCCTGTGGTGGGTCAACCAAGTGTGTCAGCAGGAGGGCTTTGCCGAGAACGTCGGGAAGCGCAAGATCCTTCGCCCGTCAGCCCAGCAGCGGATCACTGGCGTGGTCGTGAACAGCGGCCTGTCTGTCCCGCGCGCCATGCGACGAACTTTCCGCGCCATCTTGCACAACTGTCGGATGCACGGACTCGACAGCCAGGCCCGAGGCCGCCGGGACTTTCGCGCCTACCTGCTCGGCTACGCCTCGTACATCCAGATGGTGCAGCCCAGCCTTGGCAAGCGAGTGCTGGCCGAAGTCCGGGCACTGCTGACCGCCAGCGACCGTCCGTCGACTTGACAGCGCTTGTGCCTCCCACATAGGGTCGGACCTCACGACCTCTCCCACTCTCGGAGGCATCCGATGCGCTACGCGCTACGCCGGCCCTTGTCCTTCTGCAGTCTTGCGCTCAGCGGACTCCTGCTCAGCGGGCTCCTTGGCGCCTGTGGTGAGCCCACGGCTCCGGCACCTGCTGCTTCCACTCAGGACCCGACCGACCAGCTGCCGCTCAATCGGGTGTGGCTGCTCGGCTCTCACAACTCGTACTGGGCAGCGCGGCAAGGCGGCGATCCGTTCGCCGGTGGGCCCGGACAGCCCATTCTGGAGCAGCTGCTGGGGGATGGCGTAAGACACCTGGAGTTCGACCTTCACCAAGACCCCCAGCCCAAGGTCTTTGCGGTCTACCACGCGATCCCTAGGGACTCCGTGTGTACGACGCTAGAGGAGTGTCTGGGACTGCTGCGGACTTTCCAGCGCACGGTGCCTTCCCATCATCCGCTGGTGGTGATGGTCGAGTTCAAAAACCTCACCAGTCCGCTGTTCGATGCCGACCACACGATTGCCGACTTGGACCAGGCGCTCACCGAGGGTCTGGGCGCGGCGCTGTATCGTCCGGCAGACCTGCTTGCACGCTGCCCGGGTCAGCAGTCGCTCACGGCTTGTATCCAGCAGGCCGGCTGGCCAACGGTGGGTGAGCTGCGCGGTCGAGTCCTGGTGACGGTGATGGGCTACTGGCACTTGCTGGGCGGGCAGAACGACCTCGACTGGGTGCAGTACGCTACGGCGAGCGCCATCCACGAGCGGGCGGCCTTCCCTCTCGCCAACATGACCGAGTGGGCGAAGCTGCCTACGGAGTCGCAGGAGTCCGTGTCACCGGCTCGCTTTGCGCAGGCCATCGAGCAGTCGCTGTTCCTAGATGGCTGGGACCTGAAGTCTGCGGCCATCCCGACGTTTCTTTCGCAGGGCAAGATCGTGCGGCTCCCGGGTGATGATGTCGCGACGATTCAGCACGGACTGGAGCTTGGGGGACAGCTGTTCTGGTCAGATCTGCCATGGGACATTCGTCGAACGCTCGCCCCAGCGCAGACGCTGGGACTGGTCGGCGCAATGGCTGGAGAGGTGGCGCCAAGTGATGTCGGGCAGCGACTGCAGCTGTGGGCTTCGTCCACCGATGGAGAGCGCGTGTTTGCGTATACCCACGTGGACGATGAG
>JBGAUT010000053.1:0-35101 GCA_044228505.1 Polyangia bacterium | reverse complement strand
CCCCGTCCTACCCGCGACCTGTGCCCTGTTCCCGAGCGCGGAGTGCGTCCGGCCACGATCGATACCTACGCAACTGGTGTGCCGAGCGCAGCGCGAACGATTGGCGAGGCAGAGGCCCGGCAAAGGACTGCAAAGCGAGGCAATTTGGTTCGAATTGAGGCGAATTGGCGCGAATCGGCGCGGGAACCGGACCGCGGGCTGTGGTCAGTGGACCCAGATATTGACGCCGTCGGTGCTACCTTGTAGCCCCGGCTCATACAGGGCGGTTGCTTTGGCCGGTGGCACCATGTAGCGCCCGGCCGTCGTCGATCGAAGCTGTAGCGTGTGTTCGTGATCTCCGGCAGGCAGTGCGTCCATGTAGATGAGAACGCGATCCCGGCGATACTCTTCGAATGAAATCAGTCGGCTGCGGGGGCCAGCCAGCGCCGCAGAGCTGCTCGCCGCACCCTCACGTTGTACCGCTTCGAGTCCCGCCGGCAGCGGAATGTCGAGCACCAAGTGATGGACGGGCTGCTGACAGGACAGGTCGATGTCCATTGCCACCGCTTCCCCGGTGAGTAGCGATCCGGTCGATGGGAGAACCCCTGCCGCAGTACGGAGCGCTCGACTCAGCTTGATGCCCTGCGCGAAGGCTCCCGCAGTGGTCTTGGGCGTCGTCCACTCCAACCCCACTCGGTAGTGCATCGTCCCGCGCCCGCTCCGCTGCAAGATGAGCGGCAGCTCATACATCGGCCTTTTGGAGTCCTCTACCGCCGGTGGCACCAGCGACAACATCTTTTGGAGCGACCACTCGACCCGCTGCGGCGGCGTCGAAGCCGATGCAATCTTGGCGTACATGATCTGTTCATCAAGGAGCCACGCGGCGGCCGTGATGTCAGATCCCTCGATGGGGTTTTGACGGTTGTAGTCACGCAACGCCAGCAGCGCCCACGCGTTGTCCTGGGTGCTTTTCCATGCTCCTTGCACGCGATCGAGGAGCAGCCCTCGGGCGAGCTTCAGCAGGTTCGGATTTTTCGGTTGCACCCGGATCAGCGCCATCAGCACCGCCGCCTGGGTCCGCACTGCTGAATGAAAGAGCGCGTCGAGGTTGTACGGGAGCTGCTCTTTGACATGAGCACTCCGCTCGCTGATGCTCACGGTCGCCAAGAGTTCCTCGGTCAGCGTCGCGATTCGCAGATCGTCCGGGGCCGCCCGCACAAGGGTCATCAGCAGCAGTGCCCGTGCAAACAGTGGCAGCGCCGCCCGGTTGCCAAACAGTTCGTTGTGAGCCAGCGGCACCGGCTGTCCGATCTCGGCGAGAACGAAAGCGGCGAGTGCGCGCTGGGTACTGTCAAAGTAATCGAACTGAAGCGGGGCGACCGTTGAACCAGGCAGCTCCGCCTCGCGTCGTGCCAACATGATGGCTTGGCCGTTGGTGACCGGCTCAAGGAGTTGGCTCTCAGCACCCGGCTGCGGATTGGCGAGCAGACGCGTCAGGTAAGCCGCCGCGTGCTGGAGCGCATCGGTGGGTACCGGGTGTCCGGCCTGACTGGCCATGTGGAGTAGCCAGGTCGCGTAGGCCGAGCCAAATGGATGGGCGCGTTGGTCGTCAGGCCAAAAGCCAAAGCCTCCGTGATAAAGCTGCAAGCTCAGGAGTCGCTGGACCGACTGCTGCACGAAGTTTTTCACGTCCGGCACGATCGAGCCGGGGCCTCGAAACAGTTCCGGCGCGATTACCGCTGGAACCAGACGCGAGGCTCCGTGTTCCAGCGAGCGGTGTGGCGAGGCTACGAGCAGCCGAGCGGCATCTTCGATCTGCACCAGACCCGACGCGCCCATGGAGATGGTAACGCCGCCGGGGGCCGGTAGCACCGTGCTTGGAACCTGAAGCGGGATCACCACTGCATCGCTGTCACTGAGTACGCCGTAGCGAACCGCTCGCTCGACCTGGGTTCGCTCTTGCTCGACCACAATGGGCAGTCGCACCAGATCCGTGAAAACATCCTTTTTCGCGGTTCGGCTCGTCGGCACAAACGTCGCCGATAGCTCGATCTCGGCGGTTCCCGCGTGATTGCCTTGCACCTCGATCGGAATCTTGGCCGGGACATTGCGATCCATGGACTGCTCGACGGAAGGCGCTGCCAGAAGAGTCAGCGGTGGCAACAGTCCGTCAGACCTGAGCCGTGCCGTCACGGTCAGGTTTCCCCGCATGTTGGTGTGATTCTGGACCATCGCCGTTACCTCGGCGCGGTCTCCGGGACGGAGCAGACGAGGAATCGCCGCCCGTAGAACCATTGGGGCGGACACACGAACCCGCGCATCTGAGGCCCCGAAACAGCCTGGGCTGCTGCGATCTGACATTGGGGCCATCACCACCGCGAATACTCGGAACGTCGTCAGACTATCGGGCAGCGGCAGTGTCGCCGTCACCTTCCCATCCGGTCCTGTCGGTAAGTCGGCAATAAACAGCGGCGTCGCCAAGATGTCGTTTCGTGCGTCGAGCGCAACCGGCTTGATATCCCCCGGTTCCTTCGAAACTTGCGGCGCGCCAGAAGCGGTGGCCGGATCTTCTGACTCACGACGTGCGGGCTGCCAGGGCTCCTGGGCTTGACGGACATAGGGACGCAGCAGTGTCGCAAATGCATCGCGACGGCTCGTCTCGATCCGATGCCGAGGCAAAAAGTGCGAGACAAAGCCCTGAGACAGTCGGTCTGGCGTCACCATCGCCTGGGTGAAGTCCATTGCGGCCTCGTCGACCACCCATAAGGACACTCTCGCTCCGACGCTGGGAACCCCAGTGGCGCGATCGGACACGCGAACCGTAATTGGCACTTGGGCACGCGGCCCAGCTTCCTTCGGGGCTTCGATCTGAACCCGTAGCCGCAGCGAGTCTGTTTCGCCCTTGACGCTGGCCTGCGCTTCGAGAAGGACCGGTGGTGTCGATTTGTCGCTGTGGACTGCCAGTGCCCGCAGCTTGACTCCAGCGACCCAACTATCGTCGGTGGGTAACTCGTGATGAGCTACGCCATCTTGGAACGTCAGCACGACGTGCTCACGCAGTCCGTTGCGCTCGGCGATGAGCAGGCCTCGCTCGATGCCACGCGGGCCTCGAACCGTGATGTGCAGCGTCGAGTGATGCTTCACGGTCTCTTGGCCGGTCTCGATGTAGAGCCGATCCACGACGGACTTCTGCGCCACTACAGCCACGGCATTGCCACTCGGCAGCACCGAAAACGAGGTCCGCGTCACGGCCTGGTTGGTGTCTGCACCGCCCACCCCACGAAGCGTCACATCGTAGTCTCCAACGAGATTGGCGGTAAAAACACACTCGGGATCGGCACCGGAGTTGGGAATATCGAGCGTGCAGCTATGAACTGGTTCGCGACGCTGTTCGTGTCGAACCAAAACCTCGACACCGTTTTCGCTGCGATAGACGGGAATGCTGGCTCGCCGTTCGACGACGACGCGAATTCCAGTTGCCGATAGGCGTGCACCATCATAGTAAAGCGCCCGCACCGGCAACTTAACGACGTCGCCAGATCGTGCTTGCTTCGTCGGTGGCTGTGTCGCTAGGTAGTAGCGAGCTGGATGGACCGTGTACTCGGTCTGGGCCCCCGAGCGCTGAAATGCATCGTCAGAGATCGTTGCGGCAACCTGGCAACGACTCGCAAACTCGGGGACAGCATGCTGTGCAGGTGGAGCGAACTCGAGGATGCCAATCGGCGGCGGACGATCTCCACTCGAAAGAGGAACGTCAACAAAGCCGGTAGTGCCGCGATCGCCCAGTTCGCCCGGAGGGCGGCTGCCGACATCCCACGTCGACGGTAGACCGGGCGGGCGGAAGCGGACAGCATGACAGCGCTGCTGGTAGGCGGCCTTGCGGATGCGAACCAGGCCTCCGTAGGAATAGTCTGCGGTTACGCGCACCGTTGGACGCGTTCCTGCGATGACGTCGCCGGGGATCGGCATCGCCGTGACCGAAAACTCGGGACGTCGCGTTTCTTCGATGAAGACGCGTGCCTGTGCCATCTCGCCGAGCACTTGGGCCACAATTGCGTACCCACCAATCGGTGTGCCCGGCGGCACCTTCAGCTCGGTGAAAAACTTGCCCTCGCGGGTGGTCTTCGCCTCCGCTGCGGTCACCGTCTGTCGAAACTCGTCGACCAGCTCGATCTGTACCGGAGTGCCCTCGGGCAGCACCCTCGTTCCGCTCTTGTAGGCCGAGGTGTCGATGAGGGTCATCCCCAGCACGCGAATGTTGTCGTCGGGGCCGTAGGTTCGTCGCTCCGACAGCACCATCGCTCGGACTTCTTCGCCCGGAGTCAGTCCCGGCGCGGCAATCTTCGGCTCTGAGGACACCCGGCCATCCGGTGGCAGGTACGCCTTGTCCTTGGTTGTCGCATCGGTGGCCGAGATCAGCGACGCCGGAGAGCGCTCCGCCCACTCGAACATACCGGGCAGTGACACCAGTCCGGTGGCGTCGGTGCGCCCTAGTAGCAGTGGCTCGCGGCCCGGGGCGTATTGATGGATCTCCGCCCCAGCGACTGGCTGACCGTTTGACAGCCTCGTCAGATAGAGCAGCGAGCGATTGGCTCCCGTCAAGAGCAGCGGCCCCAGGTCCGTCACCCGTACCAGCATCAGCACCGGTGGGGGGAGCTTTTCCCCACCACCTGGCGTTAGTTCGGTCACCTTCGCTTCGAGGAGAACGGCACCGCGAACCTCACCAAGTAGCTCTCTTAGATCCACTTCCGCTGAAGCCCACGCCGTCGGTCCGGTCGGTGTGAGGGCCAGTTGTTTGTGCTTTTGGCCAGTCGAGCTGTCCGGCCAGATGAGGCGTGCGAGCCGCTCCCGGCTGGGCCAGGTCAAGTCGCTGCCACTTTTGCCCGACAGTCCCACCAGAATTTCGGGATCGAGCACCACCGCTCTTACGCTGACGGCACGGACAAAGCGGCTTTCTAGGCCGACGGTCAGACGGCCTGCCGCTGGCAAGGTGCCACCGGTACTCGCCCAGCGCAGCATGGGAGCCCGAGCGAACACAGGCCGCAGACTCACCGGCTTGCCCAGTCGCTGATGGTGACGATCGGTCAGCTCTGCCCCCACATCGATGCGGTATTGAACGTCTGGGCGGAAGCGACCATGGAGCACGACCTGATGGCTGGCACCTTCTCCGTCGGGGAAGAGTAGCTCGGTCGAGTACGCGGCCGGCTGCGGGGAGACCCGAATGTGTCTCGTCTGCTGTTTGTTGATCGCCGCGCTGAACTTGAGCGTGACTGGCTCGACAGTACATGGCGACTTGGCCAGGCAATTGGTCTGTTCGACGGAAAGCACCTGCGGCGTTTGAAAACGCACCGCGTTCTGAGTGTCCGTTGGCAATGGCCCCTGCAGCCCTCGCAGACCTTTGCTGATGGTCAGGGTGACTTGACTGCCGCTGGGCCAACCCCCGATGGGTACCACCGCGTAGAGTCGGTCTGGTGATACTTCCTTGTCGGGAACCTCGTAGCGTTTACGGTCGGACTCGCTGGCTCGCTGGAGCTGTACCGTTAGTGAACGGCTCGGACGTACCGTTCCTGTCAATGGCACTGCGTTGGCAACGATATGGCTACTCAACTCGTCGACAGTCGTTGGCTGATCGACGGCCAATAGCACCGGGTCGGTACGCGGCTGTGGATCATCAGGGCTACGTCGAGGAAGCAGAAAAAATCGCACCTGAGGCGGAGATGTCTCGAAGGACCAGTTCAGTGGCTCGCTGTGAGACGCGCCATCGTAAGAGTCAATTCGCCCTCGTAGCAAAACGGAAAAGCGACGAGCGAGCGGTAGTGGCTGCGACGGCTCAAAGACGAGCAAGTCGGGATTGGCGAAGTAGGTCCGACCTGGGACGCTCGGTTCGATGACCAGCGTCGGATTTTTGTCACCGTCCGCCCGAGCCACCGGCTGATTGAATCGAACAAACACCGTCGATTGTGAATCGGCTCGACCTTGGGGCCCATAGCCTAGGATTCGGAGCGGTGCTGCGGCAGTGGTCTGAGGTTTGGGCCTTTGATTACTCGCCGACAGCCCCAGGGCTTCGAGTGTGTGGGAAGGGCGCGGTGGTTTGCTCTGTGCGGATGCACCGCTGCGCTCGTTGTGACATGCCGTGCAAAAAAGTACGGCAGACAGAATCCCGCTGAACCACTTAGCGGTCACACCCATCTGGTGCGACGATGCGCAACTCTCCCCCAAGCATGAGCATTCTACGTGAAATAAAACGTAATTTGTTTCACAAATTAACCATCAAGTGTTGAGCCGCGAACCAAAGCCAACGCGGTGCATTCAAAGCGCGTAGACGAGGGCGTACTATCGCGACATGCCCTACCTGTTTGAAAACGAGGAACACGCTGCGCTGCGCTCGCAAGTGGCACGCTTTGCCGAGTCCGCGATTGCTCCGCATGCCCAAGCCTGGGAGGAAGCCGAAGGATTTCCGCGAGAGCTATATCGCGAAGCGGCAGCCGCAGGAACGCTGGGCATCGGTTTTCCTGTCGAATACGGTGGCAGTGGCGGCGATATCACCCATCAGATTGTTGCCAGCGAAGCCCTGACGCTTCACGGACGCTCGGTTGGCACCGCGGTGGGGCTTGGCAGTCACCTCATTGCGTTGCCGCCGATTTTGCTGCTGGGGAGCGAGGAGCAGAAGCAGCGCTATGTACCGCGGGTATTGTCGGGTGAGTGGGTGTCCGCGCTGGCCATCACAGAACCGGGCGGCGGCAGCGATGTGGCCGCATTGCAAACCAGCGCCGAACGCAGCGGTGGACACTACGTGGTGAACGGCAGCAAGCTCTACATCACATCGGGCTGTCGGGCCGATCTGATCGTCGCGGGGGTGCGTACCGATCCTGATCGTAGCAAGCGCCACCTTGGATTATCACTACTGGTCGTCGAAAAGACCTTTGTCGGCTTTGCGGCGAGTCGCAAGCTGCGCAAGATGGGCTGGTCCGCCTCGGATACCGCAGAGCTGTCGTTTGCGGACTGCCAAGTGCCGGCCGAAAACCGGCTGGGAGAGGAGGGCAGCGCCTTCTTCGCGATCCTGCGAAACTTTGCTGCGGAAAGGCTCCTGCTGGCTGCTCAGTGCGTGGCCATCGCACAACTGGCCTACGATGAGTCAATCGCATTTGCCAAGCTTCGTACGACGTTTGGGAAGCCCCTGTCGCGTCATCAGGTGATTCGGCATAAGCTCGCCGACATGGCAACCCAGCTCGCTGCCGCCCGCGCACTGGTAGGGGAATGTGCGGTCCGCTGCCAACGTGGCGAGGTGGTCATGAGCCAGCTTGCGATGTGTAAGAACACCGCCACCGACATGTGTAGCTTTGTGGTCGATCAGGCCGTCCAGATTCACGGCGGCCTAGGCTATATCCGCGAGTGCATTGTGGAGAGACTCTACCGCGACGCTCGGCTGTATCCGATCGGTGGCGGCACCCGCGAAATCATGAACGAGATCATCGCGCAGGCTGAAGGCTACTAACGCAGACGGGGCGACTACGGGAGGCGAGAGAGCTTGTCGAACAGGTGGATCTGGCTGCGAATGCAGCTATAGAAGTCGGCCACGCATAGGCTCTCGTTTTCAGAGTGCGCGTTGGTGTAGGGATCCTCGACACCGACGAGTAGGGCCGGGACGCCACCGAGTTTTTCAGACAGCGGACCGACAAAGCCGATCGAACCACCGCAGCCGATGAGCACTGGGGCCCGACCGTAGCCAGCCTCCAGCGAACGCAAGGCGGCGGTGAAAGCGGGATGCTCCGGAGAGGTAAACCACGGGCCCTTGGCACCGAGAGTGGTCACCTTGACCTGCACCCCATAGGGCGCATGGTCGGTCAGGTGCTTGACCAGCGCTGCCTCTACCTCGTCGGCGTCCATATCGGGAACCAAGCGAATCCCCACCCGTGCCCAAGCGCTGCCGTTGATGATGTTGCGAGCGTCGCGGCGATTCGATACCTCGACGGCGTTTACGGAGATCGACGGCTGCCGCCAGATCATCGTCCAAGGATTTTCGCCGCACGCCGGGACCGTCTCAACACATTCGACCAGCCCAGCCTGTGCGCGAAACTGGTCCATGCTAAAGGGCAGCGCGCTCAGACTTTGTCTTTCGACATCGCTCAGTGGGCGAACTTTGTCGTACATCCCGGGAATCGCGATCCGCCCGTGCTCATCGGCGAGCGAGGCCAGGATCTTGGTCAGCGCCAGCCCCGCATCAGGGAGCGGCCCGCCCCACATCCCCGAGTGAACCGACTGTTTGAGCGCTGTGACCTCGATCTCGACGGTGCACAGGCCCCGCAGGCTGGTTGTAATCGACGGCACGCCGACATCGAAGTTGCCGGTGTCGGTGAGCACCATCACGTCCGCCTTGAGCAGATCTAGGTGTTTCTCAATGAAGTCACCCAGGTTGCCGGAGCCGATTTCTTCCTCACCCTCAATGAGCACCTTGAGATTGACCGGTGGCTGCTGCCCAGCGGATAGATACGCGTCGAGCGCCGAGGTGTGGACGATGATGCCCGCCTTGTCATCGGCGGCACCTCGGCCGAACAGCCGACCGTCACGCATCGTCGGAACAAACGGCGGCGAAGCCCACGCCGACACATCCCCGGCAGGTTGCACGTCATGATGAGCGTAGAGCAGCACCGTCGGCTTGCCCGGCGCATGCAGGTAGTCTCCGTAGACGTACGGATGAACTCCCGGCAGCGTCAGGATTTGGACGTTCTCGAAGCCGCGAGCCTTGAGCAAATCGGCCGTCGCTTGAGCGCTCGCTACCACTTCCTGGGGTGGGAATCCATCAAAGCTCACCGACGGAATGCGTACCAATTTGCAGAGATCTTCGAGGTATTCGGTGTGCTTTTTGTCGAAGACCGAGAGAGCGTGGTTACAGGCGAGGCTGGGCGTAGGCATGGGAATAACGATGTGCTCCTTGAAACACGAACAGAAGAGGAGGTGGTTCGTCGCTACTTGGCTTCACGAGAGACGGAACCAGCGGCTACGTCTTTTTGGAACTGCACTCCCGACAGAGTATCGAGGGCGCGACG
The DNA here is from genome assembly GCA_044228505.1 of Polyangia bacterium. Classification (GTDB taxonomy): domain Bacteria; phylum Myxococcota_A; class Polyangia; order Palsa-1104; family JAEUJZ01; genus JAEUKA01. Next base: position 26,075 of record JBGAUT010000053.1, on the reverse strand, counting down.
CTCACCACCAATCGTCGACAGGAAGTAAGCGGTCGTGTACTTGATGGCCAGGGAGTTGGTGCGGTCCTTGGGCGCGGTGCCGCCGGTGCAGAAACCGCAGTTCCAGCAGGTTGCCGGGTTGTCGACGAAGTCCATGTGAGCGGCCCCGATGAACGTGATCGAGAACGCCGGCGATGGACCCGCTTTGTAAAGAACCTCGTAGTTGGCGCTGGCCGGAGCGCAGGGCATTCCGCCCATCTTGCTGACCGTCTCACCGAGATAGCCAACTGGCACACCGGTGGGCAGCTTGAGTTTGGCGATCCCTGACAGGGCAGTCGGATCACGCTGGTCAACCGGATCAATGCCGAGAAGGGCTTTCACTCGCGAGTCAGACTCAGCAACCAGGAAGCTGATCTTGCCACCGAGAGAGTGCCCAACCAGTCCCAATCGATCCCGATCCAGTCGACCCGCCAAGCGATCGGCCCCCATACCCACTGGGTTGAGCAGCCAGTTGATGAGCTGGACCGTTTCGTCTCGGTAGCTGGCGTGATTGAACTCACTGGGTGACTTTTGCAGCACAGTGACGATGCCGTAGCTGGCCAGCCGATCGCCATAGCTTTGGTATTGCTTATGGTCCGTCTGAAATCCTGGCGACAGCAGCACCCACGGCAGCGGTGCGCCACGCTTGGTGAGTTCTTTGCCATCGTCACTGGGTCCAATCACGCTGATATCGATGTTCGAGCGACCGATCATCACTTTGCGGTCAAAGCGAATGAACGAGTACGGACCCATCTTGTTCAGATCGAGCGGCGCCATCGACATGTCTTGCATCGACGAGCCCTGGTCATCGCTGCTCTGCGCGAGATCCTGGTTACTCCCGGTGAGATCTGCTCCCCAACCGGGAATGCCGTCGGAATCGTTGCAGAGCGTCGAGTCGACACAGTATCCGGGATTACTAGAGACACAGCCGGCGAGGGCTAGCTGGACAGCGGCGAACAGAACGATGCTACGGCGTCTCATGGTGAGGGACTCCTTGGCAGCAGAAGTGCAGCCTGTACAAGGTAAGAAACAGTAGGCCTACCTATGTAGATGCAGGTGACCCGCATAAAAGCTCACGCTACGGCACCAGTCAAGGCAGCCCGTGCGCTCCGTTCGGCGAATTTCGAGAAATGTAGACGCCACAGCGCGGGCTAGCACCCGCACAAACCGAAGGAAGGAGTTTGAAGCGAACGGCAGAAGAGGAAGGTCGGGCTAGCCGCGATCAGCTGGATTGACGCGCAGGGTGCGGCCATCCAGTTCTGCCCCATTCATCTCACGGGCAGCGGCAGCCGCGTCCGCAGGATTTTCATACGTTACGAAGCCAAATCCTCGCGAACGTCCGGTGTCTCGGTCCGCAACGACGGTAGCCTCACGTAGAGGGCCAAATCGACTAAACGCCGCTTTGAGTTGCTCGCCTTCGGTGTCCCAGCTTAATCCACCGACGAAGAGCTTGGTCGGTCCGTTGGAGCCTTTCGGGCCACGCGGTGCAACACCAGAGACGATGATGTCTTCCAGCTTTACTTCTGGAAGCCGCTCGATCTGGCTGCCGAAGTCGAGATCCATGGAGGGGTCACCCGCTGGCCGTATAGAACGGTTGCGACGGAGCCGCTCCTCTTTTTCCTTTTTCTTGCGATCGCGGGTTGCTTCGCGCTCCCGCTTTCCACCAGCCTGCCCAAAAGCCATGTGGGTTCATCCTTTGTGCGCCGAGACTGTCCAACTACAGACGAGTCTCATGCAGGTTGAAAATGTGCGCTGCGGCCAACGCAGTGCGCGCCCAAACCCATTCCGTCCCCCGAATAACCGGGAGACGAAGGTCTAGGCGGCTTAGTCAGGCCGATAGAAAAGCGTGAACTACCAGCGTCCGCCGCCGCCGCCGCCACCGCGACGGTCACCACCGCCGCCGCCACCGCGACGGTCACCACCGCCGCCACCGCCCCGACGGTCACCACCGCCGCCGCCACCGCCCCGGAATCCACCGCCACCGCCGCCGCCACCGCCCCGGAATCCACCGCCACCGCCCGACTCACGCTCCTGAGCCTCGTTGATCTTGAGCGTCCGGCCACCGAGTTCGCTGCCATTGAGCTGCGCAATGGCATCGCGGGCCTCAGCATCGGTGCTCATCTCGACGAAGGCGAAGCCACGGGGACGGCCCGTCTCGCGATCCATCATCACCTTGACGTCGGTCACCGAGCCCGAACGCTCGAAAACTTCACGAAGCTCCAACTCGGTCGTGCTGTAGGAAAGGTTGCCGACATACAGGCGCTTGCTCATCTCTGTTCTCCTTGATCGATCTATTGACGGTCACGTTTGACGGTCACATTTGACGGAGCTGCCGTCTCAGAGGCCTACCCGTGTTTCGCACCAACCTAACTCGAACGAAGCGGCACACGGCAGCGACGCAGAGATGAAACCGAGGCAGAAGACCTGCCCTACTTGTAGCACGATCGCGCCCCTTGCAAACACTGTTTCTAACGACCCAAACACCAGGATCGAATTTTCCGTCGATCGCGAGCGAACAAATTGGGCAATCCCAGCGCCATCCTGTGCATCTAGATCGAGAACCTAAGCGTACGACCTGGCGTAAAGTCGCAGCATGAACTCCGATCAATTCCGAACCAAAAGCCACCGCTGGATTGTCGCTACCGTGTCAGGTTGTCTTTGGATTTCTGCTTGCACCGATGGTGATATCCCTGCGCCAACCGGGGAAGAGGGTGTCGATTTGGCGACGGTGCAGCCGGATCTTGTGATGACCGAGCAGCCCGATCTATCGATGTCGGTGCCCGACATGGCGATCGTGCCGGTGAAGCCGTGTAGCTGGCGCGACCGCTTTCAAGAAACCTATGGCAACGCGTTTGCCAAAAGCGATGTAGCGTTTGTTACCACCGACGGCGCGGTGGCTCGCGGAATGGACAAGCTCAACTTCGACGCGCAAAAGACACAGGTGCCCGACATCGTTCTCGTCAAGGGCAACACCAATCGCATCCAAGAGATTCGGTTGCTCGAGCCGGGCGGCAGCAAAGTGCTGGCGTCGAGAAACGCGGCCTACATTTATGGACTTGGTTATGCGATGTGGCTGGAAGTCAACGGGTACGGCGAGGCGGGCATTACCGAGATGACGCTCATTCGGCAGCTCTCCCTTGAGGTCGCGAATTATCAGCAGTTGGTTGGTTTGTTCCGGGTGCTGACGAAGACTTCGGAGACGCAGGTTCCGATGGCAGATCGCGCTGACTTTGCGGTCGCGGCGGCGAAGCTGATGACTTCGCTCGAGTCCGGAGCACTGACTTTTGCGCTGGGCACGGGCCATGGACTCGACTTCCGTGACACCGAGCAAGTCGTCAATGGCAAGCGGTTCGCCTTTCAACTATCGAATGGCTTTGGCATGGACCCGCAGCTTGGATTTCAGCGCACCAGCGTCTGGGGACCACTTTGGCAAACGTATAGTCCTGGTGGAAACTGGTCCGCTTCGGCCCCGGGCATGCAGCCCAAGTGCGGCGGCTGCACCGTCGACAAATTCCAGGGCACATCCTATTTGATGTGTAATGGGCGGCTTGATCGGGCAAGTGCTCAAGCAGCGTGTCGATCCCATGGCGGCGATCTGGCGAGCGTCAACGATCTGTTTACGAACTCGTTTTTACGAGGAATGGCACCGAACGCCGGCAGTGCGTTCATCGGTCTCAGCGATCTGGCCGAGAATGGCAAGTACGTGTGGACGACGGGAAAACCCGCGAGTTACTTCAACTGGGGGCCGGGACAGCCGGACCGCTATATGAACAGCGAGCACTGCGTGCAGCTTTCCGACGCGAAATCGAGCACTCAGTGGAACGACATCGACTGCGCGACCCAGCTCCCGTATCTCTGTCAGCTGCCGTAGCGTGGGAAGGTGGGGTTACTTTTCCAGCTTCTCGACGAAATAAGAAGCTGGGTTGCAGCGCCACCAAAGCTGCTTGTCTTCACGATAGTGAATGGTCACCCGGACGGCATTCCGCTCGTTTTCGTGGAGTTGGATAACGATCGGGTTTTTGTCGCTGTGGTCGTCGATTGAAAAACGCCACGGTTCCTCGCCGACCTGGGCACCTTGCAGCGTCATCTCGCCCTCTAGGTACTTACAGTAGGGGGGGCCCTTGACCGAGATCTTACGAACCACTCCGGTCCGAGTGCCACGCGAGTAAGCGTACTTGAAGAGGTAGCTTACGTACTGCCAGCCAGCGATGATTAGCAGCGGAGCCAAAAGCCCCAGCACCACTTTCGCCTTGCGAGGAATCGTCATCGTCGTCTCCTTACACAATCACATGCCATGACGGGTTCTACGATATGTCAGTCGTCGACACTTTGGGAAAACAAGAACCGATGGTACCGCCTGTTTTCGTCGCCAGTTCCGGACACGAGTTCTTAGGCAGCTTACCAGTCAATGACCACCGGCGCGTGAATCGGCCGATACTGAAGGTTGCAGGTGCTCGCATTCACAAAGTGGGTGCCGTTGAAGAGCAGTTGTCCATAAGACTCGTGAATGTGTCCAAAGACGTGGAGTCGCGGACGAACCCTCAGCAAAGCGGACGCGAGTTCCTCGCAACCGACACGTAGGCCGTGCGCTGTCACATCGAGGATTCCATGCGGAGGCCCATGTGTCAGCAGAATGTCGATTCCTTGCGGAATCCGTTCCCAGATCCGGCGCAGCGGCTCGCCTCGATCGAGGTTAAACGCCCAGTTGAAGAAGCGCGGCTGCCAAGGACTGCCATAGATCCGGAGTCCATGGACCACACACTCCTCATCCTCCAGATACGTCGCGTGAGTAAGGAGCGTTCGCGCCTCGCGATCCTGTTCAAACAGAAAGTCGTGATTGCCCGCAACGACTACTTTGTGGCGGTGAGTCTGCGTGCCGAGCCAATCATTGAAATCAGCCACCTCCGCACGGCGACCCCGACGGGAAAAATCGCCGGTACAGAGTAGCAAATCGCCGTCTGGCAGGCGTATCTGTCCGTGCAGACCATGGGTGTCGCTGATGCAGACGATTCGCATGTTGCGATGATAGCGCACCACAAGACGCTGGTCGCGTGGCCTGACAACGAAGTACGATGCCGATTATGTCGATGACCCACTCCGCAGCTCGCGGACCGACGCTGCGAATCATCTGTTTTAACGACGTCTATACGCTCGACCGTCTCCCGAGCATGCTCAATTTGGTCCGGCACTACCGAGCAGTGGACGCCGCCGACCGGACTCTTGTTACGCTCGCCGGGGACTTCGTCGGACCCAGCATGCTTTCTAGTCTGGATAAGGGACGCAGCATGATTGAGTGCCTGAACGCCATCGGTGTCTCTCACGTGATCTTTGGGAATCACGAAGATGACATCGAGCTAAGCGAGCTCCGTCACCGCATCGCCGAGTTTTCGGGAGTCTGGCTGGCCACCAACACTCCTCAGTTTGCACCACCACTCCCCAGACATGACATCGTTACGGTGCAGAGTCCATCTGGAAGGCAGGTACGGATTGGACTCATCGGTGTCGTCATGAGCGATGAAACGGTCTATCGCCGGAAGCCATTTGGGGGTGTTCCGATTGAGCCACAAAATGAGTGCGCAATTCGTCAAGCGCAGCGGTTGGTACAGCAGGAGGGTTTGTCCTGCGTGATTCCGATGACGCACCAAGATCTCGAGGATGATCGCATACTGGCGCAGACCAGCGTGACTCCTCCGTTTCCCGTGATTATCGGTGGACATGAGCACAAGGTCTTTGTAGAGCAGCATGGATACACCTGGCTGGTGAAGGCCGGCTGTGACGCGATTCATGCCGCGATTGTCGATCTGGCGTGGTCGCTCGAGAGTTCTCCTAATGGTCCAGATTTACCGACGGTGAATGTCTATCTGGATGACACCGCCAAGTACCCTGAAGATCCGGAACTGCGGGCGCTGGTGAATCAGCGGATGCAAGCGGTCAAGGAGCTGGAATCGGCCACGCTGCTTACGTTGGAAGAGGGTGTGGTGTTGTCTTCCATCGGAACGAGGATTCACCAGACTTCAGTGGGAACTCTGCTCAGCTCGCGGATTCGTGACGCACTCGGAGCGGATGGATGTTTGCTCAATGGGGGCGGTGTTCGTGGCAATCGTGAATATCGAAAGATCTTTACCTACGGAAACCTCAAAGCAGAGCTTCCGTTTGATAACGAGGTCGTGGTGGTCCCGATGCCTGGCGCGGTCCTCCAAGAGGCGATTGTCTCGTCGCGGGCTCAGGCTCCCATAGAATCGGGAGGATTCCTGCAAGTAGACGATCAAATGTCTGTAACAGAATCTGGAGGCGCACTCCTTTCAGTGGCTGGTCAGCCCTTCGATCCGGCGCGAATGTATCGCATCGCCATCATGCGGAACTTGATGTTTGGAATGGATCACCTAGAGCCTTTGGTGCAGTACACCAAACGTCATCCAGAGCGGGTGCCTCCCGAAGGCAGTGGTCGTGACATCAAGGTGGTCTTGGTGGATGCCTTTTCGGTGGCCATGTGGAAGCAGCTCGGTCCGTTCACTGGTGTCGACAGCAATCACGATGGCAGCGTTTCAACAAGTGAGCTGGCGTCCGCAGTCAGCCAACTGACGGCTGCCCCGGCGTCTCCCATCACCATCGATTTGGTAATGAAAGCGATCGATAGGAACCATGATGGAGTGATCTCAGAAGAAGAATCGGACGCGCTCGGTCGATCCTAGGCGTGGCAAAGCGCTGAAACGCCCCCTAGTCTCCTCCCGCCTGTTGTCGGTTACGATACCAGTAACCATGAACGAACAGTGGTCGCAGATTGGTCTGCATCGCTATCGCCGAATGGACACGACTTTCGAGTGGGCCCCATGCGGGACGGTCGAGCTTGGGCATGCCCGAGCCCTCGTGGCACAGCTCGAAGAACATCTTGCACAGTGCGGCGAGCTGGCCGTGCTCACCAATGGCAGCGAGCTGCTCCCACTCGCACCGGAGGTGCGCAGCTACTACGTCCATGCATCCCGGCACTCCCTGCGCGAAATCCTGATCGTTATCTATGGTGCAACACTGGTCACCCGAGCCACCCAGTTGTTGGTAATTCGTGCGACTCCTGTTCCCTCATCCAGACTGTTAGGAACGGGAAGTCCTGTACGCGAATTCAGACGATCCAACGATTGGCGAGGTGATTGTCAAGCTGCCTCGTCGAGAAGTTGCTGCTCTACATCATGGTTGGGATCCAGGCGGGAAAACGGCCTGAGCCATGCTCTATAGAGTCGGATGACAGAGGCACGTTAGAACCCCCCGTTAGGAGTCCTCGTCCGCGAGCTGTTCCAGATCACTCAGTAGTTTTTCCACAGAGTGCGCAGCCATCGGCAGTCCCTCCGCAGTGACCACAATCAGGCCGCGTTCGCAGTTCTGACAGCGGTTCAGACAGTCCTTTACCGTCGGTGTGTAGTAGCGCTCGCGCAGCTCTTCGAGCAGTGGAGCCATGGCCGGACCGAGGCGCTCAATCGATTTCTTGCAAAGCTGGATCTGCATACAAAAGTGACTATAGCCGATATTCAGGGGAAAGCGTTCACGGACCGTTCCCATTCCGTTAGAAATGGGAACTCACGCACCAATCGCTCCGACATCGACACCACCACTCAACCACTGCGGCAACTATCGTGTGTCCCGAGCTGGGCATTACGCCTGGCGGAAGCGGTCCCCTTCTGCTCATGCCAAACAGGATGAACGGTTCGGCGTGCTCGTTTCTGAGGTGGCCAAGCGGAGCCGCCGTACCTACGGCAGTCCTCCCGCAACCACTCATCAACCTGTCTACCAAATCGGATCAGGTCCATCAGCCAACTGTCGCTGTGTGTTCTTCAGGATGGGTTGACAGTGGGACTTAACGGCGTGCGGCAACTGCTGCGGCGAGGCGCTGTTTTCGAAACTCGTACGATTCCCGAATCATGTCGATCGTGGCTTGCAGCGTTCGCTCGATCTCTTCATCGTCTAGGTCGGGAGTCATCCGATCGATCTGCTGCACCCCAAGCTCAAGAATGAGGGTCGCAAACAGGAACGGACTGCTGTTCTTTTGGAAATTTTTAAGAAGCAGATACGCACGGCCTTTCATTGCGCACCTCCCACCGAATCGGTACTGGTGTTCAATCGCCGAGCATCCTCTGTTGCCAAGGCTAACGACGCTCGCAGATCCTTGCTAAAGCCAAGGGCAACGTGAAGTACAGAGAGCGTTCGCGTAGTCTCTTGGGCGGTGAGTGCTTCGTTGGCCAGCGCTTCCACGACGCGTACAAATGCCAGTCCTTCGGCCAAATTTCGACCGATCGCACCAATGTCTTGGCTGAGTGAATCGAAGGTCGGGTCTGATCCCATTGCAACGGATGCTACAGAGAGACGCTGGACCGCTGTCTGCAAACGCGAGAACTGATTCGTCAAGGCTCGATAGAAGGCTGCGGCATCACCGATCTGCTCCGCTTCCTTTCCGAGAAGATCGAGCGTCCATTCCTCCCGGGGGACTTCCGCCAGAACGTTCATGAGGGGCGTCCCAGCGTCAACGGCTGCCGTCATGTTTTCAAGCTGTCGCTTGATCAGAGCAGCCAGCGCTTGTGGATCACTTACAGTTCCCGCCGGAAGGGATTTCTGCGTTTCGCTGACCACGAGCTGCTCCAGCCGCGCACTGACCTCAGCCGCCGCAGAGATCAGTGATTCCAGAAATGCTGAGGAGAAACGACGTGGTTTGACATCCAGCACACAGAGAGACCCGAGCACTTGTCCATCTACCAACAGAGGTGCTCCAGCGTACGCGGTCACTCCGTATCGTTCCACCAACGCTTGCGGAACCCGTTCGTCATGGGGCGCATCTTCGACGATAAATAGCTTTTCTTCCTGCACCACGAACTGACAAAAGGAGTCACACCGATTGGTGGCACTGGCCAGCGCCAGTTCAGTAGGTAGTCCCACGGCCGCCCGGAAATACTGCACTCGGTCCATGACTAGACTCACCAGCGCAATCGGGGCGTCGGCCTCCTTTGACATGCGATGGACGATCGCGTTGAGCGTGGGGTCTTCCGTAGTCTCAATTCGTCCCGCTCGGAATGCGGCGAGTCGCCTCGGATCATCTAGCCTCATGATGGTACCTTCCAGCAAAGGAGACACAGCACTTCGCTCCCTAGCATGTCTGTTCCAGCGGCTGAATTCAACCATGTCACACTCGGTAATGATTGGAGAAGTGACCTACCTGGAATCCCATCATAGGGCTCTGTGGTCGGCGCTGGTGCAGTGCACCGACAAAAGGACGAAGCACAGCGGCCGAGTCAACGTCGCTTATTTCATACATTGCTCTGTCGTCGGTGTCGGTTATCTTGATGGGCAATGTCAGGAAAGATCCCGATCAGCTCAGAGTCCGCCACCAAAGGCATATGCTCACATGCGAATCACTGTGGAATGTACTCACAGTTTGGACAAAGTGGCCTGATCAAAATCTGGAAGGACCGCTACTGTGAGAGCAACTACACCGACTGTGTACGCTTTCATTTGGCCGCGATCGGAGAAGTGGTGCCGCCCAACATGCTCCCGAACGGGAAGTACCTGCGCTAATCGCGCCGAGTTGGACGCTTCACTCGGCGGCTCATCAAGATGGGGCGCGGTCCATTTGGGTCACTGATGAAATCGGAACCTTTGATTGATTCCGATTGGCTATCTGGTCGAGCGAGAGAGTCCGGAGATTCCCCGGCCAGATTGACGGACATCGGATTCCGCGATCTCCGTGGCTACTGTCCGGCTTTGCCTCCGTGTATCCAACAAATGACTTACGACGCGACCGAGCGCCAGAAGTGCGGTCCGCTGCTCTCCGGTGAGTCGGCGTGGCTTGCGGTCAATCACGCAAAGTGTGCCCAGTGCCTGGCCATCCGACATCACGAGCGGAGACCCTGCATAAAAGCGAATCCGGGGCTCTCCTGTGACCAGCGGATTTTCTAAGAACCGTGGGTCCAGTGTGGCATCTGCGACCTCCATCAGATCTGAGCTGTGAATGGCATGCGCACAGAATGCTTGATCACGCGGAGTTTGCTCGGCATCAAGACCGATCCGTGACTTGAACCACTGACGCTGCTCAGCCACCACGCTGACCACTGCGATGGGAGTTTGACAAACGATTGAAGCCACCTGAGTCAGATCGTCGAACACTGGTTCCCGGGGGGTGTCCAAAATCTTGGTCGCACGCACCGTCTTCATTCGCTGCGACTCTCCCACTGGTAAGGTCGGGACTTTCCCTGATAGTGTCTTCAACACCCATGCGACCATCAGGGCAGGGGGCCAGTCCCGGTGAATCGTCCCCTGGGTTCCTACCGCGCTTGACATGGCATACTGTTCCTCGGGACTGCTAAAGCGTGCGAGGAGTAGACAGGGGACTTTGCTCAGTCCAGGGAGCTTCCTTAACCGATCATACAGCGCCACCACGTCTTCTATCGAATCGCCATCGCTGAGGATGAGCAGATCAATGTGCATCCGACTCAGTCGCGCCAATACCGCACTCTGGTTCGGAAAGTGGACAACGTCGAGACCCGCGGTACGGAGTCGAGACTGCAGTGCCGCTACTTCCGGGCAGTCAGCGGCAAGAATGACAATCTGAGACATATTACGAAGCTCCTACTAACTAATGGTGCTGAAGGGTTGCCGTTCCGTGGCTCTACGGTTTCGGTAGGACAGGAACGGATCGTCTCGGTTGGTCACAGAGGACTCTGTCTTGGGGGTAGACTCAATGCACCGATCGTGCCAATCCCCTAACAGACGAGCAGTCCTTGGTGACTGCAGGCTCAGATGATGCGGACTGAGTCGCGTTGGTGCAGACTGTGGCGCTTTGGTCCTTCCCTTCTGAGAAGGGAGAGCTCGCCTAGCCAGATCCCCTCTACCCACCGTTCGCTACTCATTGCTCGATCGCGTAGATTGCTGGAAGGAAAGACCGGTCCCGAACAGCTCGGAGCAGGTGCTGCGGAGCCGATGTAGGAACTCATTCATGGTCGGTCTTGCAGTTGGTTCTCTGGTCAACGCCCAGGCGATGAGCTCATCGATGGCTGCTGGCACTGCGGGATTGTGGGTGCTGGCAGGAGCTAGTGTTTGATTCCGTTCATCCGGCAGCACCCCCGGCGGATCGGTGGCCATCATCTGTACATGTCTTTGAAAGGGAAGTTGGCTGGTGAGCATCTCGTAGAGAACGACACCGGTGCTAAAGACATCCGTGCGTCCGTCACAGCGCATCCCGAGTCTTTGCTCTGGAGACATGTAGTTCAAGGTGCCGATGACCTCACCAGTCTGGGTGGAGTCCAGACGATGTTGCCCATCATCTGTTAGCAGTTTTGCGATTCCAAAGTCCAACACCTTGACGATCTCCCCCTCTTTCTGCTTGTGAAGGAAGATGTTAGAGGGTTAACTGTTCAGAGCCAATGTTCCGTCGATGAACTCTGCTTGGACGCTGACGAAGGGACTGTGCGAGGGAATCCAGCAATCGTACGTTCCGGAGTCTTCCGTTGGCTGCTCTGTCCTCGTTCGATCTCGGTTTCCGAGCCGAAGCCCCTGTGACCCTGAAAATGTCTGCCAAGCCAATCAGCAAAGGATCTATTCCACGAGCGGAGGGGGCGATCGTTCGGCGTGATTCTTGGACGATAGGTAGCGGTAGCCTCTGGGTCCGGATCGCTGTTAGAGCTTGCGGCCCTTGAGCGCGTGGGCGACTCCAGCTTGCAGCGACCGCTTCGTGACGATCTGCCCTAGATCTAGCCCCAGGCCAATCATGGTCTGGGCCACATCGGCTCGAATGCCGGTCAGGAGTACCTCTGTACCGAGGAGGCGTACCGCCTTGGCTGCCCGGACCAATGCCCCCGCCACGTTCGAGTCCACCACCGTTACGCCAGTGATGTCGAGAATCACCGTCCCTGTTCGATGAGACTCGATGCCGCGCAGCAGCGTCTCTAGCACCCGTTCTGCCCGTCCGGCATCGATGTGACCAACGAGCGGCATGACCATTACGTCATCGCTTATGGGAATAAGTGGTGTCGAAATTTGGCTCAGCGACTCGGCCTGGATGCGGATGAGATCCTCCTGACGCTTTGCACGCAGGAGCATTTCCTCGGTCTCTTTGCGCTCTGTGACATCGACCAGCACGCCATCCCAGCGACTCGATCCATCTGGAAGCAGCGTGGGAGATGCTGCACCCTGAAGCCACTTGGTGACTCCATCGGGAAGCAGGAATCGTGTCTGCGCACGCCAGGTCGACATGCTCTGAACAGACTGTACAACGGACTTGTTGTACTCCTCTAGATCGGACGGATGAACACGCTCGTTGATGGCGGCGATGTTGGTCCGCAGTTCTTCGGGCTTGATGCCCAGCACCGCATCGCTCGCCCGGCTGATATACAGCATGTAGGCGCGACCGCTCGGTTCGATGATGTAGCGATAGATAATGCCGGGCACGTTGTCCAGCATGTCCTGAAGATTGGTGAGTTGGGCCCGCAGACTCTCAAGTTCAGCGGCCTGCTGGTTGAGCTTCTGCTCTAGTTCCGCGATGCGTGCAGAGTCGGTGTTTTGAGGATCTGTGGTCATGGCTTGCTCCTTGAGGGTGCTTGACCTACACAGTCAAACTCGACAGCATACCTTATTTCTGACGTGATTTGAAGTGTGTTGTCGGTTGATCTTCGCGCCTTTACCACGCAGCCCGTGGCAAAGTGTCGGTGTCTTGCGCGCCCGCCCGAGCCATGGGCCACAGTAGCGGGCGACTTGTTCCCATCGCGCTAGATCGTCAAGAGCTACCCAAGGCGGTGAGAGTGTGCCGCTACCGATGCACGCGGAAAGAGAAGGAAGCGATCGAGCGAGTTCGCTGCTGCGGAGGCTGAGGCTCGCCGCAGCGATCGTGGCCAGATGCCAAACTTACAGTGCGGCTTGAGCTGAATCGCCCATTTTCACATCGCTGACACGACAGGACTCGATTTCAGAAAAGCGCTTGCCGAGCTGCGGCGCGGTACTCGGTGCCTGAGAGAAGGGCTGCAAGTAGGAGTAGCCGTTCGGTGACACATAGTGGACCGAGCACGTAACCGTTGCGAGCATCACTGGTGTGGCTCCTCCCTTCTCTGTGATTGGGACTGCGTAGATCCGCAAGTGATCGAAGCCTGCCTCCAGTTCGGTGCGGTAGCGCAGGGTGGCGACCCCTGTTTCCAGATTGCGTCCCGAGATGAACTGGGACAGAGTCTGCAGACCGTTCTGGTCCCCGAACCGGCGGCGAGCACTACCATCCAGCGTTTTCCGTAGTGCTCCAAGATCCGCCTTGGCGACTGCTAGGGCGGCTCGTTTCACCGCTGCCTGCGGAGCTCCCGGTTCATCGCAGCCGATCAGCATTCCGCTGGCCACAATCAGCGCGGTTGCCATCATCCCAAGGATGCTGAACTCGCCTCTGGTTCGTGGGCCGTTGTGCATTGATTTTCGACAGTCAGTCACTACTACGGAGTTCATCACGTCATCCCCCTTCTGTGTCATCGCTTCCGCGCCAGCACTGCGCGGAGGTCCATCATTGAAGCCGCTGTGCGGACTGAGCCACCCAGCAGACGACCTGCCATTTCCCACGATCCTCAGCCACCCTACTAAGTAGTTATCTGCCGGTGGACTGATTTGATTACTACAAGCGTAGTATGGTTACGAGCAACTGGCAAGGAATTTGTGTTCACAATCTGGAACTTCCTCGTGCGCATCGGTTGCCTTGCGAGATCCATCTCGTCGGGAAAACTCGACGCAAAGCAAGAAGCGGATGGGCTCCTTGCGCCTTCCCCTAACACAACGTCAGCGGGTCTGCGGAAATTCCCAATCGATCACGCTGGCCACATGAGGAAAGTGACAGCGGAGCCGATCTGGTTTCACAAATTGGTCAAAGAATCGTCAACTACCGACGGGTGACTAACTACAGTTGTCGTAGACAAACGACACCTTTATAATTGATTGGTGATCACATGAAGAAATCTCTACCTGCTGTGTCCGAGACCGAGCTGGCCATCATGAAGGTGCTATGGCGACTGCGTAAGGGAACGGTGGCAGATGTACGCACAGCGCTGACAGAACACAGTGGCAAAGAGCTGGCGTACACCACGGTGATGACGATGCTCGGGCGGCTGGAAGCCAAGGGGGCGGTCCGCGCAGACAAGGCTCGCGAACCTTATCTGTATCGACCGATGTTCAAAGAGGAGAGCACCCTCCGCGATCGTCTCCGCCAGTTCGTGGACACCGTGTTTGATGGTCGAGTGGAAGACGTGGTGTGTCAGCTCCTCGATAGCGGAGAGCTAAGTGATGAGGAGCTACTTCGGATCGAAGAGACACTCCGCACCCGATCGACCCGTGAACGCAAAGCCACCCGACCGACGTCGAACTCTACCAAGGTGAGACCATTATGATCGGTCTAGTCATCTGTCTAGATGCCGATGAGCTGGTGCCGCGCTCGGCGGAGCTGGTCCTCCAATCATTCGAGAGCACCTTGCTGCATGGAACACTGCTGGCTGGACTCACTTGGATTGTGACCCGCTGGCACTACTTTCGGGCGCGACCGGCTCTCTCCTTTGCGCTGTGGGCACTGGCGCTGCTCAAGTTCTTCCTACCCAGTGGGCCTGCGGTTGTTCCATTTGGACCCAGTGCATTGCTCGTTCAAGCAATTGGTGCGGTGGGCACGGTGACAAAGTGGGGGATGACCCACAGCTTGCCTGGCCCGCTGACCACGCTGGGTATGCTCGCCTTTTCTGCCTATATCCTGACGGTGTTACTATTGTGCCGTCGCTGGATGATCGGTCAGTGGCTTCTTCGGCAAAGAGTTGAGCAGCTTGGACCTGCTGGTGCAGAGATTCAGCAGTTGGTGCGCGAGTGCGCGGAAATCCTTGGCGTACCGGTACCTGCGGTTCGGATGACTACGGAGCCATGGACGCCAATGGTTGTCGGTTGTTTGAATCCGATCGTGGTGCTGCCAGCTTGGATTCCGGAGTCCACCGATTGTCAAAGAGCTGTGCTGCTTCACGAGTTGGGCCACATCAAACGGCATGATCCGTGGTTTCACCAGTTCCAGTTGATCGCAGAGTCTGTCTTTTTCTTCTGGCCCGTTGTCCACTTTGTGACCGCGAAACTTCGTGAAGCCAGAGAGATGGCTTGTGATGCGCTGGTGCTAACCCACGGTGAGATCTCTGCCAATGACTATGGACAGTCGCTGCTGCAGATCGCCAGACAAGCCCGGGCGTTGCAGGAACCCACCATCTTGGGAGTCGCCATCGGGAGCCGCAAGCTGCTCGAACGACGGATTGACTATCTGCTGTCATCACGCCCCCGCGAGCGCTGGACGTGGTCTTTGCTGACCGCTACCACGGTGTGGGGACTGCTGGTTCTTTCGGGAGCCCAGCCCTCTCCCGACGCAGAGCGAATCGGCCTACTCGATCAAATGACTTGTCAGGGAGAGGCTCTGCTGGCGCAGCTTGTCGAAACTGCTAGTGCCAACCCCCGGAATCCCTTTGTCCGACGGATTGCGCGGAATCATCAAGTCTGAAGCTTAGGTTGCAGCGGCAACTGCTCCGATGACACCTGTCTGAGGTGTTTCAGAATTCGATGAGTGACTTGCTCGCAGATCGCAGCGGGTATCTCATGACCCATGCCTGGCAGGATCTCCAGCTCGGCGTTGGGAATGCGTCGCTGTAGGTCGTGGGCTGCGGCCACGGGAATCAGCGGATCATCGCTGCCATGGATGACCAGGGTGTGTGCTTTGATTCCCGATAGCAGCGGCAAGCGAGAGGGAGAGCCCAGGATTGCCGCAAGCTGGCGTAAAAATCCCGCCGGATGGTCGCTGCGCGCTAGCTCTCGGGTGACCTGGGCTCGCAGGATTTCCTCATTCCGTGGATAGGTGACGCTTCCTATCATTCGCATCACGGTCATCAAATGATTGATCCGAGCCGACAGGTCGTTCTTCGGTGCCGGTTTGAGCAGTTGGAGTCGCAGCGCCAGACTTGGGCCCGGCAGCGATCGACTCCCACTGGTCGACATGATTGAGACAAACTGGCGAACCCGGGCGGCGTGGCGGGCCGCAAGGATCTGACCGATCATCCCACCCATGGAAACCCCGATGACATGCGCACTTGGCACCGAGAGCGCATCGAGCAGTCCCACTGCGTCATCCGCCATGTCAAAGAGCGTATAGGGAGGGCGGCCCGGTAGGCCCAGCAGGGCCCGCGCTGCCTCCTGTCCCAGCTTCGCCCGTCCCGACAACTTGCTCGATAGACCGACGTCGCGGTTGTCATACCGGATCACGCGGTAGCCACCATTGAGTAGTCCCTGGCAAAAAGCGTCCGGCCAGCGAATCAGTTGCGCTCCCAACCCCATGATTAGCAGCACCGGTGGGGCCTCCCGATCGCCCAGAGATTCATACTCCAGTTGCAGTCCGTTGGCCGTGACTTGAGGCATCTGTGAAATCCTTGGTACTCGTCTGAGATGACCCAGTTGCAAATGGAAGGATACAGTGTTGCATCGCGGAGAGGAGACCCGCCGAGTATGCTGCGAGCTTTTTGGTAGGAGCCCGCCCATGATGACCTACCATGACGCGAGGAACCGGATGGCACCCGCGTCTACGAAGGCGGTTCCCTGTGTGCGCCTCTCTGATGCCGTGCGAAAGGACTCCCCTCGCATTCTGCCGAAAGGGGAGTTAGGCAAGGTTATGGAAGACGCGCTGAACGTCTTCGTCCTGCTCCATTTCATCGACTAGCTTGAGTACTTCCTGGGCCTTGTCTTCGGGAAGTTCGGTCAGATTTTGCGGGATGTATTCCAGCTCGGCGGACAGCACGTTCAGCTTTCGCTCTTCGATCGCGGCCTGCATCTTGCCAAAGTCGTTGAACGCACAACGAATGATGAGCTGCGGCTCGCCCTTTTCGCCCTTGCCTTCGCCAATCTCCTCGAGTCCATGGTCGATAAGGTCCAGCTCCAGCTCGTCCTGATTGATCCCATCCGGAGAGAGCCGGAACACGCCCATGCGATCGAACATAAAGGCGACCGATCCGGTGTTGCCCATGTTGCCGCCATAGTCCTTAAAGTGCATCCGCACGTTGGCCACGGTGCGCACTACGTTGTCAGTGGCAGTCTCGACGAGCACCGCGATACCATGTGGCGCATAGCCCTCATACAGGACGATCTGATACTCCTTTTGGTCCTGTCCGCTGGCGCGCTTGATGGCGCTGTCCACTTTGTCCTTCGGCATGTTCGCGGCCCGCGCATTCTGAATGCAGCGACGGAGCCCCGGGTTGTTGTCCGGATTCGGTCCGCCCGACTTGACCGCGATGGTGATCTCTTTGGCCAGGCGCGTGAACACCTTGGCCATCTTGTTCCAGCGGGCGAACATCGTCGCCTTGCGTGTCTCGAAAATACGTCCCATGCCGATTTCGGTATCACAGATGCGAGCTTTTCACCACCTTCGTCGCAAAGGCTGTCTCCCGAACTCATCGATTTCAGTCATCAAGTTACCTCGCGGTCCCTTACCGTATGGCTCCACATCGTTGTACGGAACCTTCGACGGTGATAAACCAGGTACCTACGACGTTCCCTGCCCGCCGCGCTCTGCAAAGTGGAAACCCACCAGCACCTCTCGGCGAAACTGACAGTAGAGGGTTGGGTGTCAGGAATCAAATGGCCGTCGAGAAATCGTAGTTCTGTTTACCGCTGGGAAGTGTGTGGGACATTGTCTGATCCAAATATTCCGTCGAGAAACGGCTTTTCATTTGCTCTTTGGGAAGTGAGTGGGAAGCGGCTATGTAGTGTGTGCTCAGAGTGCGCAAGAACGTGAGGAAGGGCTCACTGCTTCTGAAGCAGCAATACCGCAGCCTGGTCCTCTGGTCCATATTTCCAAGTCTGGACGGTGGACCAGCCCAAACTCAATAGGCACTCGCCAAGCTTGGGTAAGTCGTAACGCTTATTTTGCCAGATGAGGAAATGTCGATCTGGTTCATCTTCCTTCTCTACATCCGCCCAATGCTCGATCGTGTAACTGCCCGGGACAGGACACAGAGTGGACAGTTCCCGACGCAAACTGATCCCGCGAAGTCCACGACAGTGACGTATCAGTGGGCCGGATAGGAAGCTCGTGTGTGCTTCTGTGGCTCGCTTCGCATTGATATCCATCTGGCGAATCAATTCGGGCTGATCTGCGGGGGCACGGACGGTTTGACAGTCAAGCACAGCCAGATCGCCCGGCTGAGCGCATGCCGCTAAATTGCGGAAAAACGCCGGTTCGTTCTCGATATTTCCGATGGTAGCCCCCATCATCAAGAATACCCGTATCCGACGAATACTAGTCGGATGCATATAGAGAGCTTCTTCGGTTCCTGCTTCCATGAGATGGATGCTCTTTGGCAAGGCATACTGCCCACACGCTCCGTAGGTGCATTCACTGCGGGACCAAGGCCGTCAAGCCGCGCAAGGGAATCGGACGCACGATTTGCTATCGGACGATGCCTTGTATGCAGATTCCAAACGACATCCTGATTCCGACCTGCGGGCGCTAAAAACGTGAGTTTCTCGACGAGGAGTCAGTTGGAGTCCTGGCTCCTTCACTTCAACGGAGAACGAGTGACCGGTCGTGAACACATCGATTGATCAGCTACGCAATTACAACGAGCGTTGCATTTCCTTTGCCGCGCCACCCAACGAAGCGGAGCAGCAACAGAGCGTGACGACTGGACATACTGACGGAGGTGAAACCATGGATGAAATGGAAGCAGCCACGATAACCGAGTCGAGCGAAACCGAAATACCAACGACCACTGCACAGATCGGCGACAGATAATCGTCACTGCTGGAGATGCCTCTCCGCAGTAGTCTTCATCGTTGGAACGAACTCAACACCCGAAAGCAACTCGCTACGTTCGAAGCGATTCCCAGTGTTCAGTACGCGTTCATCATGACCTCTTGCCAGGAGGCATCAGGTTGGCCTTTGCCGCAAGCCTGCTGATCAGCTGGATGAGCGATGGCGCATCCCCGGTGCCACTCTGTTCGGCCATGAGGATTGCGTTCCGAAGTTCCCTCTCTTCTTCCGCTTCCTTGGCCAGCGCAACATCAGCAATCGGCTCAGTCAGGGCAACCGCCATCGGTACCGGTTGGCTCAGGGTCTGCACCGCAGGAAGTTGCGGTCGGTTTGGACCTCGCAGGTAGAAGGCGGCGGCGAATCGGTGAGCGGTCTCATCGGTCACGGTGTCGTCGCTCGGTAGGTCTCCATGGAATCCGATTCCTATCCGGCCTGCGCCGTGCCCGCTGAAATGGACAATCGTCGGTGATGATCGAGAAAAGCTTGATGCAGATCCCATCGCTCGGACTCTCTTTTTCCGCATCCCACGCGCCAGCAAAAAGCGTCGCTACGATGCTCTGTCGATGAGCCAGCCGAACAATCTTAGGAGCTTCTTAACGTCCAGGTTTGGGTGAGGCTACACAGCGACCGTCGCGGAGCTTCGCGTTACCGTAGCGACGGCTCGGCTCAGTCGATCAACTTGACCCGCTTGCGCGACCGTGCGGGCTGGCTGGGTTCTGCGGGGGTCTCGGTGCTGATGATCTTCTTGCCACGCTTTTTGCTTGGGGCTGCTGGCTCTGGCGTTGAGGGGGACAGCGAGTCCATCGTCTCACTTAGCTTCACGTCTTGACTCTGGTCGATGGCAATGGCCCGCTCTTTGAAACCATTGAGCCGCAAGAGTAGATCCAGCTTGCCCGAGGCCGCCGACTGTTCGTACGTCCATGGGGTTTGTCCGAGCACGGCCTGATCGCTCTTGCGGATGATACTTGCGCCGGACGGTTTGCTATCGAGTTGCCAGCGAACTTTTGCGGCGGGCTGAGCAACGACCACGGGCGGCGGTTTGCGCACACTTCCGACGAGCAAAAAGGCGATCGTACCAAACAGGATCAGCGCACCTGCGCCCAGCCCTGCCAGTCGCTGGCGAGGGGAGGTGTGCTGGGTGAGCCATTGCGAGTGATCCGTTAAGCGGAGCACAAAGTGGACGAGGGCCGAACGCCGACGTGATGATGCCTCGGCTGCGCTACGGCTCAGCGTGGACTGATGCTCTCCATCGGCATCTACCGGTGACGTCTCCACCGAGGACGCGAGAGACACGGTCTTTAGCTTGGTACTTGGTCGTGCCGTGGTCGGGACCACAGCGGCTGCCATTTCGATTAGGATCTCTTCAAGTTTCTTGACGGTCGGTCGCTTCTCGGGCTGCTTCGCCAGCATTCGGTGAACCAGCGATGCGACGGGACGGGAGATGTGGGGGGCGAGGCTCAAGAGCGGCTTTGGCTCTTCGTACATGTGCGCACCCATCAATGCGCCCTCGGAACTGCCATCGAAAGGGAGCCGCCCACAGAGCAACTGGTACATCATCACGCCGAGTGAATAGACATCTGCTTGGCCGGTGACCGTCTTGGTATCGCGACACTGCTCGGGGGACATGTAGGCTGGCGTGCCAATGGACAGTCCTGTGCGCGTCTGTGGCTGATCGTCACGAGAGCTTTTCGCGCCCAGCTTGGCGATTCCGAAGTCGAGCAGTTTGACGCGCTGGCCGGTCGGCATGGTCGGATCCCGCACGAGCATCACGTTCCCTGGCTTCAAATCTCTATGAACAATTCCCTTTTCGTGCGTGGCTGCGAGTGCAGAGGTAAGCTGTAGACAGATCTGCAGCGTTTCCATTTCGGATAGTTGGTCACCCCGCTTCATGTGGTCACGCAGCGATATCCCTGCGATGTACTCCATGACGAGAAACGCGCCGCCATCTGGCAGCGAACCGAACTCAAAGATCTGCACGAGTCCTGGGTGATTGATCATGTTGACGGAGCGCGCTTCGTTGAAAAACCGTCCCACGATCTCTGCATCTTTGGCGTACTCAGGAAGCAAGATCTTGATGGCCACCTTCCGATCGAGGGTTTCGTCAACAGCTTCATAGACTTCGCCCATGCCTCCCTGGCCCAGCAGACGAAGCACCTTGTACTTGTTGACCATCGTGCCGATCACGGGGTTTGAGCCTCCACCTCTAGCTATCAGGATAACTAGAAATCATAACATTCTGCAGATATGTCGAATTCGATAATAAATTCACATACTTAGCAGATGGTTTTTGATGATAGATACTGGCTGCTCCCGTCAGACACGCCGGTTCGTCGTCGGAAGCGGTGGCCGTGACGGACATTCGTCGCCAGGTAGCTGGCTCGATTTGTGTTCTACGCGAGTAGATTCTCCGGTATCATGACGGGGGAGGAATGGTCGTTGAACGTCACCAGGCTGGGGGTCCACTCGATCGCTTGGCCTAGCCACGAGATCAGATCAGCTATCCGTGGTTCTTGGCAAGGTCAACGAAGTGAGCATGACAGGTGCTTGGAGCGGCAACAAGATGTGCGCAGCCAACTACAAGTGCGGGCGCAGACGATCATTCGGGTTCCTTGCGCAGCGAATGTCGGTTGGAGCGATGCGCTATGACAGGCTGTGCTTTCTCGCCAAATCGACCAAGTGGATCTTTGCTGCGTGTCGGGATGTTCACTACCGTCCTTTGGACATCCTTGGCGCTATCGCCGCCCGCGACTGCGGCACAAGCGGATCGCTGCCTCGCAGAAGCAGGCTGCCGCAAGCTGACAAACATTGCTGCGGATCTGGTGTCGCTCGGTCGCTACCCAGAGGCCATCGGATACTTCGAACAGGCCTACAAGAAGTCAAAGGAACCGCGGCTCCTACTGAACATCGGTCGCTGTCATCATCGGAATCGGCAGCCCGATCAGGCACTCCTTTTCTACGAGCGTTTTCGGCGCGAGCAGCCGAATCCAGAGCCAGAAGAACTGGAACGCCTGCATCAGTTTGTAAATGAAGCCAAGGCGGCTCAGCAACCTGGCCAGGCCCAGGTATTCGGGTCGAATCATCCCAACTATGAACCACCGCCTGCTCCTCCCGTCCGGATTCCCATCAGGCTGCTTGGGCGACCAACCTGGCGGGTGAGCGTGGGGATTGCAGCGACGACGCTCGGCGGAATCATGCTCGGTCTGGGGGCCGGGGCTCTCGCATCCCATGGCAGCTGCGCCACCCCAAGTCCGAGCGTCCCGGAGCGCTGTACGACTGACCTGGATGCGAGTGGTGTGCGCTCGGTGCAGGTTTACAACGGGTTTCCGCAAGGTGTTCCGCTCGTGCTGGCCGGTGCATTTGCGTTCTCAAGTGGCGTGGTGCTTGTGGCCTTGCCTCTGCGGAGGTTGAAGATTGGAGACTGGTTCGAGTGAATTCCCATGCCAAGCAGCGCCTAACTCTTATCAAGATTGGCACTCTTTAGAAATTTGGAGGGATCCATGCGCGCACTGAGCGGCCTTGCATTGTTCGTGTGTGGCTGCCAGATTTTGTCGCAAAATCGACTTCTTTGCACAGAGAGCGAACTCTGTGACCAGGAGACAGGACAGCCGTTTGTGCTGGGCCAGCCCGACGCAAATACCAACCGTAACAACACGGGCATGTCGGCACCGATGAGTGTTGCAGTGACACAAGATGGCAAGCTCTTGGTCGCCGATACTGGCAACAGTCGCCTGCTCATCTGGAATACCTTTCCGACCCGAAGCTATCAGCCGGTGGACTATGTTCTTGGCAACGGGAACGCCAGCCTGCCGGGAGCCACATGGCCGCAGAGCACAAGCATCGGGTATGTGTCTACTGAAGGTGACACGCTGGTTGTAAGCGGCGACCGTTCGACGAACCTGACCAACCAGTATCTTCTCTGGAAGCCATTCCCAACGCAGCACACCGCTCCGTTGGCAAACTTGCGGATGTCATCAGGAGGACTGTTCTGGACGGCTGGCTCCGGTGGTCCGCTCATCGTCGGTGGCCGATTGTACCTAAGTGAGTCGGTTGGGAATCGTGTGCTGACTTGGGATACCGTGCCAACCAGCGTCACAAGTCCTAGTGCGGCAATCGGTCAGGTAAACCTAACCGCGAGTGCCGCCAACGGAATCAGCGGCGGGATGCCCAGTAGCAACAGCTTCTCCGGTCCAAGCGGCTCCCCGGCAACGGATGGGACCCAGCTCTTGGTTGCCGATACCAGCAACCACCGAGTTCTGGTCTTCAGCGCTCTGCCCAAGGACAACACCGCTACAGCCAGCTTCGCGCTCGGCCAGGCCTCCTTTGCGACCGCAATGGCAAACTCCGGAGGCGTCGATCTGTCCAGCCTAAATCAGCCCAAAGCCGTCGCCATCGCAGGAGGGCGCGTTGCGGTTGCGGATACCGGGAACAACCGCGTGCTGCTGTGGGATGGTCCCATCAACTTGATGAAGCAGCCGGCAGACATCGTGCTGGGACAGTCCAATCCGATGACAGTTACGGCCAACACCGGAGGAGTTGATTCCTTCCGAATGAACGGACCTTGTGGCGTAGCGATGAGCAGTACGCGTCTGGTGGTCGCGGATACCGGGAACAACCGAGTCCTTGTCTGGAATACTTGGCCAACGAGCAGCGGTGCTGGTGCGGACCTGATCCTGGGTCAGCCGACGCCGACGGGATCGGCAGCCGATGGTCTGAGTCCTTCAGAGACAAGGTTCGCAAGGCCGGTGGCCATGGCTCGCTCCAAGAACGCATTCCTTGTTGCAGATTCCGCAGCGAATCGAATTCTGGTCTATGCTGCGCCTCCGTCCAGTCCGGCTGAGCGCCCCATTGCGGTCCTCGGCCAAACCGACTTTGTCAGCGGAGGCGCTCCAGTTCGTCCCCCCCACAATAGCAGCCTGGCTGGACCACTGAGCATAAGCTCTGATGGCGATAACGTTGCGGTGGCTGACACCGACAATCATCGCGTCCTTCTCTTTCGCGGCATAGTCGGACGGAATGCACAGCCCGCCGACGTTGTGCTCGGTCAGCCGAACGGAACGACCTTCGCTGCAAACAACCCCTCGCCGGTCGCTGGCCTCAACTCGCCTTCAGGGGTATTTCTTGGCGGTGGAAAGTTGTATGTGGCGGACACTGGCAACCACCGCGTGCTGATCTGGAACAGCATTCCAGCGATGGATGGACAGCCCCCCGATGTTGTTCTGGGACAGGCGAGCTTTGCCACCGTTTCCGCAAATCGCGGCGCGGGAGTCGTGCCAAGCGCAGGCTCCATGTATGGTCCGCGCGCAGTGACCACGGATGGGAAGGCCATCTTCGTCTCTGACACCCTGAATGCGCGGGTCTTGGTCTTCACAACCGCAACTCCGACCAATGGGGAGTCGGCCGTGATTGCAATCGGTCAACAGAACCTCACAACCGTCAATGCCGCCAAGACGGCCCTGCCTACCTCACTGCCGAGTCCATGGGGGCTTAGCATCTTCAACAATCGCCTGTATGTCGCAGACACCGCAACCAATCGCGTCACTTCCTTCGGTCTGCTAAGCAGCAGTCAGGTTGCGGACAGGGTGTTTGGACAGCCGGATCTGTACTCGGGAACTCCCAATCAGGGAGGGCTGACCGTGAGTCGCATGTACGGCCCACAAGGGGTGCTCGTCCTGAATACCGGCTTGTATATCGCCGACACGCTAAACGCACGCCTGATCGTTGTACCGCTAGACAGCTCCGGAGATCCGCTGAACCTCTCGTAATAGGTGGATGTTTCCATGATTGGTCAGATGGTTTCCTCCTATCGGATTGTCCGCAAACTGGGTGCAGGAGGAATGGGAACGGTATATGAAGGCCTGCATCCGCAGCTCGGGCGCCGTGCGGCGCTCAAGATTTTGGAAAACAATCCTTGGACCAATGAGGAGAGTCTCGGGCGCTTCCTCAATGAGGCGCGGGCTACAAACATGGTCCAGGATCCGGGCGTAGTCTCCATCTTCGAGTTTGGGCGGATGGAGAGTCGGAATGCCTACATCATCATGGAGCTAATCGAGGGAGAGAGCTTAGCTGAGCGCATCAAGAGACTGCGAGCTCTGCCCCTGGACTTTGTCCTCTATCTTGCGCGGCAGATTGCAGCAACCCTGAAGGCAGTGCACCAAAAGGGAATATACCACCGTGACCTCAAGCCAGAGAACATCATGCTCTGTCCTGATAGGGAGGTTCCTTTTGGAGAGCGGACCAAGCTACTGGATTTTGGTATCGCGAAACTAACAGAGACGGCCGGGGGAGGCGGGGCGGGAGGGGTGCGGACCCGGACAGGTACTCTCATGGGAACACCGAGGTATATGTCGCCAGAGCAGTGTGCTGGTGACAAGCAGATTGATGCCAAGACCGATGTCTACTCTCTCGGGGTGATGATCTTCGAGCTGGTAGCGCAGCGGGCTCCGTTTGTTGCCGTCTCGGCGGCAGAACTCGTTGCCAAGCATCTCTACGAGGTGCCGCCTTCGCTGCAGAAGGCTTGCCCGAGTGCTCCGCACGGGCTCCATCGCCTGGTCGACAGTATGCTCAGTAAACAGTCGTCCCAGCGTCCAAGCATGGAGCAGATCTGCACAGAGTTGGAAGCACTCGGTGCTCTGACCGCTACTCGAGCAAGTCTCGGCGTTTTGCCAGCAGTGGACGGCGGCGAAAATTCCGAAGCGGATCCGCTGATGAAGACCCAGGTGCAGGGTGGACTACCAAACTCTGTGCAGGCTGGACCCCTCTCGCCAGCGGCTGCACAGCGCCCGGTGAGCTCGCTGGGGATGTCTCTTTCGGAATCAAAAACGACTGTGTCCGCGCAAGCAGAGGCTGAAGATCGCAAAGTTTCGCGTTCGTTTGCTGTTGGTACGCTGGTTCTGGGGTTCGTGGCAGGAGTCATTTCGACCACAATGCTGAAACTTTTTGCCACTCCAGCTCGGACACCAGTGGCGACGGCAAGCGGTCCCCCGCCTGGGCTGGCTGTCTCTCGCCCAGTCTGGATTGTGCAAACCAGTCCTAGTGGGGCAAGCGTCATTCGCAAGAGCGATGGCACCATACTGGGACAGACGCCATTTCGAACCGAGGTTCCCAGCGGGCAAGCCGGACCCTCCACTCTCGTATTGCGGTTGGCGGGGCATAGGGACGAGGAGATCGTCCTGTCCCACGATACCAACAGCGTGGTGGAGAGACTCCTGCCCGAAATTCCTGGTGCGTCCATGAACTCCCTGGTTCCGAA
>JBGAUT010000052.1:0-36005 GCA_044228505.1 Polyangia bacterium | reverse complement strand
CTGGCTCGGGCTTCACTGCCGCCACAACCTTCGCTGGCTCGGGCTTCACTGCTGCCACAACCTTCGCGGGCTCGGGCTTCACCGCCGCCACAACCTTCGCGGGCTCGGGCTTCACCGCCGCCACAACCTTCGCGGGCTCGGGCTTCACCGCTGCCACAACCTTCGCAGGTTCAGGCTTCGCGGCGGCACCAACGGCGGAGGTCTTGGCCGCATCGGCCTTGGCCATGAGCGGCTTCTGCTCGGGATGTGCCGCAGGTTCCACTTTCGTGGCAGCAGCCTTGAGCAGAGCCGGCCGCTGGGCCACCTTCTCGACTGCATCTTTGTCCGGGGCCGCAGCCACCTTGGCCGGTGCGGTCGGCTTCTCATCGTCTGTCTTCGCCGCGCCTTTGGCCAGAAGCTGCCCGGTGTGCGCCTTGGTTCCTTCTGCTTTGCTCTTGCCCGACGGCACTTCACCCGGCTTCACCGGAATGATCGGCGTCGCCACAAACGGCTCATCGGGAACGCCCTCAGCAGGACGCACCGGCACCTCGCCCACGGTGTCGATGGGAACATTCTTTCGATTCTTTTGATCATTCGCGGTGACCACCGGCTTGCGGGTGGCGTTGACCAGATAGGTACCCAGTCCGATTCCGCCCGCGAGAACCAGCAGACCGAAGCCAACCATCACCGGCCACTGACGCTGCGGCGGTGGCATCGGCATCGGCTGCATCACCGAGTTCGGATTGCGCGTTCCCGTGGCCTCGGCGGTCACTGCGCGCACCCGCTCGGTGTCGATCGCGTACTCGGCCAGCTCCCCTGGGCTCCGACCGGGTGGAGGCTGGATCTCTTCCTCTGCAGTGGGTACCCGATTGAGCGGCGGCGGTGCCGTCCTGGTTAGACCCGGCATCGGCGGATTCGTCGTGCGCATCCCAGCCATTGCCTGTGAGTTGGTTGTGCGCAGCCCGGCCGCGACCGGTTGCGGCCCCGTGGTCCGTACCGCGGACGGCTTCGCGGGTGAGGTCAGCGGGGGAGCTTGGCCACCAAACAGGCCCGGATTGGTCCGGGTCAGCGACGGATTGATCGGCGGATTGGTACGCGACAGCGGGGCCATCACCGGCATCTGCGGCGAGCTCTGCCGAACCCCGGGCGCAATCAGGCCCGGATTGGTTCGCGTGAGGCTGCCCGGAAGTCCCGGTATCGAACCACGATTCACCATGCCCGGCAACGCCGGAGCATCAAACTCAAGCGCCCGACAGAACTCTGCCACCGTCGGGAATCGATCATTGGGATTCGGTGCCACAGCTCGCAAAAGCACGGCCTTGAGCGGTGGGGGCGCATCGAGCCCCTCGATCAGCCCGGCTCGGTCCATCACCATCTGCGGCGTCAGCTCTTTGCCATAGAGCGCATACAGAGCGCACATGCCGAGCGAGTAAACATCCGATCGGGCATCGCCGAGGTGGCCGCCGGCTTGTTCTTCCGGTGCGGTATAGACGGTGCGGTCGGCCCGGCTCTCTTGCTTTTGGCCCACATCCGACGGCCACACCATCCCAAAGTCGGTGAGCCGCGCATGCCCTGCCGCATCAAACAAAATGTTGGTCGGCTTGATGTCGCGGTGGAAAACCTTTTTGTCGTGGGCATAGCTCAGCGCTGCCCCGAGTCGCTGAAGCGTCCGCATCAGCTGCATCCGGGTCAACTTGCCACCCTGGACCCACTGGCGAAGGTTGCCGCCCGCCTGCAGTTCTAGGACGACGTAATGGGTGCCGTTTTCTTCTCGGGGCTTGTTGAGCACACCAACGATGGTGGGATGAGACAAGCCCCCCATCTGCTGCGCGCTCCGCCAGAATCGCTCAACGAGCTGCGGATTGTCTGCCGCTGCACCGTGCAGGATCTTGAGAGCGACCTGCTCATCCTTGATGCGATCGTAGGCGTTCCACATCGTCGCGACCGCTCCCTGACCAATCTCGCTGGTCAGAAAGTAGCGGTTGGCCAACACCAAGCCGATTCCAACCTGCAGCGTGGCCGAGGCTGGCGTACGAAACGCATCAGGCGCTTCGCTGCTGCCCGCCTTGGCTTCGGCAGTCGGCTCCGCAACCTGCATCGAAGCCACCAAACTGGCCGGAACTTCTGCCCGGAGAGTGGGCGGCGCTGGAGGAAGCGGCGGCAGCGGCGGCATCGCAGCAACCGGTGGCGCGCTCGGCACCACCACAGGCGACGAAACCGGAGCGGCCACCAGCTCCGCAGGCAGTGGCGCGATCGACTCTGTGGAGCTATTCGAGTAGGCTTCGGGTTGACTCTCTCGACGCTTCTGGGCCCAGTCCCTCAGTCGATCGCGCAGCAGGTTGCGCTCGACATGAGCCAACAGCAAATCGGTCTTTTCTGCTCGCGACAGCGGACTATTGAACAGCCGCGCAACGTGCGGAAAGTACGTACTGCAGAATAGATCCAGCTCGGCCGATAGCAGAATCTGGACGTCGATCTGTTGCCGCAACTCTTGGGTTTCCGAGCGCGGGGCCGAGCTTTGAAGCTGCGTAGGCCGATCGTCGAGACTTGTGTCCTCGCTGCTCAGCGCACGCTGGAGCTTCTGCGAGACTCGGACCTCGAGACCCGAACTACCACTCTGTTGAGCGGACGCCGGCATCATCCCGGGCAACATCCCCGCCGAGCCACTCATGCTGGGATACGTCGGCGTGCGCTGACTGGGTACCGGTGGAGTCATCGCCGGGTTATAGAGAGGCGTTCTGTTGCTCGCAGAATCACCAATCTCTGCCGAGATCGATGCTGAGCCCGGCATGCTTCCGGTCACCACCGGGTACTTGGGAGTACTGGTGCTCGGCGGTGGGCTCGGTATCACCGCACCAGCATAGGTCGGAGTCCGCTCACTCGGCGGTGGAATGGACGGAGTTCCGCCAAGATAGGTTGGCGTATGCTGGCTCGGTGGCGCAGTACTGGAAGGCGTGCCGGTCCCCAGCGACGCAGCATAGGTCGGCGTCTGCGTACTTCCCGTGGTAGCAGCCAACCCGTAAGTCGGCGTCTTGTGGCTGTGGTGGGCCGGTTCAGCAACAGCGGGCTCGGCAGGCTCTGGAATCGATGGGGCAGCCACCACACCATAGGCTGGCGTCTGGGTGCTCGCGACGGGCGGCTCAGCCGCGATCGGTACTGGTGCCTGGACCGCGTCCGTTGGTTCGATCAAGGAAGAATCGAGCACCGGTTGGTCGTGATCGAACTGTGGTCGCTGCGGCTGCTGCTTCGGTGGCGGTGGCTCACTAAGCACCAGGAATCCCGAGTCTTCGTCAGGATTGACGACTATCGCATCCGCGTCATCGTCCACCTCGGCATCCGAGCTATCGAGTCTCTGATCGATCGATCCTGGCCCCTTGATGGTGGCAATCTGTACCGTGGGTCTCTGGCCGACCGGTTCCGGGAAGGCCAGTGGTCCGCCTCGTCCGAAGACCCGTTCGTAGATCATCGCTCGATACGGGAGGTCTTCTTCACACAGTCCGGTGAGTGTCAGGCTGGTGAGCATCTCCTCGGAGATCGTCTGGCCACGGCACAGTCGCTGGAAGGCGTCGAGCAGATCCTGATCGCTGCTAAAGGTTCGAAACAGGTTGGCAAAGTGCTCGATCTGGGGAGCTCGTTCGATCAAGTCGTCGACCGCACGATCGACATCCGCCGTCTCAATCGCGGTACCCCTGATCTGGGTGTCTTCCCACAGCGATGACAAGACCTGCTGACATAGGAATGGGAGTCCACCGCTGTGATGAGTCAGCCGACTTCCGACGTCAGCGCTCACGGGAACGCCGCTGCTCGACAGATGCCAGCTCAACGCATCGACCTGCTCGGCATTGAAGGGCCGTAGCTGGATCTCGGTGCCAATTCCAAACGGTGCCTGCAGGTGAATGGGAATCAAACGACGCCCGGACACCGCTCCCGCCAGGAACACTTGCAGACGCGAAAATTCTTCATTCTCGTTGCGGATATTGTAAAGAAGCCGAAGCTTTCCAAACACCGCATCGCTTAACTCGGGTCGCTCTAAGACCTCGCAGTTATCGAGGAAGATCACCAGGCGCTGAGGAAACGTTCCCATCCACGCCAGGATCGAATCCTCGGGATTATCGGGAAGGATCTCGCGCTGATCGAAGTCGCCTTCCTTGGCAATTGCACCGAGCAGCTCTCCCATAAACTGCGTCGGTGAACCGAGTCGCAGCCGAGACAGATCGACCGATAGAACGCAAAATCCCGCAGGATCTAGCGAGTCGATCGTGTGCCGGATAAGGCTCGTCTTGCCACTCTCGGGCGGAGCGGTAAGGAGCGGAAAGAGCCGATTGTCAGACAGCTCGCGGCGCAGACGGATATCGGCCTCGCGCTCGACGTACACACCGCCCATGCCCGCGGTGCGATAAGGGTTCTTCGACGTCACAGCTTGCGTCTCCTGTCCCTGGCTTCCGCCCCCATGCAAAGACCCGTAGACGCGGCACTATCCATTAGGACCATCCACGACCAAAGGTCACAGAGCGGCATATGATCAGAATATCTAGTTTTTGCCGCTAGATCAAAGGGTGTCGCTACTCGAAACAAAATGCGCAGCGCAGTGGACACAGAGTGCGCACAGAGGACAGGAGCAAAGAGCGCCCCACTTCGACGGAAAATCGCTCCATTCTGCAGCAGAAATACGCCCCCATTGCGAGGTTCCGCGCAAGCCTTCCGCAGAGCCATTTACATAGGTTCCCATACATCCACTTCTGGGTAGGGACACCAACAGTTTAGGTGGAGCTACGTGCGGAGACGAAAGTAAATCACAGCCAGTGGCGGGAGCAGTGCGCGAATGTAGTGTGGTTGGCTTGCCAAGGAGCCGTCAGGAGGACTCGGACTGGAGTTCAACCCCCCGAGATTTCCGAGTCCACTTCCACCGTACGTAGCGGCATCGCTGTTGAGGACTTCTTGCCAAAATCCATCCTCAGGAACGCCAATCGGATAATCGGCTCTCGGTACCGGCGTGAAGTTACAGACCACGACCACCGTGTCACTTGCTGCATGACCGCGACGCATAAACGTCAGCACGCTGTGATCGCGATCATCGGCACAGAGCCAGCGGAAACCCTCTGCTTCATAGTCCTGGCAGGACAGCGCGGGCTCTTGTCGATAGACCCGATTCAAATCAGCCACAAAGCGCGCAATTCCTGCGTGCTCCGGTGACTCAAGGAGTGACCAGTCCAGACTCCCTTCGTGATTCCACTCGCGCCACTCGCCCAGTTCCGCGCCCATGAACAGGAGCTTCTTACCAGGCAGCGCGAACTGATATCCAAACAGGAGTCTCAGGCTCGCCCGCTTTTGCCAAGGATCGGCTTGCGGTCCTCCCATCTTGGTGAGCAGAGAACCCTTCAGATGCACCACTTCATCGTGAGACAGAGACAGGACGAAGTTCTCGCTGTGCGCGTACATCCCACGAAACGTCAGCAGGTTGTGATGATGAAAGCGATGGACCGGATCCAGCGAGAAGTACTTCAGCGTGTCATGCATCCAGCCCATGTCCCACTTCATCCCAAAGCCAAGTCCTCCCACCGAGGTCGGACGTGACACGAGCGGCCAGGAAGTTGATTCCTCGGCGATGGTCTGGACATCAGGAAACTCCCGATAGACATCTTCGGAAAGCTGGCGCAGAAACGAAATCGCGTCGAGATTCTCTTTGCCACCGTACCGATTGGGAATCCACTCCCCCTCTTTGCGCGAGTAGTCGAGATACAGCATCGACGCCACCGCATCCACTCTCAGCCCATCAATGTGATAACGATCCAGCCAGAACAGCGCGCTCGATAGCAAAAAGGATCGGACTTCGTTGCGTCCGTAGTTGAACAGCAGACTGTGCCACTCAGGATGAAATCCGAGCCGTGGATCTTCGTGTTCGTACAGATGAGTACCATCGAAAAATCCCAGTCCATGGGAGTCCGATGGAAAATGGGAAGGAACCCAATCTAAGATCACTCCGATTCCGGCTTGATGAAGGGAGTCGATCAGGAACATCAGGTCTTGCGGAGATCCGTAACGACTGGTGGGTGCAAAAAATCCCGTACACTGGTAGCCCCACGATCCGTAAAACGGATGCTCCATGATCGGCAACAACTCGACGTGAGTGAAGCCCATTTTCTGTACGTATTCGACGAGCAGCGGAGCCAATTCCCGATATGTCAGGAATCGACCTTCCGGACTCCTTCGCCACGACCCCAGGTGCAGCTCATAGATCGACTGCGGAGCCGTCAGCGCGTTGTGCGAGCGCCGCTTCCGCATCCACTCGCCGTCCCCCCATGCATAGTCAAGCTGAGTCACCACCGATGCTCTGTCGGGTGGCGTTTGCGCGCAAAATGCAAATGGGTCGGCTTTGTCCACCCGATACCCACCATAGCGAGAGGTCACCTGGTAGACGTAGCGATGACCTTGTCGAACGCCCGGTACAAAGCGCTGCCAGATTCCCGATTGTCCCGCACAGCAAAGCAGATCACGGTCGGGATTCCAGTCATTCCAGTCACCGAGCACCGCGATCCGCTCGGCGTTGGGGGCCCACACTGCGAAGTGACATCCGGGCTGTTCAGCCTGCGGTTGCAGTTGCGCACCCAGCTTTTCGTACAGACGAAGATGACGCCCTTCGTTCAGCAGATAGAGATCCGTTTCGGAGAGGATGTTCATCGCGGCTACGTCTCGCAAGGCAGGAGGAGATTCCTCAGCCCGGAGTCCTGAAACGATAACCGAAAGGAACCGGGCAGAGGTGCTAGCTAACGAGAGAGGGAGGCCGATCGCCGACGGGTGGCGATCTTTGCACGACTCTTACCGGCAGAACGCGGAGCGCTCTTTTCTTCGGCTACCGGATGGGTCACCGGTACCGCATGCTCCACCGTTGCGGCAGCATCTGTCGATTCTTCCTCTGGCCGTGGTTCAGAGGACGATTGGCTGCCGTTCTTTCCGTCCGTAGACTTGCCGTTGCGTGGCGGCATCGTGCCACGACGTTTCTCACGCAGACGCTTGAGCCCACCCGCCAGGATCTCCGCAATCAGGGTACGGTAGTCCATGTTGATGGCTTTTCCGATCAACACCAGATCCGACCAGTCCGGAGTGAGCCCAGGCAGTGGATTCAGCTCCAGAACGTACACGTTTCCATGAGCATCCATGCGCAGGTCGATCCGACCGACATCGCGACAATCCAGCGCCAGGAAGGTCTCCAGCGCGGCCTTTTCCACCGCCTTGAGTTCCTTCGGCGTAAGCTTCGCCGGACACTGATACGATACTCGGGAATCCCAGTCCTGCTTGTAGGTGTAGTCGTAGACTGGTCGCCGATCGTTTTGATCGTTAAACACGATCTCCATGGGCGGCAGGATGCGCGGTCGCCGCTCACCCAGGAGTCCCACGGTGAACTCTCTCCCGGTGATGTACTCCTCGACCAGCGCTGGCTGACGGTAGAGCTTGATCAGCTCATCGACCACCTTACGCAGCGAAGGAATGTCATCGACTACGCTCTTTTTGCCGGCGATTCCTTTCGATGATCCTTCGGCAATCGGCTTGACGATAAGCGGAAAGCGCAGCGTCGGGGAGATCTTCTCTCGTCCAGTCTGGAAGACCTGGAAGTCGGGAGTCATGATGTTGCGCTGTTTGAGCAGTCGCTTGGTCAGTGCCTTGTCGAGCGCCAGCGAAAGCGTCGCCGCATCACTGCCGGTGTAGGGAATCCCACACAGCTCACACAGCGCAGGCACTTGCGCTTCGCGATTCCGTCCCGAAACACCCTCAGCGATGTTGAACACTAGGTCAACCTGCGCTTCTTTTAGCCGGGTCGGTAGATCGCCGTTCGCTTCGAGCTGAACGACTTCGTGACCCAGCGACTCGAGCGCTGCGGTGATCGCGGCAATGGTCGCTGGTGAATCGTATTCTGCCTCTGCATCGCCCAGCGCTTTGCCACCCGGACGTTTGACATTGTAGGCAAAGCCGATCCGCACTTTCTTTTCGGAAGGCCTGGCCGGCTTGACCTGCTTGGGCTTGGCGCTGTCCGAAGGCAGTAGCTTCCAGCGAACCGCCGAGTTCGACAGGATCGCGTTGATGGTTCCTTCGAAGCTTACGCCTTCGCGCCGAGTTGCGACAAACACGCTCGCCCCCGGATCGAGGGCAGGCAGCGCATTCACTTCTAGGAAGTAGATCCGGCCATCCTCGGCCAAGCGGAAGTCGATGCGAGCCACGTCCCGTATCGAAAGGAGCCGCACGATCTGTTTGGCCAGCACCCGTAGCCGCGCAATCACATCACGAGGAAGATCCGCCGGACAGCGCATCCGCACCTTGCCGGGCTCGCGGTTCTTCAGTCGATAATCGAGGAGGTTATACTTCGAGCGCACCGAAGGATCGATCGAGAACTCGACCGGCTGGAGGATGCCTTCGTTTGCCGGATCGCTGATTCCTTCGACAAACGGAACCGTGACATCAATGCCGGCGATGTACTCCTCGACCAGGACACCTTGGGGGTACTGCTCGATCATCTTGCCAACGACCGTGCGCAGCGACTTCCAGTCCCGCGTGACCGATTCATCGCTGATCCCCTTCGAAGAGCCCTCGAAGTTCGGCTTCACGATCGCCGGAATGGGAACCCCGAGCGATCCGCCGAGGAATCCGTCGAGCTTGCTGACATCAGGAATATCGCGCTGCGTGAAAAGACGCCCGCGAGGGGTGTCTATTCCATGCGAAGCCAGCACCCGCTTGGTCAGCCACTTATCGAGTGTCACGGTCAAGGTATGGGCATCGGAACCGGTATACGGATAGCCCAACTCCTCGAACAGAGCCGGATAGAACGCCTCGCGAGCCCGTCCCCGTTTGCCTTCCCCCAGGTTGAAGATCAGATCGGGCGAAAACGCCTCCAGCCTGGCTGCCAGATGCGAAGCTGGACCCGAGACTTCAATCTTCTGGACCTCGTGCCCGTCGCGGGTTAGCGCGGTGGCGATGGCCTCAACCGTCTCGGGCGAGTCAAACTCTGCCTCTTCCTCAGCATCGCTGAGGCGGAGGTTGTAGGTGAACGCGATCTTCATGCAACCTCTTTTTTGGAAACCTGAAAGTAGCTGGTGCCGATTCGCAGACCGATCAAAAGCGGGCCGCGAGGATGCTGCACTGAGCCTTGGGAATGGCAGGCCAGCGAGCGCCAAAAGGAAACAAGGATCTGGCCAAGTCGTCCCGGAGATCGCTGATTGGTAGGCGTTTCAGAGCACCGGTTCTCGATCACCGATAGAAGCGGCAGGGTTGCCGGTGCGCTCGATGCGGAAGGACCGTCCATGGGACGATCGCTAGAATGACCACCCAAAGGACGGTCGCTTACATGACCGCCCAAAGGACGGTCGGGGGTACTGTCTGGCTCTTCGTTCTTTTCGGGCATCTTCCGATACGGAAGCACGGGGAAAACCGGCTTCTACGTTTTTGAGTTTTACCGAACCAATTCACCAAATCAACAACCACCGCAGGGTTTTTTAGCGCGGACTGCTGGGTGCTTTGTCTTCCGCTGGCACAGGAG
This sequence comes from Polyangia bacterium, assembly GCA_044228505.1. Taxonomy (GTDB): domain Bacteria; phylum Myxococcota_A; class Polyangia; order Palsa-1104; family JAEUJZ01; genus JAEUKA01. Next base: position 26,500 of record JBGAUT010000052.1, on the reverse strand, counting down.
CCGTCACCGACGAAGTCGATGATTGTTCAGATCCTGGGGTGGGCGTCGCAGTGGCGGTGGATGTGGGGGATGGGCGACCCTTGGTTGGTGGTGGCGGAAGCGGAAACGGTAGCTCAGGAACCCGCGCCGATAACGGAGTTCCATGGGGCAGTGGCTGAAGCCAGCGGTAGGTAAGAAAGCTCGACAGCACGCGCTTGGTGTAGCCACGTGTCTCGTCATACGGAATCGCCTCTACAAACAGATCGATCTCTTGCAGGTCCGCGTAGTTTTTCAGCCACCGCCACACCGCGCCCTCCCCTGCGTTGTAGCCACTGATTGCGAGCGACGGATGATGGTTCATCGCTTGCCACAGAAAGCCCAGGAACCGACTTCCGATCGCCACGTTGGTTGCGGGATCGCGCAGCGCTTGGCGATCGAACGGCAAGCCATTTGCGAACCGCTTTGCCGTAGAGGGAATCATCTGCGTGAGCCCGATCGCGTTGGCAAAGGACTCAGTCAACGGATCGAATGCCGACTCTTCCCGCACAATCGCAAACTGAAGCGCCTCTGGATGTCCGTTCTGCTGCGCGGCACTCACCAGTAGCTCGGCATAGCCACGCGGATACGCCAGGAGCCAGCGACTCCGCCATTCCCCGACCGGATAGTGCTGCTGCCACGACGTCAAGATATGCCGTGGGATGAAGTGGGAACGGTGCCAGTCGCCCGCTCGTTCATACAGCACCGAGGCCAACCACAGCAGCTCGCTCTCCGATGGATCCCGTTCTTTGTCCGCCCCGCCCTTTTGTTCGGGAACGACAATGCCGACCGCCGAAAACTCCCGCCGCGCCTCACCACCGAGCCCGAGCCGCAGCAGCTCGATCCCGCGCAAAAATCCTGGCATCGAGTACAGCGCCCGGGGGGAAAAGTGCAGCGGCTCATCTTGCGGATCGCCGTACAGTTCGCGCAGCAGCGCCGCAAACTCCGGATCAAAGCCGACGCGCAGTCGATTGAGCGATAGCAGCGTATAGAAGCTGAGCGGATAGGTCCGCGCCGTCCGCTGGTAGTAGTCGACTGCGGCCTTGCGGTCACCGGACTGCTCCGCGATCCGAGCGAGCCAGTACAGCGTCCGCCCTTCCTGGTCCCACCCGACCTCACGCGGGATCTTTTCTAGAGCGGACGTAAGCCAAGCCTTGGCCTTGACGAGATCCTTTTTGCGCAGGGCCCGAAAGGCCAGCCGCCACAATGCCTCGGCCCGGCGATCACCATCGGGATAGCGGGTCGGCAGCTCAGCCAGCAGCGCGGTGAACTTGGCCTCGTAGTCGGGGCACTGCTCGGCCTCGCAGGTCTTCTTGGGACCGTCTTTGGCGAGCCGCTCGGCCAGATCCAGGTACATCTCGGCCTGGCGCAGCCGCGAGTCATCGGCATAGCTGTGCGTCGGATGCTCCGCCTCGGCCTGCGCAAACAGATCCGCTCCTTTTTGCAGCTTTCCCGCCGAAGCATGACAGCGCGCCCCCTGATAGAGCGACTTCATATGGAGATCGTCGTTCTTGGCCGCCGAAGGAGCACAGGCCACCACCGCCTGATCAAACAGCGGGGCCGCCCGTGGCCGTTGTCTTTGTTTAAACACGCTCTGGGCGAGGTGATAGCGCGCCACACACTTCTGTTTGTCGTCGAGATCCGGCTGTTCCAAGACCAAAAGGAACGCCGCCTCACTCTCGGGGTTGCGCATCTCGTCAAAGAGAACCTGCGCCCGCTCGAGTAGCTCGCTGGCAGAAAAGGGCGCTTGCTTGACGCCCGGCTGCTCCAGTCGTCGAGCCGCTTGCGTCGACACTGATTCGGTCGGCGCTTCGATGTACAGCCGTCGCCAGATTTGCAGCGCCTCGGCCGATCGTCCCAGTGCATCCAGCAATGTCGCGCTCTGAGCCTGCGCCTGCCGACGATACCGAGCGTGCTCGCCACACGCCGACAGATACGCCCGATAGGCCCCGACCGCCTGCTCACGCAGCAGCGGGGCTCGGTGTTTGTCCAGCTCCGACTCGGCTCGCAGCGCTTCACCGCGCAGATACCGCGCCTCACAGTCGAGCACCGATTCACTCGGAATCTTCTCTAGGTGTGCCAAGCTGTCTTTCGGCTTGCCTGCCGACAACAGGGCCTGTGCCGCAAACAGCGAGTGATAGCTCGCCAGCAGCGGATAGCTTTTCACCAACGCATCAAAGTGTTGGGCTGCGCCTTGCGCCGTCGTGGTGCGCTCCGGTCCCGCCGGAAGCTGCTCTGCGGTTCGCAGCATCGCCATCCCAAGCAGAAAGCGAACCTTGACATCCAGCGCGTCGTCCTTCGCGTCCTGACGACGAGCCGAGCGCTCTCCTCGCCAGGACACCACATAGTCGGTGATAAGGCCCCGTGCCGCCGCCGGATCCCCGGAGCGAAGCCGCTCACTCGCTTTGGCGAGCGGACCCTCGACAAAATAGGGCGTTAGGCTGGCCGGGTCGAACGCCACCACTGGGGTAGCAGCTTCTGGAGCTGCCACCACCGGGGATAGCACCGCCACCACAGAAACCGTGATGGCACAGCGCAATAGAAACGGCATTAGAAGGAGAGTCTTGCGCCGAAACGCAGATAGAGCGGCGACTGGTAGGCCGTGGGTTGGCCGTAGTTCGAGTTCAAGATCGGCTTGGTTCCATCCAGCGTGCGCACCGAAGGAAGATCCTCAACCCTGCCGCCCGCAATCGGATTTACCACCGAGAAGGTGTACTCATCATCGACGTTGATGATGCCGCGCTGGTTGGCGAGGTTTATGACATCGCCATAGATCGACAGCTTCACAGCCTTGGTTAGCGCATGCTCATACGCCAGGTGGGCATCAAGCTGGGTAATGGTCGGCGTACGACCCGCGCTGCCCGACGGTAAAATGAAGGTGTTGCGGGCACCGTACTGGTTGTGCTGCCCGAGCACCTGAATCGGTCTACCCGATAGCGCGGTGAAGGTGATGCTCGCGGTGATGGTGCCGCTGCCGCCAAATACCGGCTGCTGGTAAAAGCCGGTCGCCTTGAAGTTGTGGGGCCGGTCGTTGTTGAGCGGACCGTTGCGATTCACCGTCAGGTCGATGATGTCGTACTGAACGCTGATGTTCGGATCGAGCTGATTGTTATACGGACTATACGGACCCGGATAGTTCCCGAGCAGCCGCGAGTACGTGTAGTTCATCAGCACCGAGAAGCGATTCGACAGCCGCTTCTGCAGTGTCAGCGTCATCGCATGATAGTCACGGGTCGCTTTCGGGAACAGCGCCTGCGCCTTGTAGACATCGGCCTTGTTCTGCGCCATCTGCGCATCGCGGGCGAGCTTGGCATCTCCAGGAGCCGCCGCCGCTTCCCGAGCCATCCGATCGGCCTCGGTCTGCAGGTCCGCAGCGGTCTTCGAGTCCGCCTCGGCCCCAGGGTTCGCGATAAAGAAGGTATCACCGCCGTTGACCGATAGATCCTCGACGATGCTACCGAGCCAGCGGTACGTGTAGTAGGCACCGACGACGATATCGAGCCCCAAGTCAACCTGGGCACCACCGACTACTTCATCGAGATACTGGCCCTTTAGGAACGGTGCAACCGGCGCAAACACACCACCGCCTGAGACACGCGGGTCGGATAGCGTACATGGCGCGCCCGGCAGTTGCTTGGGCACCGGCACGGGGCTTCCCGACGGTGAAAGCTGCTCACGACCGCAGTTCGAGACAAACGCCCGACCGACGAGTAAGCCTTCTCCACTAAACGAACGGTCGTTGATGTCCATCGGGATGGACTGATAGAAGCGACCATACTGCGCGTAGATCTTCGACCGACCGGTGCGGCTCGGATCCCAGGTCGCCCCAACACGTGGTGCGACGTTGTCATAGAGCGCAATCTGCTTCGAGCCATCGGCTCCGAAAATCTCTTGGGCTTCCCAGCGCAGACCGGCGTTGATAACCAGGCCAATGTCCGACACGCTCCACTGATCGCGCAGGTACAGCGCGTAGTTTCGCGTCTCGGTGACAGCACGGAAGTAGTTGTAGCAGTAGCGGTCTTTGTTGCTGCCACAGGCCACACCGGCATCACCGAAGCGATTCAGAGGGTCGGGAGCACCGAACCCGCGACGAATCCGAACCCCGGTGCCCGTAGCATCCGTCTCGAACGCGAGCCGCCCGTTGTAGGTACCGGACTGGGGATCGTTCGGATCGAAGTCGACGCCGGTGTACTTGCGGGTGTTGTCGCTTAAGTTGTCCTCGAAGTCGAACCCGAGCTTGAGTCCGTGCGTACCGAGCAGCTTGCCGTAAAACGTCGCCGACGCCTGGACCGCATGCCGCTGCAACACCTGATTCGGTTTGTACTGCCCGAATCCGTTTTTCACATACGAGGTCACCGGACACGGGTTCCAGATCGTCTTGCGCGTCGTCGGATCGGTCTCGACACGGCAGCGTCCGATGTTCTCGAAGTCCCCCAGCGAAAACGCTAGATCACCACGATCTTGGTCGTTGGCCGGCGAGCGATAGCGCAGGTACTGCTTGTTTTCGGCGTTCGGGATCTCTTGAAGTCCCTGATAGTGGTAGCCGTAAATGATGTCGAGCTGGAGCTTGCGATCGAACAGCTTCCCGACGTAGTGAACCGTCGCATCGTGGATCTGGCGCGCCCGATCCATCTTCATCGCATCGGTATCGTTGGCGTAGCTGTCGTACTCGCTGCGGAACTCCGGAGCACCGATGTAGCCCACGGTGATGTTGTGGTCAGGGCTCAGGTTGAACTGGAGCTTGGCGATCCAGTTGTAGAGCCGATAGTACTCGTCGAGGTTGCGGCTCTCTTCCGGTACTTCGACGGTCTTTAGCGCCAGTGGTCGCAGCGGGCTGTACAAGATGTCCGACGAAAGGTAGTCCGGATCGCGGTAGTCCGCGTCAATCTGCGCCTTCCATGAACCATCGGTGCGCTTGTCGCCCGACTTGACCTGCGAACGAACCACGCGCTCGGTACGGTTGATGGTGAAGGTCGGTGCGAAGCCGACATAGAACCACACCCGATCCTTGACGACAGGACCACCGAGCTCGAAGCCGAAGTCGTACTGCTGGAACTGCTTGCTCCGAAAGGCCAGCGCCTCACCGAGTCGGGCCACCGTCTGCGGGGTCGCTTGATAGGGCGACCACGAGCCGAAGACTCCACCGTGGAACTCGTTTGAACCAGTCTTGGTCACGATCGACACAACACCACCGGTGGCGCGACCGTATTCGGCCTGATAACCGCCCGTGATGATGTTGAGATCTTTGATGAAGTACTGGTGGAGCTGGGTGGCCACGACGCCGGTACCAAGATCGGTCGTGTTCAGACCATCGACGAGGACGGCGTTTTCGTTGCCCGTGCCACCCGCAAAGCTGACGCCAACATCACCACCCGCCTGCGCACGCGGTGCCACGTCAGCGGACCCCGGTGCCAAGCTCATCGCCGACTCGAAGGTGCGGCCACGAACGGCGGTGTTTTGCAGAATCTCTTGGCTGATCTCGACGCCGGTGTTAGCGGTCGCGGTATCGACAGAGGGTGCCCGCTCCTTGACGACGTAGACGTTCTTGCCCTTCTGCGTCGGCATCTTCAGGCTGACCGTCAGTGTCTTGCTCTGGGCAATCCGCACGTTCGGCCGCTCGACGACCACATCGCCGAAGTAAAATCGGATGATGTAGTTGTCGCCCGGTGGAAGCTGGGTGATGAGGTACTGGCCGTTTTTGTCGGTGATCTCCGACTGCTCTCCTTGAAGGGCCGGCCCGGTGACAACAATCGTAACGCCTTGCAGCGGTCGCCCATTGTCTTCGTTGGTGATGTTGCCCTGGATCTGCCCAAGCTGGAGCTGCGCCCAGGCGATGCTCGGCACAAACGGGACCGCGCTCAGCACGGGCAGGAGCAAGGTCTTCGACAGCTTGACATGCAGTCGACGGTTCTTCGCACTTCGCTTCATAGCCAACGTCCCTCGCTACATATCTTTGGCGGAGCCATCGCCCGCCATGTCGGTGATTCCGCCGTCGCTCACGGTGCCCATGTCGGTAGGCTGCGTGCAGGCCACGCCCGCCTTTTTGGCCGCCGTCGTAAGCAACCCCGTGTAACCCACTGGTGCATCGGTGCTGAGCAGTCGCGCCCTCACCGTGACGTCCGGTGCCAGCGCGTGCCGTCCGATTGGGAAGCCACTCACCTGACCCAGGTCTTTGACCGAGCCCCCCGGAAGCATGAACGCGACCTCAATCGCTCCCGACGGCCACCGCAGGTCCGGCGTGTCCGGCCACAGGTACAGATAGCGCTGGTTGTCCTGGGAACAGGAGCCATCTTTGTTCTGTTTCCAGATATTGGTACCAACGAGAACATCGACCATTCCGGTGGTGCCATCACCACGCTTTAGCGAAGCCGTTAGCTTGAGTGTCGCGAGCGGATCGGGATGTGCCGACGTATTGAGCCGCAGCACGATCGCGCTATCCCGAGGCAGATCAGCAACGCTGTAGGGGTTCCCGGTCGAGCCGTCCCCGAACTTGGTCGAAGCGTACACCCACGGATCAGCCGTACCATCGCCACGGCCCATCCGCAGCACCCGCATCGGCTCGGTCTTAAAGCGCAAAAGCGGTGCCGCCGCCTGCCAATCGACGCGGTTGTCGTTGCGATCGGCCAGACCGGCATCGAGGTACACTCGGAAGTTCGTCTCGGGTTCCAGCGCCGATCGAGGATCGCTCTTGTCGACCACCAGCCGCAGAGACGGGCCGTAGGGAATGTCCGTGGGGTCGTAGGTCAGCGCCGAGCCGGAGATATCAAGAAGGCGCTTATAGGACGGAATTCCGCGACAGCCATCGCACTCGATCCGGACCGCCATGTCGGGCACGCTGTCCGGCGAAAACGACAAGCCATTCCACTTGAACGGAATCTTGTTGAAAACCACTCGCATGTCGCTGCCCGAGTCCGGGGTCGGCGGGCTCTTCAGCGGCGAGTAGGCATCCTTTTTGACGTCGTTATAACAAATCCGGCACTCGGTCTTTGTGCGGTTGGCCTCGGCGGAACAGAACTCGGCCGGGAACTGCTTGCAGTCGGGCAGGCTGGTATCGGTAAACACCGAGACATCGCGACTGGTCTTGTCGAGCAGCGTCAGCTTCGTGACGAGTAGCGGACCGTCTGGCTCCAGAATCTGCCCAGTCAGATAGTCGGTGCAGCTTATGGCAACCACCGACAGAGCCGTGCCTGAAAGCAGGCAGTAGAGTAGCGTCTTGCGAGGCCTCATGAAGGGGGATACTCCTTGTACGGGGACGCTGGCGAGAAGGGCTAGCGTTCAGTCGAGACGCTATACAACGATTTTCGGGCTCGGTCCAAGGAAGAACCTTGGTTCTTTCGACCAGCGTGCTGCGCCCGGCCCGCCACAGATATGCAGGCGGTCGTCTTCCACTTGCAGCCGCTCCGCCGCCTCAGCAAACGGCTTAGCGCCAGCACCGGAACCTAGCGTGGCTCAAAGATGCTGATGCAGTCCGTCGGGTTCACTGCGTACTCACTGGCTGGCGTATACGTGGCATCGCCATTCCAATCGACCAAACGACTGCGGACCACTCTCAGCCCCTCTTTGTCGCAGTAGTGCTCGAACAGCTCACGCGACATGAAGTTACGAGTGTGCGGACTGTCGTGGTAGTCGCCCACCGGGCGGCCCGTGAAGTTCGAGTGATGACAGAGGCCGCGGCCTCCCGGTTTGAGAATCCGACGAAATTCCTTCAGATAGGCACGCACGGTGTCGCTATCGAAGTGGACCATGGAGTCGAAGCAATACAGCAGGCTCACGCTCTCATCGGGAATCCCGGTGAGCGTCAGCCCATCGCACTGAATAAAGGTAAATCGGGGATCACCCGCGAACCGATTGCGACAGAAGTCGATGTTCTCTTGGTTGATATCAACGACGTAGATCTGCTTCGCGTGCTGACGCAGCTTTTCGCTGTTCCGTCCATGCCCGGCGGCAAGATCCACCACCACCGAAAAGTCACAGCCCTCAAGGAGTGGCCAGAGCAGTCCCTCCCACGCCTTGTCCATGTCCGGTTCGGCCAGGTCGTAGTACCCCGACACCTTCCAGTCATCGCCAATGCTGCGCGTCACCTGGTCGAGCGTCCGTGGCTGGTCGTGCGGGCTCGGTGTGCTCAAATGTCGAGCCAATGCATGGACCGCAACGCCAAGCTGCTTGCGAACCTGGCCGCGTAACGAGGATATCGTTTCAGAAATGGGCTGCGGGACTTTCAATTCCGACCTCCGAGGTCACGGTGTTCAGCACCGATGGCTGTCTGGGCCCGGAGCAAACGACGCTTCACCTGGAATGTCAATCGCCAGCGCTCATCCACAAACCGTGCCGGGACCGGTGGTTGGGAAGAGCGCTCGCCTCTGGGAGTCGCTCGCTGCGTCTGCTCAGGGGTTTCGACGCCAGCGTCGCTTGGCATGAGGCATCAGATCATCTCGCCGCCGCGCTCGCGGGGCCGTCAGCAGTAGCAACCCCACGATCATCGCCATCGTACTCAGGACCAGAAAAAACAGCGGCAGCGAGGGCCGAAATCGGGAAGCGGATGGGGTCGCCGGCGGCTTCCGGACCACCTGAGGGCTCCCCACCGCAGGCGGATTCCGAGCCTCTGCGAACGTGGGAGGCGGTGGACCGTAGTCGGCATCGGGCACCACCGGCTCGTGAAGCAGCACCCGCTCCAGCACCTCGCCGTCTTTGCTGATCGCCATCAGCGTTGCCGCATCACCATCCACCTGAACTCGTAGGTAGTGATGCTCGGCGCGGAACAGCCGCAGGGCCATGTCGTCCTCGAAGTTGCACGAGGTACTGCGGGTGTACAGCGGAGCCCCACCGCCACCGGTCACAAAGTAGCGTAGACCTCCGCGCTCCAGATGCTGATAGGCGTGCTCATGTCCGGCAAACACCGCCCGCACATCGTGACGACGCAGGATCGGCACCAAGCGACGTTGAAGCCGGTCGCTACCGCAGTAGGCCCCCACCGAGTAGGGCGGCTGATGGACAAACGCAAAGCGATGGCGAATGGTCGAGTCCTTGGCAGCGTCGTCGAGCGTACGCTCTAGCCACAGAGCTTGCTCAGCGTCGAGCGGACTGTTGCCATCTAGGGACAAAAACAGCGAGTTACCATAACGAAATGAGCTTAAAGAAGTGCGACGCTTCGGGGTCACCGCGCAGCTCGTGGTTGCCGAGCGCCGGATACATCGGCACCGACCGGATGAGCGGAGCGACTGCAGCAAAATAGCGCCGCCACTGCCCGGTATCCCCAGCGCGACTGACCATGTCCCCCGTCTGAACGAGCAAATCGGGACGCTCGCGCAACATGGCCCGCACGACCAAGTGATGATCGGAGTCACGATCGCGACAGTCGCCGTAGACCAAAAACAGAAACGGCAGCCCCGGTGCCATCGTCGTAAACTCGGAAGGCTCGCTGACCGATTCGACGCCGGTGAGGTCTCCCTGACGACGAACCGAGACCGTGTAGCGATACCGAACGCCCGAACTCAGTCCGTGCAAGCGAACCTTGTGAGTCTGCGCCGGGCCCGACACCACCGCCCCTTTTTGCCCAGCCGCCCCCTCATAGTGAACCAGCGCCACGCTCGCCGCTTCGGTCGTAAACACCACCACCGCTGAGTCTGCCCGCACATCTTGCAGATACGGCTCGATCGAAAAGCGTGACGACGGCGCGATATCAGCGGCCGGCAGCGAGGCGATGGCCACGACGGCCAAGCTGAGCGGATGGAGCATCCCCGCGCCCTATCTTGTTACCGCTCCCTGGGGGCCCGAGCGCTTGGGGTTGTCGATTTCAGCCAGACGCAAGGCGAGCTGATCGCGCTGCGCCAATAGGGAACCTGCGGTTGGCATTTCGACGATGAGACGCACGAACAGGATTTGTGCTCGCACCCGATCGCGACGGACATCGGCAATCCGCCGTCGCAGTGATTCCGGAGAAGTGGGAGGCAGCCGTCGCCAGCGAGTCTCCGCTTCAAAAAACGACTTCTCTTTCTGCTCCAGCTCCAGCAGGAGCTGCTTGCGATCCTGTTCGCTGAGTGAAGAGTCGATCTGAAGCCGCTCCGACAGACCGAGGATCTGCTGCCGCAGTTCGTTGTGCTGTTCCGATGCAGCCGCCTTGTCCGCCAGCAGCTTTTCCAGCAAAAACAGCTTCTCGCTCAGCTCAACTTCCTGCTTGTAGCAGTCCGCCACCTTGCTGCCGAGGTTCTTGAGCGCTGTCGGCCAAGACCCGGTGCAGATCCGATCCGCCAGATCGACCCCTTGGGCGAACAGATCTCGCGCCATGCGGTCGGCATCTGCCAACTCGGGCTTGCTCGATGGAGCCGAATCAGTCTTGGGCGAACTGACGAGCTGAGGGATAAGCTGTGTCGGCCAGTTTTCGCGCCCCACCACTTGGGTTGGACGGGCCGGACGCTCGACAACGGTGGTCTTGCGCTCGACCGGCATGACCGCTTGCGTGGGCCGCTCCAGCATTTGCAGCAGTTGGGTGGGCTGCTCATGAAGCGCGCCCTGTCCGCTCATGCGATCGACCAGATTGGTCAGAATCTGTTCCAGCTCACGTGCGGTCTGCTGGGCCGTCGGCCGCTGCTGCGGGTCTTTGAGCAGCAGTCGCGCCACCAAATCGTCGAGCTGGGGCGGAATCATCGGATCGGCATAGCGGGCGAGCAGACGGGGCGGATTGACCGTCATGTGCTGGTGCAGCACCACCTCTAGCTTCCCCGAAAACGGTGGCCGTCCGACGATCGCATCGTGAAACAAAATCCCGAGCGCGTACAGGTCACCCGCCGGTGTCACCTGTCCATCACCAATCAGCAGCTCGGGAGCAATAAACTCCGCCGTACCCGAGATCTGACCGTGCCCCGTCACCGGCGGCTCTCCGACCATTCGTGCGACACCGAAGTCGAGCACCTTGACCCAATCGGCCTTGCCGTCTCGCTCGGTCAGCAGGATGTTTTCGGGTTTCACGTCTCGGTGGATGACACCCCGGTTGTGGGCGTGCTCGATCGCGTGACAGACCTGGACCAAGATAGACAGTGCTCGCTCGACGGGAAGATTGCCGCTTGGGCTGTCGTGAATCGCTTGATGAAGCGTCTTGCCACTCACAAACTCCATCACCAGATACGGCAGTCCGGTGGTGTCGTCGTGGCCAAAGTCGTACAGGTACACAATGTTCGGGTGATCGACGGCACTGCAAGTCTTGGCCTCGCGAAAGAAGCGCAGCAGCGATCGCTCATCCCACATCAGCTCGCGCTTGAGGAGCTTGACCGCCATCTCGCGATCGAGCGCTTTGTGCACTGCTCGATAGACCAGTCCCGTCGCGCCGGAGCCCAGATATTCGGTCAGCACAAACCGTCGGGCCACCGTCCGCCCGATCAGATGATCACGCCCCGGCGTAAGCTTCGGCTCTTCCTTAAATTCGTCCCCTGGATCACCGAGTTGACAGCCATCGGTACGACAGTAGAGCACCTTGATCGGGTAGCTCCTGCCACACTCGGGACACTTGCGAACACGCTCTACACTCATCGTCTACGGCTACACAGGCTTTGCCAGGGAGCAGCGATCTCCCCAGAGGCTAGCCCTCGATCTTGCATCGATTTGGGACAAAGTGGACCCCCCTTCCTAGAGCTTTTGTAGATTTGCAGCGAAAAGACTGACGATTTCGCCGCACCGGAAAAAAGTACAGCTCGACGGAAGGCTCAGCCTATAGTCGCGGCCATGCCAAACTACCTGCGTGTGATTTCCTCCTGTGCTGGTCTGTTGTCGGCGCTGTGCCTACCTTGCTGGGCACATGCCACCCCGCAGACTGCCAGCGAGCCCATGGTCCAGCCGCTGCCAAGTAGCCCTGTGGAGGTAGCCTCTCCGCCCGGTGCCGCCGCCACGCTTCCCGCCGCGCCCTCACTGCTCCGTGGCAGCTCGGTGGGTGTCAGTTCGTCCGGCCAGGCGACCCCAGCTCCCGACTGGCGCTTGACGCTAAGCAACCTGCTGGTGCTGCGGCTCAACCCCGTGGGTCTAGAGGACCAGGTTCGCTTTGGCTTTCAGCGCCGCCTACCTAACTCGGAGGAACAGCAAGGCCGCCTGTTTGCCGACCGCTTCGTGTTCTTCGGAATCGCGCCGAGATTGAACCCCGCGTTTATCAAGATCGGTCCATCGATCGAAATTCAGCCGCTGTCGATCTTGAACCTGCGGGTCGCTGCGGAGTACGTCGGCTTCTTTTCGACCTTCGGCTTTTTGCAGTCGTACCCATCGGCACAGGACGACTATTCGGACAAGCTGCTCGCCGCCTGTGCCAGCGCTGATGCCACCACCCGCGAGAGCTGTAGCTACCGTGACGCCGCCGGAGAAAAGCAGATCGGCAGCGAGGAACGCCGCAACTACAAAGCGAGCGGCCTGCACGTCATGATCGAGCCGCTCGTGCAGCTTAAGCTCGGACCGATTGCGCTGCGCAACAAGCTGGCCCTTGAGTACTGGTACATGGACGTTCGCGGTGGCGATCGCGTCTTCTTCGATGTCACCCTCGATACCCTGGTGCCGATGCGTGGCTGGGTGCTCGGCAATGACCTCGACCTGATGTGGGTATCGAAGTTTGGCCTGGTGGCCGGCGTGCGTTACTCGGTGGTAAAGCCGCTGTACACCCCAAACGAGGTCCGGCCCGGCGAGTCCTCTGCCGACGTCAGCAACGGCGTTCAGCGACTCGGCCCGATGCTGTCGTACACGTTCTTCGATCGCGGCTTCACTCGCTTCAACAAGCCGACCCTGCTACTCATCACCGGCTTCTACCTGTCGCACCGTTATCGCGCAGGCCAAGAGCCCGCCGCGATCCTGCCCGGCGTCTATGTCCACAATCCGGCCATGCCGTACGTGGTCATCGGATTTTCGTTTCAGTCCGACCTGCTCAAGTCCGCCCGCCGCTAACCCGCCCGCTTTGTGTTACACACAAGCACGATGAAATGGCTGGAGCGGAGCGCCGCCGCGCTGCTTGTCCTTACCGCACTGTGGATCGTCTGTGGCAACACCTTCCTGCCGATGAACGATGCGCCAAGCCACATCGCCAACGGCGTCATCGCGCACAAGACCCTGGCCCGTGATGCGTTCTTTGCTGGGCACTATCAGTTCGATCTGGTGCTGGTACCGTACTGGGCCACGGCGCTGCTGCTGGTGCTGGGGCTGCCGGTTTTGTCACCGCTCCTTGCCTGGAAGCTCATCATCGCGCTGTACGTCGTGCTGCTGCCACTCGGCTGCTTGGTCCTGGCGCGGTCGGTGCAGCCAGGTGCCCGTAAGGACCGCGTCGATCCGCCGCTGCTGCCGCTCGTGGTCCTTGCGGTGTTCCACTGGGGCTACTGGATGGGCGAGTCGAACTATCTGCTCGGTCAGCCGGTGGCGCTGTTTGCGCTCTGTCTGCTCATCCGCAGTGAGCGACTGCTATCCCTGTCCTTTGTGGGATTCGTGATCCTCGCGGCGCTATCGTACATTTGTCATATTTATGCGCTGACGATGCTTCTTATTGCGGCAACGGCGTGGGCACTGGTCGCCGGGCTCGCGCATCGCGTTCCCGCACTGTCCCCGCACAAGCTACGCCCGCTTCACGCCGCAGGTCTTGCGTGGATCTACCTGCTGTTCGCCATCGCCGCCTACTTTGTCCTGTTTCAGCACGGCTCGGACGCCAACCGGGGCTCGCTCGGCTTCGATCTGTCACTGCGCCGCCTGGCACATATGCTGATCGATCCGTTCGACTCGCCGGTGCCACCACCGCGCTTTGTGCTGGGGCTGCTGTATGTCGGCGTCCTGGCCACGCTCGGCTGGGCGCACCGGGATCGGCTGCGGGCGATCGGACAGCGGGTGTTCGGACAGAGCCAGAGCGCGCTGCTGCCCGAGCTTGTCGAGCTGGTTCATCCGGCGCTGTTTGTGCCCGGTGTCACGCTGCTCGCGGCGGCCTACTTGGGACCGGTCAGCATCCTTGCTGCCGATGGCACCCAAAAGGAAGGCGAGATCGCGATCCGCTTCGTGCTCGGTGGCTTCCTGCTGCTCTTGCTTTCGCTGCGACTGCCCAAGCTCGACTCGCTGCGCGGACCGCGTGGGGTGCTGCTGGTGGTGGTGATGCTGTTTGCGATCGTGCAGCTCCACAGTGCCCATCGCCTGCATCGCTCGATCGACGCTCGGCTCTTGCAGATCGATACCGCGCTGCTTGCCAAGATTCCGCCCCACAGTCGGGTGCTGCCGCTGCTCGATCTCTCGCAGGGGGAGTGGCGCGATTTCCTGGTTCACCGCATCGGCAACTATGTGGTGCTGCGCGATTCCTACAGTCCCCATGTCTTTGCGGTGCGCGGCCAGCACCCGCTGCGCCACCACCCGTGGGGCGATCAGCGAGAAGTGACCAACCTGCAAGTCACCCAAAAGGAGTGGTCCTTCTACGACTACGTGCTGCTCCAGACCGATAAGCCGCAGCTTGCTCAGACGCTGACGACGCACCTGGAACCGGTCGCGTCGCAGGATGTGTTTCAGCTCTTTCGGGTGGTGAAGCCTACGCCGGCGGCTGGGACTCTGTCTCCGTAAGGAACGAGCCAATCGCCCGGTACTTGGCATAGCGCCCATCGAGCAGCGCTTGCGGTGACAGCCCGACCAGTTCATCGAGATGCCGCGCCACCGCTTCGCCCACCAGCCGAGCGGCTTCATCGAAGTCATGGTGCGCCCCGCCCGGCGGCTCCGCTACGATCTCATCGACGACGCCAATCTGCTTGATGTCCTCCGCCGTCATTTTCATCTGGGTCGCCGCCACCTCGACCTGGGCTTGGTCCTTCCACAGAATCGACGCACAGCCCTCTGGCGTAATCACCGAATAGACCGAGTACTCCATCATCAGCAGCCGGTCGCAGACCCCGAGCGCCAGCGCTCCGCCCGAGCCACCCTCCCCAATCACCACCGCAATGATCGGCACCGGCAGCCCCGCCATCACTTCCAGGTTCTTGGCGATCGCTTCAGCCTGGCCGCGCTCCTCGGCATCGATGCCTGGATACGCGCCCGGCGTGTCGATGAGCGCCACGATCGGTAGCTTCATCCGCGACGCCAGCTCCATCAGCCGCCGGCCCTTGCGATAGCCCTCGGGCCGAGGCATGCCGAAGTTGCGGCGCATCGCTTCTTTGGTCCCGCGACCCTTCTGATGACCGATAAGCAGCACCGGCCTGCCCCCAAGCACCTTGAGCCGCCCGAGCCCACCAACCACCGCCTCATCATCCGAAAACGCCCGATCGCCGTGCAGCTCGAAGAACTCGTCGGACAGCCGGGAAATGAAATCGAGCGTATAGGGCCGCAGCGGATGCCGCGAGAGCTGCACCTTCTGCCACGGCGACAGGTTCGAGTAAATCTCGGCGCGCAGCCGACTGGCACGACGCTCCAGAATCTTGATCTCTGCGGCGAGCAGCTCACCACCCGCGAGCTGTTTCAGCTCACCGATCTTGTTTTCTAGCTCAACCAGGGGACGTTCAAACTCAAGCGACTGACGTGGATCAAGCATGAGAAGCCTTTACGAAGTGGCGCTATTTTTGAGTATGCTCGCCGCATGATGCAAGCCGTCATCGACCTACGCTCGGATACAGTGACCAGGCCGACGGCAGCCATGCGAGCCGCGATTGCCTCGGCCGAGGTCGGCGATGACATGTTTGGCGAAGATCCGACCGTGCGGCGGCTGGAAGAGGTGGTCGCAACCCGACTGGGCAAGGCGGCAGCGCTGTTCGTTCCTTCGGGAACCATGGCAAACCAGCTCGCGATTCGCTGTCACGTCCAGCCCGGCGACGATGTCCTGTGCTCGGAGGGGGCCCATATCAAGTGGTACGAAGCGGGAGCGGCAGCGGCGCTTTCGGGGGTCCAGCTCGTCACGGTCGGCCAGGGCGGGATGTTCACCCCGGCGGAGCTGTACGCGACCTACCAGCCCGAGCGCACCGATCAAGCGTCACCGCCAAACCGCCTGCTGTGCCTAGAAAATACCCACAACCGGGGCGGCGGCAGCATCTGGCCGATGCAGCTCATGTATGAAGTGGCAGCGGCGGCCCGGCAGCTCGGAATCAAGCTCCATCTGGATGGTGCCCGGCTGTGGAATGCGGCGGTAGCGCTCGGGGTGCCGGATGCCGAGATCGCCGCGCCGTTTGATACCGTTTCGGTCTGTCTGTCCAAAGGGCTGGGCGCGCCGGTTGGGTCGCTGCTGTGTGGTCCCCTCGACATCATCCATCGGGCCCGTCGTTTTCGCCGCATGTACGGCGGGGCGATGCGGCAAGCGGGTATTTTGGCGGCAGCGGGACTGTACGCGCTCGCCCATCACCACGAGCGGCTCGCCGAGGACCATCACAACGCCCGCCGCATCGCCGAGGTGCTCTCCGACCTGCGCCACGTCCACGTCATTGCGCCCCAGACCAACATCTTGCTGTTCGACTTGGCACCACCTCTGCCCGATGCGGCGGAAGTGACCTCGCGGCTCAAGTCCCACGGGGTGCTGGTGGCCCCGTTTGGTCCCCGGCGGCTTCGGCTGGTCACCCACCTGGACGTCAGCCATGGTGCCTGTGAAGAGGCCGCCCAGCGCATCCGGCAGGTGCTATGCGACGCCACGCTGTAGCGCTTTGGTTGGGGCTGTGCGCCCTGCCGCTGTCGATGCTGGTGGGTGGGTGTCGCAAGCCGCCGCCGATGCCGCCGCCGCTGGTCGAAGCACAGCTCGCCGAGCGCAAACCGGACAAGAGCGAAGCGATCCTGGAATACCAGCGCATCATCTCGATGTGTCGGGACGGCTCTGCTCCCGCCTCGCTACGGGCCAAGGACGACTGCGGTCTGGCGGCGTTTCGACTGGCCCAGCAGCTCGAGCAGCTTGAGCAGTTTCCCGATGCCGCGCAGGCCTATCGCGATGTCGAGCCGCTCAGCCACGATCCGACCAAGGTTGCCCGCGCTCTGTTTCGGGCCGCTGAGATCTACGCCGAGCGAATTGGCCAGCCCGCGCTCGCCGTCGAGCTGTGCCAGCAGGTCTTGCGAAAGCACCCTGCCGAGGTCGCCGCCGAGGACGCGCTGCGCGCCATGGTCCGCTGGCGCAGAGACGACCAGACGCTGCTCCCTGAACTGGACGCAATCGCCAAGACCCACGCCGCCCACGTCCCCCTCGGCAGCTTTGCGTGGCTTTTATCGGCGCAGCTTGCCCAGGACCAGGGCACGATGTCGGAGGCGGTGAGGCGCTACGACGAGCTGGCCCGGCGCTATCCCAAAGGCCCGCTCTACGACGATGCGCTGATCTCGGCGGCGAAGCTGCTGCGCTCGCAGCGGCGCTACGGCGAGGCGGCAGAGCGGCTGGAGCGACTGCAGCGAACCTATACCTCGGCGCTGCTCGTCGGGCACTACAACCTGTACCTGCTCGCCGAAGGGGCGCTGCTCCTCGGACAAATTTATCTGGAAGACATGCGCCAACCGGCCCGGGCGATTCCGGCGCTCACTGGTTTCCTTAAGCGGCAGCCCACGTCCCGCCTGGCCGACGATGCGCTGCTGCTGCTCGCCGAAGCCACCCGCCGCCGCCACAATCCACCGACCCCGCTCGACAAAACCGAAGCCTGCCGTCACCTGGCCCGGCTCTACAAACAATACCCCGACTCCAACCAACGCCGAAAAGCCGACGAGCTAAGCGTCACACTCGGGTGTTTGGCACCGACTCCCTAACCCCATCCGTCGCCCAATCGGCTTTCGCCGTTTGAAATAGGCGTTCGGGGGCCTCCAAATCGGGTCTCGCCAGTCTCACCAGGCGTTCGGGGGCCTCCAGATCGGGTCTCGCCAGTCTCACCAGGCGTTCGGGGGCCTCCAGATCGGGTCTGCCCACTTGAAACAGCCGTTCGGACGCCTCCAGACCGGGTCTTTCAACTTGAAACGACCATGCGCGGGCTGCCGGATCGCCTGTTTGCGCTGCGGACAGGCGCGCTACGCGGCTCGGCGCTTGGCTTGCAGACGGCCGACTTCTTGGAGGTTCACCGAGACGACCTTGGAGACGCCGGGCTCTTCCATCGTGACGCCGTAGAGGGTGTCGGCGATCTGCATCGTCCGCTTGTTGTGGGTGATGAGGATGAACTGGCTGCGGTCGGTCATGCTGCGGACCAGTTCGTTGAAGCGACCGACGTTGGCTTCGTCGAGCGGCGCGTCCACTTCGTCGAGCAGACAGAACGGCGACGGCTTGATGAGGAAGATCGCAAAGATCAGCGCCACCGCCGTCATCGCCTTTTCCCCACCTGAGAGCAGCTCGACGGTCTGGTTCTTCTTGCCCGGCGGCTGCGCGAAGATTTCGATACCGGCTTCGAGGATGTCGTCGCTGCCGACCAGCTTGAGGTGCGCCTGACCGCCGACGAAACAGCGCGGGAACAGCTCTTGGAACTTGCCGTTGACGAGATCGTAGACCTGCTGGAAGCGCTGCCGACTGGTCTTGTTGATAAGGACAATCGCCTGTTCGAGCTGGCCAATTGCCGTCTCCAGATCGGTCTTTTGGGTGACGATGAAGTTGTGCCGCTTCGACAGCTCGTTCCACTCTTCGATGGCGGTCAGGTTGATCTCACCCATGCGGTCGATGAGCTCGCGTAGCTCGGCGGCACGTTCCTCGTCGGCGCGGCTCACCTGCGAACGCAAGTGATAGTCGCTGATGATGTCTTCGACCCGGACGCGGTGGCGCTCGATGATCGACTCTTCGAGCGCCCGCTTCTGCACTTCCAGCTCGGACAGCCGGGCCTTGTGGGCGAGCGCCTCTTTGCCCTGCCGGTTTTCGCGATCGCGCCGCTCGCGCAGCTCCATCTCTCGCGTCGACAGGGCCCCGCGCTTCTGTTCGTAGGCGTTGCGCAGCACTTGCAGCTCCTCGGCGAGGATGCTGCGCCGCTCGGCCTGCTCGGTGATGTGGGAGCCTCGGCTGTGACACTCGGTGCCAAGCTGCGCCGCTCGCTTGTAGCTGTCGCGTTCCTCGACGCCGAGCTTGTCAATCCGCGCCGCCCGCTCGACCTCTTCCTCGCGGAGCCGAGAAATCGCCCGCTCGGTGCCGAGGACTTTTTCGCGATGCGCCGCCTGCGACACCTTGAGCTGCGTCAGCTCTTGCCCGAGCTTGTCGACGGAGTCAAATAGCCCAACCTGGCTGCGACTGTGCGTTTCGAGCTGCTCTTCGAGGATTTGCAGCCGATCCCGCGTGGTCCGCAGCGACAGCCGAATCTCTTCGGACTCTCGCACCATCTCATCGCGCCGCGTCGCCAGCTCCTCCCGCTCGCGATCCATCACTTCCAGGCGATGGCTGATGCGGTGCATTTCCTCGCGGGCCTTGAGCAAGTCCTTATCGAGTGACAGGAGCTGCATTTCGCCCTGATGACCGGCTTTTTGCAGCTCGCCGAGCTTTTCTTGCAGGTGGGTCAGCTCTTTGCGTGAGACGACAAGCTGCTCTTCTTGGGTCTTAAAGCGCTCTTCTTGCTCGGCCACCTGCTGGGTCAGCTCGCGCAGCTCGCGACGGACCGCCAGCACCGATGCGCCCTGCCCCTTTTGCGCGCCACCGACCATCGTGCCGTGACCGTCGATCACCACGCCATCGAGCGTCACCAGCGACGCCGCCGGGGGAAGGCTACCGTCCTCGCTCGCGGTGCGGTAATAGGCGACAGCGTGTTCGATCGAGTCGACCACCAGCACCGACCCAAGCAGCGCGTCGAGCACCTGATCAAAGCCGGGCTTTTTCTCGACAAGATCGATGAGTCGACCCCAGATGCCTTGGCTGCGCGCCTCTTCATCGGGACGAGCTGGCCGCTCGCCGGGCCGGGTGGGCCGGGCATCTTCGGGGACCAGAAACGCTTTGCCCTCGCCCTGCTGACGCAGATAGGCAATCGACTCGACCGCTTCGGCGTGCGACGGCGTCACCAGCGCCCCGAGCCGCTCGCCGAGCACCGCATCGAGCGCCACTTCCAGCTCCGCCGGGGCGACGATCAGATCGGCAATTGTCTTGGGCGGCTCTTTGCCGTCGGAGCGCTTGAGCAGCATCCGACTGCCGAGCGAAAAACCTTCGTTGCGCGCCGCCAGCTCGCCGAGTGAGTGCAGCCGCGCCTTCTTTTTGTGTAGCTCGCCCTTTAAGTGATCGACTTCCTTGTCGATCCGCGAGGTCAGAAGCTTCAGGTCTTTGACTCGCTCCTCGGCTTCCTCTTTGCTCCGCGACAGATCGAGCCGCGCCTGCTGAAGCCCGCCGAGCTGCTTTTCCTGACCATAAATCTCTTCGTCGAGCTCCGCCTTGCGATCGCGCAGCCGCCTAGACTCTTCCTCGCCCCGCCCGAGCCGCACTTCCAGATCCTCGACCTGACGGGCCAAGCTGCGCTCGCTCGCTTCGGAACGTGCAATCTCGGTGTGCTGGAGCGTGAGTTCGGACTTGATGCCGTCGGCGGTCCGCTGCAGCCCGGCGAGCTTTTCTTTGTTCGTGCGCAGATCCAACTCAAGCTGCACCGAGCGGTCATCACGCCCGAGGTCTTCACGGCTGAGCGACTCGCGGTCTTCGATGAGCTTTTGCAGCTCCACCGCTGCTTGATTGGCCCGCTCATACAGCGCCTCTTGCTCGCTGCGCAGCTTGCGGGCCTGTTCGAGCAGGCGCGTCTCTTCCCGTCGGGCGTGCTCGTTTTCTGCTTCCGACAGCTTCACCCGGTTGTCGAGGACGTACAGCTCCTCCTGCACTTGCTGGAGCCGCGTCTCTTCTTCGACCAGCGTCAGTCGCCCCGCCGCCAGCTCCGCTTCGATCGCCTGCCGCGCCGCTTCGACCGTTGCCAGCGCCTCTGCCGACTGGGCCACCAGGTCAAAAAACACCCGCGCTTCGAGGGTCAGCCCGAGCCAGCGCTGGCTCATCCCCCACAGCTCGATGTCGCGCAGCTCGGCACGGTAGCGCTTGTACCGCTCGGCCTTGTCGGCCTGCCGCTTGAGGCTCGCGAGCTGCCGTTCTTGCTCGGCGACGACATCGGACAGTCGCAAAAGGTTTTGTCGCGTCTGATCGAGCTTCTGCTCGGCTGCCTTTTTGCGCAGCTTGTACTTGGTAATGCCCGCCGCCTCCTCGATGAGGAAGCGCCGCTCTTCGGGTTTGGCCGAGATGATCTGGCTCACCCGACCCTGCTCGATGATCGAATAGGCGCGGGTGCCGATGCCGGTGCCCATAAACAGCTCGGTGATGTCGCGCAGTCGGCACGGTGTCTTGTTGATGTAGTACTCGCTCGTGCCGTCGCGGAACAGGCGCCGCGTGACCGTCACTTCGGTGAACTGCAAGTACTCGACCGGGATGCGGCCATCGTTTTCGAACGTCAGCGACACCTCGCAAAAGCCGAGCGGCCCGCGCTTGTCGCTGCCCGAAAAGATGACGTCCTGCATCGCTTTGCCGCGCAGGTGCTTGGCCGACTGCTCGCCCATGCACCAGCGAATCGCGTCGACCACGTTCGACTTGCCGCAGCCGTTTGGCCCCACTACGCCGGTGATCGGGTCTTCAAAACGCACCACCGTCCTGTCGCAAAACGACTTAAAGCCGATGATCTCGAGACGCTTGATGCGCATGGGTTACGCGATGGCCGACAAGTGCGCCCGAGAGCAGCCCAGGCGACAGAACTTCGTATCACTTCACGGGTCTGTCAGCAATTTTTGCGGGGCAGCGGACTACTAGCGCACGCGCAGGAAATAGCGAGCAATGACCGGCAACACCACGAGCGCGGCAAACAGGCAGGTCACCTCCCCAATGTCTGCCGCCAGTCCAAACGAGCGCAACGCCCGGTTCGACGCCAAAAGCAGCGTGGAGTAGCCGATGATCGTGGTGAGCGAACACAGTGCGACCGCAGAGCCGGTGTCGGCGACGACCTCCGCAATGGCAGCGGGGCCGTCTTCACGAAGGCGTGCCCAGGTATTGGCCGCATAGTCCGCGCCCACCCCAAGCGTGATCGGCAGCGTCACGAAGTTCATAAAGTTCAGCTTCAGACTCAGATAGCCGAGCAGCCCGCCCCACCAGACAATGCCGACGAACAGAGACACAAGGACTGGCAGCGAACCGCGCACGCCAAACATCACCAGCACCAGCCCGACCACCCCTGCTAGCGCAACCTTGGTGACAATCGGACCGTCGCGGTAGATGGCTTCCACCATGCCGCTGAACACCGATTCGGCACTGGCTGCCACCCAGGTTCGACCAAGCGCCTCGACCTTGAGTGACTTGGCAAAGCGAATCAGATCCCGACCGTTCCAACCTTCGTAGGAACCCGGAAGGGAGTCGATGCCAATCAGTCGGCCCTGCTGTCCATCAACCTCCGTGAAGGCTTCACGAACCATACGCGGCAAGTCTGCTGGCTCGAGTTTGCGAAGATATTCAGGTGGTCGAAACTCGAGTAGGTCTTTCCATTCCTCATCGCTCATCAGATCGCGGTGATGATCGAGTTTTTTGCGAATGCCAGCGAGCAGCGCGAGCTTTTCCTCTTGCTGTTTGGGCAGCACCGAGGTCAGCGTCCGCACCACCGACAACACCCGCTTATCGCCAAGTGCCGCATCCTGCTTCCGAAGTGCCTCCGCGACGGGTTCTGCCTGATCTGGGGTATCGACAAGGAGCACCCCGTTGTTGCCAATATGGCCCGCGCCCACGTCCCCCATTCCCATCGCACACATCTTGTCCCACAGCCTCTGGCTTTCCCCATTCGAGTCGCTGCGCAGGTTGTTGAAATTCCACTCCAGTGGATCTTTCACATAGCCGCGAATTGGACCTGCGGCCCAAACCAGCGCACCAATCGTCATCACCGCTGTAAGCAGAGGCCAGCGCTGGACTCCCTTCCCCAGCAGCAGAAACGGAACCCGCCACAGGTTGGGACGCGGTGTAAACACACCGGGTAGCCAGCGCTCACCCAGAAGCACAATCGGAGGCACCAGGACCATGGTGCTTAGCCAGACCAAGATCATTCCGGCACCACCGAACAGACCGAACTGACTGAAGCCGCGAAAATCAGTGAAGGCCAGACTGCCATAGGCAATGCTCGCGGCAAGCATCGCGGTGCCAGTCCCCATCATGGTCTGCGATAGCGCCACCGATAGAGCATGTCCCGGATCGATGCCTCGTCTGCGCTCTTCACCATAGCGCGCCAGCAGCACAATCGGAGTGTTGATGCCATTGCCAATGATGATCGACACTAGGAATGCCGTATTGATGTTGAGATACGCTAGGTGTATCTGCGCCAGCATCAGCGCCAGCAGCACTCCCAAAAGCGTTGGGAGCCCAATCACGACCAGCAGACCCAAGCGCCGGAAGTAAAAATAGATCGCCCCCAGCACAAACCCGACACAGATGATGGTGGCAAACGTGATGTTCTCTTGGATGGTCTTTTGCTCACTCACCGCCATCGCTATGTGTCCGGTGTACTGCACCTCCAGCTTGGGATGAAACGAGGACGGATTCAAGCTGCTGACGACCTGCTGCACGGTCTTGAGAGTCTCGTGATCACCAAGTGATCCAAAGCCATCTCGTCGTCGCCACATCATGATTCCTAGCGAGTGCTTGCCGTCCTCTGTACGGGTGAAGAAGGAACGTTCCTCCTTAGCGGGGAGCTTCTCGTCTTGGGTCTTCCGGAACTGTTTTAGCTCTGCGGAGGGATCGCCCTCCAGATCCACAAACAACGGCGACTTACGCTGCGAGATGATGCGATCCAAAAGTTCGTCGGAGTGCTGGAGATCAGCAAGCTCGGCGTACAGCCACTTCCACTTGGCGGCGTGCTCAGGAATTTCGGTGTCCGGCTTCCACTGAATCTCGCTGAACATCGAGGGGATAAGCTTCTCAAGCTCTGGCTTGAGTGCGTCGAAGAACCGGATATTGGCAGCAGCATCAGGACCTTCGACGATCAGCACCAGGTTGGTAGCGCTCTTCTGTCGACCGGCGATGCGCCGCAGTGCTTGCACAGCAAAGTGGGACTCCGGAAGCAGCTCGGCCAGATCCGTTCGGAGTTCCAACTTGATGATGAAGCTCATCGCGATCAAGCTGGCAACAAACCCGGCGAGCAGCACCAACCAACCGCGCTTCGCACAGAACGCAACGTAACGCCGACTAAGCCGGGCAAGCAGTCCTTCAGAGGACGGAGGTTTCATCGTAGGAGTCGACACGGTAGCACCTATCCGGAAGAGGTTCTGGCTCCAGTGGATTCCGATTGAGGAGTCGGCCGAGGAGGAACATCAACCAGCGGCTCCCCTAACCTTGGTCTATCTGCGTGCTTCGCTGGCCGATGTCGATCAAAACGTTCTGTCGCATATCGATACAAATCGAGATGTCGTTGCAGCCCGTATTCCCAACCAAACTTCTCAATTCCCTGTAGAGCTTCGAAGGACATCTGTGCTCGCAGGGCCGGGTCCCGAATGAGTGTCACCAGATAGCGGACGAACTCTTCACTCGAAGCAGCCAAAAGTCCCTGTTTCCCATGCTCGATAATCTCAGCCACACCATTAGGAGTTCTTGCCACGACAGGCAGCCCAGCTGACCGTGCTTCGATGACGGCGATCGGGTACGCCTCGTGGTAGCTGGGAAGAGCGAATATCGATGAGCGTGAGAGCATATCTCGAACGGCGGAGCGCGACACCACACCGGTAAGCTCGACATGCTCAGCAATCCCTAATCGTTTGATCGCCGATTCAACCTTGGGGCGCTCCGGTCCATCCCCAACAATCGTAAAGACTGGCCACAAGTGACGAGGCAAGGAATCAAGCACGGCAGGAATCATTCGGATGAGATCTAATGGGCGCTTACGACTCGCCAGCCTTGTGACGCTGATCACTCGCTGCGTCTCGGCACGCTCCACCGTCCAATCCTGTAACCGCACCGCGTTCGGTAACACCACCACATCATCACGGCCCGAAACTCGCTTCAGTTCTTCAGATACGTATTGCGACACCGCCGTCAAAACCGTCGGCCAGTTCCCCCACCGAGCCAACCAGTTGAAGGAACGGAGAGCCACACGACTTGAACCTTCAATCACTGAGTGAAGGGTTAGGACACTCGGAATTCCTAGCTGTTTGGCGATGTAGCACGCGCTCTGACCCAAGGGCGAGTACACACAGTGCGCATGCACCAGATCGAAGTCACCATCTGAAAGAAGGCGTGCCAGCGGTTGATAAAACTTGGTCGAACGGACTCGCTGAATCCGAGCGAATAGCGGAACATTGATCCGATGAACTGGATAGGCTGAAGGAATTGAGTCTGTGAGACCATCAGGGGTCGCACAGATGACGTGGGCCTCGTGTCCTTGCCGCGTCAGTTCCTCGGCCAGATCGTGCATATGAACTTCGAGCCCACCGACCTGAGGCAGGAACGTGTCGCTGACGATCGCAACCTTGTATCGTTTCATGAAAGGCTTGTCCTAAGCGCTAGTAGAGTAAGCGGGCAGGCTAGCAGAAAACATACCGGCAAGAACAGCAGAACGCATGGGCAGCCCGAGGGGCCCGAGCATGTCGAGCTGAATAGACGCGGTTGAATTTCGACGACTCTGAAGCGAGGATCGTCAAATGTTCGACACATCCCACCCTTGCAGGGCGTCCTAAACTTTGTCATCGTGGCGCTAGAGTTATGGCAGATCCAATGTCAAAATCCCGGTCCGTCAGCATCACCATCGACGTAGAACACGACTGTCCCCCGTTTCTGTCGACCTACCGAGGGATCGAGCAGGGAATGCCGCGTTTACTTCAGCTATTTGCCGAAGAACAGGTTCCTGTAACATTTTTTTCGACGGGAGATGTGGCACGGCGCTACCCCGACACAATCCGTCAAGTGATCGAGGCCGGTCACGAGCTGGGCAGTCACGGAGATACTCATAAGCGCTTCGGTCAGATGGACCAAACCGAGGCCAAGGCCGAGCTGGCACGCTCAACAGACACACTCCGCAAGTTTGGGAATGTAACCTCATTTCGCGCTCCCAACCTCGACTTTCCTGATCGGTTCCTGCCGCTGCTCCGCGAACACGGCTACACGCTGGACTCGTCCAAAGGGAGACATAAGCTCGGTTCTTACTTCATCAAACCCGATCGCATCGAGGGGATCCGTCGCATTCCAGCCTCGATTCCCCCATCGCCGCTGCGGGCTCCGGCACCGATTCGGAACTTGATTTGTTCACTGCTCGATAGCCCCACGGTGTTGTTCTTCCATCCATGGGAATTTGTCGACATGACCAAGGAGCCGCTGCGTTTTGACAATAGGTTAGGCACTGGATTGCCTGCGGTGGAATGTCTACGGCAAACCATCCGCTACTTCAAGGATCGCAAAGTCCGCTTCCTTCGCATCTCGGAAGTTGAAGTTTAGCCCGTCTTTTCATCGCTGGACGGAGGGCTCTTGACCGTCCTCAGCAGACTCCGTCCCCCCATCGCGAGCAGCGCAACCCCACCCGCCACCGTGCCCTGTACGTAGCTTATCGTCCGTTCGAGAATCGTGATCGCCACTGCGGTTTTGACCGTGGTGCCAAACAGACACAGCGTTGCGGTCAATGAG
>JBGAUT010000051.1:287-36206 GCA_044228505.1 Polyangia bacterium | reverse complement strand
GTGAAACACGGAGCCGTGTGTCCTGGGCGGTGTCATCGGCCACGGCCACCAGGCTCACCAGTAGACGCTGAGCGATGGCCGCGTCGGTTTTGGTCAGCTTGTCGACCAGGCCGTCAGCCCGTCGCTGCAAGGCACCTATTACCCCGCCCAGACTCTGATACGCGGCCTGGGTGAGTGTGTGACCCTCGCGACCCAGCCACAACACGTCGAGGGTATCTTCGAGCAGTGGTAGCGCTCCGGGTTCACCACCAACGTCTGACAGCATGCGGTCGGCGAGGCCGGGCTCCAGCATGAGCCCGACCCTGTGTGCTGGCTCGATGATGGACGCTCGGAGTTGCTCGGGCCGAAGTTGCGACAAAAAGACTCTGTAGGACTCGTCATAGGCAATCCGGTCGAGTCGCAGACCTTCGCTATCAATCACCAGCTCTCCGCAGCGGCCCAGGAAGTCGACACGGAGCGTGACGATGAGCCAGAGGTTCAATTCCGGTGTTGTTGCGAGTGCCCACAGCCTTTGCGCAAAGGCGGTGCGAGTCGCGGCATGGTCTGTATGGGTAAAGAGTTCCTCGAACTGATCAATCACCAGCAGTGCGGGAGGGGCAGCTTTCCCAGATGGACGCTGCGCCAGCGCCGCTTCCAGCGCTTTTTGCGGTTCGCTGCCGGGCCTCATCCGCAAAAACAGGAGCCCTGGACGGGCCGCTTGCAGCGTGGGAACCACACCAGCGAGTACCAGAGAAGACTTACCGGTACCGGATGCTCCCACGACAAACAGGAGTCGTGCCTTGTTCTGGGTCGTTAGACCCTGCAAGTCGGAGACGACTTCCTTCACCTCTGCATCGCGGCCAAAGTAGAATCGCCGGTGCTTCGGTTCGAAGGCCAGCAGGCCTCGATACGGTCGAAACACCACTGGGCGAGTATTGTCACCGTCATCGTGGCGGGCATAGAGCTGCAGGCTTGCCCAGTCGAGTGCCCGCTCAGAGGCCGGCAGCGTGGCTTCATGATGAGAGAGGCGTTTGCGTGCAGCCAGGAATGCAGTCTCTAGCGAGTCTGGGCCGGCGAGTAGCCCATCATACAGTGTCTCGGTGAGTGCGATCGATCCCGCCACAGACAGTGGATGGCGAGAGGAGATCACGGCGGCAAACCCGCAGCGATGCAAGGCCTGCGCGATGCTCC
The DNA here is from genome assembly GCA_044228505.1 of Polyangia bacterium. GTDB lineage: Bacteria > Myxococcota_A > Polyangia > Palsa-1104 > JAEUJZ01 > JAEUKA01. The sequence continues at coordinate 35,036 of JBGAUT010000051.1, read as the reverse complement.
CCAATCGATTGTCTAGACTGCCTGCGTTTCCAGTATCGCAGGCACTGAGCACAACGAGTCGCACCATGGATGCAAACGGGGCCAGTTGCTGACGCAACATCGCAGCATCGACCACGACTGGTCCCTCGTCTCCGTCTAGCGCCAGTCCAAAGGTGCTGCCGGCGGTGCTGCCGTGAGCAAGCAGGTGGAGCACTGCGACCGGTCGTCCACTCTTCTGTGCGGACTCGAGTCCTTCAACGATTTGCCCTAGTGACGCTCGTGCCAGTACGTCGGTAGTCGCTTCGAAGGACCAGAAACCAGCGGCACTGGCACTTGCAATACCTTGGATGTGTTCTGCTGCGGGGACAGCACCTCCTGCTGCCGACCAAGCCACCAGAATGCGGCCCCCTTCCGGACGAGGCTGCGGCTGCTCCGGGGTCGTGCTGCACTCGGGCCACTCGAAGCGGAGGAGGATATCGTGCACCTCACCTAAAAATTGACCGCTTTTGAGTGAGAGAAACTCCCACGGCAGAGCATATAGCTCCGCAGCGGAGGACCGAATCGTGACCACTACCGAGCGATGCTCAGCGAGAGCCTCTGCGATGGCGGTTTCGTACTGTGCCCAGCCTGCCTGCAGCACGAAACTGCGGAGCAGATCTCCCACCCGCTGCATAAGCGCTGGATCTCGCCCGGGTAGGCGTATCGCTTGTAGGTCTGCCAGCAGCTCTTTGCTCCACTCGATCCGTGCCGTGGGTGAGTCACCGTTCGCTGTGGGCAGGATGTAGTTCTGCGGCTCGAATCGGAAGGCATACGGATCCCCAGATTCGTGGGCGCGCAGAAACTGCAGGCGCAACCGCAAGGGTGCGGCACTGCCTTTGGCAATCATTCCACAATGGTGCGGCCGAACACGGATGGGGGTCAACCACGAGGATTTGACGAGCCCATGGCTGGTGGATGGTGGAAGGGGAAGCGCTGACACTGCGTATAGGCTGGCGGAACTGCTGGTGGCACAGCGAGCGGGCTGCTGGAGTAGAAACGCAGACTTGCGACGTCAAGGAGCAGAGCTCGATCCGCAAGGGCTGAGTGGCCAAGACCCAGGTCGAACGGGTCCGGAGGCAGGTGAATCACTCTCCGAAGCCAGCGCCAAGCATGCGATTGGTTGGAAACGAGACCGTGAAGGTCTGTGCGAAGACTTCCATGGCTGTGTGGTGTGGGTTCGAAACGCAGCGTGAACCACTCGCAACTCACCCATCTGTGTTCGAACCCCAAGCCCCAAGGCTTCAGAGACATGCCTCGACGATTGAAGAGACACTCCACTGGTTTCTACACCCACATGCTTGGGTAATTGGGGCTGGTCAGGGAGGTCGCAGCCAGTACTGGTGTTTGTTCGATAGCCGAGATTCGCATCCGGTATGCCGGACAGAGTCCGTAATTCGGACGGGATAGGGCTCTGCAAGGTGCCACAGAGTGTTTCGTGGAAGGACGCTGAGTTTCCCTGATCAGCGTCGGGAATGTAGCCACTAGAAGAGTGTACTGGCTGCCAAGTGGCACGTGGCCTCTGTCTTGCTCGTTCTCTGCTTGGCCTCCTCAACTGGCCAAGGACAACAGGAACAAGACCATGACAACCAGAAAACCCTATTATCCGTCCAAGACCTTCGATGAAGACCTGGGAGCCTTTGTCGACATGTGTACCGTCAACAAGTGGGAGTTCCCAGGAATCCCACTCAAGAGCTTGCAAGACGCCATCGCTGCTCAGCGTGCCGAGCGAGCCAGTCATGATGCACTGGAGCTCCAGTATCGAAAACAGCATGAATCATTCGGGGTAGCCCAAGCCCAGCGCTATGCACTGTTTGCCTGTGCCCTGCACGCTGCGCGAGGCCTATTTCGCAACAACAGAGCCGTGCTTGCCCAGCTTGCTCGTTTCACCGGGAACAAAGGGAATCGGCGAAAAAAGGCAGTCGTGGGTGGTGATGCGGCTGCGGGCTCCTTGCCCGTACCCAGTCGTCCACCCGTGACTCCGTAAATAGACTGACTGGTCATTGGGAGTCTCGTAGTTGTGATGGGTGGGACTCCCTTCGGCGCTAGTACTCCCAACCCTCGCATTCGCCATGCATCGTCATCGGCATTGCGAGGGTCGGGGGGCTTTTCTGAAAGGGCGAGTACCGATGGGACACGATATCCACTTCCTTCAGCGACTGGAGCGAGTGTCGCTACAGCATGTCGAGCTGGCCATGTCGCTCTACCACGATCCTCCGATGGTCGAGGCGATTCTTCGTCGAGTAAAGTTGCCTGACACAGCCGATTCGGTTGCGATTTCACTCGATGATCCGGAGCGCGGACCGTTTATCATCGTGAATCGAAAAGGTCGGTTTGTGACCTGCTTGGGCGAGGGAATGCGGGTGGAGCCGATGACTCCTATCATCAATCGAAATCGGCTCAATTCGATCATAGATAAGGTCGATGGCTATCGAGAGCGTGCTGCGGAAGCGTCCAACCTGGCAGGTAAAAAGGGGCGCGTACACCAGCTCTTGCGTCGCATCTATACCGCCGCAGATGAGCTATCGCGGGAGGAGTTCATTGCCATTGCGGCGTGGCAGCCCCTATTGGGAGCAGAGTTTTTGCGTCAGCTCCTCTTAGCGGTCAAGTCGCTGAATGCGACGCGTCTGCTGCTGCGCAAGATCGACCGACCCCCCAAGCAGTATGATTTGGCTCTACGGGAATACTGGAACAACTTCTGGGCAATTGGACACCTGTCACTACTGGCCGGAATGGATGCCAGAGAGCTGTTACCGCAGATGCCGGCTCTTGCGGAGTACCTGGCAATGGGGGAGTCGCTGACATTGCCGATTGTCCGACAGGGATTTTTGCCGCTGGTGCTGCGTGCGGCCTGGTTGGCTGGAAAGCTCGGGAAGCTCGGTCTGGGTTGCTACAAGCTCGCGCATGAAAAGGCGCAGGATCCGCTGGAGGTCACAGACACCGCAGCCGGTCTGCTGGCGCTGGCGGTAAGGCACAGTGGTCTGCGTGGGGAGATCCGCAAGATCCTGCCACGCTTCGGTGCCAAAAACGAAACACCCGTGGATCAGTCCATCGGTCGTATCTGCACACTGGCTCAGATTGCGCTCAAGCTCTGCTTTGACAAGCCGGACGAGTACCAGCAGCTTGTTGCCGAGAGCGGGCGGATGCTCTACCTAAACTTAGCGCGCCAAGTTCCTGAAGGAGGCCAAGTGACACCGGCGCAGCTTGCTGGAGTCCGCGATGATCTGCTCTTACCAGCGTTGGCGGGTGCCCCCTTGTGCTTCCTGGGTGATCCGGGTGAAACGATCCACGCGTTGATGATGTTGCCGCATGCGGTGCGAGCACAGCCGGAGGAGTTCTATTTCGCACGGGCGGACCTTGTCGCCGTCAGCCAGCCGTGGCGACCGGAGGACTCGCTACGTCTTCTGCGCATCTATCGCGATCGCTGCTTTGGTGGAGCGATCAAACCAGTCCGTTCGGTCGTAACACCGGGTCGCAATGATCCGTGTCCGTGCCGCAGCGGTAAGAAGTACAAGCGCTGTTGTCACGTGAATTGCAGCGCCGCAGCCTAAGACTGGGTGGGAGTGACCAAAGAGCATCGGGACAAGGCTGTTTCGAAGGTGTTGCCACCTGCCGTCACGTACAGCATGCCATCGGAGTGGAGTAGCTCCAGCTTGGTATTGCGCGACACCTGCGCCTCTAGTGCATCAAGGAAGCTGGGCGGAATCCGCCAGACCTCGATCTGTTCGACCTTGTGAATCACCCGCTCTCGTGCCTCCCGCTGCAGCAGACCTTCGTCCAGATGGGTGTACAAGACGACACGTCGGGCGGCTTTGGACGCTTTGTGGAGGCGCTCAGCAGATGGGAATCCGATGTCGATCCATGCCACAAGCAGTCCTGTCGCATCTCGTATCGAAAGAGGTGGCTCGTCGGTAGAGGAAAGACCTCCCTTGCTGAATGCGATTCCGTCCTCGTAGCAAAGACAGTAGGCCAGGAGCCGGGTGAGCAGATAGCGCATCGTTTCAGAGGGATGGCGAGCGAGGCGAAGATCGAGGGATTCATAGACCCCACGGTCGACATCCGAGAGCTGGACCGGAAGGTGATATACAGTCGCTGTCAGTGCCATTGCGAGAGACACTACAGGGTTCGCTAGGTTCGGTACAGCCGGGTTTCGGGGTTGGCCACGCTTGCGTGCCTGGCTAGGTGTCTCTCGGCGTTAGCCGATGACTACTCGCGGTCGGTCTACCAGCGGTGGTGATGGTGGTGATGACCACGGAATCCGAGGGGGCGGACGACGCAGCCTGACCCAAACGACAAAGCGATGGACAGCAGCAGGCTGGTGACGAGGAATCGGGGAGCCAACGAAGCGAATTTCTTTTTCATGACGGACTCCTATAGAAAGGATGGTGGCGATACCGTTGCCTGTTCTCCGTCTGAAACACCGCTGAGTTCCGTTTTTGTTACCCGAGTTTGATTTTCTCATACTGCGGCACAGTGGGTCATGCCGCGTCAATGTGGCGGTCTGCCTATCTGGCCAGGCCTTCCAGCTTGGAGATGAGCTCTGGAGAGAACGTTCCTTGGCCCAGACGCTGTCGGAGCTGCTTCCAGAGCGCGTCCCACTTGGCCTTTTCGTCGGGGGACAGGGTGATGACCGTCATTTTTCCCTTGAGCCGGCCGAAGGCGGCATCGTCTTCGCTGCGGATTCGCTTGGTGAGCGCATTGGCTGCGACTTTTCCGGTATCTGTCAGGATGCTAAGGAGATCCGCAGGCAGTGCGTTGATGCGCTTCGCCGAGCAGACCACAGCGCCGATGGCCATGGACTGGTTGTCGGCGACAATGGTGTCTAGCTTCGAGGACCACTGAAGCTGCTCGGCGGCGAGCGCTGGGGCAACGACGATCTTGATCGTGCCGGTGTTGAGGCTGGGCAGAACCTCGGGGACATTGAGAGGAACCGGAGTGACACCGCCAATGAGCTGGTACAGGACTGGCTGGATCGCGTCATCTCTCCACAAAAAGGGCTTCTGGCCCTTCAGGTCGTCTGGGAGTTTGACCTGGATGCCTTTCGAGAAGGTGTGAACCGTGCCCACGTCTCCCCAGCCGAGTAGGGAGAAGCCGGCATCTTTGGTGCCTTTCTCGAACTCGGCCTTCATCGCATCGCGGGCTGCGTCGAGCTTCGCCCAACTGGTGAACAGTCCAGGTATCTGGAGCGCCAGGATGGGCTTGTAGATCTTGGACAGGCCGACGGCGGTGACTGCTGCCCCGTCGAGCTGGCCGGACTTCATCTTGCTAACCATCGCGCCTTCGTCGCCCTGCTGACCATTGAAGAAGAACTGGAGTTCGAGCTGGCCGCTGCTTTTCTTGCTGACGGCCTCCGCCCAGACTTTGAACACCTGACCCCAAGGACTGGCGGCAGGGGCCAGTGTGCCGATCTTGATGACCTCTACCGCGTGAGCGTCCGCCGCGAATCCCAATCCGGCCCACAGCGAAACTGCACCAAGGATTTGTACTAGTGTTCTACGTCGCATCAGAAAGAGTCTCCCGATCGTTATGATGCGCAAGTAACGAGCAGAGCGCTACCGGAAGCGCTTCGAGAGACGAGTGGCGGAGGTATCGATGGCACCTGCGAGTGCGCCTGTCTTCGGCACCCCGATCGGGGTTAGTGGAGTTCTGCGCAGACTGGGTAGGCTCCAGAGGGAGTGAGTCCGAGTACCAGTTCGTTGGCGAGCCGCAGTGACTCGTGTGTTCCGGCGTCGGTCCAGTAGCCTTCTAGGACATCGAAGCCAAGCTCTCCGCGCTTGATATAGGCGTTGTTGACATCCGTGATCTCTAGTTCACCTCGGCCCGAGGGACGAAGCTGTGCGACGATGTCGAACACTCGATCGTCGTACATGTAGATGCCGGTGACAGCGTACTGACTCTTGGGGTGGAGCGGCTTTTCTTCGATGCTGACGATGCTGCTACCTTCGATCTCGGCAACACCGTAGCGCTGCGGGTCGGGGACTCGCTTCAGCAGGATCCGTGCACCACGACCCTGGCGGGCGAACCTCTCACAATACATGCCCAGCTCGTCTTGAAAGATGTTGTCGCCCAGCAGCACGACGATCTTGTCGCCACGTGCGAAGTCTCGGCCAAGAGACAGCGCCTGGGCGATGCCGCCCGCTTGATCTTGCACGCGATAGGTAAACTCGCAGTCGAAGTCTCGACCCGATCCGAGCAGACCGACGACGTCTCCCATATGCTCGCAGCCGGTGACGACGAGGATGTCGCGAATGCCGGCCTGCGTCAGCTTGCGGACCGGATGGACGATCATCGGTTCCCGACCGACCGGGAGCAGATGCTTATTGGTGATCTTGGTGAGAGGAAGCAGACGAGTGCCTGATCCACCTGCCAAAATGATCCCCTTCATGATGAACCTTTCCGTCGAGCGCTAGCCGGGTGATGAGTTGCGGCTAGAGCTCTCCCTGTATGAGTAGTTCGGTAAGATAGGCACGTAGCGCTTCCCGCCACGGCGGCAGCTTCATCAGGCCGCGCAGGCGTAGCATCCGACAGTCGAGCAGGGACGAGCGTGGTCGAGCCGCTGGCGCAGCTAGTTCACTGGTCGTCACGCCGACAAAAGTGCGTGGTAGGTCTCGGCCCAGCGCAGCAGCTTCGTCACACAGTGCCTCGGCAAAGCCATACCAGGTGGTCGAGCCCTGACTGGTGGCGTGGTAGACACCATGTTCGCCGCGCTCGCACAGGGTGATGATTTGGCGAGCAAGAAGTCGATTCCACGTCGGGGCAGTGAGTCGCTCGCGATCGATGCGGAGGGTCTGGCCAGCGCGGAGTCGGCTTACCAGCGATGATACGAAGTTGCGGCCTCGTCGACCGTACAGTCCGCCGACGCGTACGATGAAGCTGCGAGCCGCCGCGCTCTTGACGAGCTGTTCTCCGGCGAGCTTGCTGCGGGCATAAGCCGAAAGCGGACTCGGCTGGTCAAACTCATCATAGGGACGACCGGACTCGCCATCGAATACAAAGTCAGTCGACAGATGGCAAATGGCAGATCCCGCTTCATCGGCGGCGCGAGCGACCAGCTCTGCTCCAATGGCATTGACCAAGAATGCCTCGTCTGTTTTGTGCTCGGCCGCATCGACATCGGTAAAGGCAGCGGTGTTGATGACAAGCTGACAATCGGCTCCGGCGAACCGATCGCGCAACCGATACAGGCTTTCACGATCGGGGGTGCCGAGGTCGCACACTGAGCGGTCGATCGGATCAACTTCGTGTCCGGCCAGCCGTAGCTCCTCGCACAGATGAATTCCGAGGCTGCCTTGTGGTCCCAACACCGCTACCCGCATAGTGCGACCTCGGATGCGCCGTCGAGCCGCATCGTGTAGTTCCGATCGTAGAAGGTGCGGTACTCACCCGATTGGACGCTTTGGCACCAGGCCGGGTTTTCGCGATACCAACGGACGGTTTCGCGCAGTCCATCGTCGAGGGTCCATCGTGGTGTCCAGCCCAATTCGTGCTCGGCTTTGCCGCACTCGACGGCGTAGCGACGGTCATGACCCGGCCTGTCCGCAACGAAACGGATCAGCGAGCGTGGCTTCCCGAGCAGGGCGAGGATGGCGTGGACCATGGTGAGATTCGTGCGCTCGGCTCGACCACCGAAGTTGTAAACCTCGCCTGGTACACCGCGACGGAGTGCTGCGTCGATCCCTGAACAGTGATCCGCGACGTAAATCCAGTCGCGCACTTGCTGTCCATCGCCATAGACAGGCAGCGGCTTGTCCTCGAGTGCCGATAGGATCATCAGCGGCAGCAGTTTTTCCGGAAACTGATACGGTCCGTAATTGTTTGAGCAGCGTGTCACCACCACCGGAAGCCCGTAGGTGTGGGCATACGCGAGCGCGAGGTGATCGGAAGCGGCTTTACTGGCTGCATAGGGAGAGCGTGGGGCGAGCGGAGTGGACTCGGTAAAGGCCGGATCGGTTGGACTTAGCGTGCCGTAGACCTCATCGGTGGAGACATGGAGAAAGCGACCAAGCTGGGCCTTCCGGGCTGCTTCGAGGAGCGTGGTGGTTCCAACGACGTTGGTGCGTACAAACGGCATCGGACCAAGGATCGAACGGTCGACGTGGCTCTCAGCGGCAAAGTGAACGATGGCTTCGATCTGTTCGTCGCGCAGCAGTTGAGCAACCCGATCCCCATCGCAGATATCGCCGCGCACGAATGCCAGGCCCGGATCTTTGGTGAGTCCTTCCAAGTTGCGAAGGTTGCCGCAGTAGGTAAGTGCGTCGAGGACGACCAGGCGGTCGCTCGGGTAGAGCCGCCGTTGCTGGTGTACAAAGTTGGCACCGATGAAGCCGCAGCCCCCAGTGACGAGCACGTTCATGGTCGGGATAGTCAGGCAAAAGACCGCACGTCCCAAGAGGAATTTTTTGCTGCTTTCACCCAGCAGCATCCGGGGTCTTGAGTTCCCATCTTTGGTACACGCCGGGGGCCCACTTCGGTGCCTATTTCCGTCGCAACGTGTTGATCTTCGCTGTTGGTATGTCAGTTGCGAGTGACACCTTCCTTTTCGGCCCTACCACGTTGGGTTGGGCAAGGAGGTTCACATGCGGCTTACTGTGTGTCTGGGCGTGCTATCTGCCTTTCTGCTTCCGACGCTGGCGTCGGCGGCAGACCCATCCAAGCTGTCCGGTATCGGCGACAGCATCTCGCAAGGGTGGGGCGCGAACAACTTGCCCGGTGAGCATCCCGAGTACGGCTTTGGCCAAGGCTCCGATGCGACCGTGAACTCGCTGTTTCTACGCTACAAGGCGAAGAACTCGGCGATGACCAAAGAGTTCGTCTCGGTAAGCGGTGCCGAGATGGTGGGTGGCAAGAACTCGGCACCAGCTCAGGCGTCGCGGATCTGTGCGATGGCGGTCAAGCCAAACCGGGTGGTGCTGGAACTGGGCGGCAATGATGTCTGCTCACGCGACAAAGGATCGGCAAGCGATGCGACCTCCACGCTGTATTCGGTGACGACCTATCGCAATGCGCTCAAGACCGCACTCGATACACTCGGAGGCTGTCTGCCGGCCGGCTCGCAGGTGCAAGTGCTGTCGATGCCTCGGGTTGATTATCTGTACAACGCGGGCAACGCCAAGAACGCGCTGACCTGCAACTTGGTGTGGTCGGTCGCGGGGGTCTGTCGCATCGTCACCGGGGAAAGCAACGCCAGCCGTCGAGCGACCATCGGCGCACGAGTCGATCAATACAACGATGGACTGCGTACCGAGGTTGAGTCCGCCGCCACCCGTTACAGCGGCAAGGTGTCGTTCATCACGGATTGGCAAGGAAACACGGTCAGCAATTCGTCGGTTGGTACCTACCGCTTTGGCAAGGATGACATCGATGGATTCGACTGCTTTCACCCCGCCAAGGACACCGGTCAGCGCAAGCTCGCTTGTGCCGCATGGGAAGCCGCCGAGTATGGCTCTCTGTCCAATGTTCCTTCGTGTCTAAAGTAAAGGAGGCCGACCATGAGAACGCAGCTACTTTCGTTTGTTGTGCTGGCCCTGCCATGGGTCACTTCCTGTACTGGTGCCGACATCAGCTCTGAGCGCACCGTTAGCGAGCGTGAGGTTTCCGCTCTGGCAGTTCCCGAACCGAATGCCAAAGCCAGCGAGTACGCTGCTCGTCCGGTGACGCTGCGCTTGTTTGGTACGCAAGGGGTGGGCTCTGCGGCGTTTGCGACGCTGGCCGATACTTCCAACTGGGACACCAGCAATGTCCGGGTGGGTGAAACCATTGGGCGCAGCCTCCAGCTCGTCGCGGTGGGCGAGTCGAGCATTGAGCTGGTCGATACCACCTCTTCCCTTCGTCGTACGGTACGCGCAGGCGAAGACATTGCGGTGCGAGTCATCGAGCATGACTTTGATCGGGCCGCGATCGAGTCCGGCGAACACTTGTTTCATGTCCAAGCCCGCAGCCTCGCTCGTGTCGAGAGCCGCTATGGAGTGGGCGCTGGCTGCGAGCCGGTCTCGTTTGCGGGCACTACACCGTGCAAGGTGGGCTTTGTGACCAAGCACAGCCTCGCTGCTCGACTGGGTCTGCAAGCCGGAGACCTGCTGGTGGCGGCGGATGGCGAGGCGGTGACGCCTGAGAACTTGACCGCCATCCTGCGTCGCTTGGGTGAGTCAAAGAGTCAGTCGCTTCAGCTCACGGTGGCCCGTGGTGGCGTGTTCTTGGAGCGAATGTACGTAGCGGAGTAGGGACAGCACGCGGCAGGTGGAGCAGGGGAGGGCGATCTAGTGGTCGTGTACCAGCACCTCGCGCACTCCCTTGGCTCCATCGGCGGGCCCGACGATGCTGTCTCGCTCCATGCGCTCGATCATGCGCGCCGAGCGGTTGTAACCAATCCTCATTTTGCGCTGCAGCATCGAGATCGAAATCTGGCGACTTTCGGAGACGATGCGGATGGCTTGGTCGTAAAGCTCATCGACCACCTCTTCTTCGCCACCGCCTTCCTCTTCATCCCCGCGCGGCTTCAGGATATCCATGTCGTAGATCGGCTTGCCGAGCTGTTTGAGATGCTCGACCACACGGTGGACTTCTCCATCGGTGATGAGCGCACCATGGATGCGTCGCAGCGCCTGTCCTCGATCCGTAAACAGCATATCGCCCATACCGAGTAGGTTTTCCGCACCCTGGGCATCCAGGATGGTGCGTGAGTCGACCCGGCTGGCAACCTGGAACGCGATACGGGATGGGAAGTTTGCTTTGATCAGACCGGTGATGACATCGACAGAGGGTCGCTGGGTTGCCAGGATCAGGTGGATTCCGGCGGCGCGGGCTTTCTGGGCGATTCGAGCCACGCAGATTTCGACTTCTTTGCCCGCGACCATCATCAGGTCAGCAAACTCATCGATGAGTACGACGATGTATGGCAGCTTTTGCGTCGGTTCGCTGGGATTCGGTCGGCTGATGTCCTCGACATCGACACCGAGTGAGAGCTGCTCGGGCGACTGCGTCTCCAGGAACTTTTCGACCTTCTTGTTAAAGCCACCGATGTCACGCACCCCAGATTTGCTAATGAGGTCGTAGCGGCGATCCATTTCCTCTACGGCCCAGCGGAGTGCCAGCGCCGCCTTTTTGGGATCGGTCACAACGGGCAGCAGCAGGTGCGGGATGCCCTCGTAGATCGACAGCTCGAGCATCTTCGGGTCGATCATGATCATCTTCACCTCGTCGGGCGAAGCGTTCATGAGCAGTGAGCAGACCATCGTGTTGACGGATACGCTCTTGCCGGACCCAGTGGTTCCTGCGACGAGCAAGTGCGGCATTTTGGCCAGGTCCACCGACACCGGAAGTCCCGCAATGTCCTTGCCAATCGCCATCGTGAGCTTGCTCTTGGCGGTTCGGAACGAGTCGTCGGCGAGTACTTCCTTTAGGTACACCGTCTCACGAGTACGATTGGGAACCTCGATACCAACAGCGGCCTTGCCAGGAATCGGTGCGACAATGCGAACTCGCAGCGCTTCGAGGGCCATCGCAAGGTCACTCGACAGAGAGGTAATCCTGGCCAGCTTGATGCCTGGCGCAGGTACGAACTCGTACATCGTGACGACGGGACCGGGATGAATTGCGGTGACTCGGCCCTTGACCAGATAGTCACCGAGCGTTCCTTCAAGTCGCTGCGCCAGGTCGAGCATCGCCTTGCGATCCAGCTCATGCTGCGGATGTTCGGCAAAGTCGAACAGATCGATCGGCGGCGGTTCGTATGGGCGCAGCTTCACGTAGTTGGCTTGACCTCCCGGACGACGTTCGGGGCGTCGGGTCGGTGTCGTCGCCTGGGCCTGCGATAGCTCTTCGTCGCTGCCAATCTCATCGACTGCCACCGCCAGCGAGGGCTCCCGCAGATCCTCGGGGAGTGGCATGTGCGAGGGCGGACCGTCCATCTTGACCGTCGCGTCGACCCGGGCCGTCATCTCGGCGCTCACGATGACGCCCTGTGCGGACTGGGTCTGCACGGTCGGATCTTCGCGGAGCAGCTGAGTCGGCTCATTGTGCAAGCCACTGCCTGGCTCGGCCTCCTCGGAATGTTTTGATTTCGGACGGCGCGCAACAATGACTGGCGCAGCTTCCTCATGCAGCGATTCCGGAGACGACTTCTTCGGTGGCAGCACGGTCTGTTCCCGGGCATCTCGATCGTCGCCGTAGTCGCGGACCAGGCGTGGCACTCCCGAGCTAGGCCGACCTGAGCCGGGCAGCGCAATGCCGGGCTCATCGACGGGAGTCTTCGGTTTCCGCAGAGCCAAGATATGGTCACGTAGCGTTGCCGTGAGTGGCAGGACCAGTGCGAGCAGCTTGCCGCCCATTGCTCGCATGGTGAGCGGCGTTAGCATGGTCACCGACAATAGCAAGCCCATGAGGAGCAGCAGCACCGTACCGGCTGTTCCCAGCATCGCCAATAGTGCCTCGGCGGCATACTCACCGAGCGCGCCACCCGGTGGCATGCCAGCCAACCGCCATCGTCCCGCGAGCAAGTGTCCAAGCATCATGGTCAGCAGCCACACTGCACTGCAACCACCGAGCAGCTTCGGGGATATTCGCAGTGATTGGGCGCGCAGTAGTCGAACCGAGACGACAAACAAGAGCAGTGCCGGGCCGGCGGTGCCGATTCCGAGTAGTGAATAGATTGCGCCAGCAACGGCGTGTCCGACTGGACCCATCAGATTGCCGTCACCCAGGATCAGCGACAGCGTGGCCAGCGATACGAACAAGGCAACCGACAGAAGTGCGATGCCGATGGCTTCTCGCCGACGAGAGGTGGGGGCAGCCACGGCAGCAGGTTGTGCTTTGGCCGCTACACGTCGTGGCACCGGCTCTTTGGCGGCACCATCCCGAGCCGTGGAAGAGCGTACGGGCACGGCGGCGTTCTCGCGAACGGGCAGGGCAATCGGTGGTCTGACTGGAACAATGATGGGTTCGCGAGCGGGCATCGATCCGGATGCCGCCGGTTCCATCTCTCGACGTGCAAGCGGACGTTGAGAGGACTCGGGATCCGGTTGCTCTCGTCGTGCGGCCCGTTCGATGACTCGCGGGACATTGGTGTTGCTCGGTACCCGCGATGCTCTGGGCTTCTGCCGAGGCATAGCGACTTCACGACGCTGCCGAGAGTCAAGCAGTTCCGAGGGTGGGTCGGTGAACGCCACCGAGCGGGAGGAGGCAACCTCGCTGTCCATCCCGGTAAGAAGTGGTTTCTGCACTGCCGTCCGGAGCGACTCCGATGGCAGTGGACCCGAGTCGCCGTCACTATCGCTGGGATCAAAAGGCGCGCTGTGCATGATGCTGTCCATCCCACATGTAGGACATGAGGTTACCCCCGCATACCTAACGGTCAAGTTTCGAGGCCGTCGGCTCTGCGGTTCGTGGAGCACATCGTCGCTCAGCTTGGTGAAAACGGCGAATTTGTGGCTCGCTGGGTGTTATCGTGCGCCGCATGCCGCTTGCTCCAGGTCCCACGGAGTTTCAGAACCTGCTTCTGGCACCCAAGATTTTGTCTGACCCACGTGGGCCGATTATGGAGTTGACCGGACGCTACGGTCGGATTTGGCGGTCGCGCACAGTGGCCAAAGGTGGGCTCCGCGACATGGTGTGGCTGCTCGGGGTCGAGCATAACGAGCGCGTTCTGGGTCCAGCGTACAAAGACGACTTTTCGTGGTTCGAGGGCTACAGCTTTTCGATGGAGCCGCTGTTCGGGCGGGACATCTTGTTTCTATCCGATGACCAGACGGAGCTCGGACGGGAGGGCGCGCATCGTCGACGTCACCGCCTGCTGATTCCGGCGTTTGGGGCCAAGCTCGATGGGCTGTACCTGCCTGCGATGGCGGCGATCATTTCGCGCTATCTAGACCCACTACCGCTTGATGCTCCAGTCGACCTGGCCGCAACGGTCAAGCAGGTTACGTTTCATGTCGTAGCGACGCTTTTATTTGGAGCCGAGGTCGAGGCGTTGCCGCAGCTACTCCATCTGTTTGAACAGATTGGGCTGGGGCTGTTTTCGCTGGTTCATCTACCGATTCCCGGGTTGCCGTTCTATCGAGCCAGCCGGGCGCGAAAGAAGCTCGCTGCGTACATTCAGGGTCGTCTGACGATCTACCGAAGTGGCCAAGCAGAGCCGCCGACGTTTTTGGCGCAGCTCCTTCACGCGGAAGGGGAAGATGGCGAGCGGCTTTCAGACGAGACGCTGGTGTCCGAGATGCTGGCGTTTTTGTTTGCGGGTTACGACACCACCGCGAGCATGTTGACCTCGGTGTTGGCGGCACTTGCGGAACAGCCAGAGGTGCTGCTGCCGCTTAGGGAGGAACTGTCGTCACTGGATCTATCCCAAGTACAGATGGGGCAGCTTCCGGACACGCCGTATCTTGACGCAGTGCTGGCCGAGACAGAACGACTGTTTCCGCCTCTGACTTTTGCGCTGCGCGGTGCGGTGCGCGACTTGGAAATTTCGGGATACACGATTCGCAAGGGGGATCGTGTCACATACAGCCCATACTTCACCGGTCGCGATCCCGAACTGTTCCCCCATCCGACTCGGTTTGATGCGATGCGCTTCTATCAGAAGAAGCCGCGACCGTATTCGCTGCTCGGTTTTGGCGGAGGGCACAGGCCGTGTATTGGGAAGCGATTTGCTCTGCTGGAGATGCGGCTGTTTGTGGCCATGCTGCTGCTGCGCTTTGACGTGAAGTTTGGTCCCCAGACGTCAGACGCAGTGTTCTTTAACCCGACGATGCAACGTACAAACGGGTTTTGGGGCACGCTTTCTTTGAACCGAGCGGCGAGCTAGCTAGCATCCAATCTGCCGATCATGACCTCCGCTCTGGCCAAACGATCTCATTGCCCGCATGTCGTCGTCATCGGTGGTGGCGTGGGGGGACTCAGTGCCGCAATTCGACTGCTGTGCCTTGGCTACGGTGTGACTGTGCTCGAGCGAGCCGAGACTCCCGGCGGAAAAATGCGGCAGATCGTCGTGGGTGGGAAAACTTTTGACGGGGGACCGAGCGTCCTGACGCTGCCATGGGTGCTTGATGAGCTTTGTGCGGCGGCGGGTGTGGTTCGCTCGGACTTGATTCGGCTGACGCCGCTTGATCCATTGTGTCGGCATTTTTTCGCCGATGGCTCGCAGCTCGACTTGTTTAACGATGATCCCCCCGATGGACGGAATCCAAGGGCTGCGGCCTGGCAGCGTTCCGCCGATGAAATCAAGCGTGTGATGGGTAGCCAAGCGGCGGACGAGTACAACCGCTTTCGTCACCACGCCGCCCGCATCTATCGAGCGGTCGAGCGACCGTTTCTGCAGAGCCCGATTCCGGCAAATCCACTTGGCCTGCTGTTTCAAAACCGTGTGAGCGATGTGTTCGGATTGTTGCGGCTCGATGCACGACGGACGCTGTGGCAGGCGCTGGGGCACTTTTTTTCCGATGAGCGGCTGCGGGTTCTTTTTGCACGTTATGCGACGTACTCGGGGGCAAATCCGTTTTTGGCACCGGGAACGCTGGCGGTGATTCCGCACGTCGAACAGGGCTTCGGGGTCTACTCGGTCGAGGGCGGCATGTATCGCGTCGCTCTGGCGCTGGCGGAGCTCGTCCATCGAATGGGTGGGCAGATTCGCTATGGCGCAGAGGTGAATCGACTCCATGTTGACTCACGTGGCAAGCAGGTCGTCTCGGCGGAGGTTGCCGGAGAGCGAATCCAGGCAGACCTTTTTGTTGCCAACTGCGATGTGCCGCAGATCTACGAGACGATGCTGGACGGGACCGGTGTGGCGGAGCGGCTGCGGCGGCGCTACGCGGACCTACCGCCATCGCTGTCGGCTTGCCTACATTTGGCAGTGGCGAAGCAGGCGAGCGCCCTTTCTCTTTGCCACCATAACGTCTTTTTTACCCAGGATTATCGCAACGAGTTCGCGGAGCTTCACGACGGACCTCCCTCTGATCCAACGGTGTATTTGTGTAACCCGGACTTTGGCGAGTCGATCCAGCGATGGTTCTTTTTAACGAATGCTCCGGCGCTGCCCAGGCCTGACTCTAAGGCCGGGCTGTCGATCTGGAGCGATGAGCTGGTGGCGAACTGTCGGCAGCGAGTGATCTCGAAGCTGCTAAGACACGATATCGACTACGCCCATCACGTTACGGCAGAAGCGGCCGTTACTCCCGAAGACTTTGCTCGGCTATTTCCGTCCAGCCGAGGCGCGATTTACGGTGCAGCCGCCTCGTCTCGGGTTGCTGCGTTTCGACGACCACCGAACCAAGTACCCGGGCTTGGGAACCTGTTTTGTGTGGGGGGCTCGACTCATCCCGGTGCGGGCGTGCCGATGGTGATGCTATCGGCCAAGATAGTCGCCGGACTCATCGCCAAGCGATTTCCCACTACACGAGCGGCTCGGGCTATGCAAACGCCGGGTTCGCGTTAAGATGCCCGTTCCCGACTCACACTTCGGTTGGAAGGCATTCCTCTTCTAGCCGTAACCATCTTCGAGGAGAAATCTGACATGGCGCGTATGGTGAACTGTCGCAAGCTCGGTAAAGAACTTCCTGGTCTGGACTTCGTTCCGTTCGACGATGAGCTTGGCACTCGGCTGTACAATGAAGTTTCGGCGCAGGGCTGGCAGATGTGGCTCGAGCACTCGAAGATGCTGATCAACGAGTACCGGCTCGATTTGATTACCCAGCAAGCGTTCGACCTGCTGCACACGCGCTGCAACGAGTTTTTCTTCGGTGAGGGTTCTGAACTCCCGAAAGAGTTTGTTGCCCCTCAGCATAAGCACTAGTGATGGGCTTTCGTACTTCCGTTCAGGTTCGATTCGGCGACGTAGATCACGCGGGGATTGTCTACTACCCGCACTTTTTCATCTATTTCCACGAAGCGTTTGAGGACTTCTTCAACGACGCTGGAATTAGCTACGTGCAGCTTCTCGACGAGCGGCGGATCGGATTTCCGACCGTTCACGTCGAGACCGACTACAAAGCACCCTTGCGCTATGGAGATCGTCTCGACATCGAAGTCTCCGTGTCGAAGTTGACGAATCGCTCGGTGAGCATGCGCTACGACGGATATCGTCATCGAGACGGCAAGCTGTCGGTGTCGTGCTCGATCACGACGGTGTGTGTTGATATGAACTCATTTTCCTCTCGTGAGATTCCGCAGGATCTGCGTGAGCTATTCGAGCGGTTTCAGTCATGACAGCTCCCCGAAAAGCAGGCATGGCAGCGGTACTTCGTCCGCAACTCGCAGATTCGGAACCGGACTTTGCGGTGCTGCTGGTTCGTCGAAGTCAGCGTGCCAGCTTCATGGCCAATGCGTATGTCTTCCCCGGAGGACGGGTTGACACTGCCGATGGCCAATCCGATCCCGATTGGCCGGCTCGCCATGCCGCAGCGCGGGAACTCGCCGAAGAAGCAGGGCTTTTGGTCGCCGACCCGACCTCACTGGTTCGTTTTGCCCACTGGATCACGCCCTCTGCCGAGCCCAAGCGCTTCGATGCCGACTGCTATTTGGTATCGAGCGAGTGGACGCAGGCCGGCCACGGTGAAGACGTCAAAGTGGATGGTGAGGAGGTCTTTGATCCGCTGTGGTTGACACCTCGGCAAGCGCTCTTTCGCTATCTCGCGGGGGATCTGAACTTGCCACCGCCCACCGTTTGCACCATCGAAGACCTCGAGGCGGAGCGAGTAGCGGCTCTGACCAGACTGCGTGCGGCGGGACGACTGCCTGCTCCTTCTTCCCCGGCCTGCGCGTCGCTGCTGGTGAATGAGCTGCTATCGAGCTGTCGCTCTCGTCGGCCGTATCCGCTGCTGCCGAAACTCGTCGCAGAGTCGGCAGGGGACGGCATTGCCATCGTGATGCCGTGGGATGCTGGCTTCGCCGAACTGCCAGGTGAAGGCTCGACCTTTTCCGCCATGGCTGAAGGATCTGCGGCGGTGTCGCAGCGGATTACGCGGTGTCTACTCAAGCTGTCCCAGGCCGATGAGACCTATGCCGTACGCTCCGAACCTTCGCAAAGCGTTCGGTGGCAGATCGAGCGAGCTTCTCGCTAGACCCGCGTTCATTCGATACCGACGCACCCGAGCCAGCGTTTTTGTGCTGCGATCTCGCGGTAGCCAGCTTACGCTGAGAGCGTCACTTCCCCTTTTGCGATGCGCATCCTCCTCCTCAACCAGTTCTATTACCCAGACATTGCGGCGACGGCGCAGCTGTGCACCGATTGGGCAGAAGATCTGGTGCGGCTTGGCCATGATGTGACGGTGCTGTGTGGCAGTGGTCGCTATCGGCAGCCCCACCGAGGACGCGTTCCCGAAGTGACAGCGCCGCTTGCGAGCACGGAGTATCACCACGGAGTGCGCATTGTGCGGGTTCCCGTCGAGGACTCGCCGCCCCCAGTCTCTTCGTCCCCATCGAGGTTAGAGAACTTCGGCCGGCTCGGGGGAAGAGTGGCGGGTTATGGACAGTTTTTGGCGAAGGCGCTACTGGCTCTGCGCTCTGTGCCGCGGCCTGATGTGGTGGTGGCGCTGACCACCCCGCCGCTGGTTGGGGCGCTTGGACTGGCCGCGAAGCGGTTGTTCTCGGCGAGGTTGGTGCTGTGGATACAGGACGTCTATCCCGATTTGTTGGCGGCGATGGGTCTAGCGGCTTCAGGCTCACTGGTCTATCGCGGTCTCGCGCTGTTCGAGCGGCAGTTGTATCGGGCCGCTGACCAGACGATTGCGCTCGATGAAGCGATGGCAGAACGGCTGGTGGCTGCGGGCGCTTCGTCGTCTCGACTCACGGTGATCGACCACTTTGCTGACACTCGTGAGATCACGCCGCTACCAAGATGGCCAAGCGGTCTTCGCACCGAGCTTGGACTCGGTGATCAGTTTGTCGTCTGCTATGCAGGCAACCACGGACGAGGTCATGATTTTGACACTGTGGTTCAGGCGATGCAGGCCCAGGTGACATCCCTGAGTGAGTCGCCACCGATCCACTGGCTATTCGTCGGTGATGGCGATGAGAAAGCCCGATTGTTGGCGAGAGTTCCCTCGTCGCTGGGTCCGCTGGTTCACTCTCTTCCGCCGCAAGCCCGCAGCAAGCTCGGTGAGGTCTTGGCGGTTGGCGATGTCGGCCTGGTGTCGGTGAAGGCGGCGATGCAGGGGTTGCTAGCACCGAGCAAGCTGTACGGGCTGCTCGCGGCGGGGCGACCGGTGGCGTACATTGGTCCAGGTGAAGGGCGGATTCCCTCACTGCTGCGTGAGTACGATCTGGGCGTGGCCGTGAAAAACGGAGAAGGTGTGGCGCTGTTCGAAGGACTGCTGAGGATGGCCCGTGATCCGCAGCGCTGGCAGCACATGTCGGCGCTGGCTCGTCAATTGGCCGAGACTCGGTTTGACCGTCGACTGGCGATGGCCAAGCATGCGGAAGTGCTCGAGACAGTGCTGCGGGAGGCGCGATGAGAGCGGTCGGTTTTGGACTGCTGCTGTCGCTGCTGCTGTCGTTGGTTCTGACGCCGCTGGTCGGTCGGTTGGCGCTGTGGTTGCGGGCGCTTGACCCGTTTTCGGCTCGTAAGCTTCTGCGTCCCTCGCAAGTGCCTCGGCTAGGAGGCGTGGCAATCGCTGTCGCATTTTACTTGACAGTGGCCACACTTTGGTCATCCGGGAGCGTGGTGGCGCGAGCAACTCTGCAAACGGGCACGCCGGTGCTGTCGATTTTGCTCGGCGGGGTGCCGATCTTGCTGCTGGGGATCGTCGATGATTTGCGGGGACTGCGGGCGCTGCCGAAGCTGCTGGTAGAAATTGTGGTGGCACTGCTGCTGTACACGCAGGGGCTGCGCGTCTTGGGAACGAGCGGTCCGACGGGGCCCATAGAACTATCGCAGTTTCTATCGGCACTTGTGACGGTGGCGTGGATCGTGGGCGTCGTCAATGCGGTGAATCTGATCGACGGGCTTGATGGATTGGCCTCGGGTGTCGCGGTGATCGCGCTAGGAACAACGACTGTGGCGGCGCTATTGCGTGGCGACTTGCTGCTGGCTTTTCTGGCGGGCTCCCTGGCTGGGGCGACGCTGGGTTTTCTCCGCTACAACTTCAATCCAGCCTCGATTTTTATGGGCGACTCGGGAAGCCTGTTTTTGGGCTACCTGCTGGCAACCACCTCGATCTGGTCGGTACGCAAAGCAGCAACGGCGGTGTTGGTCGTATTTCCGGTGGTGGCGCTGGGGTTGCCGCTGCTCGATACCGGACTCACGATTTCGAGGCGGTTTTTGGCGGGACGACCGGTGCTCCAAGCCGATCGCGACCATGTGCACCATCGGTTGTTGCTGATGGGGCTGCCAGTTCGGCGGGCCGTCCTGCTGCTGTATGCGGCGTGTCTGGTGTTCGGGGGACTGTCGCTGTTGATGGTGCTCGGTGGCTCGCTGCTGTCGCGGATCGGTCTACTCATGTCGATTGGTTTTGCGTTGCTGCTCGGCTATTGGTTCGGATATCTGCGGAGCGGACCGCACGGACTGTGGGCGGCACTGGCGCGACGGCGGCGAACCCGGCAATTGTTGAGTCATATTGAGTCGTTGTCGGTGGAACTAGACCGAGCCAGCACCGTTGCGGATATTGAGGCGGTGATCACTCACTTTGGCGAACTACTCGGCGTCCCGCTGCACCTGGATTTGTCGTCGGATGCTGGGAAAGGTGCAGAGGCCGGTATTCCGGTGGTGACGCCAGGCAAGCAAGGACGGGTTCTCGGTTACCTGCGTCCGCTCGACGCCGAGCACCAAGGGAATCCCGAAGAACGAACGTTGCTTGGGCTGCTCTGTGATGCGCTGGGTCCGGCTCTGGCTCGGGTGTTGCCGGTGCAGTGATGGCCCCGTCTCCGCAGCATCTCATCTAGGGATCGAGCAGCGACTTGCCGGTCATCTCGGTTGGCACTGGCAATCCCATCAGGTCCAGCACGGTAGGTGCCACATCGGCCAGGCCACCTTCGTGGAGTGTTCGGTGACGGAGTTCTTCATCGACCAGGATAAACGGTACTGGGTTGGTGGTATGGGCGGTGTGAGGCTGACCAGTGACCGAGTCGACCATCTGTTCGCAGTTGCCGTGGTCGGCGGTGATGAGCACCGCGGCCCCGGACCGATTTGCGGCAGTGACAATGCGATCGAGACAGCCATCGATCGTCTCGACGGCATGGATGGCAGCGTCGAGGATACCTGTATGACCGACCATGTCCGGGTTGGCGAAGTTTATCAAGATGAAGCTGTATTGGTTGCTGTCGATGGCTGCGACGGCTCCATCGGTAACGTCCACAGCACTCATCGCCGGGGCTAGATCATAAGTGGCTATGTCTCGTCGCGAAGGAACCAGTCGGCGAACTTCGTTGGGATACGCAGCCTCGACACCACCATTGAAGAAGAAGGTCACGTGGGCGTACTTCTCGGTTTCGGCGGTGCGAAACTGTTTGTGACCCAGCTTGGCCAGGTATTCGCCGAGGTTGTTGTTGAGCGACTGGGGCGCAAACGCAATCGGCAGGGCGAGCTTGGCGTCGTACTGCGTCATACAGACGTAGCGAGCCAGTTTGGGCGGCTTGCCTCGATCGAACGCGTCGAACTTGTCCTCTGTGAGTGCCCGGCTGATTTCGCGGGCGCGGTCAGCGCGGTAGTTCCAAAACACCACCGCGTCGCCGTCTTTGATCGTCGCGAGTGCTCGTCCATTTTCGGTGAGGACGATCGGCTGGACAAACTCGTCGTTTTCGCCCCGGGCATACGCAGCTTCGATGGCAGCAGTGGCCCCTGCACTCGCGGGTTCGGGACGACCTTCGCCAAGGGTGAGTACCCGGTAGCCGCGTGAGACCCGTTCCCAGCGGTTGTCACGGTCCATCGAATAGAACCGTCCGACGAGAGACGCGACCCGCCCGACCCCAATTTCAGCGAGCTTGGCTTCGACTTCGCGAAGGTATCCAGCGGCAGACTGCGGTGGTGTGTCGCGACCGTCGAGGAACGCATGCCATGCCACTCGTGACAAGCCATGTCGCTTGGCCAGTTCGACGACAGCGTAACCATGATCCAGCGTCGAGTGAATGCCTCCGGGTGACGTCAAACCGAGGAGATGGAGTGTGCCTCCGCTCGCTTTGACCGCTTCCACGGCGGCCACCAGCTCAGGATTTTCGAAGAAATCACCGTCCGCGATCGACTTGCTGATGCGCACCAGATCTTGGTAAACGATGCGGCCACCGCCCAGGATCGTGTGTCCGACCTCGGAGTTGCCCATCTGACCCTCGGGCAGTCCAACGGCCAGCCCCGAGCAGTGCAGCAGCGTCGTTGGATAGCGAGACAGAAGCCGGGGCCACGTGGTCTTGTGAGCTAGATAGACTGCATTGGCATTGGTTTGCTCACGGTGGCCCAAGCCATCGAGCACGATCAGAACAACCGGTTTCATAGAGGAAATGCTACCGAATGTGACGGACCTCTGACGAGAGGCCCAGTGTGCTAGCGACGGATGCCAAGGAGCTGATCCATCGTGCGCTGATCCGCATCGGGGAACTGATACTGCCCAAACTCAGACGAGGCTACCCAACGGAAGTCTCGGACTCGTTTGGCACGCATCGGTCGACCCGGGATTAGCTTCGCGGCGTACAGGGCCAAGATGACCTCGTATCCATCGTAAATGTGGTGCTTTTCACCGATCTTCTTGCCGATCTCGAAGTCGGCGTCGAGACGCTCACTGAGTTCGCGGCAGAGCGCGTCTTCGTCGTTTTCGCCCGCCTCGACCTTGCCGCCTGGGAACTCCCACTGCAGCGGCAATACCGCCGACTCGCGACGTTGGGTGATGAGGTACCGACCCTCTCGCTCGAGAACGGCGGCGACAACGCGGATGACCTTTTTCATGGACCGATCGACTCCTCGCTTAAGCGGCATTCCAATCTACCAGAGATTTCAGTTGGTTGGCGATGCTCTGCGGAAGCTTACTGGCCGGTGGGCTGGCCATTTGCTGATCTAGAAGAGATCGGGCGAAGGACTTTCGCAGCTACTCACAGCGTATCACGTACACGGCACCTTGCGAACACCGTACTCGGTACCTATGATCGAGACTCAGTATATTTTGAGTCAAACCATTTTGGGTTTCGACGGCTGAGTGCCGCCTCGGCGGACTCAGTTCACACCAGGAGGAATCGATGGGCCTAATGGATTTCGTCAAGGGTGGCGTTCGTGAACTGGCGATTGCCCGCCCTGACAGCGCGAAGGGCATGCTCGTCTATAAGCATCCCGACCCCACCATCCCCAACAAAGCGCAGCTTACGGTAGGTACCGATGAAGTTGCGCTGTTCTTTAAGGACGGTCAGTTTGTCGGCCAGATTGGTCCTGGTCGGCACACGCTCGAGTCGTCCAATATCATGTTCCTTAACCAGATCGTCGATAAGTTCACCGGCGGCAATGTCTTCAAGGCCGAGGTCTGGTTCATCACCATCCGCGAGGTGGCGGGCTTCAAGTTCGGTGGTCGCATTGGCGACGTCGAAGACCCGAAGAGCGGGCTCGCGATTGGCGTCATGGTTCATGGCGAGTACTCGCTTCAGGCGACTGATCCAACGCAGGTGATCTCGTTTTTTGGTCAGCGATCGTGGGCCAACGACGAGGAGTTTGTCGGTTGGTTCCGGCAACTCCTTCTCAAGACGATTCGGGATCGCATTGCGAAGCTCCTGGTGACCAAGCAGCTGCCGCTGCTCAACATCACGTCGGGCGCTCTGACCGAAGAGATCGAGGCCGAGGTGATCGAGGGGCTGAAGCCGCACATGCAAAGTTATGGCATGCGGGTTGTTCGGCTCGGCAACTTCGTCGTCTCGATCAAGGAAGAAGATGAGCAGACGCTAAAGAGCATGTACAAGGACGCCGCGCAGATTCGCATGGCCGGTGGGCTCAGCGGATTTCAGCAGCTTGCGGCTGGCAAGGCGATGATGGGCGCAGGCGAGGGGATGGCTCGTGGAGATGGCGGCGGTGGTGGCGGCGGGCCGATGCTCGCGGGCGCTGGGCTGGGCATGGGAATGGCGATGGCCAACATGTTTTCGCAGGCCTCACGACCGGCTGAAGCTCCAGCCGCACCTGCACCCGCAGCGGCACCGGCGGCACCGAGCCTTCAGGATCGTTTGAAGAAACTGAAAATGCTCAAGGAAGATGGACTGATCGACGATCAGGAGTACGCTGCCAAGCGCGCCGAGATCCTCAAAGACGTCTAACTACTGGGCCGGGATTTCTCCTGGCCAAGCCATCGTCTGAGTCCGCCTCTGCGGACAGTCCCAACCTCACTTGGCGAAAACGCACGGCTTGCTATCGCAGGTCTCACGCACCGTGCCGCCGTCCTGTAGGAATCCTTGCAGTTGTTGTTTGGCGGCCTCCAGACGACGGATCGCCTCGTGAACAGGATTGTTCTTTGGCGGCAGGTTGTCGTCACCGGGGCGAGGATTCTGTCCAACATCAAACTGTACATAGGCCGAGGGTAGGGGGCCGCTGGCGGTTGGGATTCCCCACACTGCGTCCACTGGCTGATTGAGCAGCGGGATTCCCATGGAACGCACGATCATTCGCGTGGCGAGGTTTGGAACCTGTGCGTCACCCAACCCCTCTTGATAGAGTACCTGCTTGGCACCGCCTGATCCTGGGAGCGGTGCTTTGACAATGTAGGGGGCGTAGGTGGCTGGATCGGAAGAATCCCACAGCGGCTGACTGAGCGCGATCAGGAGTTGGCGATCGAGTGGATCAGAGTAGGACGCAGACAGCAGCGGTGCCAGCTTTTCGAAGTTCGCACTGCGCCACATCATCAGGCTCCAAAATCCTCCTGGCACATTGAGCGCACCGCGTTTCACGTCGGGAGAGAGTGCCAAAAAGGTCAGACCCTGAACGCCTCCGTTCGAGATTCCGTAGTAATACACTTGGCTCGAATCGATCACGACTTTGCCGTTTACGCGTAGCTCTGGAATCTGCGCGAGCGAGCCGTCTTTGATGAGCCGCGCCAGCACCGCGAAGTTGACGTGAGCTTGCTGAAGACGATCGGTAATCTGCGCAAAGTTGTTGAAGTTCGACATCACCTCATTGGCTACGTAGTACGCATCCGCCTCGGTGAGACCAATCCAGTCCGTACCAACTTGGATCATGCACAGCCGATTGATGATCTCTCGCTGGTATCCGGAGTCCATTTCACCGAGCGCA
This sequence comes from Polyangia bacterium, assembly GCA_044228505.1. Taxonomy (GTDB): domain Bacteria; phylum Myxococcota_A; class Polyangia; order Palsa-1104; family JAEUJZ01; genus JAEUKA01. The sequence goes on along the minus strand of JBGAUT010000051.1, from coordinate 9,853 downwards.
CCACCGAACAGACCGTGTCCGTAGATCATCACAGGAACCGGAGCGGTCGCCGTTTGGACGCACTTGGGAATGTGGACGACCAGAGGGAACCGTCCGTAGCCACGCAACTTGGGCTGTCCGGTTTCATCCCTGTTCATCCGTCCGCTTTCATCATGGGTCAAAAAGGATGAAGCACGGAAGGAGCCGATGACTTGTCGAAGCAGCGGATCGCGTGGAGCGTTTTCGACCTTGCTAATCGTAAACAGTGGGGGCGGGGGCTCTGGCGGATCGGTGGGCAATAGCTTTGCGAGCGCTGTATCTCGCATCTTGAGCACCGGGCCCGTGACTTGGGTGTCATCGCCAGTGGTGAAATCCCACGCGAGTTGCAGAGACTTTTTGGGCAGCCCTTTTTGTTCGAGGAACTGAAACAGGGACTCGTAGTGGGCCGAGAGCTTGCCGCGAATGCTGCCCGGCTCGACGTCCTTGCTCCGAATGGCGGCAAACCCGGCGAGCGGCGGAACGTCCAGTCCATCAGTTGTCCTAAGTCCCGCGATCGCCACAACATATCGCGACTTTGGGCGGAGCCGGATCTGCGGACGGATGAGCAGCGCTTGTCGTTCTCCGACCATCGCGTTGCGATCAAGTTCCGCAAACAGGGGGACTCGCTCGCCGGTCTCTGCGGACAGAAGCTGAACCGGTGAGGTGACCTTGAGCGAGTCTTCAATTTTCGCTGGAGTCGGTAGGTTTTGGGGATTAATGCTGCTGGGGAAGTACGCAATCAGCGGTGTCGCGGGGCTGAATCCATCACGTGCGGCAAACGGTGCTGGATCTAACGCGACTCCTTTGCGCGACGTCGGTAGCACTCCTGCGGGGAAGGTGACCCGCCGAATCCCAGCCGTGTCCGTCTGTAGATAATAGTTGGACGGAAACGGCGACAAGCAGTCTTCGGCGGCCCCTCCGCCAAGGGGGTTGCAGCCTTCGGCCAGCGGCGGTTCTGGTTGTGGCGTTGGGTCCACATGCACCGTGCAAGAGACGCACAGCGGAAGTCCCCCGAGCACAACCCAGGTTGCGAGCGACGAACCGAGCGAACACTTTTTAGAGTCACGAGTGCGCATGCGCGGCAGCATATGCCAAAATCGCAGCGTTTTAGGAATCTGTCTCTGCGACGTGTGAAATGATATCGAGCGCTTGTTTTTTGCGGTCCGGTTCGGCGCGCAGGGCTTCGTCGCTCACTACATGGTAGCGGTGGAGCAGCGGTAGGTAATCCAGGTGAAGTCCTGCGGACGGTCGCACAAAGACGGCGTTACAAACCGCCAAATGTCGCAGCGCAGCGACTGTTTCCAGCGGAATGTGACACTCAGCATGAGTAATTAGATAGAGCGTCACACGGGTTTTGTTGCTCTTGCACAGGGTCTGGAGTTCGCGTTGCAGATCGCGGAACACCCGGCCATAGTTTCGACCCCTGGTGCTGCGAAAGCCGAGGAGATACGGAAGCGTTCGTTGCGGTGAGAGATCGGCTCGAACAGCGTCGTGAAGCCGACCATCGAAGAACCGCAGTTGGACTGGGACATGCGCATGGGTCAAGCGCTGACACAGCGATAAGGCAAGGCCCCGTGCGAACACCTGCCGCAGTCCCCTCATCGAGGGTGAACAGTCGACCAAAATGTAGCTTAGCGGATGGGGGGCTTCGACTTGGCGTTCGCGGCCGAGATAAAGCAACTCGGACTGTGCGAATCGTGCGTAGAACAGATCGTCGTCACTGGCGAGTTCACTCGGGAGAAGTGCATCGAGAGAGCCTCGGTTCAGTAGCCCGGCATATCCACCGGTGGGATAGCTTTGCGCGCCGCTGACGTGTTGGGCTTCTAACACCGATGGGAGCAGATCGAGAGAAAAGCGGACGGTATCGCGCAGATCATCTGCCTCAAACATCGCAAGCAGCTCTAACAGATCGATGCGATCGTCGTTGGCTTGGGATAGGAGCCCAGTACTGCCATCGTGCAGCGACAGTAGCCGTACTGCTTGGGCATCGAGCAGCTCGGCCCGAATCGTCAGAGCGACATCTGCGTTCAACAGCTCTCGCAAAAACGCTACATGTCGCTGGGTCTCACGATTCCTATCAAGCGGCGACAGGAGCAGAGAGGTTGCGTCGAAGCCTTCGCTGGGCAGCTCTGCGGAGGTCGCATCAAACGATGGTAGAAGCGGTGCCAAGCTACCGAGGAGCTTGTAGAGAAGCACGGCAATTAACTTGTCACTAGGTCGGAGCGACGCGATTTGTTCGATTGACTCGATGGCTGCCAGTGTCTGCAAGAGGCTACGATATTTTTCCGCCACCTCACGAAACGCAGGTGCTGGAGGTGTCTCTTGGCCGAAGCGTAGATGGATCGCTGACGTTGACAGCAGCAGCCCCAGGTCATGCACCAAGACCAGCGGCAGCGGCAGTCCCAAGCGCTGCAGTTGGTTGTGCCACAGGACCGCCTGCGTCGTGCTGTCTACCGCGCTGCGAACCTGTGAAAGCGACAGAGAGAGCCGCTGTTTTGCAATGAACGCTCGCACTGACATCGTGAACCATCACCTTAGCAGCATTTGCACCAGAGTCGTTCATCCGCGTATCCCTGCCGTTGGAAAAGGGCAGGTCGAGCCGTCTCTGACTTTCTCTCAGCAGAACGCGTGAATGCTGCATGGTTGATTGCGGATTCAAAAAGGTTGGGAGTAATAAGAATTATATATAATGCCTCTTATTGGACCATGGTGGGCTCTCTATGCGGACTGGGTGGGTGACAATTGTTCGACAGATAGAGCACTTTGTGGCACAAGCGTAGAACCATGTCGTTCCGGAAGATCGCTCAGATTGGACATCCCGTGCTGCGTCAGGTTGCTCGCCCGCTGAGCCGTGAGGAGCTGATGTCGCCATCCGGCCAGCAGCTGATTGACGACCTGATTGCGACGATGCGCGACGCGGATGGAGCCGGCCTAGCGGCACCCCAGATCTACGAGAGCGTGCGAGTGTGTGTGATCGAGGTCGGACAGAACGCCCGCTATCCGTACAAGCCGAAGATTCCGCTGACGGTTCTGGTGAATCCTCTGCTGACACCGCTGACCGATCGCACGTTTAGTAACTTTGAGGGCTGTCTGTCGGTTCCCAATTTGCGAGGCCGTGTCGATCGCTTCTGCGAGGTACGGGTCCAAGCCTGGGATCGGGAAGGTCGCGAGCTGGACTTTGTGGCCCGAGGCATTTCAGCAGGAACGTACCAGCATGAAGTCGATCATCTGGATGCGACGATCTTTGTCGACCGTGTGAGCGATACTCGGACCCTCTGTACCTGGCAAGAGTTCGAGCGACATCACCGCGAAGGCTTCATCAAGGAAGTGCAAGCAATCGTCGCTGAGTTCGGTTCGTAAACCCCACCGGTTTTTTATCTGCGGTGTTATGCTGCGCCGCTATGAGTGTGACCGCGAATCCTTGGTTGATTGTTGGAGCTCTGTCGGGCTTTGTTTCCGTTGCCGGTGGGGCGTTCGGTGCGCACGCGCTCAAGCAGAAACTGGCACCCGATCTGCTAACGATATTTGAAGTCGGAGTGCGCTATCAGATGTATCATGCGCTCCTGCTTTGTCTGATAGGACTTTTGCCGCTGAGTCCGACTGTTCGCTGGGCGGGAATCCTGTGCGTCGCGGGAACCGCACTGTTTTCGGGCTCGCTGTATGTGTTGGCCTTATCGGGCATACGCTGGCTGGGAGCAATCACTCCGCTCGGTGGTCTGTGCTTCCTGGGCGGCTGGATTGCTGTGGCTGTGGCTGCCTATCGACTGGCTTATCAATAGCCGTTAACGTGCCGAGAGCGGAGCAAGCTGAAACGACTGAATCGGTGGGTTCGATTGCATGTGCTCGCGGTGCGCAGAACAGTGGCGCTGCGTCGGGTCGAGAGGCTGGGCGCTGAGCAGCACGCAGAGTCGGCCGTGTCCATCCAGTTGAGGGGTTCGCAGCCAACTATCCGTAGATGGAATTCGAACCACTCCTGGTCCTTCTATGCGGTCGGAATCACCGCCAGCCGGAAACAGACTGTCGAGTACACCGCCGCTGCGCTTTAGCACGTAGACGTACGCTGGCTGCTGTAGCGACACTTCCAGCGCGAACACCTGGCCCGCGCTGAGTGATTGACCTGCTGGCAGCGGAGTCGGATAGCCACGGTCATCAGGGAGGAGTACCTGTGGTGCGGTGGCAAACGTTCCTCCCTGATAGCTGGGTCGATGGACACACGATGTCAGCACCAGGAGAGACAGAGTGATGGCATAAGGTACACGCATGCTTTCGCAGCGTATCACAGTCACGGGCTTAAACCTATGGCTGGTTTGATAGTCGTTCCTCTGAGATGCGCTTGGTCAGTCTCTGTTCGGCATCTTCTGCGTAATCACGGCAGCCCGTGGGCGTTACAAAGGACTCCCGAGAACCGCTGCGTTGGCTCGCTTCCCAGCGCTCATACAGCGACGAGAAATCTGGGTGTGCGGAGATGACAATGTCACACGGCAGATTTCGAATTTTGGCGATGCTCGTGCGAAATTCTGCAATCCGCTCGGGACTCTCTGTGAATCGAAAACCGGGAGCACTGACAGGATTCAAGCTGTCCACATAGACAACACTCGCGCAACGTGATCCTTCACAACTTCGCCAGCTCCAAGAGGTTCCCGATGGAGTGTGACCGGGAGTGTAGTGGACTGTGATAGACACGCTTCCTACCTGCAGGGAGGCTCCGTCCGCAATCGGCTGTACCGCGGCGACTGGTGGAAATCCCATCGCTTGGACACCGAACGCAGCTTGCGGGTCATCCGAAGCAACACTGCCACTTCGCAGCGAGTCAGCTCCTCGTGGACTGGCTGCGACCTTGGCCCCGCTCCATCGTTGCAATGCGGCGATCCCTCCGACGTGATCATAGTGCGGATGAGAGCTTACGATCCAGCGGACTTGATTGATGCGGAAACCGAGCGACTCAATGTTTTTGGCTATCAATGGAGCCGACTGGCTGAGTCCACCGTCGAGCAGAATCAGTCCATCACCACCGTCGATCATTACCGTGCTGAGACCGTGTACGCCGACGTAGTAGGTGTTGCCAAAGATGCGAAACGGGGTCTGCGGTTTGTTCCAGTCCTCACACGAATTGCAGATCTTGGGAGGATCCGCGCTACGCAAGGGCTCTCGGCTACTCACTGGGGCGGCGCATTGACACAGACACAGAGCCACCAGGCCTCCGAATCGCACCAATTTGTGAAGCGGAGTCAGGCACAGAGTCTTCCAGACAGAGCGATGAAAGTGGATCATCGGCCTATTATCAATTCACCGGACCGATCGTCGAATTTTCTAGTCTAACGAATCATACTTCTTAAAGAGTCATATTATACGACTAATATTGACTCGTTTGACATGCTCGTTCCGTTTCACTCACGGCTGTATCATGTAAACGGTAGGTGGATTGAGTGGCTAGCTGGAATCGTCGTCTTGGGCGCATTGGGAGCCAGTTCGAGCAGGCGATCGATCTGGGCCAAAGCGGTGCGATGCTGCCCGTCTTCACTGTGTGCCAAGTGGGCAGAGTCTGTAGGATAACAGGCACTTTCGCATGTAGGGTTGCATGTGGTGCCGGATGTGGTGTTGGATGTGGTGGTGGAACAGACGGGGGTGATGGGTGCGATGGACCAAAACATGGCGAGAGGCACAGAGAGTGCGAACTGGAAAGAGAATTGGGTGGCGGTTCCCGTATTCGATTCGTCGAAGATCGATGAGTTGCGGAGCTTCCAGCCCCCACACTTACCGAGCCTGATTCCACAAATCATTCAGCGTTTTGTTTCCGAGCTGGAGATCCGGGGCGAGGTGATCGCAGCGGCCGTACGGGGAGGCGATGTGGTGACGCTGCAGGGTCATGCTCACTCCCTCAAGTCTTCGAGTGCGATGCTTGGGGCGATGCGAGTGTCGGCGATCTGCGAACGAATCGAACAGTCGGGATCGGCTGGAGCCGCAGAGCAGGTCGTTGCGCTGTCTGCCCGCCTCCTGATCGAACTGCGTGCGGCCGTCGAGAGTCTGCGTGCGGCCAGCGTCTAGCCGTCCACTTGCAACAAGCATCTGATAGGCTCGCTTTCATGACATCCTTCGCCAAGGTTACGCAGCCGATTCGACCGTACGGAGATCGCAAAGACGACGGACGAATTCAGCTCTCGTTTACCCTGCCGGTGTCTGCATCGGGGCGAGCCAAAGAGGCGGCGCGTCGGCTGTGTGAGCAGATGGGCCTTCAGAACATCGCCGTATCGACCATGGAGCCGGCCGGCGATGGGTTCAGCTTCTTTGTCGTCTATGCCAGCACCCCGCAGGCCGTTGACTTCGCCGAGATCGTCGTGCCCGAAGTCACCGTACCTTCCTGGTCGTTCAAAGAGGTAAACGCAATCATCCGCCACCACTTCGGACGCAAGCTCGTGATCGTTGGTGCATGCACCGGGAGTGATGCGCATACCGTTGGGATCGATGCGATTTTGAACATGAAGGGCTACGCGGGCGATAAGGGTCTCGAGGCGTACCCCTGGGTGGATGCGAGGAACCTCGGGGCGCAGGTCGACAATGCGGCGCTGCTGGCCAGAGCCCGAGAACTGTCAGCCGACGCGATCTTGGTATCGCAAATCGTCACCCAGCGAGACGTTCATCGCGAAAACGCCAAACGCATGATCGATCTGGCCCGGCGGATCGGCTTGCGCGATGTATTGCTGGTGCTCGGTGGTCCACGTATCGACCACAAGTTCGCCAGAGAGCTCGGCTACGACGCTGGCTTTGGACCTGGAACCAGGCCGAGCCAGGTCGCAAGCTATATCCTGCAGGCGCTATTGTCTCGACGGGGCATCCAACCTGCCGATGCCTTGCAGAGCGCACTCGAACATGCCCACTAGTCCCGACAGGCGCGCCGCTTTCCCTACGCCGTCGCCAATCAGTATTCACAGAGTGACAAGATAGAGAGTCGCCGACGGGGCGAAACACGGGCTATCATCAGCCGATAACCTGTGTGAATAGGTCCGTCTTTTATCACTCTGCGTGGAGGCAGTCGCTGCCATGCCCACTAGTTCGAGCGCCCAGCCCATGATGGCGTTTTCTTCACCACTTCTGTCGTCGGTGGAACGGTTACTGAGCGGCTTTACCAGTCGCTTCTCAGACGGCGGCATGTCCCCGTGGCTGAGCCGTTCACAGAGCTTCACCGATCGCATCCTTGGTCGCCGACTTTCGTCGCTAGGCCTGAGCCTGACTTCAGCGAACCTCGGCTTTGCTCCGCGTGAGCAGTACGCGCCTTCGCTTACTCCGGCGGAGTCTTGGATTCCGACGGCAGCCGAGCTGCGTGGTCCGTCACCGAGTCGTGCGGCAACTGGCGGGACTCTACCGACCGCAACCGCGAGCGCGACCGCGACCAAAGCCAGAGCTGCAAGCCCTGTGGGCAGCCCGGCGCTCGCGCTACCGATGGTGGCCCCGGCGGCTTCTCTTGCTACGCCAGCGGTAACAGCTGCAGCGACAGCAACAGCGCCACGATCGTCACAGGCGGAAACGGTGGTTCGCTCGCCGTCGCCTGCCGAGAGAGCACTGGCGGCACTGCCTGCACTTTCCGATACACCATCGACGGCAAGTTCATCGGCTGTCGAGGAGCCGCGCGGGCGTGAGCTTCTCGCAGAAGCGCTTCCTTTTGTGGCGGCGCAGCCAGCGGCACCGTTTGCGCCAGACCGAGGCTCGGCACTCGGACGTAGCTTCATGCACCTTGGCTGGTCTGACGCGCGCTTGGGACTTCAGTCTCGCGATCCGCTGCTGGCCATGATGAGCAGTGGCGTGTCATCGCTGCCGTCGCTGCCATTTGCGGGGTCCGACGCTGCAGAGCCAATCCAACCGGCACGAGTTGCTCAAGGAGCGGCGCTTGCCCAGCTCTTGGTGGCGCCAGAGTCCGTCGCACCTGCGAGAGGAGTTCCCGCCCTGCGTCAGCCCGCTCGATCACCGTCGAGTATGCCGATGCCAGCAGCGGCGCCGGAACAGCTTCGAGGCACCGAGACAAGCTCGTCGCCACCGGTCACCCCAGCGATAGCAAGTCCCGCTCCCCGTCGGCCCCTGGGCGGTGAGCCAGCCGCGACTACGCTGAGGCCGGACGAGGGTTCGTCTGTCGTGCCACCAGCAACTGCCCCAACGGTCGCTCGCATTGCCGGGCCAGATCTTTCGTTGGTGGACCCGGTGTCTCTGACGAGAGAACCAGCGGTTTTTGCTGCTGACCAGGCTGCCCCAGTTGGCGAAGCTACTCCGAGTGCCCAGGCTGAGACGGCTTCTCTCGCTGCCCCGAGTGCCAAAGTGGTACCCAGTGCCCAGGCTGAGACGGCTTCCGTCGCTGCCCGGAGTGTCCAAGCGCCGCAGATCGTACCAGAGCGACGTGTCGAATCGCGACGGCAGTCCGTGCAGGCTGAAATGGCTGGTCTGCTGACACCGCTCTCACCGGAGTTGGCACCGTCGCTATGGCTGGGTGATTCCGTCGGACAAGAACAGGCCGGTCCACTGTCGCAGCGGCAGGTGACGGGTCTTCCGTCGCTGCCAGCCGCCAAGTCGTGGACATCCCCGGGTCGTATCGGCTCGCAGGTTGAGCAGCTGGCGGCCCGCATCGCGCTCCCCTCGGCGGTCAGTCTGCCGTCGGTGGAGCATCCTCGGGCTGCTGCCCAGTGGAGCCAAGCGCCTGGCTTGCCGGCGTCTGTGCTGCGTCTATTGCAAGCGCAAGCGCAGTCGGATACGCGAGAGTCTGGGCCTCGGGCGGGTGTGCCCGCGATGTCGTTTTTGCCAGCGCCGCAGCTCACGCCACGCACCGACGATCATCGCTCGGTCCCGAGTCGCCCGGCGCGTCTGCCAAGTGAGGTGGCAGCGACGGCGCAGACTCTGCCGGCCCGGGTTCCTGCGGGACCGATGGAGGTTCCTTCCGCCCTCAGTCCTGTGGCTGCACCGACGCTGGACGTGCCCGCTGGTACGCCGGCCCTCGGCCCAGCAGAAGCGCCGGTCGCGATGGAGCGCTTGTCCTCGAATCCGCTGTTGCCACTGGCGAAGCTGTCGTCCACGGCGGCGGAATCGCGTACTTTGCCGCCAGTAGCGACGGGTGCTACGTCGGCGGTGATGTCGAATGTGTCGCGCTCGCCTGAAAGAGCTTTGTCGTCGGCACAGACTGCAGCGACACCAGCGATGGCTCGTCCTTGGCAGCAGGCTGGGGGCGTTGCGACACTCGCCGAGCTGTTCGCTGCTGGCGTGGGTTTGTCGTCGGGCGTGGCACAGCGTGTGGCCGACTCGTTCGGGCTCGGACTCGGCACGTCGGCACTTCCATCGTGGCTGTCGAGATCACCAGCGCTGCCTGCGAGCGCAATCGTCGAGGATGCCTCGTCTCGCATGGCCCCAGCCCTCCCGTACTTGTCGACGGAGTCAGCGGCTGCGCCAGCGGCTGCGCGCGCAACGGGACGAATACTTCCCCAATCGACGGCGGCGATGAACCAGAGCGCACCGACGGGGAGCGGTCTTTCGCCAGATGCTGCTTCGCTTCCGCTGTCACTGCGTGCGACGGA
>JBGAUT010000051.1:0-277 GCA_044228505.1 Polyangia bacterium | reverse complement strand
GCCGTCGCTGCCAGGTCGTGCCGATGGTCAGCCTTCCTTTCCGTCGCAGCGATCTGCCGTAGCACGAGAGCGCATCCTCGGTCAGGTCGGTGGTCTGGCCGCCAGCAGTGAAGCGTTTGCACGTGATCACGGCATCGCTCGGGCGGAAGAGCTATTTCCGTCGGTACAGTACTCGGGAGAAGGCACACCTCGTCGGATGCCTGTGGCTGGTGGTCAAATGTTGCTTGCCACCGATGGACCAGTCGGTCTTGACCGATCGGTCAAGACGAGATCGCCC
>JBGAUT010000050.1:0-36823 GCA_044228505.1 Polyangia bacterium | reverse complement strand
CCTCCGTCGCTGCCCAGGTACCGGACTGATGCATCATTCCGACCGCGGGAGCACCTACGCGAGCCAGGATTACCAGCAGCAGCTCGGGTCGCATGGCATCACTTGCAGCATGAGCCGCCCGGGGAACTGTCTGGACAACGCGGCGATGGAGAGCTGGAACTCGACGCTCAAGAGCGAATTGGGAGAGCATTTTCCCAATCAGACACAGGCCCAGGCGCAGCTGTTCGACTACATCGAGATATTTTACAACCAGCAGCGTCGTCACTCGTCGCTGGGTTACAGCAGTCCCGCACAGTACGAGCGAGCGGCGAAAAGGGAATCCGCAGCAGGCTCGAGGAACAGGCCTGCGAACACCGCATTGCAAACGGAACCAGGGACGCGCAAAGCGCTCTTTGTAGGGACAGCTGGCCAGCCACCTGCCCCCACAAACGCCCTGTTTCCTGAGACTGCTTTGGCCCAGAGAGATTTCTTTTCAAAAAGGCGGTACACAACCCAGCACGAACTTGCACTTCAACCGTAACAACTCATCAACCTGTCTACCAAATCGGATCAGGGCCACACGCGCTCCTGAAGCGCTCAGCGCCTCCGCTGTGGTCCGGTAGGACATCGAAAGGCACGCGTCCGGGTGGGGGAAGCGGCTGCGAAACAGAGACAATCTGCTGAAACTGCGAGTTCTGTTCGTATGCACGCAGCGTGCTATGGCTCAGATGCCGTCGATGCGGCTCGCGTAGGAGCCGGGTGATTGCATAGTGGCTCCTGCTATCACTTTATGTTTCCTCCCGGTTTGAGTATCGACAGCGTATTTCGACGCAGCACAGCGGGCTTGACCGGCGCTGGTGGGATCGCGGACTGGCCCGCAGCCCGCGTTACTGACTGCTCCATGGGAACCGTCGCAGGCTTGACGGCAGTGGCTGCGGGCGGTGCTGCCGCGCTGCTCTGCTGAACCGTGGCGGGTTTGCTCGCAACGGTCGGGGATTCGACAACCGACGAGACGGCGTTGTCGGAGGTTGGAAGGCTCGCTGGGGCTGACTGCCGCAGTGCTGCGACCTGCTCCAACAGCCTGTCACGCTCTCGCTGAGATCGGTACATAAAATCCTGTGCGACGGCCGCAATCAACGCGGTTTCCTTCGCCTTTTCTTCCATGGATCGCACCGTTTCCAATGCTCGGGCGAGCTGGGCTTCGGCTCTCGCCGCTCGCGCCTCGGCTTGGCTTATCTGAGTCTCGGCAGCGCTGAGTTTCGCCGTCAGCATCGCCACCTTTTCGCTCAGCGAATCCAACCTCGCCGCTTGCTCTCTATTGTCTGGGGGAGGAGTCGCCTGGGCTCGCAGCCGGTCGACTTCACGTTCCGCCTGGACTGCACGTGCTACGGCTGCGCGAATATGCTCTAAGCTCGTCGGCTCAACAGGCACGACCGACTCATTGGGCGTGCTGTGCTTGCGGGGCACATACTTCCTTCGAGCCTTCGGCGTCGCGGCGCTTCGCTTCGGGATCACCTTGCCTTTCAGATCGTAGCGATTGCCCTCCTGGTCGTGGAAGGGCACCGCTGGGAAACCCTTCGCCACCTCATGTTCGCCGATCCCCAGCACTCTACCGTCCTCATAGTGCAGGCTCACGCTGTAGTATCCGGCGACGGGCACGCGAGGTGGCTCGAACGGACCCCAGCGAAAATAGCTCCGACGAATTACGCGAGTGACACCCGACTCGTCGGGAAAGCGCTTGGTTTTCCGTCCTGGATCGGGAAACTCGACCACTCCGATTCGAGACAACTCCCGTTTCGGATGAAATCGCTTCAGCGAGTAGCCGATGAGGCGAGCCCTTTTCCCACCGTCCGCAAGTAGCTGCTCCTTCCATGCGATAGCCGCCCGCAGGCGTTCAAAGTCTTCGACGGTATAAGCGCTGACCGGAACCCGATTTTTCCGCTGCCAGTTTAGCGATCGGCACGCATCCGAGCAGAACTCCTTATCACTGCGAGCCGGAAATTCAATGGCCCCCCGACACATCGGACAGGGGTGGGGAGCAGCGAACTGGGAGTGTGAAGAGGTGAACACTCCCCATCGTAGCCGATGACGCAGTCGTGAGTCAACCCGAGCAAATCCCCCCACATGCTCATCTCGACGGCAATGGCGTCCAAATGATGACCGTTTTACGGCTATTTCACGTCTGGTTATCATGTGGTTGATGGCAGATTGACGGTCGCTTGATGACTTAGTTGATGACTGATTGATGAGTGCATTATCGACTAGCTCAACAGGCCGATAACATTGGCTCATTGATCATGTAGGCAGAAGTTATGTTGAAAACAACTTCAGGCACACGGTTCGGTTTGCTTGGAGTTTTTCTTGAGTTGCAGCGGGAGATTTGGCATTCTAAGTAAACGGCTACGAGCCAGCGTGATGCTCCAGACAGTGCTGCGGGGACGTTGACAGCGCTCGTCGGAGGATCAGATGGAAGGGAGCATTCAGTTTCATGATGGCGACAATGACCAGTTCCGACTGCTATGCTGAGGCGAGGCTCAAAGCAACAATCATTACTTGCCAACGCAAGCTCGGTCGATTCTTGCAGAGGATCGCGGAGAAAGAGAGTTATGCGGCTCTCTATAAAAGCAAATTTATGTGTGAGCGATATGATGAAGAAATCGAAGAGCTGTATGCGAAAGTGGCAGAGCTAGAGGGCTACGTACTGGCCAGTGAACTTGGACTGGCGCAGATCACAGACAAGCGGCGAGAAGACGAGGCGCAACGGATGGCGCGGATTCTACAGATATCGGCTCCGGCTCTCGTTCCGACTCCTTCCGCTGCGGTGACGCCACCGCCAAATCCGTCCGCTACGCCACAGACGGAGCAGCTTACGCTCTTTGGTCCGGGGCCGGCGAAACTGGACACCAGACCGACCGGCTCTCACTCGGCAAACCACGACTGGGCCGTCGAAGGCGATGTCGCCGTCGGATTCGAGCACTTCACCGAAGCGGCTGACGAAGTTCAGACCACTCCCTCCGCTGTAATCGTCCCGCCAAATGTGATGTCGCCCAGCGAACCAGCAGCGGTGATTGCAACGGCATCAACGCCGGTATCCGCTCCACAAACAGATCCACAAACAGAGCGAGATCTGTCAGAAGCTGACAAGGTTGTGGCCAAGACAGAGCAGAACATACCGTTCACTTTCGCCTACGCGGTGGACCCTCCGAAATCCGATTCCCAGAGTCACGATTCTCGTCAACTGCCCAGCTCCCAGAGTTCCGATTCCCAACCACCTAGTTCCCAGAGCTCCAATTCCCAACTGCGCAGCTCTCAGAGTTCCGATTCCGAGAATCCTTCTGTGATTGCAAGGGATAGCGTTGAAGGAATGGAGGCAGACTCCGGTACTCCATCCGGTGAAGACGCGGCAGATGTGCAGAAATCGGAAGAACATCGCGTGGCGGCGGCTCTGTTGGCGCCACTACAGACTGAACGAGACTCTCTGTAGACAAGCAACGATTTGGCGGAACGATTTCTTGCAGAGTAACCCGCTCGAAGTATGGTCCGTCACGGAAAGAGGGGGATTCCTTCGCAAGCGTTCCGCGCTCCGAGACATAAGGGAGAGGACAACCGGGAGCGGTGCGCAAGATGGAGCGAGTCGTTCCCCAAGATTCGGGTGGCGACGAAGGTGTGAGGAACGCCGTTTCGAGGTCTGCTGCGGGAGTCTGTAGATCATGTCGAGCAATGGCTAAGTGCAGACGAGTTGAAAAACTTAGGTACGCGCTCTGTGAGGAGCGCTCTTCAGAGCCATCCGGATGGCACAGAGTCTGCACCGCAGGAAGTCGCGGTCGGTTTGGACCCCAAGCCACTCCTGCCGTTCCAAGCGCATTGACCCGCGTAATGCCCAGACCCGCGACGTCCAACGGCGGAGGCGGAGCTGCCGCCATCTGCTCCTTGATTGGTGTTTGGGACTCTCGCCATCATTGTCGTATTCCCCGCCGATTGTGTTTGCTGGCGACATGAGATTGGGAACATGCTGGCAGGAACAGGGCAGCTTGATTCCTCGGTTGATGCGAACGCACGAACTCTCAGGTTAGGTCCTAGTGTAAGCTCGTTTCGGCGTCCTTGAATCGGACGACGGGCGACACAACTCACATCGAAGACATGCTAGTCTTTGCTCGACGGGCCAGACCGGCTCCCGATTGAAAGGACTCATTGTGACCACGGCACCCACGTCCTCTAGCAATCAGCCAGCTACGATCGGTGCGACAGCGAGCAGCCGTTCACGGCTACGGTGGCTTCAGCAACGAATGGCCAAGGGATTGGCATTGTCTGAGGAGACACAGATCGGCACCGTCCGGTCCATGATGGAGCGCACCCCAGCAACGGCTGTGAGTTACTGGTTGCAACTATGCTTGTCGATCGGAATTGCGACATTTGGGTTGGTTCTTAACAGCGGGGGAGTTGTCATCGGGGCGATGTTGATCGCTCCTCTGATGGGGCCGATTGTGGAACTCGCCATGGCGCTGACTGTGGGCTCTCCCCTGTTGATGCTACGTTCTGTGTTTCGCGCTACATTGAGTATTGTGATCGCAGTATTAGGCTCTGCAGCCATCAATCTGGTTCTTCCCTTTCATGAACTCACTGCAGAGATCGCGGCCAGGACAACGCCCACGGTGATCGATCTATTTGTGGCCGTTTTCTGTGCATTCGCGGCTGCATTTTCGACCGCCCGTAGTAGCTCGGAAACAGTCAGTACCGCAGCGGGAACATCGATTAGCATCGCGCTCGTGCCGCCCCTGTGTGTCGTCGGATTTGGGCTCGCCAATCTACAGTGGTCCGTTGCTCTTGGCGCGGCGCTTCTGTTTACCGCCAATCTCAGTGCAATCTTGATGTTCGCAGCACTATTCTTTTTTGCTGTGGGATTTGATGCAGTGAAAGCCGAGCCACTGGAGAGAGAGGCCGAAGTTGAAAGCTCGCGATTGGGGAGACTATCCGCGAGTCTGTGGCGATGGTTTGGACATCGCTATGGCTACCTGCTACGCATCCTGGTTCCACTCTCGCTCGTTGGAGCGGTGTCAGTGCCGCTTTCACATGCGCTTGCCACGGTAGCGTGGGAAGTTCGAGTCCGCGCAGTAGTTCAGGGCATCCTGCAACAGGAGATCCCTAGCGAGCGATCGGTCCAAAGTACCCTCATGGTACAGAACCGCCAAGTGAGTCTGCGATTGGTACTGGTGGCCAAGCCCGAGCGCGCAAAGGAAATCGAGCAGCGGTTGCAGCTTCGCATCGCGCAGGCAGCAGGCGTCGAACCGAGCCTGAGCGTCTTGGCAGTACCCAGTGAGCAGGCAATCCGAGAAGCAGCTCTCTTACTGGGTCGCATGAAGCCGATACCTGCTCCGGCTCGTCCGCCGGAACCTGATTTCACCACGTTACAGAGTCGCTTCTCGACAAGTGTCAAGAACCACTGGCCCATGGACTCCGCAGGACCGCTACTGACGTGGCAGGTTCGCCTTGATGGGAATCAGATGACGGTTCACAGTACTCATCTTGGGAGTCCGTTGGGAGCTGCAGGTGAGGAGCTACTGGGACGAGCGCTGACGACCGCGCTTGGCAGCAAGGTCGAGTTGCGAGATCATCCGATCGATCCGCGCCAGCGGCTCTTCGATCTGAATGAGCCTGCCAAATTCTGGCCTGAACTTTCTCAAATGGCGGCGTCTGTCAAAGAACATTCGCAACTGAGCCTCTGCGTGGGACTGCCCGACATCCTTCCTTCGAAGGCACCCAGTGCGAGTGATCTGCAACGAAGTTCCAACATCGCTGCGATCCGCTCTCTCATCGATGGATTGGGTCCACAAGGAACCGTTACCAACACTGAACAGCTACAATTGAGAGTAGCTGATGGTCCTTGTGAGAGACATTCACCATCGGATGGGGGGAGCCAAAACGTCGACGGAGGGCTCCGTCCTACTCCGTAACCTCGGCGACGCAGGGCAGGTTGCATGTTCGCCACAATGGGCGGTGTGGGTAAGCTCAACAAGGACGCCCCGTTTGTCCGGATATGCCCCAGAATCAGCTCCTGTCATGCTTCAGCGGAACCTGCAAGGTCAACTGACAACGAGCTTTGGCCTCGCCGATTGATTGCAGGAACAATCAGGACGCTTTGCCTGGCCTCCCGAATGACACGCACCGTGACACCGCTGTCTAGGAGCTGCTCCCAGCGAGTTCTTGGCCGCGTCCCGATGACCACCAAATCTGCATCGCGTTCATGCGCTGTCTTCAGGATCGTATTCGCGGTATTCCATGCTACTGCAACCAGTGCCTCTGAGCATGCGCCACAAGACTGGGCCACTTGGCGCAGGCGGTGCGTAGTCCGAGACAGGCTCCGTGCAGACGGTGCCCCCGTAAGCGGCCAGGCAGCTTCAAGACCACCGGAGAAGACCACCGGCACCACATTGTGAATCAGCACAAGCTCTGCTGACAGGTACTGTCGAAACAGACCGGCCGCTGTGACCACGGGATAGCCAGGGTGGCTGAGATCCGTTGCGGCAACCACTGTGTTTCGGAACTGCGGCGTCCGAGCCACCAGTACCTTGACCTCTGCTGTGGTGGCAATCTGGTTGGCCTGCTTCCCTGCGTTCTTTTCGGCAGGAGGAATGACGACCAAGTCTGCATCCAGATCCTGCGATGCAAGAGCGACCAGCTCAGCGAAGATACCGCTCTTCATCTGTACGTGGCTGTCCTCAAGATCCGGCAGCGTACTGTTGAGAAACCGTTGAGCGCGATCGAATTGAAACCACGGCTGGATCGGATTCGTCGATGATTGGTGCATGACGTCAAACACCGCCAAGATGAAGAGCTCAGCTCCTAACATCTGCGCATACGCATGGGCTCGTAGCAGGGCCAGAATCGGTCTGGGGTTCGCAGCATCCCAGGCAAACAGAACTCTCCGAGCCTCAGTGAGTGGCTGTGGAACGAGGTCGCTTTGTGACAAGGAAGAAGAATTCTCAACCGACTCAATATTCTGGTTCATGGAAGCACTCCTTTGACCCCTTAGTCGAAGCAGAGCCGGCCGATGCGACTCTGTCTTCAACCCATGATCAAAGTCTGAGTCGATGCCATGATATTGTCTATTTCGAAATATTAACTAGATATATTGAAAAAATAGACACATTGGATGAGACAGGCAAATGCTTGATCTACTGTTTGGAGCGTCGATGAGGTTCCGGTGTGAGTAGGTGAGCGCGGGCGTTGGCGAGAAGGGCAATCATAGAGGGATGACGAGCCCGCTTCTCCGAAGAGACGGCGTAGTAGCGTTCGCGAACTCCATCGACCGCACCGACTGGAACGGCACCGTGGCCATCTTCAACCTCTGCAGCCAAGGCTGCGCGGACTGGAAACAGACCCAATCCGTTTACTCCGAAGGCGCGCATCATGGCGGCATCGTCGAACTCACCGGTAACCTGGACGTGGACTTCCTTTTCAGTAAACCAGCGTTCCAGTAGCCGTCTCAAGCTGGTCCCTTGTGCGGGCAGTAGCATGGGTGCGCCGGCCAAAGATTGGGGGAACCCCTCCCGGTACTTCCGCGCAAGAATCTTGCTCCCGTAGATCACAATTTCGGACTCTCCCAGTACGTGACCAAAGGCTTTGGAGAGCAGTCCCTCCGGTGGAGGGAGATCGGACAGTACCAGGTGGAGACGACTCAACCCGAGATCATCTAGGAGCCGCTCATAGCTATCCTGTCGAACGAAGATCGGCCCATACTCGTTGGCTGACAGCGCCGGTTCGAGTAGCCGATACGCAACGGTCTTTGGTAGTGCGCTGACTACCCCCACGCGCAGCATACTGCGTAGCTTGGTTGCTTTTCCACGCGCCATTTCTACGAGTTCTTCACCCATATGAAAGATCTCATCTGCGTAGCGGGCGATGTCCACACCAAGCGGTGTCAGAACCAAGCTGCGACCTTGTCGCTGAAAAAGTTCGCTGCCTAGAAACACCTCCAGCGAATGGATCTGGGTGCTGAGGGTGGAGTGGGTCAGTCGCAGTTTTTCGGCGGCCTTGGTGAGACTGCCTTCACGGGCCGTGACCCAAAAATAAAGTAAATGATGGTAGTTTAGCCAATCCATAGCGCTCCTCGTTTTGATGATATTTTCAATATAATCTGTAGAAATTTCGTTATGGTCAACGTTTCCGATCGGCCTAACTTTAATCAGAGAGGAGCCCCTGTTCATGCTCAAACCTCTCTGCGCGGTGTCCTTCGCTCTGATTCTCAACGCTCAAGTGGTGCAGGCCGAGCCGAGGCGGAGTGAGCCCAGCGCGGCGGCACTGTCTGGGTTGCGTACTGGTTCCCCAAGTGGACCCGAAAAGCCGGACTCTGTGGACGGGCGGTACTATTCTGACAGTTTCCTTCCGCTACGGGAGGACGTACGAATGTTCGAGCGCGATCCCGCGAACCGATACACCTACTGTGTTCGGAATGTCGCAACCTATGAGTGTTTAAGCTATGGCAGCGAAGGGGCAGTCGAGCATAAGACACACCGGAGCACCGCGTACGGAACGGCGTTTGCGTATCAGCACGATGGTGACGAAACCAGGCTCCTCACCAATGAGCATGTCATATCCTGGCCATCCGTAACCGATAGCGCGCACGGAGTCGAAGGAGTGCCCAGCGGATGTAAATTGGTAAGCCAGAAGCTTCATATTGTGGACAATGAGGACGATGAATATGCCGAGGATGACATTCCCTTGAAACGGGTTGTTGACGACCGTGCGCTCGATGCAGCAGTGGTGCAGGCAAAAGGGAAACTCCGCCTGCTGCCGTACCGGATGGGTCGCTCCTCTGCGCTTTCTACCGGGGACGTGGTGATTGTCCGAGGATTCCCTCTCGGAGTTTTTGCCGCCTATAATACCGGCAAGATCATCAATACGCTCGATGAGGATCGGTACAAGCACTGGGATCATGCAGACTTCATTGTCGATGCCCAGCTCTCAAACGGAAACTCTGGTAGTCCCGTGCTGGCACTCAATCGCAGAACCGGTGAGTACGAGTTAATGGGGGTGTTTCATGCCAGCTATACACGTGCGAGCTCTCTCAATGCAGTGGTGGCGATTGAGCAGCTCCGCGAGTTGATGTTTCAACTGAAGGCTGGAGCAAAGCCAGTCAGCATCATGGGTGCTGAGCCGCTGTCGGATGTTGCACTCCGAAGGCAATTGCAACGGACGCAGACAGATCGAAGCGGGGTTCCTTTTGTGCGTCTAGGTAGTCTACTGGTCCAGATACAAGCGATTGGAGAGACACTGCTCTTCCAGGTCTTCTCAAAAGACTTCCCCGTTGATGATCGTCGGATCGTCGTGTTGCAAGATGTGGTCGCTACTGAGGGCAAAGGAACACTTCAGACCGTATGGTTCGGCGGTGATCGGGGATACCAAGAGTGTGCGGCAGCGAACCTGGATCCCGGTTCTACAACGATAGTTCGGCGCGTGCTCCAACGACTCCATGACCTGGCCAGCTCCACGTTGTCCTATCGCTCATATCTGAGCCATGCGCCGGATTCCCAACAGTCACTCAAACAGCGATCGCGACTTCAAAAAACACTCGCTCAGGCTGCAGTGCGTGACAGCGAGCTCGCACAGCAACTCCAAGAGCTAGCGGAAGACAAGTCACCGCCTAGCACCAAGAGCGCGATTTCTCTTCATGAAGTCTTGGTTCGGATCGAACGTCCTTCCAAACTCGTACTGTCAACTGCATCACTTGCGAAAGCCAGCGAGAGAGAAAGCGCATCCAGCTTAAACGATTTCCGTCCATGAGGGAGCCGACGCAAAAGCGGCATGAATCAGTCCAACATGGGAATACGCTTGAGGAAAATTGCCGAATAGTCGTCCAGTTTCCGGATCCAGATCCTCGGAAAGAAGACCCAACGGAGACAGCGCACGGAGTGCGTCCGTCATTGCCGCTCGGGCCGCCTCAATCTGCCCACAACGCGCCATCGCCTCGATCTTCCAGAACGTACAGATCAAAAAGGCGCTGGACGGAATTCCAAATCCATCGTCGTGAGCATACCTACGCAGCCAGTGCCCAACCGGCGTGGTGAGTTGTTGTTGGATGGCCTGCAGCGTAGTTCGCATTCTTGGATCGGAAGCAGGTAGCAGACGCAGCGTGATGCACTGCAATAGGGATGCATCCAGGGTGTCTCCTCCGTAGGTGGCGACTAGGCTGCCGAGCGTCGGATTCCACGCTCGTGACAGGATCTGTCCACGAATGCCTTCTGCTGCCGAGCGAAATTCCTCTTCCATGCCTGGCTGATGCCGTGCCATCACGTTGGCCACACGGTCACAGGCGGCCCAGCACATTAGGCTAGAGAATGTCTGCGGCTGCCACTCGGTTCGATACTCCCAGATCCCCGCGTCAGGGGTTCCAACGACAGACAGAGCTTTGCGAGCCAGCCGGATCAGTAGGTGAAGGGTTGCCTGAGAACGCTCGGCGGTAAAGCGCTCATCCAGAAAAATCGGAGACAGAGCCAGGACCATCTCTCCGAATACATCGTGCTGCTGATGTTTGGCTGCGGCATTTCCGATGCGGACCGGGCCTTCTCCTTGATAGCCTGACCAACCCGGCAGCCTCCGCTCATCAACTTGGCAAGTTCCGTCGATCCGGTACAGAGGAGCTAGTTCTAGCTCCGGCGCATTGGCGGCAATGTTGAGCAGGTAGTGGACAAATTGCTCTCGCTCCTCAAAGTGACCCAGTAGTCGAAAGGCACTGAGGGCATAGTAGGCATCGCGCAGCCAGCAGTAGCGATAATCCCAGGTTCGTCCGCTTCCGGGGGATTCTGGAATCGACGTGGTCAAAGACGCTACGATCGCCCCCGTATCTTCAAAACAGTGGAGCTTGAGGACGAGCGCCGACCGGATGACTTCCCGTTGCCATACCGCAGGAATAGCGCAGCGCTTGACCCAGGCTTGCCAGTAACGCACGGTGGCACTCAGAAAGCGCTCGCACAGCTCATGCAGTGGCTCTTCGACAGGATCACCCCAACTCAGAACAAAGTGCTTTCGTTGCGTCAATGCAAAAGGTTGTCCTTGAAGGTAAGACAGTGGCACGTCAGTCGTTAGTCGAAGCTGCGCAGCAAAGCCTTCGTATCGAATGTGATGAGATCCGTGAACCTCCCGTGGCACTCCCTTGTCCCATCCCAAGCGAGGTGTACAGCGAACAACAATCCGTGGAGTTCCTGAGAGTGGCTCAATGATACGAAAGAGCTTGGTGGGTCGAAAGACGCGCTCGAAGAGTGAAAAGCGAGGCGCAAAGTCGAGTACCCGGAAACTGCCGCTGGCGGTTTCAAATTGCGTCTCCAGGACATTTGTATTCTCTAGGTAACGCTGGACTCCCTGGCCGCCTTCTGCGGGGCCGATCAGGAAGGATCCGCCCTCGGCTTCATCAAGCAGAGTCCCAAAGACCGGCTCGGCATCGAAGCACGGAAGGCAGCACCACACCACGGCACCACTGCGCGCAATGTGCGCGGATATCTGACAGTTTCCGATGAGTCCCAGATCTTCAAGTCTCATGTCCGGTCTCCTTGATGGAGCAAGGGCGCTGTTTTGGCACGGATACTGCTGCGAGCTACATGCATGCGGCGTACCTGGAAATTTCTTCTTGGGCTGATCCTGGGACTTTGCGCACTGACCATAGCTGCCGACCATCTGATGCAGCGAACGCTACGGCGATGGTCGGAGCGTGACCTGCTGCTTCGAGGGGAGCTAGCGCTGCGTGGGGCCCAGCGGCCGATTCTGTCTGGCTGGCAGAATCAAAACCTGGCGCAGCTGCGTGACACTCTTACAGAGTTAACGCGGGATGAGCGCATCATGGCTGCAGGAGTATGCGGATTGGATGGTCGATTGGCTGTTCATACTGCAGACCTGCCAGAGTCTTTGCACTGCCTGGCGCTTCAATCCAAGATGGGCGCACTGCCACTACCATACCGTGAGGTCATTCCTCTTGAGTCCGGACGAGTTCACCTAACCGTCCTGCCCTTCATCGCGGATGGCAGAACGATCGGTCAGGTGGCGCTGGTGCATGACCTCAGCTTTCTCGACCGTCGCGAAGCGGCGGGTCGCCAGTTTCTGCTGGTAGGGTTTGCGATCTTTGCGGCCGCGGCATCTGTACTGACGTTGCTGCTTTCACGCGGACTGTGGCGGGCTTGGACGGAAACTTTGCGGAAGCAGCTTCGTGGGAATGGATCAGAGAGGGAGTTTCTACCGCTCGTGTCTGAAGTACGAATTCTGGTGGAGCAGCTCGCTAGGGAACGTGATCAGGATAGGCAAGCAGGACGGTGGAGTCCCGCTCGCTTGAAAGAGGCACTGAAGAGTTACGTGCAAGGAGAGCGAGTGATTTTGATCGCGAACCGTGAGCCCTACATTCATGAACGAGCGCAGGACGGCACGATTCGGGTTGTTCATCCGGCCAGCGGTCTGGTCACTGCAATCGAACCGGTGATGCGTGCGTTCTCGGGAGTATGGGTGGCACACGGTAGTGGTTCGGCCGATCGCGATACTGCGGATTCGCAAGGGCGCTTGGCAGTTCCCCCTGGAGAGGATGCGTACTGGCTGCGTCGAGTGTGGCTGACCAAGCAGGAGGAACAGGGCTACTACTATGGATTTTCAAATGAAGGGTTGTGGGCACTGTGTCATCTTGCACATACTCGACCGGAGTTTCGCAGCGAAGATTTCGCCGACTATCAGAAGATCAATCAGCGCTTTGCGGATGCCGTTTGCGAGGAAGCGGATCGTGACGATCCGATAGTTCTGGTTCAGGACTATCACTTCGCACTCGCCCCCGCGATGATTCGAGCACGCCTTCCGAAGGCAACGATCATTACCTTCTGGCACATTCCTTGGCCCAATGCAGAGCGGTTCGGAATCTGTCCCTGGCACCGAGAACTGCTGGCAGGACTCCTGGGCAGCAGCATCGTAGGATTTCATACCCAGGCGCACTGCAACAACTTCTTAGAGTCGGTGGACCGCTATCTGGAGTCTCGTATTGATCGAAGCAACGATGCGGTATTTCGCGCCGGCAAGACAACGCTTGTACGTCCGTACCCAATCTCGATCGCGTGGCCAAACCCCTGGGCGATGAATGCTCCACCCGTGGAGGACTGTCGGAAGAGTGTTCGTAGCGAGCTGGGTCTAGCCCCCGGCACACTCCTTGGCCTAGGAGTGGATCGCATCGATTATACCAAGGGCATCGAGGAACGACTGCTGGCAGTCGAGGCACTATTGGAACGGAACGAGGAGCTGCGAGGTCGCTTTGTCTTTGTGCAGCTGGGAGCTCCCAGTCGCACCGCCATTCCTCGGTATAAGGCTCTGAATGAGAGTCTGCTCACGCTAGCGGAGCAGATCAATGGCCGCTTTGGGAAAGGAAATTACCAGCCGGTTGTGTTTGCTCGTGCTCATCATGAACCACCGACGGTATTCCGCTACTATCGTGCGGCAGACTTTTGCTATGTCAGCAGTCTTCATGATGGAATGAACTTGGTCGCCAAGGAGTTTGTTGCCGCCCGGGAAGATGAGCAAGGAGTCCTCATTTTGAGCATGTTTGCGGGGGCAGCGCAGGAGCTAACCGAAGCGTTAAGTGTGAATCCGTATGACATCGAACAAACCAGTGCGGCCATGCTTGCGGCGCTGACCATGCCCGCAGAGTTACAACGAGCCCGGATGCGGGCCATGCGCACGCTAGTCGCCGAGTTTAATGTCTATCGCTGGGCGGGCCGAATGCTGCTCGATGCGGCCAGGCTGCGTGAGCGTGAACGATTGAATTCTCACCTTCGAACAGATGGTAGGGCTCTCGACGAGTCGACTCTTACTCGGAGCGTCCAACTGTGAGGAACGCACTCTCTGCCGCCGGGATTCGAGTGCTCCGGAAGCGATGGACCCTGAGTCCCGTCCTCGCGTTCGACTTCGATGGCACGCTCGCCCCGATCGTGAGTGAGCCGGCAGTAGCCGCGATGCCCGATTCCACAAGAGCCCTGCTGTACCGACTGGCGGAACAGCACCCCTGTATTGTGGTGTCCGGTCGTGCGAGAGCAGATGTGATGTCAAGATTGGGTGATATTCCCGTTGCTGAAGTGATCGGAAATCACGGCAGCGAGCCATGGCTCGATACATCGGTTCTCGAACAGTTCGTGGCGGATGCTCTGCCGATCCTGCGTGAACAACTGTCACAATTCCGAGGGATAGAAATCGAAGACAAGAGAGTCTCCATATCTGTCCACTACCGCAAGGTGTTCGACCGTAAAGCGGTGATGACCGCAAGCTATCAGCTTGGGAAGACTCTCGGATTTGCGCACATCATTCCGGGGAAGCTGGTCATAAACCTGCTGCCTGATGGCGCGCTTGACAAGGCGCAGGGGTTGTTGCGAGCGATGTCACAGATGAAGAAGGTCTCGGCGATTTTTGTGGGCGATGACATGACCGATGAGCGAGTCTTTGAACTGCCAGATGAGCGCAACGTGCTCGGGGTAAGAGTAGGCTATCGAAGAAAGTCTCAAGCTTCTTTGTATCTACCCTGGCAACGAGACATCAATGCACTGCTTTCGCTTCTTCTTCGTTTGAAATCAGGTTCGCCACAATAGCAAAATTCAAGGCCCTCAGCGACTCGGAGAGACCGCATCCTCACCTGCTCGCCCAGAGGCACCGAGATAGGCTTGGGTGATTTCTGTCTCATCGAGAAAACCGATGATGTGCTGATTTTCATCGACCACCGGAAGTTCGCGCAACTCGCTTTCAATCATCCGCTGGGTCGCGGTACGAAGGTTGTCTGTGGCCCGAATTGACACTGGAGACTGCATGATATCAGCGGCAACGATCCAATCGGCATCTCGTTGTTCAACGGCCATTACATGCATGGTTTCGGAGGAGATGAGACCAATCATCGCGCCCGCTCCGTCCAGTACCGGAAATACATCCTGCCAGGTTGTTTCGCGAACCAAGGACAGCATTTCGTCACCACGGATCGCTGGTGTCAGACTGACATACGGACGACCCAGCGACGCGACATCTCGTACCAGGAGTCCTTTGAGGAGATCGAGCAGCAGCGCTTCTCGGTGCACCGGGGAGTCGCGTTGGGTCGGTACCTGCGCTTCGTACAAGCTCCGTTTGCGCAGAGCTACAAACGCAATCCCTTGCGCGAGCATCAGCGGTACCAACAGATCGTAATTTCCAGCCATCTCACAGACGAGAACAAGTGCTGCCAGTGGTGTATGTGCGATGCCGCCATAGAACGCGCCCATTCCGACCAGTGCGAAGGCACCAGCATCGAGACGTGGATCTTGAAGCAGAAGCTGGGCAGCACGACCAAACGCACCCCCAAGGAGACCACCCACCGCTAGTGACGGAGCAAAGTCTCCTGCGCTGCCCCCAGAGCCGATCGTCAGCGAAGAAGCCAGCAGCTTGACGAACGAAAGCAGCAATAGCAGAGCCACGGAATTCCAGCCGGGTGACAAGAAGTTCGCACCCGAGATCGCCATCTGCACCGCTCCGTAGCCACCTCCCAGAATTCCTAGCCCTTGGCCGGACTCATGAATACGCGAGCCGACAAATGCAATGATCGGGACGCAGAGTCCTCCGAGCAAGAGGCCTCCTACTGCTGGACGAAGCCACTCTGGTCCCGGCATGTTGCGGAACAGATTGCGAACCTCTCGAAAGACCCGCAGAAACACTGCAGCCATCAGTGCGACCAGAAGCGCGAGAACGGCGTAAAGCCACAGATGTCCGATCACAAGTGGAAAGCGAGGAGCATGCGCAAACAGCGTGCTCTCACCGAACAGAGCGATAACAACCGAATAGGACACCACGCTGGCCAAGACCGATGGAATGAGTGCGTCGGACTCGAAACCATCTCGATACAGGATCTCAACCGCTAGCAGCGCCGCTCCAAGCGGGGTTCTGAACACAGCCGCGATTCCTGCAGCGACACCTGCGATGAGAAGGATGCGCCGCTCGCGATTGCTGACCCCCAGGATGCCTCCTACGGTAGAACCGAGTGCGCCGCCAATCAGCATCGTCGGGCCTTCTCGTCCTCCCGCGCCTCCGGTACCCAGCGTACATAACGAGGCCAGCCACTTGGCCCAGATGACCCGCCTTCGGATCACTCCAGCGCGATGATGGAAAGTATCGATCATGCCATCGGCTCCGCCGCCTCGGACTTCGGGTACGAAGCGAGCAATGAGTCCACACAACAGTCCTCCTAGCGCTGGCAAGAACACCAGGAGTATCGGATGGAAGGGGCCGCTGCGGCCCAGCGCTAAAAATGTCTCTCCACTAGCACGTAGTGGTCGATACCCTGCCAGTCGCTCAAGGAGCAGATGCTGTGTGTATTCGATGGCGGCAAAAAAGGCTGCTCCGACTAGGCCCGCCGCGAGCCCTACCACAGCCGCGTGAAACAGCATCCGTCCGACAATCGTCAAATCGAGGGGGGCGGTTTCGGAAAAGATAATCGGAACCAGAGTGCTTGGACGTTGCTTGAGAAGTCGAGCAGCCCACGTCCAAAGCCTACGTAGAGGCAAAAAGGGAAACATAGCGCAATCGATGTGACCTCATCATGAAGGAATCGGGCCCGCACATGCAACGTGCGAAGCACGCAATGTCGGGTTTAGATGTGTGTTCGGGTGGGAAGTCCTGCGAGGCCATGGGATGACAGAGCCATCAGCCGCTGGAGCCAATAGGTCCAAATCGCGCCCAGACTGGCGATGATTAGAAGGAGTAGCCAGGCCGACGCTGGTGCGCCCTGGTCGATGGAAAGCACGACAGAAAACACCGCAGATCCCGTCCACAAGATTTTCAACCGGAGCAGTGCGCGGAACGTCGCGAGGCTGGTTCGACTACTAAGCAGGGATGCGCCAGCAATGCCAAACAGCGCAGCGCCCACCAAGCGGGTTGCGATCGGATCGACGGTGGTCCAGCCGCACATCCCAAGCACCCCGTTTGGAAACAGCATCAGGGGCACGGCACAGAGGATGTGGAACAGAGACTCTGCCAGGAAGCAGAAGTGGAGGGCGCGGGGAACCATGTTGGGTCCATTTCTTCGGAATCGCAGTTCCTACATCGAATCTAACTGCAAGATCCGTGCATCGATGTCCTCCATCAACTGATCGTGAACTTCCTGGCTAACAGAACCTTTTCGGAACGAAGTTTGAACCGTATCTTTTTCAACGAGAAGCAGGTGTCTTCTGGCGGCAATTTCATCCTCTTCGCGGAGAGCCTCAGCTTGCAGATGCATGTCTTTGATTCTCTGCTCTGCGTCCGCAACGGCTCCAGCGTACTCTTCACGTACCCGAGTCACGGCTTCGGGGTGCACTGTGCCATCCTTGAGGAGCTGATCCAGCGCGGAGAGTGCTGCGGATTTGGTTCGCATCAAACCGCGCTCGCGCTCGTAGTCTTGTCGGTCCGCCCGTGATCCAATAAGACCCAGCTTGCGCAACAGCGGCCCCATGCTGAGGCCTTGCAGGAGAATCGACAGGATCACCACACCGAACGTCATCGTGACGAGCATTTCTCGATGCGGAAAGTCTTTGGGAAGTGCGAGCGCAAGTACCATGGACAGTCCTCCGCGCAGTCCGCCCCACGTCAGCACCGCACTCCACGCCCAGGGAATCGTTTCTCGTGTACGACGCAGAATCAGTGTCACCAGATAGATGAGCGTTGCTCGGCCAATCGTTACCGCTACGTAAGCCGCGAGAATCGCCTGCCAGGAATGCAGGATTGCATCGATGTGAACTTCGAAACCAATCAGCAAGAACACGATCGAATTGAGAGCAAAGGCAACGTATTCCCAAAATGACTCCACGGCAATGCGAGTAGATGGACTCATTCCGGTTCGGGCTCCGTAGTTGCCACAGAGCATTCCGGCCGCCACGGTTGCAATGACGCCAGACAGATGAAATTGTTCCGCAATCAGGAAGCTGCCATACGCTGCAATCGTGGTCAGCGTGATCTCGATCATCGGATCCTCGACCTGCTGGGTGAGCTTCGAGGCAAGATAGCCCACAATCACTCCGATCAAGGTGCCAAGCCCAACCACTCGCACGAAGTCAAGCACCGCGCCGCCGATGGACGTAGTGCCTCCGGTGACAACCCCCAGGATCAAAGTAAAGAACACCACGGCGGTACCATCGTTTAGGAGACTCTCTCCTTCGACCAGCACCGCTAGACGCTTGGGCACACCAAGGGTCTTGAACAAGGCCACGACTGCAATCGGATCGGTCGCAGCAATCAACGCGGCGAACACCATCGCGTGCCGTAGGTAGAAGCCATCGACAACGTGGAGCCCGCTTACCACCGGTTGCAGCATGATCGCGGTGAGACCAATTGCTGCAGCCACGCCGGGAACCGCCAGCGCATGAATCGCCAGCTTGTTTTGCCAGAACTTCAGCGCGTCCAGGTGAAACGCCGCCTCGAAGACCAGTCCGGGCAGAAACACTGCATAGAGAAGCTCTTTGGTAAGGTGCGGTGGATCGATGATTTTTGCAGAGCCGAGCACCAGTCCAGCCACTACCAGCGCAACGGTGTAGGGGATCTTGATCCATCGTGCCGCCAGCGCGACTGCGGTGGCCACCGCAAACAGAAGGACAAACGCCGATTCAAAGTGCATGCAAAGACCCTCCTCGCAAGCCATATACCATCCCCCCGGACTTCATGCGCGAACGGGTCTGCTGGGGTCAGCGTTTGGTCCGGGTGCATTTTTGCCACGGTTTGGCAAAGTGGTACGACAGAACTGGTTTTCGACGGAAACCACGATAGCTTCAAGCGTTCAGTGCGTTGCCCACAGGGCATACCCGATGGCGACCGACTGAATGACCGCAAAGCCGAGCAAGCCGATCGGCAGAAACTCAAAGAAGCCGAAGCGGATCGGGTTGCCACTGCGGTCACGCAGTCCGGCGCGCTCGGTCAACGTTTGGAGCAGGGGGCCAGACGTGGCAGCGGTCAGTAGGAAGGAGCTTCCCGCACAAACCGAAAGGGCCAGCCCGACGTAGACTGCGTGTGGAGGGAAGCGCCGCGCCAGGACTTCAGCGACTTCGAGAAGTGCGGCCATGCTGGGACCAGCAGAAAATAGCCCTGTTGTCACCCCGGCAATCACCAAAAACAACAGAAGCTGACCGAGCGGTGGCAGCGGAAGTGCGGTGAGCCGATTGGCCAGCAATGCAAACAGTCCGGTCCTACGAACCGCGCCGACCATCACAAACAGCCCCAGCAGAAACAGTGCAGCCTCGAAGTCGACCCGGGTACGCAATAGTTTTTCTCCCAGACTCGCTCGCCACACCAGCGCCAGACCGACTCCGACCCAGCAGATCAAATCAGGGGTGATTCCGGTCTTCAGCGGAACCAGTAGCCACGCTATGAGCATAAGCAGCAACCACGAAAGGGACGGAATGGCCAGGTGCCAATCGAGCTGCACATTGCGATAGAGCTTGCGCATCACGCGGACTGAAAGCTGCTCTGCCAAAGTGTTGGGTGTCATCCCGTGAGTGGGCCGTACCAGTAGCACCACCGCCAGAACGAGCAGCAGCAGCGCAATCAGTGTCGGGGGGAGCGCATGGCCGAGATAGCTACCAAACGTCATTTTTCCTCGTCCGAGGAGCAAAATGGCCGGAAAGTCACCGATGGGTGTGGCGGCACCGCCTAAGTTGCAGGCGATGAGCAGCGTGCCCAACAACCAAGAGACAAAGCGCTGACCGACTCCCATGAGCTTGAGCAGGATGAGAAGCACCGGCAGTACTAGCAACAGTGCGGTCAGGTTGTTCACCAGGCCACTCACCAGATACATTCCGATTGCAAAGTACACAAGGAGACGGCGAGGATTTGCGCGGCTCGCTTCGGTCGACCACAGCGCCAGCAGTCCAAACAAGCGCGAAGTCACGAGCAGTTCCGACAAAAGTCCCAAGCCCACCAAGATGATGAGCACGTCCCAAGGTACCTCGCTCAGAAGCTGGGGGGTCGTACCCGTTTCTAGCAACGTAGAGAGTAGACAGGACAGTCCTGCCGCAGACGTCACAATGAGGAGTCGGAACTGCGGTCGCACCGCTTGCAGGACGAGCGATCCAAGTAGCACCGTACAGAGCACAAGCTGCGCACCACTCATAACACCTCCGAAAAGTCCGAGAGAGGGGCTTCTACGAGCCACCGGGGATAGACATAGAGGGGAGCACGCAGCACGTTCCAGCCAATGATGCTGCGGAATTGGGTACGAATGTCGTCTCCGATAAAGCGAACCCAAGACGGACGGACGTGCGAGAGATGACCATTGTGGCCGTACACAAAAGTGAGCAGCCCACTGCGACTGCCCGCCCACTCTTGCGCCGCTGACAAGTCGACCAACTGGACCCGACCCGCATAGTTGGCCGAGACCCGCTCCCAGTCGACGTCGACCATGCTGTAGCGGAGCAGTGCGACCTCGACGCCATCGAGAAGGGGCAGCAGTGCATCGAGAAAGTCTGCTTCCAGTCCCACGACCAGCAGTCGCTCCAGTCCATGACAGGCCGTGAACACAGCGCCCGCGTCAACCGATGGAGCCCGCTGTCCCGAGATCCAGTCTGCGGCGACGGCATCGAGCACGGGAAATGTCCGCCCGAGCTGCTCCCGAAGCACGGTCACTAGTTCATCGCCACCCGCTTGTGCGACCACGCGAACGTACAACCAGGCTGTGGAACAGAAGCCCAGCTCGCCCATCGCCACGGAGAATGACTGAGCCAATTCTGGGGGAAGTGTGGTCATGGTCGTGACGGTGTCAGTGCATCGAGGATTCGCGCCAGGACGTTGACCATCACCGCATTGGCCAGCGCGTGCTGCGCGGGCCCATCAGTCAGGCAATCGACCATGACCGCGACAGCGTGCTCATCGCCACCGGCCAGCTTTTGAAGCGGGCCCAGCGACATCTGGAGTGGGAAGTAGCGATCCGAGGTGTGGTCGGCTAGGTGCGGGGGCAAGCGAAGTGGAATGGGTACACATGGCTCAATAGGGGTCGCAACTCGGACTTGGGGCATCGGTTCTGGGAGCCGATGAAGTACTTCCCCAAGCAGTGATAGCAGGACAAAGTTTGCGCCTCGGTGATGGGCTGGACCGCTTCTCAGAAGGCAGCGTGCGATAAACTGGCGGTCCTCCACGTTGGGCACCCACGGAGTCAACAGTGACTCGATGGAGGAGGTCGTAATGAGCGACTCGATCGATAGGGCGGATACCGAAAAAGGTGGTTTTTGTGGCATACGCGACTCCTGACGGTTGCAGTCTGCTGCCTGGACCGATTGCAACCCCTGAGCCACCCTTCGGAGCCCTGAGCAAGGCCGGGCGAACCTACCGTCCGGACCGTCGCTGAGTGACATGCTCCGACATTTTTGCCACAGATCGACAGAATGGCTCCGCACTCTTGGCCAAGAGCCGCACAGGCCATCACCAACAGTGAGACACTTCGGAGCGTGACTCGTCGCGTACGGTGGCCGCCAACCTATTTCTCTGCCTTGTCCGTGTTCTTCTTTCCGCCCTTTTTGCTCTTCTTGGCTTTTTTCTTCGCTTCCTTTTTGGCTCCATCCTCAGCCTTGTCGGCTGCGAAGACTGGTGCTGCCACATGCAGGACAAAACACGACAGAAGACCTAACACGAGCTTTTTCATGACAACTCACTCCTTGTAATTGCTGCCATCCCTCTACGGTGTGCCCAGCGCATCGTGGCAATCCGTGGAAGGGATGCAGTTGGACGGAGCAGTCCTCATGCCAAGGACTTGCTAGCTCAAGCGAAATCAACGGGCCGAAGTGACCTGGTATGTGACATGCAACCAGCGTTGATGTGATGATGGAAGCAGACAACATGCCTCTACAAAGTGCACCAAGGAAGCGGGTCATCATTGTAGGGGCCAGCGAAACTGGCCTCGCGCTGGCACGGTCTCTGTGTACGACCTGGAATGTGACGGTGCTGGACTTGGATTCCCAACGACTGCTCCCGCTGTGGGCGATCATCGCACCAGAGGCCGCGCTGAAGCTGCTGGCCAAGGATGGCACCAGTCTGCTCAACCTACGTGAAGCAGGTGTGAGTGAGTCGGAGTGGATCATCGCCGCCACTTCTACTGATGAAGTAAACGTCGAGATCTGTCGGCTCGCGTTGTCGGTCGAACATCCGCCGGCTGCCATTGCGGTGGTTCAGAGCACCGAGGCTCAGTCACAGCTCAAGGCACTTGGGGCCGAAGTGCTGCTGCGACCGCTCGCCATGGCGGGCTTGGTGACCAACGTCATCGAGCGCGGCGTTCGAATCGCGGTGAGCGTAGGACTGGGGCGTGGTGAGGTGCTGGAAATTCCGGTGTTGCCGACCTCGCCTGCGGTCGATATGCGAGTGGCGGATCTCCGTGCTCGGCGCTGGCTAATCGCCGCCATCTATCGCCAGGACCAGATCATCGTGCCGCATGGTAACGCGGTGGTTCGCGCTGGAGATAGACTGCTGCTATCTGGTGAGCCCGACATCCTGCCCGATATCGCCGACTACCTTCGTGCTGGCGTGGCGCGCTTTCCGCTTCAGTACGGACGGCAGCTCGTCTTTGCAGAAGCAGGAGTACAGAACGAGGGAGTCTGGCGAGAGGTTGCCTACCTGGCCGATAAGACGCGAGTGGATGGAGTCACTCTGCTTCCCGCGCCCGCGACGGCTGTTCAGCGTCCGGAAATCATCTGGCCGCGACCCTTACATACGCTGGAGGGACAAGCCTCTGCGGGGGACATGCTACAAACTCTTCGCACGTCCATCGACCTGGGCGTCTTGGTGCTCGCCAAGCCCAAGTCAAACTGGGGACAGCGGATGGGGCTTTGGTCGCCGAGCTGGCCCAAGCTACTGATTGGACTTGGTAGTCCGCTCCTGCTCGCAGCGGGCAACTCCCCCTATGGGCGGGTGGTGCTGGCGGCCACTGAATCGAGCGATCTGACCCTGGCTGCGGAGCTGGCCATCGATGTGGCTCGTCAGCTCGGACTCCCTCTGCATGCGGTGACGGTGAGTACCCCTGACTTCGTCGCGGGCGGCGAGCAAACCGAAGCCCACGAGCGCGTGCTGCGGACGGTCCGTGACGTTGCGGCCCAGTATCGCGTTTCGGTCACACCGCATCACCTGAACGGCAACCCCGTGCGCGAGGTCGCTCGATTTGTCGTTCCCAGTGACCTGCTAGTGGTCACCCATCGGGGTCGTCGTCGAAGCTTCCTACTCAATCCAGATGTCGGGGCCCTACTGGTCGAACAGGCGGCCTGCTCTGTTCTAATTCTTGGACCCCGTTCCCGAACTCGCTCCGAGGTAGGACGATGACAGAGAGCCGCGATGCTGCCTCGCTCGTTGTCATGTATGTCGGAGCGTTTGTGTCTCCACTCCTTGCGGCCCGACTGCGACTGCCCGCTGCTGTCATCGAAATCCTGCTCGGGCTCTTGGTCGGCATCTCGGGTCTACAGCTCGTTCATACCACCCCCTTTACCAGCTTTTTGTCACACCTGGGAATCACCTTCCTGATGTTCTTGGTCGGTGCCGAGATCGACTTCAACCACATCCGGCGCGAAGGTCTGCGCAGTGTGCTGATCGCCAGCATCGCAGCGGCTGGCATTCTGCTTACCGGTGTTGCGCTGGCCCAACTGCTGAGATTCCCTCCATATCTTGGACTGGTGCTGGGAGCGATGTCCTGCGGCATCCTGTTAGTCGCGCTGGTTGAGACTGGACAACAGAAGTCACGCCTGGGTCAGCTCTTGCTACTCGTCGGATCAATCGGAGAGTTTCTGACCTTGTTCGGACTGGCTGGCTTCAACTTGATGCATCGTTTCGGTGCTGGCTGGCGGCTGGTGATGGAGGTTGGCCGGGCGCTGGTGCTTTTCATCGTCGCCTATCTGCTGCTATCTCTGCTGCGCCTGCTCGTATGGTGGGCTCCCCATCACTTCGAGCGGCTGGTCCATGCCGATGATCCTTCGGAAATCGGTGTCCGTGCAGGCTTTGTACTGATGCTGAGTCTG
The DNA here is from genome assembly GCA_044228505.1 of Polyangia bacterium. Taxonomy (GTDB): domain Bacteria; phylum Myxococcota_A; class Polyangia; order Palsa-1104; family JAEUJZ01; genus JAEUKA01. The sequence continues at coordinate 12,869 of JBGAUT010000050.1, read as the reverse complement.
TCGACGCTGGCCAGCTTGGTCGGGCTTGAATCCATCCTGGGTTCCTTTCTGGCCGGTGCGCTGTTTGCGTTCGTCTTTCGTCAGCGCGGAGCCCTTGATGCCAAGCTGTCGGCCATCGGTCAGGGTTTCTTTATTCCCCTGTTCTTCATCAGTGTTGGAGTGACCTTTGATGTGCATGTGCTGGCCAATCCCGTCAGCATCATTCGGATGGTGGCCCTGCTTGCCGGAGCTTCCCTGCTGTCCAAGGCAATCCCACTTTTGCTGATTCGACTGCTAGGAGTTCCGCTGCGACAAGTGTTCGCGGGGGCATTCCTGCTGTCTTCGCCGTTGACGCTGCTTGTGGCGATTGCTGCGCTAGGTCGAGATCTCGGCATCCTTGATGCCGCAGGGAGTGGTGCCGTGATCTTGCTCGCCATCGTCAGTGGAGTGATCTTTCCGGTAGGCTATAAGCAGCTTCTGGGAAAAAGCATCGGTGCCAGTTGAACAAGAACCTGTGTGCTATAGGTGGCTGGTGTTGAGCAAACGGGTTCGTGCAGCCATTGGTTGGGGCGCAGTGCTTGCCTCGATCGCGCTCATCGGAGTGGTCGATCTGCTCACCGGACCACGGGTCTCGCTGGCCCTGTTCTATGCCATTCCGATTGCGCTAGGGGCTTGGTATCTGGGGCCACATGCAGCGCTGGTCACCTCTGCGGCGGCCGGTCTGGGACTGTACTTTGGCGATATGGCCTTCCGCGCCGATGCGCTGAGCTTCGCGTATCTGTGGAACACTTCGGTACGATTGGTGTTTCTGATTGCCATAGGACAGTTCACCGTTCGGATCCGAAGCGACCGTGAGCGCCTGCACTCCCTACTACAAACTGAAACCACCGCCAGAATTGCCACCGTCGAACAGCTCCGCCACCGCGATCGATTGGCTCTGGTCGGGCAGGTTGCCTCTGGAATTGCCCACGAGATTGGCACTCCGCTCAGCGTGATAGTCGGTCGGGCTCGGCTGATTACCGAGGCGGACTCCACCATCGAAGAGGGCCGTCAGCACGCCGCACGGATCATCGAGCAGAGCGAACGGGTAGCGACCACAATTCGGCAACTTCTCGATTTTGCACGACGGCGTGGGCCACAGCGCGAAGCGACCAACGTCTATGACCTGGCGCGGCGCACTGTCGAGCTGTTGCGACCCCTCGCGAGCAAAAAGAGCATCGCCCTGACGCTCCAACCAAGTGATGTCCGAGCGGTAGCCCCCGTCGACTCCACCCAAATTGAACAAGCCATGGGAAACCTGATCATGAATGCCGTGCATGCCATTCGTGACCAGGGAGAGGTGCGCGTCTCCGTGCAAACGGAACATCTTTCGGTCAGCAAGTCGGCGGATCGAACCGCCGGAGACTATGTGGTGTTGCGAGTGGAGGATAACGGTACGGGGATTGCAACGGAACACCTCAGTCGAATCTTTGAGCCGTTTTTCACCACCCAGCGCGCCGGCGAGGGAACAGGACTTGGACTATCGATTACCAATGAGATCATCACAGACCACGGCGGCTTCATCGAGGTAGAGAGCGAACAATGGAAAGGGAGCCGATTCGCAGTGTACCTACCGAAGGGAGCGTCCGTGTGACCGCCACCAAGCCGCGTGTGATGGTCGTTGATGACGATCGTGCGATGTGTGAGGTGCTGGAACTCGGACTCCGCAAGCGCGGCTTCGACGTGTTATGGCACACCGACCCTCTGGAAGCGTTGCGGGTACTACCGAACGAGGACATCGAGGTGGTGGTCGCAGACCTCAACATGCCGGGCCTGCGCGGGACCGAACTGTGCAGTCGAGTGCTTGCCAACCGTCCCGATGTTCCGGTGATCGTCATCACCGCGTTTGGAAGCCTAGAGACCGCGATTGCAGCAATCCGTGCTGGTGCGTATGACTTTGTGACCAAGCCATTTGAGGTGGATACGCTGGCGCTGGTGTTGCAACGAGCAGTACAGCATCGGGCGCTGCGAGAGGAAGTGAAGACGCTCCGTCGCGCAGTGGCCTCCACACAGCGCTTTGATGAGCTCATCGGCACCAGCGCAGCGATGAAGAAAGTATTCGATTTGATCGCCCGCGTGGCCGAGACGGACGTCTCTGTTCTGATCTCGGGAGAAAGCGGAACCGGCAAAGAAATGGTCGCTCATGCCATCCACCGCAAGAGTGGCCGGGCACAGGGTCCGTTTGTTGCCATCAACTGCGCAGCAGTTCCAGAACAGCTCCTTGAGAGCGAACTATTTGGGCACACCAAGGGTGCCTTCACAGATGCGCGCATGGCTCGCAAGGGACTGTTTCAACAAGCCCACGGAGGGACTCTGTTTCTCGACGAAATCGGCGACCTGCCACTACCGCTCCAGCCCAAGCTTCTGCGGGCACTTCAAGAACGCAAAGTCCGTCCGGTCGGTGGTGATGTAGAAGTTCCAATTGATGTTCGCATCGTTTCTGCCACCAACCGAGATCTGGAAGCTGCCGTCGAAGAGAGGCGGTTTCGCGATGATCTCTACTTTCGTATCAACGTTGTGCAAATTGGGCTTCCATCGCTCCGGAGTCGTGGTGGCGATGTGCTCCTGCTCGCTCAGCATTTCATTGATTCCTACGCTGCACGGCAGAGCAAGCGCGTGATCGGACTGGCTCCCAAAGCGGCAGAGCGGCTGCTCGCCTACTCGTTTCCTGGCAATGTACGCGAGCTACAAAACTGCATGGAGCGAGCGGTTGCATTGACGTCCTATGATCAAATTGGAGTCGACGACCTTCCAGAGAAGGTGCGTGATCATCGGCCCGCGCAGCTTCTGCTGACCAGCCCAGACTCCGCTGAACTGGTATCGCTCGAGGAAATCGAGCGGCGCTACATCCTTCACGTTCTCGATGCGCTCGGTGGCAACAAAGCCATGGTCGCCCAGATCTTGGGAGTCGACCGTCGGACGCTCTATCGCAAGCTCGACCGTTACAGTCAGTCCTCCTAAGCGCTCGGCATTCCGCTTGCATGGTACTCACACAGAGGAATCAATCCTCTGTGACCGCCAAAGGAAGGGCACTTCCCATGAGTATCTCTTTGCTCGGACCCAGTGGTGCGTATGAGTTTCCATGGATTCGCTACGCACTGCTGCGCGACAACATTCTGCATCACCTAGAGAACGGGACCTTCACCACCTCGTTCAGTGAGACGTACAAAATCGGAATGGTTCTGGGTGGAGCCCCGGTCTTGCTATCGGCATCCAGACTGCGCGAGGAATCACACCAAGTCCAAGCGCTTTGCCTGCTACCGATCGAAAAACTCGCAATCAGCGCCCGCACTCTGGCGGTGCTTCGGTTCGAGTCCACGTTACCGGAAGGGCCGCCCACCCGGATTGTCGGAGTCGAGCTGAACTTGCCGTGGTTGGCCAGTAACGCACGGCATCTGGCCGACGTGTTTGGAGATCTGGTGAGTGCTCTGCTTCAGCTCACGGAGGGAGCAACAGCAGAGTCTGTGGTCGAAGTAGTCGAGACCTAGCGCGCTGCAACCCTGTCCTCTTTCAGGTAGACCAAAAATGAATCGTACAATGTGCCTAATATATGCGCTACTGGTAGTCGGCTCTCTGTTTGGATTTCCTCCACTTGCCGCAGCGGAGGAATCGGTAGCGAGAAGCGAGCTGTCTGTTGGTGATGCGCTGGCGCTGGCCAGGCTTCACATCCCAAACCTGGTGCGAGCGCAGAATGAACAAAGAGTGGTGGAGTCGCGAACAGAGGGTGCCAAATTGTGGCTCACTCAGAATCCCTATGCCTCCGTGTTGATTGGGAAACGCAAAGAAACCACCAGTGATCCCATCGCAACCGGAGTCCAATATCAAATACATGTCGAGCAAGCACTGGAGATTGCAGGACAGCGATGGGCTCGGCTGTCCGCGGTGGCATCACAAGTCGAAGTGGCGAAGGCACAGACTGCTCTGGCGCAGGTTGAATCGCGGGCGTTGCTTCTCACCTCGTATGTGCAGGCATCCTTGGCGGCGCAGCGGGTGGTTGTTGCACTTGGACGCGAAGAGACTGCGGAGAAATTATTGCTATCGGCAAGGGCCCGTTTGGAACTTGGGGCAACGGGTGAGCTGGAGGTGAATCTTGCGCAGATCGAAAAAGGACGAGTACGTGCGGAGCGAGTTCAGACAGAAGTACTGCTGACCGGTCGACAGACGCAACTGGGAATCCTGTGCGGCCTTGCGCCAACCAACATACTGCTGCTGACTACAAGTCATACCGATCCTCCGCTCATCGATACTGCGTATGAAAAGGCGGACTCTCTGTATTCGTTGGCAGAACAGTTTCGATCTGATCTGCTCGTCATTCGTCGTCAGGAGGTTTCGTTGGATCGGGAGGAATCCCGTCTCCATCGTGAAGCAATTCCTTCCTTGCTGGTTGCCTTCGACTATCAAAGAGATCTCCCCGGTCAGACCTTTTGGGGTGGCACGGTAGGTCTGTCCCTTCCGATCTGGAATCGCAACCAAGGTCCGATTGCACAGGTGCACGCCTTGGAGCAACAACGTCAAGCAGAAGAGCGCCTACTGCGCACCCGAATTCGCGGCGAAGTTACTATGGCACACCGCAAACTTCAGCTACTACGCAAACAAGTGGAGGAGTTCCAAAAAGAGGTACTGCCCCCCGCAGAGCGCAACATCGAACTACTTCGCCGAGGCTGGCAGGCCGGTAAATTCGATCTGTTTCGCGTGATTACGGCCTCCCGCGAGTTAACGGAAGCACGTCTACGGCATCTGGATCTTCTAGAGGAGCTGTGGGTGGCTGCTATCGAACTGGAGCGTTCAGTCGGTGCTCCACTTTTGCAAGGAGTTCCCTCATGATGAGCCCTCATCCAGGGTTATGGACTCGTATTCTGAGATCCGTTCGCTATGTTGCTCCCACGGTCGTGGGGATCTTGGCCGGTGTTTGGATGGGCGGAATGCGCGAGCCTTCGCCACGACCGGAGCCAGCTTCTCAATTGTCGCAAGATGATGGGAACGGCATTCTTCGTCTTCCACAGCACGCAAACCTCAAGAACCCCATTGAGACTGCGGTCGCAACGAAACTCCGCTTGGCTCGCGATGTCGAGTTGGTAGGTTCGGTCGGCTACGATGCCGACCATTTTGCGGAGGTAGGTCCACTCATCGCTGGACGAATTGTGAGTCTGGAAGTAGGAACAGGGGACTCTGTAAAGTCCGGTCAAGTCCTCGCGTCGTTAGAAAGTGCCGAGGTGGGACAAGCACAGGCTGCCTATTTGACTGCACGCGCTGGAGCGATGGCTGCGCAGGCCAATCTACGTCGAGAGCGAGAACTCGCGGAACGTCGAGTCTCTTCCGAACGGGAAAAGGAGCTTGCAGAGGCCCATGCCGCCATCGAGGATGCAAACCTGGCTGCAGCGACTCAGCGATTGCGAGCACTGGGACTGCGACCGGAAGACATCAAGGTGCTCGAGCGCAGTGGTGGTTGGCCAGGCAGAGTATCCCTGGTGAGTCCAATTGCTGGGGTCGTACTGAATCGCAAGGTGTCCTTGGGTCAATCTGTGCAAGCGGCAACCTCTGCGTTTCAGGTAGCCAACTTGTCGTGGCTGTGGGTCGAGCTAGAGCTATTTGAAAAGGATCTCTCTGCGGTAAGCAAGGACCAGAAGGTGGTGCTGCGCACCGAAGTCTATCCGGGGAAGACCTTCCCAGCGCGAGTCGCTTACGTAGGCCAAGTAATCGATGAAAGGACGCGTACTGCGCAAGTCCGAATCGAGTTCCAAAACGCAGAGGGTCTCTTCCGACCCGGTCAGTTTGTAACCGCTACGTTGGTAGGTGATCCCGCTCGGACCACGGCAGAGGTGCTAGCGGTACCGCGTAAGGCTGTGCAGACCCTGGAAGGGAAGCCGCTCGTATTTGTGGCAGAGCCGGACGGTACTTTTCGTAAGCGCAGCGTTGAACTGGGGGTTTCCGGTGGTGGTCAGGTGGAAATCCGTTCGGGGCTGGCACCCGGTGAGCGAGTGGCCACCGATGGTGCATTCCTCCTCAAAAGTGAACTACTGAGGTGACACGATGCTGGAAAAAATGGTTCGCTTCAGTGTCGAGCGTCGGGGCCTGGTTCTAGTCTTGACCCTGCTGCTCGCGCTCGTGGCGTTTGGTGCAACCAAGAGGCTTTCGATTGACGCGGTACCCGATGTCACCAACGTCCAGGTGTCGATCCTGACTGCTGCCCCCGGTCTGTCTCCCTCGGAGGTGGAGCAGTACATCACCTATCCGATTGAGACCGCACTCAACGGACTGCCCGACATCAGTGAAATCCGTTCGATCAGTCGCACGGCAGTTTCTGCGGTCACGGTTGTTTTTAAAGATCAAGTCAACATCTGGTTTGCACGACAATTGGTGTCAGAGCGGATGAAGATTGCAGAGGTCGATATCCCCCCGGAATACGGACATCCTGAGCTGGCTCCGGTCTCCACGGGACTCGGTGAGATCTATGAATTCTATCTGGAGTCCACCGACGGAAAACACTCTCCCATGGAGCTTCGTACGCTGCTCGATTGGGTGGTGTCCTATAAGCTCCGCTCCGTTCCTGGGGTCATCGAAGTAAACGCGATGGGAGGCGAAGCGAAGCAGTATCAAGTGGTGCTCAATCCCAAGCGGCTGGCAGCCTACAAAGTGACGCTTTCTCAGGTCTACGAGATGCTACGACGCAACAATGCAACCGTCGGTGGTGGCTACATTGAGAAGAACCGAGAGAGCTATGTCATTCGTGGTGAAGCGCAGTACCAAGATTTACGTGACATCGGCAACACGGTCATCACCACCGATGAAGCAGGAACACCAGTTCTGCTCCGACAACTCGCCCAAGTCAAACTCGGCCCCGCTCTTCGCTTTGGGACAGTGACCAAGCACGGTCAGGGGGAAATCGTGGCCGGAACGGTGATGATGCTCATTGGGCAGAACTCCCGTGAAGTAGTGACCAACGTCAAAAAGGCACTCGCAGAGGTGTCGGCCAATCTGCCTCAAGGAGTCCGGATCAACACCTACTACGACAGAGCACAGTTTATCAATCGGATGCTCAAGACCGTGTTTATCAACCTCGCGGAAGGAGGTGCGCTGGTCGTCCTGATACTGTTTCTGACGTTGGGTACTCTGCGGGGTAGCTTGATTGCTGCATTAGCAATTCCGTTATCGATGGGAATCGCTGTCATTGGCATGGTGCAGCTTGATGTCACCGGCAGTTTGATGTCGCTTGGAGCGATCGACTTCGGACTTCTGGTCGACGGAGCGATCGTGATGCTAGAAGCGGTGATGGTGCGCTTTGCCGTCATGAACAGACAAGGTGCAGTTGACGTTCCCGAGGTTGTTGCAGCGGCAATGTCTGAATCGGCGCGTGCCGTGACATTTGCGGTGGCGATCATCATGCTGGTGTATCTACCGCTGATGGCTCTGGAAGGTGTCGAGGGTCGAATGTTCAAGCCGATGGCGGTGACCGTTGCTCTAGCGCTGCTTGGTGCGGTTGTATTCACTCTGCTGATCTTCCCAGCCCTTGCCGCCATGGTGATGAAGGCACCGTCACATTCGGAAGGGAATGGTACCGGACACCAGAGCGGAGTTTGGGGCAAGTTCCAACATGCCTACGGAACCCAACTGGATCGACTACTGGCTCAGCCGATGACCGTGTACGGTCTGGTGCTGTTCCTGATGGCGGGTACGGCCTTGATATCCTCGACGCTTGGAGCCGAGTTTGTTCCCAGATTGGAAGAGGGACAGTTTGCCTTCGATGTGAAGAGGCTCCCATCGGTTTCGATCACCGAAGCACAAAGGCTAGGTAGTCAGATGGAGGCCGTGGTGGCGCGATTCCCAGAGGTCAAGTCTGTGGTCACTCGCACCGGTCGTGCGGAAGTGGCGACCGACCCTGTCGGACCTGATGAGTCCGAGGTAATGGTGGAGTTAAAGGAAAAGGAACTGTGGACCAGCGCGCACGATCTCGATGAGTTAGGGGATATGATTAAAGAGGCCGTGGAGCGTGAAGTTCCTGCGACGTTCGTGTCGGTGTCCCAGCCTATTGAGGACCGGGTCAACCAGCTCCTGTCGGGATCAAGAGCAGACGTCGTGGTGAAGATCTTTGGGCCCGATCTTCAAGTCTCAAAGAAACTTGCGGAGCAGGTCGCTACGATGTTGCGACTGATTCCTGGCACCGGTGATCTACGGGTTCAGCGAGTGCTCGGCCTACCTCTCCTAAACGTCAAGGCGGATCGGCTACGACTGGCTCGTTATGGCATCCCCGCGGATGAAGTACTGTCAGTGGTGGAGGCATCACGAGTGGGTCGCAGTGTTGGCAAGATTTTCGAGGGACCACGACGTTTTGATTTGGTGCTACTGCTGCCGCCTGCTCAGCTTACTCCGGAGTCGTTTGGTGAGCTGATGGTCGGAACGGGGCAAGGACAGCTAGTGCCACTCGCGCAAGTGGCCGACATTCGTGAGTCAGAAGGACCAGCGGTGATCAATCGGGAAGGTCTCGAGCGGCGGGTGATGGTTGAAGCCAACATTCGTGGTCGTGACCTCGTCAGCTACGTCACAGAGGCCCAGCAGAAGGTTACGAGTCAGGTCAAATTACCAACGGGATACCGCTTGGACTGGGGTGGCCAATTCGAGAACTTCACCCGTGCCAAAAATAGGTTGATGCTGGTCGTACCGCTGGCTCTTGTGATCATCTTCGGAATGCTCTTCCTGATGTTCGGCGACCTTCGTTACGCAGTCTCGGTGTTCGCCTGTGTTCCGCTCGGGGTCGTGGGCGGTGTGATCGCGCTGCGCGTTCGAGGTCTACCGTTTTCGATTCCCGCAGCGGTAGGTTTCATTGCTCTGTGCGGAGTCGCAGTGCTAAACGGCGTGGTAATGGCCTCTGAACTGAAACGTCGACTGAGCGAAGGAACCGAGCTGGTCCCTGCGCTCCGTGACAGCGCAAAGGGGGCTCTTCGGCCGATTGTAACCACCGCACTCGTGGCTGCGATCGGATTCCTTCCGATGGCTTTTTCCAGCAGAGCAGGTGCCGAAGTGCAGCGGCCTTTGGCAACAGTGGTGATCGGAGGAATTCTGTCTTCGACTATCCTGATGCTCTCTGTGTTGCCGCTGCTCCTTCATGGACTGTTACAGAGAAGAACGGAATCGGTGAAGGACGAAGCAAGCTAGCTGCATGGCTCAGGCGACCACGTCCCTGACCATAGTACCCAAACACACCCCCAGTGATTTCCACATCAGAGAGATGAAGAAGGCCTGCCTATCCGTTTTGGGGTCAACATCTTTGCTGATGGCACAATCGGCGCAGCGAGCATCCCCAGCTCTTTACGTGCGTTTTCCCCGCATCAGTTGACTCCGGCGTTGATTCGTGCGAGCCCACTGGAGTTGCGAGCCGATGCCCCGCGGTCGGGGCCAACGGCTCCCGCGCACGACAGACAGCAACTACTGTTGCAGTGGTGGATCGCCGGGGCACAGCACCGCTTCACCATAGACGGTTCCGAACCACCAGGCATTGCCGAACTCGCGCAGAGCCTGGTGCGCCTCTAGGGCTTCGACATCAATACCCGCGAGTCCGGTTAGTGTCTGGCGTCCCATCGACGGCAATGGAGACTCACCGCGACACCGATCAGCGGAATCACTGCCAATCCAAGGAAGAACGCGCTGTGCGGCACTCTGTCCCACAGTCCGCCGATTCGACCCGCGACCCAGAAGCCAATCGCTGTCGCGGCATACCACGCACCGATCCATCGTCCTCCGCTCTGTGGTGGGGCGAGGCGAAGGACGAATGACGGACCGAGCGCTCCGACCAGCAGCTCGGCGACCGAGAGCATCAGCAGACAGCCGAGGAGCCATCCGATGCTGGCAAGTGACAAACTTCCTGATCTCTGCGCAGCGATGATCATCGGGAGATAAGCCAGACTCGTCACCGCCATTCCTATCGCGATCTTTGTGGAAACGGAGCCAATTCCGGGAGCGGCTCGTAGACGAAACAGTAGGCGAGAGAGCAGCGGCGACACCGCAATCACAAGTCCAGAGTGCAGCGATGCGATGTACGGCACCGGCAGTTCCCAGGTTAGGAATCGGCGATCGGTGTAGTCACGAGCCCAGAGCAGCAGCGTCGTGCTCGCTTGCATGTGGGCCACGGTGAACAGCAGCGAGATCAGACACAGACAGAGTAGTAGAGGGAGGGAGCCGTGAGGCGTATCTCTGCTAGCATCAGGAGCGACAGATTCACTCTGTTCAGCAGCGCGCAGGAGTGAACTGTGCGAACGGAGAATGGTCCCTGCTGCCACGAGTCCCAGCGACGCCACCGCGAAGGCGGCGGGCCACCCGAGCCACGAGCGCGCAGTCTCTCCCACGACCGGACTTACGATCGCGCTGGCGTTGGCGAGCAGGTAAATCAGGGTCAGTCCGTGGTCGCGATGCTCGGGAATGGCGGCATACAGTCGTGTGGCGAGCGCTTGCGGCGCAGACTTGGCCGCACCAGACCCGAGCGCGACCAGTGCTAGACCGACATACAGAGTCGGGACTCTCTCAATCATCAGGAGTGCGTAACCGACGGAAGCGATGAGGTAGCCAAGCGACGCGACACGCACGACGCCGACTCGGCCATCGGAGACAATGCCTCCAAGCAGAGGTGACACATAGGTAGCAGCGATGAAGCAGCCGAGGATGTCTGTTGCGTTGGCGGTGGTAAATCCGAGCCGTTCGTTTAGGTAAAGCAGCAACAAGCTCAGCAGCAGAAAAAAGCTAAACCGTTCGCAGGCCACCGAGGCTGATAGGGTGAGAAAACCGGGCGGGTAACGACGCATGGACCACACTCCTTGAGTGGGGCGAGCGTCCATTGAACAGTTTGGTAAAGCAGTAAGCGTCTTGTTGGTACGAATGGTGACACTCAGTGACACATCAGTTACCAACGCATGTCACTCTTCGTCGGTATTGGGCCTTGCACGTTGGTAAAGCAGCAACAATCTGGGGTGGTATTCATCGGCGTAACGCCAGTGGGCGACAGGCAGCCAGCCCTCCTTACACATCTTGCAGTCGAGCTGCTCTTGGTCGTAGCGCTTGGCGTACAAGACCGAAAACTGCTTCGTCTCCCCGCTCATCATGTTGACCGTGGCGCGGATGTCGGCGGCATAGCTACCAGGGATGGGGCAAGCATCGAAATCGAGCACGGGCTTGATGTCTATGCTCTTGATGCCGGGGATGTAGCGTCGAAGCAGCTCGAGCTGATGTTGATCTTGGGGGGACTTCTCATCCGTCGGCACTTGCCCTGAGAGTCGTCGATCCTTGTGGACAATCTCAGCCGGTTTGTTGGCAGGGGCCATCGTCGCAGGCACGTTCAGGAGTAGAAAGTCTCCCGGCGCGAATCCAAGCAGGCTGTTACGGACGAACATCACCTCGTTTTGCAAGTTGGCGAAGGTGTTGCCGAACATGCAGACCACGCGCCGACGGTGGGAGCGCTCGGGCGCGTGCAGCAGCGGCGTGTAGCGCTGCAAGTTGTGGAAGTTGCCCTGGATGGCGTAGACAGACACCGTGGGTCGGTCGGCGAGCAGCTCGGCAGCTTGCCGATAAGCCCCTGAACAGAGCGGTTGGCTGATATCGAGCAGGTACAGACGGAGATTGCGGTTGCGGTGTAGATCCAGTAGCCGCTGAGTCAGTCTCACCTCGTCTTTGCCATCGCCACATCCCAGCCCAATCACATCGAGCCCGACCGGCCCAGCTAACTCGGCGATGCGCTCGGCCACACGTCCCAGCGGCATCAGGTTACGAGCGGTCGTGTAGCTCTCTTGTTCGGCGATGGCGCACCACGCTGCGGCGCTGCTCGGGTCGAGATACAGATAGGTCTGCTCCAGATGACCGCCACGACCTTTGAGATGCAGCGTCAGATCGTTGTGCAGCTTCAGCGCGTCGTACTCAGGAGTCAGCCAGCAGTTCGGAGAGAAGTCCTGCACTTTCTGTCTGCGACCCGTGATGTGTTCGCCGATCGGGCTTGGGTCGATGCGCAGCTCCGGCACCGACTGAAGGTGCATGATCGTCATCCGCGTTGGTGGCCTACGCCCCGTTTCGACGTTGCGCAGAGTGCTCTCAGAGATCCCCGCCCGTTCTGCCAGCACCTTGCGAGTCAATCCCGCCGCTTTGCGTCGCTGCTCAAGGTCCGCCCCCCAGGCTTTCAGCACCCGCGACTCGGTGCTATCCGGCTCGACGATGCCAGCGCTCAGATGCAGTTCAGTCGCCACGTCCGCCCGAGGGTAATTGGTCTGCGCCTTCTCCACTTGCGGCAGCGTCTCACGAAGCGTCGCCACCGCTCGCCGCAGTGCGTCCCGCTGCTTCGGTGGACACTTCTTTAGCAGAGCACTCAGGGCATCAATCGTCCCCGAGAACAAGGCTCTGACCGGGATGCTCTCTAACTGTTCCACGACATCCTCCTACCGTTGCCCGACTGCTAACACACATCCAACGCGCAACCAAGCAGTTCTCGTTGGGGTTAGCGAGGTCAACAGTCCGCCACGCTGTGCCTGGGCAGACTCTCTTTGCTCGGGCAACCATCCATCAACAGGTAATCAAGGAATCACGCGCTCTGCGCATTCACGGTATAGGAATCGGTTCACTCCACATGAACCGGCTTCTCCTGTACTTGCTTCCTCTTCCCGTAAAATTGATCGTAGCGACCGAGTAGGAGCTGCTGCACTTGTGCGGGCCACCAGTTCACATTCCCTTTGGGAGTCTGGTATCCCGCGTCGCTGAGTAGCTTCGCGAGTTGCGGATAACTCGGTCTTGTACCTGTTCGCAGAATCAGCGATTCGCAGTATTGCTTCGGAGTCAGGAGCTTCGATTCCTTCACGTTCGCCATCAGCTTGTAGACGTTCAGC